>NZ_JCAIOL010000007.1:0-330439 GCF_059587065.1 Neobacillus sp. DZ-9
TGGTCTCTATACTCGTATCTTACTGAGGGGCTCTATTTTTTTCAAACCTGATATTTAACGATCTACAGGAATGCTAATTTGCCCCTTTAGCACAAAAAGAAAATGAGCTGCCGCTGCACCTCATTTTTAAACTCTTGCATCTGATAGTTTAAGTAGATTTCTAACCCTCATCTAATCACTTAACATATATAGAAATTTTAATAAAGGCGCAGGTACATACTTATCTTTTCTATAAATGAATACTGTTTTGACTTTTCCAAATGGTTTCGGGAGTGAATGCTTTCTAAGAGTTCCTTCTTGTATTTGTTGTTCAACAACACTTTGTGGAACCATACTTATACCTAGGCCAGCAGATACACACCCAATGATTGCATCCAGGGTTCCAAATTCCATTATCTTTTTAGGAATCACCCTCTCTTGATGAAACCATTCTTCAAGCTTTTCCCGATAAGAACATCCTGTACGGAATACAAGTAGTGTCCTCGTTTGAATATCTTTGATAGAAGATATGGCTGGATGAATTGTATCAGTTACAAGTATCATTTCCTCTTCAAATACTTCCTTTTGAATGAGATCGGGGTGTTCAATAGGTCCAGCCACAAATGCTCCATCAATTTCATACTGAAGAACACCACGAATATTTTCTTCCGTAGAACCTGTTTTTAGAGTTAGGTCAACGTCGGGATAATCTTTAAGATACTTTGAAAATATGGCAGGTAAGCGCACTGCGGCAGTTGTTTCCATAGAACCAATAATTAAAGGACCTTTTGGTGTTTGATCATCATTCATCACGTTTCTTGTTTCTTCTATAAGATCAAATATTTTTTCCGTGTATGTTAATAACATGCTTCCTTTGGCTGTTAAAGCAGCCCCACGATTATGTCTATAAAATAAGGTCGTTTGAAGTTCCGCTTCCAATTTCTGTATTTTCATCGTGATATTAGATTGTGCATATTGAAGTTCTCTTGCTGCCTGTGAAATACTCCCCAGCTTTGCAACAGTCTGGAAAACTTTTAATGTTTGCAAATCCATCAAAATCCTCACCTCTTTTTTTGCCATCTGATTAACTGATAGCTAATATCAATATTATGTATTATTCAATATATCAGATAAGAGATATGATTTAAATATAATCACTTTATTGGAGGTTTTTAGTTGAAGAAGCAATCTTTTCTTTTTTTAATAGGGGGAATACTGTCACTAATCATTGCTATGGGGATTGGAAGGTTTGCCTATACTCCCATTCTTCCACTTATGCAAAAGGATCTATCTTTTTCGAATGCAGTTGCTGGATATATAGCATCAAGTAATTACGCTGGATATTTGCTTGGAGCAATTTTAGCAGGAGCGGTACCTTTGAAAAAGTATCGAGTGATTATCTTAAAAATAAGTCTAATCATCAGTATATTAACCACTGCCATAATGGGTCTAACATACTCTCATTTCCTTTGGTATGTACTACGATTTCTATCAGGGGTTTCCAGTGCTTATGTGTTGGTCCTAGCCTCTGGTATCGTGTTAGATAAACTTGCTACTATAAACAAAACAAGTTGGTCTGGTTTATTTTATGGAGGGGTAGGTTTGGGAATCTGTTTATCCAGTCTTTTTATTCCGAGTTTAAACCATTTAAATCAGTGGGAAGGTACATGGATTGGATTAGCTGTTGTCAGTGCAATCCTATCTATCTTCGTATGGATATGGCTAGATGAAGCCACCAACGTTGTTGAGTTAAAAAATAAAGAAGATAATTTTGCAGTTGTCCCCCCAACGAAATGGCTCCTATGGTTGACCATTGCCTATGGTTTAGAAGGATTGGGTTACATTGTTACAGGGACATTTATCGTATCTATCGCTGAAAAGACCCCATCCTTTCATAATGGGGCAACCCTAGTTTGGATGATGGTTGGTTTGGCTGCGATTCCATCCTGTCTCATCTGGTCTATACTAGCAAAAAAATGGGGCTTCGTTAAATCCTTAGTTCTTGCAATGACATTACAATCCTTGGGGATGGCGATGCCAGCCTTTTGGATTTCGAAAACTAGTTTTATCATAAGTGCTTTATTATTTGGAGCAACGTTTATGGGTATCACTACACTTGCTACAACATTGGGACGACAAATAAATCCATCTAATGGCAGTCGAACGATTGGCATACTAACTGCTATTTTTGCTATTGGACAGTTGATAGGACCCATCCTTTCTGGGGTCTTATCATCATTCACTCATAATTTTAATACTGCTTTGATTGGAGCATCTAGTGTCGTTTTAATTGGGGCGGGAATGCTTTTAAATGGTATTCAGTTTGAGAGGAAATCTTACGTAAAAGATGAGGGATACAAATGTTAATTAATGAAATGACAGAAATATTAAAAATAAAATATCCAATTATACAGGCTCCAATGGCAGGTTAAGCGGAAGCATCAGGCAGGAATTATATAGGAAGTTTTTTAGAATAAATAAGCAACGCATCTTATGATAGCGTTGCTTTATTTCACTCTTGTACCCGTTACTTTAAGTGTAAGCCTTTACAAAGTTAAGATGTATCGGGTTAGTTTAAGAGGTGTTTCATTACGGAATTACATAAAAGTATGTGATTTAAACTTCTTTTATTTCTAATCCACGATCTCCAAGGGAAATATTCTACACTTGGTCAACGATTCTCTCTTCTTCGAGAAAATAGTTTCATATTTTCAAAAAAAGTATTTACATGCAAAAAAACCCCTTTTACCAAATAAACCCTTTATTTTTATTCAAACTGCCTAATTGATAGCCCACATTTTTGTTTTTTTTATACAATTACACTAAATGGAATACCTCATACAATAATCTTGCAAGGTCAAATGAAACCGCTTTATTAATGATACATCTCGCAAAATAAAAAGGGAGGATCACAAACGACAAATCATACATTGATCCATCATTTTTCGCTTCTTTGCTCACCAGTGAACAAAGAAGTGTGTCAAATGCAGTCACTCACCTAAAAATTGTTTCACTAGGAGGAAACATTCATGTCAACTAGCGTTGATGAAAAGAAGTTATTGGATCCAGAATTTGAACACACTCCTGTTCCCAAAGAATACCGCAAAAAATTATCGTCCGTTGCAGCTGTTTGGTTTGGTTTCCCAATGGTATTAACCAGTGCAGTCATCGGCGGACTAATCACTGCACAGCTTGGCTTTAAAGCCGGCGCCTTAGCGATGCTGCTTGGTAATTTGCTCCTTTTCGTCATGGTAGGCTTACTAAGCTATGATGCCGGACGTTCGGGATTGAACTTTTCCCTGACTGCACAAAGGACATTCGGACAATCGGGTTATTATATTATTTCCGGATTACTTTCTACAGTTGTAATCGGCTGGTTTGCTCTTCAAGTCGGACTTACTGGTGCTACGATGCATGGGTCATTTGGTGCTAGTCTGTTAATAATGACCGTCATCGGCGGGATTCTCTATGTTGCAGTAACTTATATCGGTATTAAGGCTTTATCTATCTTAGGGTGGATCGCAGCACCATTTTATTTTCTAATTGCCATTATTGCGATTGTTATGGCAATGAAAACCGGTAACTCTGATATTTTAAACTATCATCCTCATGTTTCAAACGCAATGTCATTTGGAGCTGCTGTAACGTTAGTATTCGCCGGATTTGCTGATTCAGGTACAATGACAGCGGACTTTACCCGTTGGGCAAAAAATGGCCGTGAAGGGATGTTATCAACCATTTTCGCCTTTCCAATCGGGAACTTTATTGCCGAGCTTGTTGGAGGAATTATTGTAGCGACTGGAGTTATCCCAAATCCAACTTCAACTGGTGGGGACTTCATGTCAGTATTAGCAGGACATGGTCCATTGCTTACCATCTTGTCTATCCTTTTTGTCTTTATCAATTTGGGTTCCGTCGGTACACATTGCTTATATAATGGCGCTGTTGGCTGGTCACATATGACTGGTAAAAAAATGAGACCTATCACGATTATTATTGGTATAGTCGGTTTAATCGTCGCAGTTTCTGGCATTTATAATCACTTTTTCAACTGGCTCGTTCTTCTTGGGGTAATCATTCCGCCTATCGGAGCAATTATGATTATGGACCGCTTGGTTTTACGAAAAAATAATTCGGCAAATTTAGTAAACTGGAGACCAATGGCATTCATTGTCTGGATTTTGTCTTCTGCCATCGCATTATATTGTAACTTCTACGCACCACATCTTTCAGTAGCTTTTGTTGGCCTTGTATCTGCAGCAATTTTCTATGGGATTGGCAGCAAGTTAGTCAAAGGTTCCGACTCTATCCCTGAAATGAAATAAACAGATAAGAAAAAGCCGTCTCCTTTTTTTTGTAAAGGAGTTCGGCTTTTTTATTGCTTACGATTACACTGGGGGAATATAATTCCTTTTAGAATTTCTCTTAAAATATCAAGAATATTTTCCAGGCCGATCACACCCTTTCCTTAAAAAGAAAAGAAGATCACCCATCGGCTACCCTCACAACTATTCAGTTGCTACTCCTTTCTACCATTTTCTTCACACCTAAAAGCCTATCAATCTTCGACAAAACTAGAGTGGTGACAGGCACCAAAAGTAGATAGTTTTTCTTTGGGGTAATGAGAGGTTGGCGGAAACAGTCCATTTGTTTTGAAACTAAAGCACCCGTTCAACAAGAAAAAGTATATTATTTCAATTGTTTGTTTAAATTTAAGGGATTCTCAAAATTAAAGATTTATAAGTAACTAGAAATGGTAGAATACACTAGCAACTTAATACCTCCTATCATATTATATAGCAAGTCCAATAAAGAAAGGAGGTCTTTTGAAGTGAAGTTAAATTATGAACGCGCAAAGCATTTAAAAGGTAGGATCATACGCTTTCGACATGAAAATGGAGAATGGGTCGTAGGTAAAGTCGTAAATGTTAAAAAAGATGGTCTGGAAATTGAGGGATTGGATTCTTCCTACTCAAATAAAAGTGATGGATATGCTTTTCCGTTTTTTAGTCCATTCTTCTGTCCATTTAGGTGTTTCTTTTTTGACCCCTTCTTCTGTTTCTTTTAAATAAAGCTGTCAGCAAGTCGTTTTCTGCTAATGCAGTTAATTCTTTGCATTCGTATGTAAATCGCTGATTCTTCCATCCATCGCTGAGCTTCTTTCATGTATAAAAATGTACAGTAAAGGACAGCTTGGTTCGTTTAAACTGTCCTTCTGTTTTTTAATCCTATTTTCAGCTATCATGCCCGTTAGCACAAGAAGAAAGCCGCCAAAAATGGCAGCTTGATCTTATCACATGATAATGGACCACAAGCTTTTGAATCCCCTAAAAACATGTTTTGGGGGCACCGTCCAGGGGCGTTGCCCTTGGCGCAGATTGTTAAGGGATCGGTTCCCTTAACGCGGGAGATTGCCCGAGGGGGCAAGGTCTTAAGCTTACATCGTTTGTTTCCATAGGACTACACAAATGGATATTATTAATGATTGATTTTTTAGCCGATTTTTTATCAGGTATGGTCGGTGTATGAACTGGTGCTTTGGATACCAAAAAAATTGACAATAATATTGAAATGCTAAGAAACCATCCCACAACTAATAAGCTATAACAAAAAATTGGACTACTCAATTCCTTTTTATTAGCATTCTCCTAAAATAGAAAGTCCCAATAAGGAAACCCTAATAGGACTTTTTAAGATACTCATAGTCTTTTGCAACAAAATCATTTATGAATTGAAATAAATAAAGTCACATCTTTTCTAATATCATTTTTACCCAACTTTAAAAATGTAAATCTCTTCTGCTTATTTCCCTTTCTAACAAAATAATAAAATGGATATCCAGATTTAATGCTTTTGCTTTCAAATAAGTATTAATTAGTAATTGAGTATCTATACTTTGAATCATATTTTTCTTCCTCCTTACACTACAAAACATCATTCGTTACTTTGAAATATATTGTACTCAAATGAATCAACTTTTTTATGGATTCTTAAAACCCATCTGCTTACTCTTTGATTCTTTTAATCAACGTACAGTAATCCACATGTGTGGTATGCGAAAACATGTCAACAGGTTATACTATAATGTTTTAACTACCCATAAACCACACTTCAAAGGGAACTAGCGAGATCCCCAACCGCCTTGACGCGAATAAACAACGCGTTCCCCGGCAGATAAGCGAGCGGAATATCTTCGACCGAAACAATGGACACGGTGCTTTCATCCGCTCCTGCTCTCATTGCTTCTTTAGCAGCAAGTCTTTTAGCGTCTTCGATCGCTTCTTCTCGTCTCATTCGTTCCAAACTATAAATTCTTTCTATTTCTCCACTCACATGGCCGAGAGCTGCACCAATCGCATTTGCTGCATCATAATGATCAGGACAAATAACATTCGATATTCCTTTTAATGAATCAGTTACAATAATACTTCCACCACCTGATAAAATAAGAGGGATATCTTTAGAGCTTGTTTTCATCTGATCGATCGCTTCTTCCAGCATCTCTGTCATTTTGGCAAATACTTGCTTACAGAACCCCATTGACAGAAATTCGACTTGTTCCTTATGACCTTCAAATGCACGTCCTAAACGAGTGACAATATCTGAGGTAGTAAGTTCTTCACCGCCAAAAAGAATCGCTTTTTGCGTTATTTCATAGCCAACACTATCTGGTCCAATTGTAAAACTACCGTTTGTTGTACAAATACGGGTACCTCCACCTAAAGCGATAGATAAAATATCAGGCATCCGAAAATTTGTGTTTACCCCACCAATGTTAACGGATAAAGACGACTGCCTCGGAAACCCGTTTGATAAAACACCAATATCACTTGTCGTTCCACCAACATCAAGTACCATCGCATCTCTTAAACCTGATAAATGAGCCGATCCTCGAATCGAGTTAGTAGGGCCACATCCCATCGTTAAAATAGGATAACGAAGAGCATAGGACTCATTCATGAGCGTTCCGTCGTTTTGACTGAAGAACATTTCTGCTTCAATATCGAGTTCTTTTAACGCCTTAGCAAATCCAATCACAATCATTTTGCCCGTTGTCATTAATGCTGCATTTAAAATGGTCGCATTTTCGCGTTCTAATAAACCAATGCTTCCAATTTCATGCGAAAGCGAAACAGGAATATCACCAAGCTCTTCTTTTGCCCATTTTGCAACGACTTGTTCTTGTTCTTTATTAACCGGGGAAAA
Source organism: Neobacillus sp. DZ-9 (assembly GCF_059587065.1). Taxonomy (NCBI): domain Bacteria; kingdom Bacillati; phylum Bacillota; class Bacilli; order Caryophanales; family Bacillaceae; genus Neobacillus; species Neobacillus sp. DZ-9. Next base: position 7,186 of record NZ_JCAIOL010000007.1, read on the forward strand.
TACACCCGATATCGCAATGCTTTCCGCATTTCCCTTTATTTCTCTGCAGAATTGAACGACTTCTTCTTTTTTCAACTCACTGATTAGCCTTCCGTCAAACTCGTACCCGCCTGAAATAATCGTAGATGCAACTTCGACGTTTTCTCTCAGATCCTTTGGCCAGTCGGTGAATGGGGGGATAGAAGTCGTTGCAGGCCACCCAATCCGTATGACACCTACTTTATTTAGACGCTTCCGCTCAACAACCGCATTTGTACAATGAGTTGTTCCGAGCATGGCATACCTAATATCACTACGCTCTATTCTGCTTTCTTGTACCACTTTTGCGATGGCTTCAAAGATCCCACTTTCTACATCTTTTGTAGTTGGTACTTTAACCGTATGAATGACTTGTAAATGCTCGTCTAGTAAAGCTGCATCTGTATTAGTTCCTCCAACATCTACTCCTAAGCGATACATTATCTTCTCTCCTTCTGTAGAACTTCTACTGGTTGATAGTCAAAATCGTACCCAAAATAACGAGGTCCTGCTGTTTCAATTCCTTTTTGAGTTCTCCATTTATCATGGCAAGGAAATGCAACGACTACAACACGTGCACCATATTTCATACGTTCTGTCGTAATCGGAAAACCCGTTTCTACATCTAATACAGCTATTAAATCTGGTGTAGAACATACTAGATGCTCGTCTTCTTTCGCAACTAAATACTCGTTTTGAAAATAGATAGTAAAAGTTTTCCCTTGGTCATTACGACTACCGTCCAACGTTGCACTACCTATTGTAAAGCCTCCACTAAGCCTCCGTTCAATGTCCGCAATTTTCCCTTCAAACAAACGATATCCATTTAATTCCTCTAACATTTTATTGATTCTTACTTGTTCTTTCACTTGATTATCTAACAAATATTCACCAATTCGTTCAACCAAAGAAAGTGTATCAGGAATAACCGACATCTTGACATCCTTTCCAAACAGACTATACTCACAAACAGATGAGCTTCCTCCCATTTCAATCGTGAGAGCACGTGATAATCGTTCTGTCCACATTCCATCTTGTGGATACAGCACAACCGTGTTTCCTTTCTCATCAGCCATCGTAACAGGTGATGGGTCAAAACCGCTCAAGTAGAAGGTCACCATTTGAGCTTCTGGAAACGCACGTCCCATCGCATCCGCATCTAACATTGGCAAACCTTTTTTAGCAGCTGCGATAATTGGAAATAAAGAGTTGATCCCTCCTACTTCAATTGGCATTACCACATCAATTTTTCTTCCCAGCACTTTTTCTAACATTTCAAATGGTGCTGTCATTTCATGTTCTGACGGTATTTTTTCAATTACGACAGTTGGGGCACCCATCCCAGATACAGTTACTACCAATTGGTCGTCCTCTAATTCATCTAATGAAATTAATTTCACAGGTCCATATTTTCGAATAGCTTCTTTAGCCATCAATTTCCCAATATAGGGATCTCCGCCACCGCCTGTTCCTAAAACGGCTGCACCTAATGCGATTTTTTCAATTGTCTGTTCATCTATATATCTCATTTTCCAAACTCCTCGCTCTTTCCAGTATTGATATTCACTTGTTGAAATGAATCCATTTTTTGTTTCAAAAGTTTTCCTAACACTGCTTGTACAATGAACCCGGTTAAAAAGCCATCAAGGGAAGAGATACTAGTAAGCGAAATTAAGGATAATCCTAACGGCTGTGCGGATGTCAAATATGTAATAAGCATTCCTACTACCCATGAAATGATCGATCGAGTTACTACTGGTTGCGCTTTCATTTTTTGTTCATAACGCTTGAACTCTTTTTTAACTAAAAAGAATTCAGCTACATAAATGCCACCAATCGGTGCGATCACGATCGCCAAAATATCTAAAAATGAAATAAATTTTTCGTAAATACCGAGGACAGCTAGCATCGTTGAAATGATGCCTAAAATAATCGTTAACCATTCTTTACGAACTTTCATAAAAATCAACGAAAAACCTAGCGAAGAAGAATATAAATTCGTTGTATTCGACGTCCATTGTGCAAGTGTTAATACGAGTACTCCCGGAATTGCTAGTCCAAGCGCGATAAAAATTTTCATTATATTGTTTGTTCCCATTGCCTCCAACATTAGAATGGCAAGGACAATCATGATGCTATTCCCGATGAAAATACCGAAAAAAGTGGCAATGATGGCATCCTTCCTGCTTTTTGACCATCGGGTAATATCCGGTTGCGTCGTTGCGCCTACGATAAAAATACTTATGACAAGCGAAATTGCACTACCAAATGTAAATTCTCCAGCTTTCGGAACACTCTCCGGCAATGAGTGGCTTTTCAGTGTTAAAAATAAGGCAAGTAGCATTAATCCTAGTATTAGTGGTACAGACCATACACTTAATTTCTCAATAGCCCGGTACCCAAAAATTGCCGTAGTCATCATCAGCAAACCACCAATTAAAGAAAGGATCTTAACATTAATGGATAGGTGAAAGGCATCTTGTAAAACCGCGTGTGCGTTAGTGGCAAAAAAACCCACTTGCACCCCAAACCACCCAAGTAAGGATGTTCCAAGGATCAGAGAAAACACTTTAGTACCATATTCACCAAATACATACCTTGTGATCATTGATGTAGAAAGATTGGTGTAAGAACCGACAATTCCACAAATCGTGCAGATAATGGCAAGAAGAAGCGATCCGATAAAAACAGATAAGATCGCTTGATTTAACTGCATTCCATTCGCTAATTCCGCTCCTAAAATTACCGAAGATAAATCCACGCCAATGGCGCACGAAACGAAAAACATCGAAAACCATGATCTTCGTAATTCCTTTGGTACGGCCTCCCGTGCAAAATCAGAAATAACCTGTTCCTCTTTCATAGACGCAGCCCCCTATTTATAGTATTAATTTGTTTTTACCAATGAGCTTTTACTTTCATCAGAGTAAACTGCGTTTTCATGATCGTTATAAATTCCGTTCCAATAAATGCTCCAAGTTTGCTCTACCCGTCTTTTAAATTTCTCTTCCTGATGATAGAGTAACTCCAAAAAGATCCCGTCCATTAAGCATAGAAAGGAGACAATTAAATCATCAATAGGTTGATTTTTTAACACTCCCTGTTTAATTCCCTCTGAAAAGATACCTTTAAGCATTTGACCAAGAAAATCTTCTATCTCGCTAAACGTATTTCTTACTTCATCAGTCAAAGTTGGAGGAAGGAAAAAGGTAAATTTCATATAGGCTGCCGTTTTCTCAGGTTCACTTAAGTGATAATCACATATCGCTTTTAATATTTGATAAAGCTTTTCTTTGACCGTTCCATTTGATAAGTTATCAATTGAACTTTTAATGTGACGGTGATTATCTTGTAACAGGTCTTTATATACAGCAATAAATAGATCTTCCTTACTTTTATAAAAAGCATAAATGGACGGAGTTTTAATCCCAACCTCTTTAGCGATGCTGGAAAGGGTCGCTTTCTCATACCCCTTCTCAACTAAATGCCTGTAAGCAACTTCTTTAATTTTATTTTTCGTCATCAACATTCCACCTAACTAATTTAGTTAGGTAGAATTATAACAAACATTCCGACAATAGTAAATATACTTATTAAATTAAATTTTCCTTATATTTGGGGTAGCACTTATGGGAGATTAATCCTTTTTCTGGTTGTTGCGCCAGCTTTCCTGATTTTATTTTAAATAGAAAGGTATTTCTATTTCGTTTTACCAGTTAACCTTATACTCTATCTTCAAGAGGCTCAGCCTTTTTTTTAAAAACTGGTTTTCCTGGGTCTATTTTTTCATGCCTTTTTTCATTTTTTATTTTCATGGGAGCTCAACAAGAAAAAGCTGCCTCAATGACAGCTCTGATCTTAAACTCAAGCACCGGTTAGTTGAAGATGACTCATACACAAGTCATTTGTTGAAAGAGCTTAATTTATATCTTATACTGCCGTCGTAATGGTCCATACAAAAGGATCATTCATTTCATTCCAATTTTGTGTCATCTCCTCATTAGTCAACAAACATCTGTCTAAAGAGGCTTTTACAAGGTTTTTATCCATGCCGATTCCAATTAGGACAAGTTCATTTTTCCGATCTCCATACTTTTCATCCCAATCATCTCTTAATTCAGGATTTTCTTCAAAATACTGAGCTTGCTGTTCAGAAGGTAAAGAGGCTATCCAGTAAGAAACGGGCTCTAATTGTATCGATGGACCAGCTTGCGAAAATAATAAAGCTACGTCATTTCTAGTTGCACACCATGCAATTCCCTTTGCCCTCACTATCACTTCAGGCATTTCCTCTACCCAACGATTAAATCTTTCAGAATGAAATGGAACCGAACTTCTATAAACAAAGGAGCTAATCCCATACTCTTCCGTTTCAGGGTTATGCTCAGGTGCTTCTAATTCTTTTAACCATCCTGCCGATTGGCTTGCAGTTTCAAAATTAAATAACCCTGTATTCAATACCTCTTTAAGTGGAAGTTTTCCGTTTACGGTATGGTGGAATTTTGCTTCAGGCTGGAGCTTTCTTAAAAATACCTCCAGTTGTCTTAATTGCTCCTCTTCTAATAAATCACATTTATTTAGGACTAAAACATCACAAAACTCAATTTGGTCTATTAATAAGTCCGCAACAGATCGACCGTCATCTTCGCCTAATGCCTGATTTCTTTCTAATAGCAGGTCGCCAGAGGCAAAATCGTGCCAAAACCTCTTTGCATCTACCACCGTGACCATGGTATCGAGCCGACAATACTTGGTCAGGTCAATCCCCAATTCTTCATCAATATAAGAAAATGTTTGAGCAACTGGTACTGGTTCGCTAATACCTGTTGATTCAATCACAATGTAATCAATGTTTCCTTTTTGGACGAGCCGTTCCACTTCCTTTAAAAGATCTTCTCTTAAAGTACAACATATACACCCATTAGTTAATTCTACCAGTTTTTCTTCCGTCCTATTAAGCCCGCCTCCTTGTTTAACCAATTCGGCATCTACGTTAATTTCGCTCATATCATTGACGATAACCGCAACTCTTAATCCCTCACGGTTTTGAAGAATATAATTTAATAACGTTGTTTTACCTGCACCTAAATAGCCACTTAAAACGGTTACTGGAATTTTAATATCTTTCATTTTATCCTTCCTTCCATTTTACTTAAATCAAAATCATTACGATTTAAACTTTATACTTATCCATGAATCATCGGAACATTCTTAATGTCCATAGACTTAACAAATAACTTTGCAAAACATCTACTTCGTTTCTCTATGTATTGTATAGCATTTCAATCTAGGAGAATATTTTCTCAATTCCAGTCTTTCAGGATTATTTCTTTTGTTCTTAGTAGTGATGTAATTTCTGTCACCGGATTCTGTACATTGAAGAGTTATTTTTACTCGCATAATAACTTCCTCCTTTCTGTAAATCGAAATCATTACGATTTGAATTTTACATGAGTTCTTTTTATCATGTCAAGCTCAATATAAAATTCTTGTTATTTGAATTATTTATTTTTAGAAAATTCCTTTTAATGAAATTCAACTAAACGCTGCCCTTTTAGAACAATAAGAAAAGCAGAAAAAGGCAGCGTAAACCATTAGATCAATTAATAAAATCATAAACTTTATTAAAATTATTAATTAACTCCAGATTAGATAACTAATCAAAAATCGATAATTTCAACGAATCCAGATTTTTTTTCATAACACCAATATAGTCTAATCCTTGTTGTTGCTCTTCTTTCGTTAATCCTTCTAATGGATTTAATACTTCGGTTTTAGCACCAATTTCTTTAGCTAACGTTTCCGCCACTTTTGAAGATGCCATCTCCTCAAAATAAACAACCTTTGTATTTTTCTTCTTTGTTAATTCCGTCAACTCAGTTAATTTTCCTAATGTTGGTTCAACGTCGGGTGATAATCCTGCGATAGGAATTTGAGTCAGTCCATATTGTTTTGCCAAGTATCCAAATGCAGCATGTTGTGTAACAAATTCTTTCTTCTTGGCTTTATCAATAGTCTCTTTATATAAGTGGTCCAAATCTGCTAACTCAGAATTTAAAGCCGTTGCATTTTTTTGAAACTGGTCTTTATTACTAGGATCTGCCTGTTCTAAAGCCTTAGCAATTGTGTTAACTTCTTGCTGAGCTAACACTGGAGAAAGCCAGACATGTGGATCTTTAGAAGCAGTATGCTCCTCCCCTGCCTCGGATTCCAGTGCATCCATCAATTTAATCCCACTGGAAGCTTCAACAACCTTTAATTTGGAATCATTAATACTTTTCAATACCTTTTCAGTCCAAAGTTCAAAGTATTGGCTATTGTAAATAAAAACATCAGCATCTTGAATTTTTGCCATATCCTTTGCAGTCGGTTCCCAATCATGTGGTTCTACACCATTTGGTATTAAAAGTTCCACGTTTGCTGAGTCGCCTGCCACCTTTTTTGCAAAATAGTACATTGGATAAAAAGTTGTGACAATTTGCAGTTTTTTAGATCCTTCACTTGTTTGTTCAGTTTTCGTTGAAGCTGCGTTTGAGCAACCACTTACCATTAATAGAAAAATAATTAATGGGACTAAAAGCCTTTTCATGTTCATTTCCCTCCCAAGTTCCCTTTAATTAGGAATCATTACGATTTAATTCGTATAATTATTTTGTATTATTTAAGATTAATAGCAATATATATAAATCGTAATTATTACGAATTAAATCTTATAACGATTATTTATTTATGTCAATCATCAAATTTTAATGAAATGAATTAACTAGAACTGCATATCCATATGATAGGAATGATAGATTTTAGGAGGTAGAATGGTTGTGAGCTTTATTAATAAGATGGTAAAAGATAGCGTGGTTTTACTATTATTTTGTTTATTCCTTTTTCTATTTCTTTTTGCGGAGGAACTAAAAAACATTTCTTTTTTTAATAGAATCCCTAGTACGTTTTTTAATGTAAATACCATTTTTCTTAGTATTATTTTAGAAGCCATTCCATTTATTTTACTTGGTGTATTTGTATCAGCTATTATCCAATCATTTGTTTCTGAAAATGTAATCCAAAGGGTTTTGCCCCGTAATGCCTATTTAGCCCTTATACCTGCTGCTTTACTTGGAATAATTTTTCCTATATGTGAGTGTGCCATCGTTCCTGTCGTCCGCAGGTTAATAAAAAAAGGCATGCCTTCACATGTAGGTGTTGTATTTATGCTTAGTGCTCCGATTTTAAACCCTGTCGTTTATGCATCTACTTATTTTGCATTTAAAAGCACGCCTTATGTAGCCAATGCAAGGATGTTTGTCGGATTTATAAGTTCCATTATTATCGGATTAATCATTTACAGACGTTTTAAAGGTGAAAATATTCTTAAAGTGCAGAAGGAAGACCATCATCACCACCATCACCAAAGAGGAAATAAACTATTAGAAACCCTCTATCATGCAAGTGATGAATTATTTGATACAGGGAAGTATTTATTCATAGGTGCATTTCTTGCCAGTTTATTTCAAGCTTTCTTAGACCGAAATGTTCTCTTATCAATAGGGACAAGCACAACCTTTGCACCAATGGCTATGATGGGATTAGGATACGTCCTTTCTGTATGCTCTTCAGCCGACGCCTTTGTAGCTTCGTCATTTAGTTCCACTTTTACAGAAGGTTCCATCCTTGCATTTCTTGTTTTCGGTCCTATGATTGATATAAAAAACACCTTAATGTTATTCGGTTATTTTAAGAAAAAGTTTGTCCTTTATCTGCTATTGGTAACTCCTCTTGTCGTCTATTTTTCGGTATATATTTTTCAGCAAATTTTTTTATAAAAGGGGCGTCCAATAATGAGACCTAATAAAATCCAAGATTTTTCTTTTCATCATCTTATCAGGGGAATCATTTTGATTGGATTTATGCTACTGTTATTTAAATTACTTCTAACGAATAATATATCTCTCTTAATCGCACCAAAAATGATTCGATTTATTTACTTTACTCTCTTTATATGCCTTATTCTTGGAGTTCTTCTGATTATAAGAGGAACTTCAGGGAAAGATCATTCTTATCATTGTGATTGCGACAGGGATCATGCCTATCCTTCCTCTTTCGGGAAAAGTGTCTTTCTTTATTTATTGTTTATTATTCCTATAACCACAGGATTTCTTTTCTCGAACAATGTTCTAGGCAGCTCTATTGCAATGAATAGAACAATTAAATTGGGAGCTAACTCTCAACCGACTGAACAAAATAAAACTATAAATAACAGTTCAAATTTACAATCATCATCTAATACCAATAAATCTAATACTTCAACTAACACACAAAGTGTACTTGATAATCAACCGGAGCCTTTAACTCAAAAAGAATATGATGCATTAAAGAATAAAATATTAAGGGCTAATAACATTAATATAGACGATAACCAGTATGTAAACATAATGAACATTATTCAAGATAATCTAAATGCAATGATTGGAAAAACGGTAACCACAAAAGGATTTGTGTATCGGGAAAAAGAATTTATGCAAAACCAGATTATTGTTGCTCGATTTGGAATCACATGTTGTGTAGCCGATGCCACGGTATATGGAATGATGGCAAAAGGAGAGGTAGCTGCATTGCCGAAGGATAAATGGGTTCAAGTAACAGGAAAAATTGATCAAGCCCAATTCAATGGGGAGACAATTCCCGTTATAAAAATTGACCAACTTTCAAAAATTACTGCTCCACGGCAGCCCTATGTGTTTGATTTAGGCATTAAAATTGAGTAGTCAATTGCACTGCGAGGTTTAGCAATTGAGGCTAAATGACAACCAATCCAATAAAATTAATAATAAAATTGCCGATTAACCTAATTGGGAAGATCGGCTTTCTATAACTTTGTGAAGAAATGTACTTAAACAAACCTGCCCCGTTCGTTAAACAAGAAAAGGGGACCGCCGCGGCAATCCCTTTCTTAAATTCAAGCACCCATTATATTAATGCAGGGGGCACCCCATTTTCCTACACGTTCAAAGTATGGATAAAAGGTGTTAGGATTAATGCCCACATGACTGTAAGGATGGCAGTCAGAATGTAGGATACACTGGAAGTTGTTCCCTCTTTTTCCCCGATTTGAAACGCTTTTGCCGTCCCAAGTGCCTGAGCACCCAAACCATACATCATGCCGATGGACAATGGATGCTTAATGGAAAAGTGCTTCATTATAGCTGGTCCTATGAATACACCTACAAAGCATGTCAACATACTAAAAAGAACAGTTATGGCAGGAGTCCCTCCAATGGATTCAGACAAACTGACAGCAATTGGAATGGTGACAATGCGAGGAATAATACTGAGCATATAATCCTTCCCCATTGCAAGCAGGTAAGTACATAAAATGCCCGAAACAACAGCAATCAAGGAGCCGGCGGCAAGACTACATACAATCACGCGCCAATTTTTCGCCAGAAACGACCAGTTTCGATACAATGGAATAGCTAATGCAACGGTTACTACATCCAACAATTCATTTAGTGGAAAAGTGCCATTTGCATATTCTTTGTATGGTATATCCATTATCAAAAGGAGAACAATGAGCATAACAGGAGTGAGAATGATTGGTGAAAATAACAATCCTGGCTTTTTCCGATTGACCTTTTTCGCAAAAAAATAAAAAAGGACAGTAATAATTACATAAAAAATCTTGGTAACCATCTCCTTGCTACACCGCCTTTTCTTTCTAGGATCCTTTCGGAGATGACACCTGTTACTATCATCATAAGTGCTGTACCACTAACAACAATGAATAAAATACTTAGGCCCTTGATGCCAAATATCCATGAATATTGCATAAATCCAACGACTGCCGGTATGAAAAATAACATCATCTCGGAAATAATAAGCGTAGCCCCCGCTTGCACCCAATTTAATTTAATCAAGCCTGAATGAAGACCGCAGAATAATAAAATCATCCCAATAATACTTCCTGGAATAGGTACATGAAGAAGAGAGACAATATATTTACCAATCCAGGTAAACACAATAATAACCCCAATTTGAAATATAATCATTAAGCCCTTTTTCAAGAGCAACACCTCCGAAATAGAACAATATGTACATAGATCATTCTACTTGGAGAATCACGATTCATAAAATATATAAAAGTCATCAAAACTATTCCATGAAGTTATAGTTAGGATTTTCCTTCCTGAATATAAGTAATGAACTCCCGAACTGCATAGGAAAGATACTTATTCTTTTTATAAATCAATGCCACTTCCCAATCAACCTGAGGTGAAGTAATAGCAACAATAGAAACCTGATCCTTAAATCGGTTAGCTACCGACTTAGGAATGATAGATATCCCAAATTGTGCCGCTACCATCTCTCCAACGATATCCCATAAGGAACTTTTGTAGACTAAATTAGGTTCAAATCCCGATTGCAAACAGGCCTTCATTACCACATCATGCAGAATATATTCCTCGGTAAAAAGAATAAAGGCTTCTTCCTTTAAATCGGATAAAAATGCTGATTTTCTTTCCGACAGCCAATGATCCCTGTCAACAATGACAACTAGTTCTTCTTTTAATAAGGGGATGGATCCAAACACTTCAGAGTCAACTGGTAATACGGTAATACCCACATCCACTTCCCCTTGTATTACCTTTCGTTCTAGTTGTTTCCCGCTAAATTCGACCATTTGCATATCAATTTGCGGATAACCCTTTTTAAAATCAGCAAGAACGTTCGGAAATAACATCACTCCCAAAGTCGGCATTAATCCCATTTTGATAGTTCCCTTTTTTACATGAACGACTTCGTTTACAGAAGAATGGATATCTTCTATCATCTGCAAAATTTTCAATGCTTGATCATAAACAATCTTCCCCGCATCTGTCATCTCCACTTTTCTCTCCGAACGATCTAGCAACGTCACTTGAAGCTCCACTTCCAGGCTTTTTATCATCTTACTGATGGAAGGCTGAGATACATGCAGGCTCTCAGATGCCTTGGTAAAATTCTTTTGTTTGGCTACTTCTACAAAATATTTAAGATGTTGAATATCCATTTTAAAACTCCCCGGTACTAAAATAATTCCTTCCCACCATACTTAAAGGTTCCATATTTTTATTTAAATCTTCTAATTCATTATATTTTATCGTGTTCGTTTATACATAATTGGGAATATGGCGGAGAAGTATAGAATAGCCATACTTAAAGACATATATTAGCGTGAACTTGGTAAGCTGATTTTTCATAATTTATTCTCATTTTTCTTCTTTTATTTTGGATATTTCACCTGAATACATTCCTTGTAAAAACAAGAATAAGAAGAGGGGCAGGGTACAAACTACTCTAAAAAGGAGAGTGTACATCATGGATGAAAAGGGCTTAAAACAGAACGCTAGTGATACTTTACGTACGAATAAACAGAAAACTTCAGATATAATCGCTAGTATTGATGAGATGAAAAAAGAGCATGAACCAGAGTATGTCTTTTTATATTGGGATGAATTTAGAGAGAATCCTGAGAAGAGAAAATGAAATGGGTATTGGATAGGATTATATCAAAATAAAGCAATTCTCCTTATAGAGAATTGCTTTCAATCTGCCAAAATTGGAATTGTTTCTCCTTTGTGCAGTTAATTTTTTGCCCTATTCAAAAGAGCGGTGCGATGGCCAAGAACCTTGCAACTTACGGATCAGGATAATTTGGCCCGTATGATAAGCGTCATGGAGAATGAGGCTGTTCAGCCACTCGTCTAATGGACGATTAGTAACAAGAGCTTGCAATTGGTCAACGTTTAATTTCGTAATACGCTCACGGATACCAAGATGGACGCTTTTTAGCCTTTTTTGCGTGGCTTCCCAATCGCTCTCCGTTTTCGAAGCGACTGCGAACGTATCGTCATTCGTCACCCCTTCCGGATACTGCGATTCTTCACCGGTAATTCTTTTGAGCAACCGTTCCTTGTAAAAAATCAAATGCTCAACTGTCTCCCAAATCGTGTTCGCATGCTCGCCAGCCGGGCGCCAATCTGCTTGCTCCGCCGTAAGCGCTTTGAGTGCGTCAGCGAGAGGCGGATACCAATCTTCTTTATCGTAGCAAAAGTCCCAGTTTCGAAGTAACGATTCCGTTCTGTTCATTCCAAATCCTCCTTAGCGCGTATTGTAACCATCTAAACATATATTTTACCATAAAATTCTAATTCCTTCTTCCACTAAACTGCCCCTTTAGTCGAACAAGAAAAGCTGCCAAAATGACAGCTTTGACCTATGCTTATTCTTTTGTTATCCATGTTCTATAAATTTGAACAATAAGTATTGGAATATTGTACATTTGTGCAATATCTGAACTATTTAGCTGGGGATTGTTTGTTAATTCTTTACTGATTATTGAAATCAGTTGATCCTTAGTCATCTCAATTCTCCCTTCTGGATTTGCTTATTAACATTGTTATCTTAAAATAATTTATATAATTAAATTATATGAAAAAAAGTTTTGGATGGTTCAAGTCTTAGAGTGGAAATTCACTGAACAACAAAGACATCGCAAGAAACTTACTAGCAGATGAACTAAGTTATTGTTATATTAATATCGTTATGTCATTTCTATGAATTTTTCTGCTCCACAATAACCACAAACAAGAATTTTCATGATCCCACTTTGCAATAAGAGTTAATTCGTTTACTTTTAGGCATTATTTTTATCGGTACTAGACCAAACTCTCGATCATATATTAATAAGAGGTGATCGAAATGGATGAACATCTTCAACAAACATTTGATATCCGCTATTTGAAAATTGGTGCGATGGTCAATGCTGGCGCTCTGCAAATTGGTACTGGGGCTGCTGCTAAAGCTAAGAGAGCCGTTCCTATTGGATATACAACAATTGGAACTACATTAGTTCCTCTAGGAGGTCCTGAATTTGCTGTCCCATTACAATCAGCAGTACAATAGGATCGGTCTTTTACTTAAAGATGTAATTAAACATGGTCAATTCTTATAATTTCGGACGTAACTATTGCACCTGTTAGATAAGTGTGAACCTTTACAATCTCCTTTGAAGATAACTATGGGGTTGATTACATTAGGATAATTTAGTAAATTAAAGATGAATCAAAAATGTATAAAGAAGAATTGTTTGGGAAAGACGAAAGTTAATTTTATCATTAATGAACAAAGCTTCTTAAAGACCCCCAAATTCCATTTGGGGTGCGTCGGAAAATCAATTCCGTTACTAATTATCGTTGGATTTTCAATGAAAACTGTATAAGAGTAGTAGTTCCCGCCTCTTTACTTTAAGAGGCGGGATTTTTTATGAAAAGGAGAATTAACATATGAAAATGACAAAATCAATGGCAAACGTGCTACTATTGATTGCTGCGGCACTTTGGGGTTCTGGGTTTGTTGTAACAAAAATAGCTCTAGATGCAAATGTGTCTCCGGGATTCGTAAATTTTTCCAGGGGCTTTCTCTTTGTTGTTTTAGTACTTATATTTTTTTATAAAAAGATATTTAAAATGACCCTTAAGGACTTTAAAATTGGGCTCATTGCGGGATTGCTTAATTTTGGCGGATTTATTACACAGACTATTGGTGTTCAGTATACGACTCCATCCAATAACGCCTTTATTTCCTCAACATATGTAGTAATTATCCCTTTCTTAGCTTGGGTTATATATCAAAAGAAACTCCCAGTAAAAAGCTTTGTTTCCATTGCCTTTTGTTTACTTGGAATGACGATATTAACTGGAATATTAAACAAAGCAATAACCATAAATATCGGTGACATTTATTCTTTTATTTGTGCGCTGTTTTATGCAGGCTCTATTGTATATCTCGGTTACGGAGCCAGAACCACTGATTTCAGCATTGTAGCTTTTATGCTTGGGGTTGTACAAGCAGTAGGGGGTCTGGCTTTTTTCTTCTTCGTAGAGGAAGGACAGCTTACTAATATCAATTGGTCTGTTGCAATAGTGCCATTGTTATATATGGGGATAATTTGTTCGTTTGTTGGTCAAACTGTTCAGGTTGTAGCTCAAAAGCATACTTCCGCAACAACTGCTGGATTAATTATGATGCTTGAAGGAGCTTTTGGAAGTATTTTTTCAGTAATGTTTGGCTTCGAATCATTTACAGTTCAGTTAGTTGTTGGAGGAATGCTCATTATGCTATCTATTATTCTTATGGAAGTGGACTTTAAGCAGATGTTGGTCAAGAACAAGCAACAGCTTAGAAACCAAAAATTTTAGCGATTTATCATGGAAAATAAACGACAAAATGGGTCTGCATTGTCATTCGAATGCAGACCTTTTTTGATCAACTATTTATTTTTTCAATTATTTTCTCGATGATATGTGGACCTATTTCTTTTTCAACAAATATTTCTTTCCACTCATTGAAATAAACTTCAGGGTTCCCGGAATGATACCGTGAACCCTGAATAGAGATTAAAGAGCAGTCCAGCCGCCGTCAATGACCAATTCTGATCCTGTCATAAAGCGAGATTCGTCAGAGGCTAGGAAAAGTGAACCATAAGCAATATCTTCTGGTTCACCGAAATATGGAAGCTGTGTATATGTTTTATAGTAAGGGAGCGCATCTTTCATCGTTGATTCTGTCATCGGTGTGACAACGATGCCTGGGTGTAAAGAATTGACGCGAATTTTATCCTTTCCATATTCAACAGCTGCTGATTTTGATAAGACACGAAGTGCGCCTTTTGCTGCTGTATATGGGCTGGTACCAGCCATACCGACAATGCCGCCGATTGAAGAAATATTGATGATCGAACCACCACCTGCTTTTTTCATTTCAGGGATGACATATTTCATTCCGATTACGCAGCCATTTAAGTTAATATCCAAAATTTTATTCCATTCATCCATCTCCATGTTTGCAATTGTTTTTGGAGATGAAACGCCAGCATTATTAACAAGAACATCGACTTTTCCGTACAATTTCACTGCTTCCTCAATGACAGATTTCCATTCCTCTTCAGATGTAACATTATGTTTAATCGCGACAGCCTCGCCGCCATTTTCTTTAATTTCCTTTACAACTTGATTTAAGGATTCTACTTGAACATCTGTTGCGATCACTTTTGCTCCTTCTTTTGCAAATAGTTTTGCTTCAGAAGCACCCATTCCCATCGCAGCTCCAGTAATGATTGCCACTTTTCCGCTTAAACGGCCCATATATAAACACCCTTTCCTTGAATTAAATAAAAAAGAATTTTCTGTTTTTTTCAACCCTTAGTTTTTTAGACAATAATATAATATCTTTCGTAATGTACGAATACTATGTAGTTCTATTGGTTCGCTCTGATAACCTGTCCGCTAAATCCATCTGCTGGTAAAGTTGCTAGCTTCACAATTCCATCAACAACCGTAACTGGATCCCCTTCTCCATAAGGGTTTTGTTCCGTTTTCAAATTCCCTGGATCGAACATGTTTACTAATATACCATGTTTTTTTTCTTCGATTGCCACTGTTCGCATTAATCCTTCCAAACCTGCTTTAGCAGCGGAATATGCTCCTAAGCCTTCGTACTCAAAGTTAGCCATCGCCGAGGTAATTGATACAATTCGACCATATTGGTGTTTTCTCATTATTGGGAGAAATGCATTTGTTACTAAGAAGGAGCTATATAGGTTAAGACGAATTGTATGATCCCAAATCGAAACCGTCATGTCATGCACTGAGCGGTACTCTCCTGTTCCACCAACGTTATTGATTAATACGTCAATCTGACCTACTTGAGAGATTAATTGTTCACGCAGCCTTTTAACCTCTTCCGAATCGGTTACATCCAGTGGGAATACAATGGATTGTCCACCTGCCTGTTCAATAACCTGTGCTATGTCCTCCAATTTTTCCTTACGTCTTCCTGTTAATATAACCTTTGCTCCTTCGGCCGCCAATTGAATGGCTGTTGCTCGACCTAATCCTGTACCTGCACCAGTCACTAAAGCAACTTGATTCGTCAGTAATCCCATGTTTAAAGCTCCTTATCTATTATTTTTTTCCATCAATTCACTTCCTTCATGAAGCAAGTGAATCAACTGTTGGCTATGATTTTCATCCAAAATTTCTAAGTGTCGTAAATAAATTTTATTCAAACTCTCATATATTTCGTGACACAAAGATGTTCCCTCTTCTGTTAAATAAATCAAAATATGTTTACCCTCAGGCTTTCGCTCCACATATTTGTTTTTTACTAGTTTATCAATGAACCTTGTACTTGTTGAAGGAGCAATCGAAAGCTTTTTACATAGTTCTTTTTGAGAAATACCTGGATAATCATTGATTGTAATAATCAAATAAGCGTAAGAAGGGGGTATATCCAATGATGAAAATGCTTCAGCAGCCAGCTTTTCCATCTGCCTTGCGAACCGGGCAGCGGTAAAATAAAGGCAGTTACTTAGCAAATAATCGGAATTGGGCGTCTGCATTACCTCAACCTGTCTAGTCTGAATTTTTTCCTTCATTATTCGAATTTGCTCTACAGTTTTTTCTTTCAACGAGTTGCCCCTTTCTTCTTTTTTGATAGATATTCGAAAAGCTAGATCCGAATTCATTTGTATATACAAACGTTTTTGTAATTTTAATTATATTCATGTATTGCTGTATTGTAAACAAATATGCTGTTGCTCACCCTGCTTACGTTAATTGAATAACAAAAAAAAGGATCGCCGCCGCAACCCCTTAGTTAGTGATGTTATTTCTATTAACACCATTTTTTCACCCACTTCTTAATTGGTTTCTCCTCCTCCAATATAGATAAAAGGCGATTGCAAGGACCACAAATAACATAATGAAATAGATACTATATTTTGAAATATAAACTTCCACCAAGCCCCATTTTTCTCCTAACGCTCTTCCTAATGTGATGAAAGCAAAACTCCAAAGGATTGCGCCGGCATAAGCATACACAACAAATTTTTTAAAAGGAAAGCTATTTATAGCTGCAACATAAGCAGCAAGATGGCGTACCCCGGGAATAAAATAGCCTATTAAGATAAGAGTGGGTCCGACTTTATTAAATAAGTTCCTTGTTCTATTGATTTTATCTTCGGTAAT
Organism: Neobacillus sp. DZ-9; assembly: GCF_059587065.1. Taxonomy (NCBI): domain Bacteria; kingdom Bacillati; phylum Bacillota; class Bacilli; order Caryophanales; family Bacillaceae; genus Neobacillus; species Neobacillus sp. DZ-9. The sequence continues at coordinate 24,264 of NZ_JCAIOL010000007.1, forward strand.
GTGGATTTTAGGACCAAACCTTTTTAACAATGGCAAACCAAATTTATAACCTATAAAGTAACTAAGTGAAATACCTCCTGCTGCACCAGCAAATGCGCTTAACAAAGACGGTATGTAAGATAATTTACCTTGAAACACATTATAACCAACATAGGTTAAAAGAACTTCATCGGGAATAGGGAGTCCGACTATTCCTCCGATTAACATGATAATGATTCCGAAATAGCCAAAATGTTCGATAAGATAATCCACATGCTGCTCCATTAACATCCCACCTAGAAATATTTATTTTTAAAAATAAAGCTGCTGAAAATCAGCAGCTTACGGCGAGTCAATTGGCGGATAGCACCCTCCAATCATCAAAATGCAAACTCTATTATCGGAATAAAAAAATGCCCTTTATTTCTTGAGGGCATTTAAAATACAATTAATGGATTTGTTCAGAAATATGACTTAATGCTTCCCCTGCTTCATTAACATGAATATTTACTGTTGCCAGATCTCCTATTGAACAAATCCCTACCATCTCCCCATTTTCAACAACTGGAATCCGTCGAATTTGATGCTCAGACATCATGCGAGCACATTCATGGATATCCAAATCAGGTGAGCAAGTGATTACATCACTGGTCATACAATCATGACAATGAACTGATTTGCAATCTTTTTCTTCAGCTACGCAAGTTATGACAATATCCCGGTCAGTGATCATTCCAACAACTTTTTTGCCCTCACAAACCGGAACAGAACCACAGTTAACATCACGCATAATTTTAGCTGCTTCGGTAACTGGTGCGTGCGGTGCGCACACCTTAACGTTACTTGACATGATATCACGTACAATCGTCATACTTATTCCTCCTTAAATTTTGATTACCACAGTAGTATTTGCCGCTTATAAATAAACTATAATTACAACTTTAAAAACTATAAAAGGACTTAGAAATTGGATATTTCAAATGCTGCCCGTGTATGGTATCTTAGAAGAAATTATGAAAGTTGGGGGCTAGTTATGGAGAACTTTTATCTGTTTGTTCTAATGTCGATCTTATTTGTTATTCTTCCTGGTCCTGATATTGGATTAATCACCCAAAACACCATTACCTCTGGAAAAAAAGGTGGAATGGCAACGGTTATTGGGATTTCATCGGGACTTATTATTCATACTTCAGCAGCGGTTTTTGGTCTTTCTGCTATTTTTGTAAAATCTGCCTTGTTATTTTCTATTTTTAAATACGTTGGTGCGGTATACCTCATTTATATTGGTGTAACATCAATATGGTCTTCAAGGAAAAATAAAGGCTCATCTGGTGACGACCATCAAACGAAATATAAGAACAAGTCTCCATTTCGCCAAGGTTTTTTGACGAACCTTCTTAATCCGAAAGTAGCGGTCTTATTCCTTACATTTTTTCCACAATTTTTAACTACCGGCATGAAACCATTTTTGCAATTTCTCATGATGGGACTTACTTATACAGTTTTAACTATTTTGTGGTCCATCGTGTATGTGAATTTAATTAATTACATCAGTTCTTGGATGAAAAAACCTTCTACTCAGCGAGCCATTGAAAGAATTTCAGGATTTGTTGTTTTGGGCTTTGGAATAAAACTTGCTATAGAAAGAAGACCATAGATACACTAGCATAATTTTAAAAGAGCTCCTATTGATGTTATTCAAAGTTTACTTGGCCGCGAAAAGTGCGAAACCACCAGAGTTATGCTCAATTACGGAAATCTTGGAAGATAGTTTTATAGAAAATATTTTTAGACTCTGGAGCAAAGAAATAAGCAGCGGATCAATTCCGTTGCTTTTTATGCTATTCTAATATCGGTAAATCACCATATATTTTTTCAATCTCCATCAAACGTCCTCTCCAAATTAACTTGATGAACTGTACCTCTATAAATGGTTCTATTTCTTCTTTTTGTTAACTATACTCCACCATGAAAATAATCAGAAAAAAGGATCGCCGTAGCACCCCTTCTAGCATTAAAGCACTCTGTTACATAAGATGTAAGTTTCTTTTAGTAAAAAATGGTTTATACTACCTATTTCAAATTTATATGCATTTTGTTGTGAATTTATGTGGATTTGTGTTATTTATAAATAAGTAACACTTATTGTAGAAGCAGGTGAAAATATTGTTAGCTCATGTGCGCTATGAAAAAATAGTAGAATTACTGCGAAAAAATAAATCGATCAAAGTGTCTTCTGTTACAAAACTATTTGGCGTTTCCACCGAAACAGTCCGCAGGGATTTAGAACATCTTGAAAAAGAGGGATATTTGCGGCGTGTGCGGGGAGGAGCGGTATTGGATGATGTGAATAGTAACGAAATCAACTTCACATTGCGAGAAACAAAACATATTGAGGAAAAGAAAGAAATAGCAGAGATCGCCACGCGCTATGTCACAGAAGGACAATCCATTGCATTGGATGTAAGTACAACGAATACGGAATTTGCCAAAGCTTTAAAAAAGAAATTTCAGCGACTTACCATATTAACAAATTCTTTAATTATTGCGAATGAACTTGCAGAAATGCCGCATTATACGATTTTGATTCCAGGGGGAATGCTGCGGAATGAAGAGTTGTGCATCGTAGGTCATACCGCGGAGGAGTTTTTCAAAGGATTTCATATCGATACATTTTTTATGAGCATTAGCGGTATTTCGTTGACGGAAGGACTGACAGATTACGGACTAGGTGAATGCCAAATAAAAATGAAAATGCTGGAGAATTCTCGGAATTGTACTGTTTTAGCAGACAGCAGCAAATTTGATGTTGCATCCTTATTAAAGGTTTCTCAGTTTGATCGGATTGACCGTATTATTTCCGATTCAAAGCTGTCGGAAAAAGTATTGCAGAAGTATGAAAAAGAGGGAATCGAGATCGTAAATAAATAGACAACATAATATGTTACGTTGAGGAAAAGTGAATGTTTGCTTTTCCTCTTTTTATTTGGTTGAAGTTGTGAAAATATGATATTTTGTGCAATTAATATTAAAATCAAGAATTTTTTACACTAAATTAACGTTATCTCAATATTTTTTGTGTATTATTTGTGTTGAAAGGAGTTGTTTTGTGGGAAAAGTTGTTTTTATGTGTGTTTTACAAGTTGATAAAGGGGGTGGAAATCAAATTAAAAACAGCTTTGGGACGTACATTCGCAAAACATAAAACATTCAAACAAGCTAATTTTTATGTCCGCTCATCATACGCTGCCACTGCAACAATGAATATATACAAGCAAACGATCTATTTAATATTTTAAAGGATTATCCTCAGGTCATTATATTTACATTTCATACACATCAAGATTTACATAATAAGGATTGGGCAGTAACAAAGAAAAGCCCAGGTGCTTCCCGAGGAGTTTCGCTACGGTTTTGTTTTTTACTCAATTTTACGAGCTTTTGGAAAAGGCTCTTAAAATACTAAAAATATGGAGGCTTTCTGTAATGAAAAGAATTTTATCCATTTCTCTCGTATTAACGATGATATTCGTTATGTTTTCGACCACCGCAGAAGTACTTGCAAACGAATCGGACGCCAAACTCGTCAAAATCGACAATATGCAGCCGGTTGTCGGTCAAACGATCACTGCCGATGTAATCATAGGTCATGGTTCAGAGGGCAAAAATCTAACATTTCAATGGCAAGTACAGGAATCACGTAAAAGCGATCAATATATTAATGTAAAATCGGGTGGTACATCCAAAAGCTACACCGTAACGTTAAATGATATTGGTAAAAAATTGCGCGTGGTAGTTGGTTTACCAGCAAATGGTGACAGAAAAACTTCATTACCCACGAACGCAGTATTAAATGCCAACCCCCTTATGGCATCGATGAATTTCGACAATAATTTAAAGGACGATGCAAATCAAGAGAACTTGGAAGGGAACGGAAATTATAGTTATGTAAACGGTGTATTACCAGGGACCAAAGCGCTGCACTTAGAAAGCGGAGACGGCAATTATGTCGGTACGAAGCATAGCTTGAATTTTGGTAATGACAGTTTTACCACCTCCTTCTGGTATAAGGGTGACACTAACAATAATCAGGTAATATTATCAAACAAGGATTTTACTAAGAGCTCTAACGAAGGCTGGGCGATTTATACATCAGCCAATTCGGTCAATATGAATTTAGGATTCCCGACCACATCAGTAAAATTTGGGCGCGACACGTTTAATGCTTCCGATTGGCGTTACGTGACATTTGTTGTAGACAGAGATAAAATGCTCGGATCGTTGTATATTGATGGTTACAAAATGACTGAAACTTCACTGGGGACCGGAGCTTTAGATACATCGAACCCATTAAATATAGGTAGCGACGGATTGGGCCAACATGGCGGTAATTCATTCGATATAGCTGATCTGAATGTTTGGAAAGGTGCATTTAGCAGTGATGTAGTTCAAGCCAACTATAATAGTTACGCTGTAAATAAAGTAGATATGAAGGCACTTAACGACAAAATATCAGAAGCAAATAAAATAATAGCAGGCGGTCTGGGCAACGGCTTCAGCCAAACCGATTTTGATTATTTGAAAAAGGTTTTGAATACGGCAAATACGGTTGCAACAACACAAAAAGAAAAATTATTTACAAAGGAAACCATCAATTATTACGAACGTGAACTAAACAACGCCATATTCATCTATCAAAAAAGCAATAAAACATTAACTCCCGCCGGTTTAAATATGATTGTGGACAGCGACCCGGAAGTAAGTGCGAATCCCGCAACAATCGCGCGCATTGAAAAAGATTACAGAACAGAACTGAGACTATTCCCACAGGCCGACGTACTCTTTATTCCTGGCGACGTTACCGGCGGTAACAACGCCAATGAATATGTGTGGATGAAAAATCTGACAGGCATATACAATAAACTTAAAGATGAGGGTCTGTTTGACAATACGAAGCTTTATATGGTTAGAGGCAACCATGATATGGGCGGCGCCGAACAATTTATACCTGTCGGTTCGGCGGGCGCGTGGAACGCCTCAACGAATTCATACGATAACAATTTCTTTAACGATGCTTATCGGGTAAAGGTAAAAGGATATAATTTTGTGGGTTTTGACGGGAATTATAACAATAACAATACGTCTGGAAAAGCCAAAAATTTCCTTGATCAAATTACAAAAGAACCGGATTACGATCCAACCAAACCCATATTTGTATCTTCTCACTACCCTATAAGTGGAACCGTGTGGTCCGAGAGATGGAGCAGCGCGGCAAGTAATAATGTAGGTAAATATATTGCCGACAATAATTTTTCGCAGGTGGTATATATGTCAGGTCATACGCAATACGACCCGACCGACGAACGTTCTCACTATCAAGGTGCGGCTACGTATCTTGACAGCGGTGCGAGTTCATATTCCAGCTATATTGACAACGGTCCGTACGGCGGATATATAGAAGGCTCGTATATCAACTACCATACCACACCTCGTATCACGAATTTCATAGAGGTTTACGGCTCAAAAATTATCATCAAACAGTATAATTTAAGTACAGATGAATATGTAGGCATACCTTCTGTAAAAGTCGTTGGTGAAGGGAAAGAGGCCTTTACCTATAGTAAGAGCGATATAAGAGAACTCATAGCTCCGCAGTTTGAAGAGGATATTAAGGTCGATTCCTACAAAAATAACGAACTTGCTTTTACAATAAAGCAAGCAAATGACAATGTGCGCGTTTTGGAATATAATATTCAGCTTATCAACAAGCTTACGGGGAAAGTGGACAAATCGTTTAACAGCCTTTCGCTGCCGCTAGACAAGCCATTCGATGAATACAGGCACTATAAGTTTACAGGTTTGTCGCCGACTACTCCATATATTCTCAGAGTATTCGCCGACGATTCCATGTATAACCGTTCGTCGCAGGACATTGACATTGAGGCTCAAAATGTTAATTTAAACAGCATCACTACGCCTGCATCGGTATCTGCGAACAACGGAACGGCCAAGACAGCGGAAGCTCTTGGATTGCCCACAGAAGTAATTCTTGCAACCGATGGAGGAAATGTGGACGCAAGTGTGACTTGGGATTTAAGCGGCGTTAGCTACGATCCGGCTATCAAGACGGTGCAGACCTTCTCGGTGCCAGGGACCGTAACCCTGCATTCCGGAGTTGAAAACCCGAACAGCGTTCCATTGACAACAAGCATTAACGTAACTGTTCAAGCAGTTGGAGCAGCTACAGGCCCAATAACACTAGACAAATCCCAGTACATCCAAGGGGAAGCTATTACCCTATCATATACTGGGGCAGCGTTAAACGGGAAAGATTGGGTCGGCGTCTACAGAACCGGAGATGTTCCTCCAGGTGCCGGTGCATCTTTGCGATGGAGTTATTTAAATTCTGGATCTGGAAGAGTTAGTTTAAACAATGGACTGGCCCCTGGCACTTATGATGTACTCTTTATGCTCAATGACGGTTATACGGTAGTGGATCGCAAGACATTCCAAGTCGTTCAACCTTGACGTTAAAGAGCATAACAGTGCCCGCAGCCATCCAAGGATTGGCCAACGAAACAGCAAAGACGGCAGCAGCCCTTGGCTTGCCTTCCACGTGGAACTGGTTACCGATGCAGGAAGTAAGAATGCCAATGTGACATGGAATGTAGATGCTGCAAACTATGATCCAGCTCTAAAGATAGAACAGACCTTCACGGTAAAGACGCTCAATATGTATTGAAACAAAAGTAAAGTAATTCAAAGCTTGACCCAAGAGAATAAACACAGATGCCATCACATTTACGAATTTTAGGATGGATCGGTAATGTAACGGGGGAGATCAATTTTCTCCCCCTCATCTATTTGGACGATTAATGAAATAAGTCGAGCAACATGTTCAGGTTGCAAAATGAACGTTCGTAACCGGAAAACTATATTCCAAATTGTAATACTAACATTTCATGAAAAGAGGTTCCGCTATGAAGCAGCGTTCATTTCTGTCCATGTTCATCATCATGATTTTATTATTTTTTGGGACTGCCACAACTTCACTTGCGCATTCCATAGATATGAGTTACTCGGATTTAAACATTGAAGGAAACGAGGTTCTCTATGATCTTTTTATTGAACAAACAGACTTGTTTCCACAATTCGGTACTGACTTGGATAATCTGGTGAACGATGAACTGGCCACGCAAAAAATCGAATCCTATCTACAGAAAGGTCTTCGCATAGATACGGATTCGAAGCCCTTAACGATGGAATTGGTTTCGATGAACATGGCGCAAAAGGGTGCCGCAAGAGGCGTGGAATTTCAACTGAAGTTTATCGCCGATGAAGAAATCGAACAATTTAATCTTCATTATGATCTGGTGTTTGACGATGCGCCTGCTCATACCAGCGTACTCATGGTCCATGCAGGGGAATATTTTAAACAGGATATGATTGATAGCACTAATAGAGATATTCTAATCAACCTTCCCCATATTGATAGCACTAATAGTGATAATCTGAGCAACGTTCCCCAGCCTAAGATTGGCGCTGTTTTTTGGAAATACTTTAAGCTTGGAATCGAACACATTTTGACAGGTTATGATCATTTGCTGTTTTTGTTATCCTTAGTATTAATCGCATCTCGCTTCAAGGATGCGTTGAAAATTGTTACTGCTTTTACAATCGCCCACAGCATAACACTATTCTTGGTGGCCACCGACCGTATTCAGGTCAGTTCGCATTGGGTCGAAGTCTTGATTGCCCTGACGATCTGTTATGTGGCAGTGGAAAATATGTTTGTTCAAAAGGCGAAATGGCGGTGGATATTGACAGCCATATTTGGCCTGATTCACGGTATGGGCTTCGCCGGAGCTTTGGCTGAAACAGGACTTCCAAAAGGAAATCTGCTTGGCTCACTCCTGACGTTTAATTTAGGTGTGGAAACAGGCCAACTATTGATCTTATGCCTATTACTGCCCCTCTTGATATGGCTGCGAAGGTTCCCATGGTATCGTAAAATGATGATCACAACGTCTTGCCTTATTTTTGTTTTAGCATTTTATTGGTTGATTCAAAGATTGTAATTAGGCCATTTATTGAGAGTTAGCGGAATTTTTGCTAGCTCTTTTTTATGTGGACTGTTAGGTTATAGGGTGAAGTCGATTATCAAGCATTCCATATTTAATTATAACAAAATCATAATGTTTTTAATTTTTACATAACTTTAACATAAATTATATACGAATAATAGTATACTTATTGAAAAGGCATACAATTGCTGGAGTTTGAGGTGAATAAAACATGGTTTTCTATGAAAAGTTACCTGATGAGTTATTAATTCGTTTTTACAATGAAATTATTAATAATATTGAAAAAGGTATTCTTACGAAAAATATGTATTATGAAATAGGTATAATTATTTCTGTTGCTAATCGGAGAGGAATTTTCTTAGACCAACCTTCTGATTTATATGAAGTGATTAATCAGCAAGCCTTAAATGATTTATTAAAATCAGAACAAGTTGGTACAAGATGTAGTTCTCAGATTGCGTAGCTTATAATTAGTGTAAATTTACAAAGTAAATTTTTTCTTTATTTAATAACCCAATTTCTCACAATTAAAAGGAGAAATTGGGTTATTTATTTTACTCTTCATTGCAGGCTATTTGGACGGGGAGGCAACCATTTTTATATTTCCTTGTTCGCCTTCATCTGGCTTTCCAGCTGCTTTTTTGCCGGATAATTTGATTTGCTTTATGAACAATGTACAAACAGCTCCAGTCACCGCAAATCCTAATCCAACGAAAAATACACTGTGTAAAGAATCCATTAAAGACGTTTTTAAAATAGGTACCATTTTGTCTGTTAAAAAAGATGGCATTTTTTTCATTGTTTCAGCGCTAAACAGCATTTGATACAGACCTTGAGGATTGGTTGCAATCATATCTTTAAGTTGTGTTACCATAGTTCCAGCTTGTGCCGGCAATGTATTCAAGAATGGAACAAGTTTGTCAGTTAGAAGCGTTCCTGATTTGCTGTTCATTACAGCACCTAAAATCGTAATCCCCAATGTTCCCCCAATCGAACGGAAGAATTGGTTCGAAGAGGTAACGACACTTAGTTCTTGTTTTGAAAAGCTTTCTTGTAGAGCTAATGTAACTGTTGGCATAACCAATCCTAATCCTACCCCAATAACGGCCATAAAAGATGTGGCGACTAATTTACTCGAATGCATATCTAGGGTTGTTAATAAAAAGAGCCCGCCAGCCATGATTAACATTCCTGTCATAATTTGCGGTTTGATCCCAACTTTGTAGACAACCTGACCTCCAATAATGCTGGTGATAATCATGGCAATCATCATGGGTGTCATTATGGTTCCTGATTGGGTTGCACTAACCCCTAAAATCCCTTGCATAAAGAATGGAACAAATGTAATGGCACCAAACATTCCAATGGTCATGAAGAATCCAACTAAATTCAAGAACAAGAAGGTTCTATTTTTAAATAAATACATCGGCAAAATCGGCTCTTTTGCTTTGGTTTCGACAATTACGAAACTCACTAAACCAATAACAGCTAGCGCGAATAATCCAAGAATTTGCCATGAATCCCAAGCATAGTCTTTACCGCCAAAGCTAAGACCAAGAAGTAAGCTTACTACTCCTACAATCATCGTAAACATTCCTGCAATATCAAAATAAATAGGTCCTGCATTCTTACGGCCTTGTAGCCCAATTGCAATGAAGATGGTAGCCAAAATACCAACAGGAAGGTTAATGTAAAATACCCATTTCCAGTTCAAGGTGTCTACAATCCAGCCGCCAATTTGTGGACCAATTACTGAAGCAAGCCCGTAAATGGCTCCGAATACACCTTGGAATTTGGCACGTTCCTTACCAGTAAATAAATCCCCGATAACAATCATCGTCATCGGCATCATTATACCGCCGCCAATTCCTTGTATACCACGATAAATAATTAACTCTGTCATATTATTTGCCATTCCGCATAGTGCAGAAGCAGCCATAAAAATAATAAGTCCAGTAACATAAACAGATTTGCGGCCTAATAAGTCAGCCAACTTTCCAGCAATCGGAACAACTGCAGTCGATGTGAGCAAATACGCTGTAGTCAGCCATGTCATCATGCTTAATCCGCCAAGATCTCCTACTATTTTGGGCATCGCTGTTCCTACAATCGTACCGTCAAGTGCTGAAAAGAACATGGCAATGATAAGCCCAATCAATATGATCGTACGATTATTGTTTGTATTCGTTGTTGTATTCATATCGTATTCTCCTTCTATTTACTTTTAACAAACATTCGAATAGAGTTTGCCAAGAGTTATTTATATTATTCGCTTCAATATGCTTTTTAATTTTCCACATTTACACCCTGTGCGAGTTTTTCAGTAAGTGTTGCCATAACCGAAAGTTCTTCTTCGGTCAGATGAGAAAGATATCGTTCTAGGATCGCTTTTCTTTCTTCCATAACTTTCTTCAATTGTTCATCTCCATGTTCGGTGAGACTGATATTAACAACCCTTCTATCTTTTTTATCATGTTCACGCTTAACAAAGCCATTTTGCTCAAGCCTATCCACTAAAAGTGTAACAGCACTTGGTTTCACATCCATCATTTCCGCCATTTGGGTAACCTTGCAGCTTCCTTGTTTTTTTAAAAAACCAAGAACAAAAAGCTGCGTTGGTGTCACTCCAAGTGCATTCATGCTTTCCAATAATTTGGGCTGCATTTTATGGATAACGATTTGAAGAGATGCTTGTATCCGATCAAAATATGAATTTACCCCTTTCATTATCTAATCCCCCTTAATATTCAATATACATAAAATTATTATATGCATTAATATTTAATGCGACTTAAATATATTTCGTGATTAAATATAAAACATACTTAAATAAAAGTCAAACCATATTTAAATGAATACCACATCATTCCAAACAAAACTGAAAGGAGATAATATGTTAACAAAGTTAGAAAAGAGGCTGCTTTTGTTTCGTTATTTACTATGAATACGGTGAAAAATCATATTGTCTAAAAATGCCTCGTTAGTCAAACAAAAGAAATGACCGCCACAGCGGTCATTTCTTGGAAGAGCTTGATTAATATCTTATACTGCTGTCGTAATGGAAATAGTGATTCCCTATAAAAAGCATTGCCCCCCAAACGATTATGGTTAACCACCAGTCTTTCTTTGACTTATATTTCAAATTTTTCACCTCCAAAAAATTAATAATTTCTAACTATTATACAAGTAACTTACATAAAATTTTCTTGATACAGATAGGTAAGGGTTTGAAGTTATCGCTCCCTTTTCCCCCCGTTCACACCGTACATAAGACTTTCACCTCATACGGCGTTCCAACTAATCCAATTCGATTTAATCATCAACACTTCAGAATCTCAGCCCCTTCCATGTCTCAATTCTTCCGTTTTAAACATCGTTATACATAATGACATGCAACAAAATGGTCTCTGTTGACTTCACGATATTCAGGTATTTTTTCTGAACACAAATTAGTTGCTGCTGGACATCTTGTTCGAAATTTACAACCGGAAGGCGGATTAATGGGACTTGGAATATCCCCTTTTAATAGAATACGTTCTCTTTTAGCCGATGGATCTGGAATTGGAACAGCTGAAAGGAGTGCTTTAGTATAAGGGTGTAGTGGGTGATTAAATAGGTCTTCTTTTGATGCTAATTCCACAATATTACCCAAATACATAATGGCAATTTTCGTACATAAATGTTCGACCACACTTAAATCATGGGAAATAAACAAGTATGAAAGCCTATTTTCCCTTTGGAGGTCACTAAAAAGATTAATGATTTGAGCTTGAATAGATACATCAAGGGATGCAACAGGTTCATCCATCACAATGAATTCGGGATTTAAGGCCATAGCACGAGCAATGACAATTCGCTGCCTTTGACCTCCAGAAAATTCATGTGGGTACCGATCAATATGGAAAGGGGATAAACCACACTTTTCCATAACCTCTAACACATGCTCGCGGACCTCTTGTTTTGAAACAATCCCGTGTTCCACTACGGCTTCACCAATGGCATCACCTACCCTAATTCTTGGATTTAAGGAACTAAATGGATCTTGGAAAACCAGTTGTGTTTGGACACGTAAATGGCGTAGTTCTTTTTTTGAAAGCTCAAAAATGTCCTTTCCCTTATATTTTACTTCTCCTGCTGTTTTATCTTGAATGCGTAATATGGTTTTGCCTATGGTAGACTTACCGCTTCCTGATTCACCGACCAGGCCGAAGACTTCCCCTTTTTTAATCGTAAAACTTACTCCATCAACTGCTTTAACTGAATCGCTAAATTTTTTAAACAGACCCTTTGAAGAAGTATAATATTTTTTTAGATTATTAACCTCTAGTAATGTATCACTCATCTTGCACCTTCCTTATACAGCCAGCACGCCGTCTTTTGATATTGACCTACATCCGTTAAAACTGGCTGTTTCCTACGGCAAATTTCCTTGACATGCTCACATCGATCAGCGAAATAGCATTCATCTTTTAAATCTGTTAAATTAGGTACTTGACCTGCTATTGTATATAGTCGTTCCTTTCGTTCGCCTATGACAGGTTTAGCTTTGAGTAAACCTTTTGTGTAAGGGTGCTTCGGGTTGGCGAAAAGTTCAAGAACAGGACCTTCTTCGACTACTTTTCCTGCATACATAACAATCACATAATCTGCCATTTCGGCCACGACCCCTAAATCATGAGTTATTAATAATATAGATGTGTTAAACTCTTTTTTAACGTCTCTTAGTAAATCCAAAATTTGAGCTTGAATCGTAACATCCAATGCAGTTGTTGGTTCATCCGCAATAATTAGTTTCGGGTTACAACTAAGGGCAATAGCAATCATAATCCGCTGCAGCATCCCCCCACTTAATTCATGAGGATAAAGCTGAATGATTTTTTCTGCATTGGGAATTCCCAACATCGTAATTAGCTCTTTTGCTTTTTTATATGCATCCTTTTTACTGAGTAATAGATGTTCCATAATCGGCTCAATCATTTGTTCCCCAATCGTAAAAACGGGATTTAAAGAAGTCATTGGCTCTTGAAAAATCATGCCAATTTCATTCCCTCTGAGACGGCGGATCTCCTTTTTCGTTAATTGCAATAAATTATTACCAGCAAAATGAATTTCTCCACCTTCTACATTTCCATTCTCAGTAATGAGCTGCATCAAAGATAATGCGGTTATACTCTTACCACAGCCCGACTCGCCAACGATACAAACGGTTTCACCTTCACGGATGGAGAAGCTAACGTCATTCACTGCTTGAACAATGCCGTTTTCTGTGTGAAAGTTCGTGACAAGATGATTTACTTCTAACAAGATTTCATTCATAACTCCTCACCTACCTTCTTAATTTTGGATCAAGAGCGTCTCTTAGTCCGTCTCCAAGCAGATTGATCGAAACCACTGTTAGGAATATGGCTGTCCCTGGTGGAATCCAAAGCCAAGGCCGTTTTCTGAAATCCATAAAATTATTGGCTGCATCCATCATATTTCCCCAAGACGGTGTGGGGGGAACAACACCTAGCCCGAGATAACTAAGAACCGATTCGCTTAGTATCGAACCTGCAACATTTAAGGTCGCTACCACTAGGAGGATAGGGACCGTGTTTGGTATAAGATGATGGAATATTTTACGACGGTCACTTAAACCGAGTACCTCTGTTGCTTGCATAAAAGGCTGCTCCTTTAAAGATAAAATTTGCCCCCTCACTAGGCGGGCTAGACCTGGCCACCCAACGAAGCTGAGCATAATCATGATGAGATAAAGTCGATATTCAGCCGGTACCTTCCATTCAGATAGTATGGCTCCCATCATCAACAGGAGTGGTAAACCAGGAATGGACATCAATATATCAGCTAATCTCATAATCACTAGATCGACAATTCCACGATAAAAACCTGAAATGGCACCTAAAAAACTGCCAATTATAATAGATAAGAACATGGCGGCAATCCCAATCGTTAACGATATTTGTCCTGCCATCATTAATCTTGTCAGAACATCCCTCCCATAACTATCCGTCCCTAGCCAATGTGATGCACTAGGCGGCTGGTTCATATTGGCGACGTCGGTTCTGTCAAGTATGTATGGAGAGAAGTACGGCCCGATAAAGCTAAGCAAAAACATAAATACCAGAAAAAAAAGGCTGACCATCGCCATTTTATTCTTCTTTAAGCGATGATAAGTCTGCTTCCATAAAGATGGCGATTTAACTTTTGACTTCGAAACTTGTTGTTTTACAAGTAAGCTTTGTGTTTCCATTTCATTTCCTCCTATCTCAACCGAATTCTTGGATCAACCGCTGCATAGGTAACATCTGCCAAAAAGTTTCCAATGATAGTCAGACAAGATAAAAACATTGTAAATGCCATTAAAACGGGATAGTCGCGGAAACTAACAGATTCTAGTTGAATTCTTCCAACCCCCGGCCAATTGAAGATTTGCTCCATGATAATCGCTCCAGAAAAAAGACCGGGTAGTTCAAATGCAAGTAGTGTAATCGCTGGAAGTATCGCATTTTTTAAAGCATGTTTAAAAATAACGACACGTTCTTTCAAGCCTTTTGCCCTAGCTGTCCTAATATAATCCAGGCGAATCACTTCAAGCATTCCTGTTCTAAAATATCGAGTCAAAGATCCGACACTTAAAAGGGTTAAGATGGTTACTGGAAGAATCATATGTTTTCCCACTTCAACTAAATAGGAAAATCCTGTATTATCACTGCCCGTATCAATCATTCCTCCAATTGGCAATATCTGAAGGTCCACTCCAAACCATTTAATAAAGAGCAAACTAATGAAGAAGGATGGAAACGACATCGCTGCAAACACCAAAAATGTTACGGCACCATCAAACCAAGAGTATTGCTTGATCGCAGATAATACACCCGTTAATAAAGCAATGGACCACGTTAATATGAGAGCAAAAATGGCAACAAAAAAAGAATTCCAGACATATTTATTTAAAAGTGATAGGACTTTTTCCTGATGTTTCAAAGAGTAGCCGAAATCACCATGAAGAGCATTTCCAAGCCAGTTTAAATACCTGTGTAAAATAGGTTGGTCCAGGCCGTAAAGAGACTTTAATTCTTGAGCCCTTTGCGGTGTCAAACTAATATTAGAATCAATGAAGTCGCCTGGAAGAATAGCAAACAAGAAGAAGATAATAAAAGATGTTCCAAATAATATCACGATCATTTGTAAAAATCGCTGTAATACATACTGTTTCATTTGAACTCTCCTAACATTGAAAGTGCCTAGCTTTTGGCCAGGCACTCCATCATTACTTTTTAATCGAAATGTTTGGTAAGCTAGCACCGATACCTGTGTAATTATCAGGAATTAAACCTTGTATTTGGCCACTAATGGCTCTTGCACTTTGACGGTAATGAACCAAAATGACAGGCGGATCTTCATTCAATTCTTTATATAACTCATGGTAGATTTCTTTACGTTTTTCTATATCTAATGTATTTAGCCCTTTTTTGATTAGCTCATCTACCTTTGGATTCGAATAACCGGCAGCATTATTCGGGTTATCCGTAGCAAATTCTTCTACAGGGTCACTTGGATCTAAAATTTGTGAAGTCGATACGGACGCAAAGTCATAATCTTTTTTGTTTAATTTTGCTATTAATGCATTAAAGTCCATAATCTCAGGTTCAAATTTAATACCAATATCTTCATAGTTTTCCTTAGCAATTGGGATGATAGGGTCTTCCGCCGTTCTCGTTAGGTAGTGAATAACAAATGGTTTTCCGTCTTTTTCACGAATTCCATCTTTTCCTACCTTCCAACCTGCTTGATCTAGTAATTCTTTTGCTTTGCTAGCATTAAACTCATATTTATTAATACCCTCATCGTTATAAGCCCATGAAACCTTTGAAACTGGTACATTAGCTACTTCACCATAACTTTTAAATTTGACATCTACAATCTTTTGACGGTCCAAACCATAAATAAGCGCCTGCCGAACTTCCTTATCCTTAAATTGTGGTCGAGAATTATTTACATAAATAAGGCCGAAGTCGTTAACTGGACCTACTCGGACATTAGCAAATCCTAAGCTTTGCAATTGTCCTACTGTATCGTCATCTGCAGAGAAGCTAGCATAATCAAGCTCTCCTGTTTCAAATAATTGAAGTGAGGTCGAAGTATCGATGACTTTAAAGATTAAATTTTTTGTCTTTGGTTTCCCTGCATAATAATGTTCGTTTCCTTCATAACGGATTTCTTGACCTGGGACATATTTGATAAATTTGTATGGACCTGCTCCAAGCGGTTTTGAATAAAGATCCTTTAAATAATCAAGTTTTCCATATTCATAGTCTTTGCCATAATAGGCTTTTGATAACACTTGACCGCCTAATAGGAGCAGCGCCTTCGCGTTTACTTCCGTGGTTGTGATTTCAATCGTCTGCTTATCTTTTACTTTGATACCTTCAATTGTTTTCGCTTTTCCTTCTTTGTATTCCTTACCGCCTTTAATCGCAGCAAGAGATATATCTTGGTATCCTTCATATGCTGGGTCATGGAGCAATGTCAAGGTAAAGGCAACATCATCCGCTGTTAAAGGAGAGCCATCACTAAATGTTAATCCTTTTCTTAAATGAAATGAATATGTAAGCTGGTCACTGGATACGTCCCACTTATCAGCTAGAATTCCAACAGGCTTGCCTTCTTTATCCAGGTTAACCAATGGGGCAAAAATGGGATCCGTGGCATTCCCATCCCACCCATTTTCATAGAAATACGGTAAAAAAACACCGCCGGGGGCTGATATTCCTGCAATAAATAAATCCTTTCGGGATTTGGCCTTTTCTGGTAATGCAGAAAGATTTGTTGCCTTAAATTCTTTCACTCCTGTGTCCTTTGCAGGCGTATTTACTTTCTTTTCTGGTACAGCAGATTGTTTTGAACTTGATGAGTCTAAAGCACAAGCTGAAAGAATCATCGCTAGAAAAATGATACTTAGGAAACTTTTAAAACTCTTTTTCACTTATTTCACCCCTGTTTTTGTCTTTTAAACAACCTTTTAGTCAGTCATTCTCCTTGAATGACTGGCTAAATAGAGTTGTTTAATACCCTCTTGAAAAAATGACCAATAAAAACTGCAAGTCCTCCTAATGTAAATATGTTCTCTACATGTCACCTCCCACCAATGAGTCAAATACTTTCCACATCACTGGACGTGATTTTAATAAAAAAAGGCGCCTATTTGTTTGAAAAGCCTTTGGCGGTCCAATCAGCATATTTCATCATTTTTTTCTTTCTATTCTGGAAAAACTAACAAAAAAGGCTCCTAATCTCATTTAATTGAGATAGGAGCCTTCGGTAGTCCGACCGGCTAAATAATTTGTTTTTACAGGTATTCTATGAAAAAAATATAGACTAATAGTGAAGTGCAGAATAATATGCTTCTCGAAATCTATTATCCTTACTTAACCTACTAGTTTACTCGGTTTTTTTCTTTATAAACACAAATATAATGCCCGGTAGAGAAATTGTCAACCTATATTTTGAAAAATATTGGAATTACTTGAAGTCATAACCAATCTTAGTCAAGCAAAAGTATCTACGTATAAAACTTGCTATCGAAAAAAGACCATAGATGAGTCTCCAATACTGTTTCAAAAAAAATGACCGCTTCTTATGCGAATTGATAAAGCAATAGATAATTTTCACCTTGATATATAACAGGAATTCTTTCCATTAATATCACATCCAATAAATTTATTATCTACCTAACAACACTTTTATTTTAGTTTGTTCGATGTTATTAATGTATTTCTGATGTCGGAACGAGTTATTAAGCTTCACTTCATTTTCTCTAATATTTACCATAACAACAAAAGCCGTCAATTCCCTTTGGAGCTTGACGGCTTTTGTTTCTTATTAACTGGTTCTGCATTAAAATATTCTTCCAGAGTAATTCCTTTGTTCATAATTTTAAGAGCAATCGATTTGCCAACATAACGAAGGTGCCAAGGCTCATATTGATAACCGGTAACGGCCTCTTTGCCTTTCGGATATCGAATAATAAAGCCATACCTTGCTGCATTCCCCTCAAGCCAAATCGCCTCTTTTGATCCTCCGAAGCAGTCTTCTGCAGCACACCTGCCATCTCCACCAGTAACATCAATGGCAAGACCTGTTTCATGTTCACTCGTGCCAGGCAAAGCACTGTATCTACTAGCCTCTTCATATCCATCTCTACTTACATAAGAGTTAAATAATGTCGTTTGAGTTGAATATGCTCGATAAGCCGAAACACCTAAGAATGAAATACCCTGTGCTTTTGCATCCGCAAATAATTCATGAATCGCATCTGCGGCCTCTGCACGCATCTCTCGCTTTTCAGTTTTCTCTTTGAAAATAAAGGGAATATCAGCATTAATAAGATCAGGGGGAGTATAACCTTCTGGCAGTTTATATCGATTATTTACGAGAACTGAAATGCTCTCTGGGTCAGTGTCTGCATGGATCGTATTATCATGATTTTTTGCATGAAGCGCTGTTGCTCCAGGTTTGCTTTGGGTATCGTGAAAAATTTCTGTATAACCAGTTATGATCACTGCAAATATGATGATGCAGTCTCTGATTAATAATTTATCCAAATTGAACACATCCACAATAAAAATTCCATCTGGATCTTAAATTTCCAAGAAAAATTTTATCATGGCTTTTTGGTTTAGATAATTCCAGAAATCTTAACGATCAATTAAGTAAAACTTAAAATAATTCATATTTTACATGATTCAATTTTGTCCACGTTCTGGTCAAACGGCACGTCTGTGTATGAAAAAGCAACGCTCGGTCGAGGAACATTTTGCGCATACATTGTAATGGGATTTCAAACCCTATTTGTAACATCGGTCTAAAAAAACGGTGGATAGATTCAATTTTGATATAGAGGAGTCAGATAATATGGCAAAAAAATGGGTCAGTGCATGGGTAGCTCTCATCACCTTCTTCACCCTCATGGGCTGTAACCGAGATTCGGATCATTCCACTTCACCCAAAAATACCGAAAACGGCACAAGTCAGTCCTTGACCCCAAAGATCAACCGGTCCCATTCGAACCCAAACAACATAGGGACAAACGTGTCGTATGTGAATCAGACAAAGAGTATTGATGGAAAGGTAATCTATACCACGAAATACCCCGCATCCCTGGGAGTTATCGTGAACAAGAAAGTTTATCTGCCTAAAACATATGTGCCGAAGAATCTAGTTTATCCTTCGACCTCCTTTCTTTTTAAAGAAAAAATAGAGAAACGGAAGTTGCGCAAGGAGGCCGCGGCGGCACTCGAAAAGATGTTTGCAGCGGCAAAAAAAGACAAGGTTTATTTAAGCGGGGTCTCGGCATACCGTTCTTATGCCACGCAGGCAGCCGTCTTTGACCGTTACGTCAAAAAAGACGGGTATGAAAAGGCCAGAACTTACAGCGCCATTCCCGGTACCAGTGAACACCAGACGGGGCTCGCCATCGACGTTAGCGGAAGCAGCGGCAAATGTGCGGCGGCCTCTTGTTTCGCCACTACAAAAGAAGCGAAATGGCTGGATAAGAACAGCGCCAATTTCGGCTACATCATCCGTTATCCAAAAGGAAAAGAGTACGTGACTGGCTACAAATACGAACCTTGGCACATCCGCTACGTCGGCACCGCCGTTGCGAAGGAAATGAAAAGAAAGAATTTGACATTAGAAGAATATTTCGGTGTTTTCCCAATCCTAAAGTAAGTCATTATTTTCGATACAAAAAAACCGCTCAAGCTTCACGCTCCGCGGCTAACCTTGCCCCTCTTTTCTATCCGGTAAAGTGGGGTTTCGTTTTGCCCGTAGGCAGTATTGAAATTTTCATATTTAGGTTTCAACTTGCACCCGGAACTTTAATTAGGAAGGCCTTTAAACTGTTGCTCCCACTCTGACCGCAGCATTGCATATTGATACTCGTCCACCCACTGTCCCTTTGACATGTAGTTTTCCAACAAATGTCCTTCTCTTCTCATCCCTACACGTTCAAGCAACTTGATGGAGGTTTCGTTTCTAACATCTGTAAAGGCTATGACCTTGTGCTTTCCAAGATCATTGAAAACATATCTCAATAACGTTCTTACCGCTTCACTGGCATAGCCCTTTCCCTGATGCTCTTCGGCAAGGGTGTAGCCAATTTCGACCATCCGCGGCTCAGCCAAGAGTGTGTGAAGCGCACAATCTCCAATTAATTGATTCGTCTCCGCTAAGGCAATCGCAAACTGAAACCACGTGCCAGGTTGATTTGGCACGCACTTCGATTGCTTTTCAACAAAAACTTCCGCCTCATGATGCTGATAATTCTCCCAAGACTGAAATTTAGCCACTTCAGGACTATAACCGTACAAACAAAAAAAGGGATGCGGTACGGATGCTCCCTCGTCATATCATGTTTACAAATACTGTTTTTTATTTCTTACATAAAGGTATTTATGAATTACTGCAATAATGGAACCGACTAAAAATCCTAACAACACAACACTTAATATTTCTGTGAAACTTAGCGGCTCCTTTTGAAAGAATAAGCATACGAGGATCATAATTATCGAAGGTATTACATTCCATAAAAAAAATCCCTTTTTCAAAAGCCCCTCCTCCTTTTAAATAAATAGGCCTTCTTCTTTATAACATATTTTACCATAAATCCAATTTAAGAATTTATTTTTCTACACCAATCGATTATTTTCGGGGAAATTCTTTATGTGTTTTACTATTCAAACGTTTGATTAAAACTCTTAATAACCGCGCTATTAAAGGCTTTATGTGATGAAAGCCTATCGAAAATTGCTTGAAGGATTACCAGAAAAATCAACAACAACCTAGTAAAAATGACTATTTTTCACTAATCCGTCAGAATTCAATAGGCTTCCCAAATCTTCGCCTTTAATCAAACGTTTAATTAAAGTGGTCTCCTACCCTCATCAATACTGGCTTCTTCTTTTAAAATGGGGTAGAAAAATGTCGAAGGCAACTATTATCCAATAATGATTCGCTCTTTTGGATATTGATAATTCGCTTTAAGCGGTTTACCTCCCATGATTAATAAAAATGTAAAGATCCCGATTCTCCCAATGAACATTAACATCATAATGATAATTTTACTAAAAATGCTTAATTTTGCTGTGATTCCCATGGAAAGTCCGACAGTTCCAAAAGCAGATGCCACTTCAAAGATGATTTCCATTAATGAAAACTTCGGTTCTAGGATCGTAAGGATGACGGTGCTGACACAACAGAGCATCATAGCTGTAGCAATGACGATATAAGACTTGATGATGTCCTCCGTGGCAATTTCTCTTTTAAAAATTTTTATCGTCGTCGTTCCATTTGCGAAATAATAGATACTCAATAACATAATCGCAAAAGTAGTCGTTCTTATTCCTCCTCCTGCACTGCTTGGAGAGGTCCCGATAAACATAAGAATGCTCAAAATAAAAAGGGTAGAGGTGGAGTATTCACTAATTTCCATTGTACTTAGCCCGCCATTTCGAGAAGACACAGAATAAAAGAGGGAATGGAAAAAAGCTTCATGCCAAGTTTTATCGGCAAAGTAATGATTATATTCACATAGATAGATCAGAATAGCGCCTATTACGATCAATACAAAAAATGTCAGGGTCGTGATTTTTGTAAATAAGGAAAACTTATATGGCGTTTTCCCTCTATGTTTAAAGAAATGAATCACTTCCATTAGCACAGGGAAACCAATCGCTCCTACGATTAGCAGTACCATCGTCAGCATTAACACAAAATAATCGTTGGCAAATGGAATCAATGATTCTCCTGTAATATCAAATCCTGCATTCGTTGCCGCACTCACTGCTGCAAAGAAACCTTGTAAAAAAGCTTCCTGCCAGGTAGGAAAGTATTTTAAAAAATAAATGCCAAAAATAATGCCCCCTGTTACTTCCATGATGATAAATAGGAACAGAATGTTTCTGATAAGTTTAATGATTCCAGAAAACGTTGAAAGGTTTTGATCCGTCATAATTAGCATTCTGTCTCTTATTCCTATTCTTCTCCCCATTAAAAGCCAAATCATGGTTCCAAGAAACATAAGGCCGATTCCGCCAAATTGCAAAATGAGTGCAAAAATAATGGTTCCTGGTACACTGAGAACCTCATTGATTGGAATGGTAGATAACCCTGTTACACTAACGGCACTTACCGCAGTAAATAGGGCATCAATAAACGTTATTTTAGCATTGGGCTGTAGGGTTATGGGCAGCATTAATAATATGGTCGAGACACCCACTGCTAGTAGGTAATACATCACGATGATTTGGGCAGGTCTTAGTTTTTTCTTCTTTTTCTTAGTTAGAATGTTCATGGTTCACCATTTCTTTTAAATTCATTTTTCAGAAAGTATGTAGCTTCAACAACTTTAATATGGTAAGCAAGGTGATTTCCTTTTTATTATAGATTTAGCATCAAGAATAATTCAAACCGTAGTCATATCTTTCTTCTAAAATCACTAGAGTATTGGCGATTTTTTTAATGGTTAATTACTTAGATAGCCGCCATGGGATCAAAAACTCATATGAATAGCCTCCGACTGGCATTAGTTGAGGCAAATGATTAATCTACTGACCCTTTGCCGAAGCTTTGTCTACTTTTTTGGGGGCTTTGTCTATTTTTTGGGGTGTTTTGTTCATCTTTGAGGGCACTTGACTCCTGCGGGAAAAAGAGGGAAGTGGGAGACCCCACAGGCGGTAACGCGTGGAGCTTCATCCCTCCCCGCGGAAAGCAAGTGCCTGGACCGGAAATAAACATGTGAAAAGAGCCTTTAGGTACAATGGTTTTGGGGTTTCAGACGTAGGATCAAAATAACAAAAGAAAGTAAAAAATTTCCTATCCGAACATATTTTTTTACTTCGAATCATCTGTGTTATTATAACAGAATAATAACTGGAGGGTTGTGGACATGCTGAAAGAAAAGATTAAGATCGAGGTTATTCAAAAAGTAATAGACAATTGGAGGGGATTCTTTCTGCCCTACCAAATGGCATTATACGAATTAGAAAGTGATTTCAAGATTATTGACTTAGAGTGGAAAACACGACATGGATATTCCCCTATTGAACATATGAAAACACGTATGAAAACAATAAAATCTTTGGTGGAGAAAATTCAAAAAAAAGAAATTCGCTTATCACAAGAAGCAGTAAAGAATGAAATAAGAGATATTGCGGGTGTTAGAATTGTTACAAGTTTTATTGAAGACGTGTATATGCTGAAGGAGCATATTGAGCAACGTGAAGACATTCGAATGATACGCGTAAAGGATTATATTCAGGACCCAAAAATGAGTGGATATAAAAGTCTGCACCTGATTGTAGAAACTCAAGTCATCCTGTCCAACGAAATATTATGGGTTCCTGCAGAAATACAAATTCGTACATCCGCTATGGATTTTTGGGCATCCACGGAACATAAACTAAACTATAAATATCAAGGCGAGACTATACCTGAGGATGCTAAAAAGCAGCTCATAGAGCTTGCTAAAGCTTCTTCCTTAATGGATAAGGAAATGTCAAGATTAAGAGCAAAATTACTATCCAATTAAGTAAACGAAGAGACATAAATCCCCGAATCGTGACACTTTCCTCGTTCATTTTCGGGAACAAACGCATTATTTTCTTAAATTTAATTCTTACAAAAATAATTGACTAGAAAATCTTTAGGATAGTAAATGTGAATTTAAGAGGCCTTCGCTATCATGACTGCTTTATAATTACGGTTGACATATACAGCAATATATAAAATTCAACTTTACGAAAATTAAACGGATATCAAAATGAGCTAGATTGTCTCAAGCTCATTTTTTATTTGGCTGTTTTCATAAAGTTTTTGCTTTTTTAGCGTAATTTAACTTAAAAAATCTGAGTTGATTGTAGCGGACGGCACTTGACTTCTACAGGAAAAAAAGGGGAAATGAATCCACAAGTTTAATCCCTACACATATGCTTTGGACATTTTTTGTGATGTATTGGACATTTTTGAGGGCACTTTGGACATTTTTTTAAGTACATTGGACTTTTTTGGGGCCTCTTTGGACATTTTCTCGAACCTTTTGGACAATTAGACAAAAAATGGAAACCCGAATCCCCTACATGAAAAAACCGTCAGGGCAAAATCCAAAATCCCCGACGGTCTTTATAAAAATTAATAAGCTGTCCAGCCTGCATCCCCGGTAATAACGGTTCCATTCACAAAGCTTGATTCATCAGAAGCAAGAAAAAGAGCGATATTGGCAATTTCTACTGGTTTACCTACACGTGGATTTATTCCTAATCCAGCCTGAATGCGTCCCATGCCGAACTCGTTAATACCCGTCATGGAAGCACCTATGTTTGTTTCCACTCCGCCTGGAGCAATCGCGTTACAACGTACACCTTGTGTTGCGTACATGAATCCTGTATTTTTTGTAAAACCAACCACGGCATGCTTGGAAGCTGTATAGGCGGCCCCAGCTCTCGCACCTTGAAGTCCACCAGCCGAAGCAACATTAATAATCACGCCGGATTGTTTTTCTAAAAAGACCGGCAAAGCTTTGCGAGTTGCACGCATAACACTTGTCGTATTTATCGCAAAAATACGCTCCCATTTCTCATCTTCTATATCACCGGCAGGTTCAAAGTTATCCATGATGCCAGCATTATTGACTAAGATGTCTAAGGTTCCGAAAGTATCAACGGCAGTGTCAATCAGGTTTTGAATATCTTCTTCTTTCCCAACATTGGCCATCACCGCTATGGCTTCCCCGCCATTTAACTTAATTTCTTCCACTGTTTGATTGGCTGCTTCTATGTTTATATCAGAAACGACTACTTTCGCTCCTTCTTTCGCATAAAGAATAGCAATCGCTTTACCCATCCCAGATGCAGCACCCGTTACTATCGCTACCTTATTTTCAAGTCTCATATCTATTCCTCCCATTAAAATCATTTTTTCCCTAAGCTTCGTTTGCTATTGCTTTTTTTAACTGAGCCTTGGACTCCACTTTGGATGCCTGTTTAACTTTCTTGATAAAGAAGGAAAGAAGTAATCCGATGATGCCGATCCCGACAATGACAAGATAGGCATCATTAATACCTTGTATAGAGGCTTCCTTAATCATCTGCACTTGGGTCAAGCCTTTCGCTGCTGCAGTTGGAATCATATCCTGCAGATGTGATTTCGTACGGTCCGTCATAACCGTAACCAGAAGTGAAGTACCTACTGCACCGGCAACCTGCCGAATGGTATTGGATATGGCCGTTCCGTGTGCATTTAACTGCTGTGGCAGTTGATTTAAACCAGCGGTCTGTATAGGCATCATCATTAAGGCCATCCCAATTCGGCGCCCTGTTGACATGAGAACTAAATAGGTAAAACTTGTTGAGTCAGTCAAGTTTGTAAAGCCAAGTGTTGTAGCAATAGTAATGATCATTCCGATAACGGCCAGCCATTTCGCGCCAAAGCGATCGAACAGCTTGCCGGTAACCGGCATCAGGAATCCCATGATTAATGCTCCAGGAAGAAGGAGAAGACCTGATTCGATCGGTGTGTATCCACGGACATTCTGAAGGTATAGCGGCAGCAGCATCATATCGGCATACATCACCATTGTCACGGCGACATTGATGATGGTTGTTAAAGTGAACATATTGTACTTAAACGCCCGCAAATCCAGCAGTGGATTTTTTGACTTCAGCTCCCTCCATGAAAAAAGGACAAGGGCCAAGACGCCAACTGCAATGGTAATCAGCACCTCCGAGTTGGACCAACCAAGGCTTCCGGCCCGGCTGAAACCATAAAGCAATGACCCGAAACCGATCGTTGAGAGTGTTACAGCCAGAATATTAAATTTTGTCTTAATTCGATCTGATACATTTCGCAGATAAATGAAGCCCAATATTATGACAAGGACAGCAAAGGGAATCATCCCGTAAAACATCGTTTCCCATTTGTAATTTTCCATAATGTAGCCGGCAAGTGTCGGCCCAATTGCTGGGGCAAATATGATCGCAAGTCCGACCATCCCCATGGCTGCTCCTCTTTTTTCAGCAGGGAAGAGTGTCAGAATGACATTCGTAAGCAGCGGCATAATGATTCCAGCACCTGCAGCCTGAATCAAACGTCCGGTTAACAAGACCGGAAATCCGGTTGCTAGGGCCGAAACGATTGTTCCTGCTAAAAATATAAACATGGAAGCTTGAAAAAGCTCACGGGTAGTAAATCGCTGCATTAAATAGGCCGTAATCGGAATTAAGATACCATTTACCAGCATGTAACCTGTTGTTAACCATTGGGCAGTTGCGGCGGTTATGTTAAAGTCGACCATCAGTTCAGGAACGGCGACGCTCATGAGTGTTTGGTTTAATGTTGCTATGAAAGCCCCCAAAATCAAGATAAACATGATAGGACCTTTTTTTATGGAATTGGTGTCTGTAATAGAATTTTTGCTCAATCCATTTTCCTTCCTTTCTAACATTTATGTGAACTTTTTTACAACGTGTTGAATAATTAACATTGTATAAATTATATTATAGTTAGATAGTTGGTAATGACAACAGACAATTCCTGACGAAGTGTATATTAGTTATCACTTTTGTGAGTTATGTTGTTAATACGGAAGATAATAGACACAACTGGAATAATTGTAAATTTCCAATTAGAGGGAAAGGTGATTAGACATGACGGATGAAAATACACGCGTCGATCCTCGGATACTTCGGACGCGCCAATTAATTAAGGAGGCTTTAATCGATTTGCTTCAGAAGATGGAGCTAAATAAAATAACGGTTAATCGGATTGCGGAACGTGCAACGATCAACCGTGTTACGTTTTATCTGCATTATCGTGACATTCAAGACATGCTGGAGAAAATGGCGCAGGAAATGGCCGAGGATATTGAAGAAATTATGAGGAGTTCAACTAATAAGGAATCCAGCCGTGAAACCGATTCGTTGATGCTCGAAAGCCTGCTTGAGCATATAGCCGAGAATGCTAAATTCTATAAAGTGGTTCTTGGTACCAGAAGGACACCCATTTTTACAGAGAGGTTATTAAAAATTCTTACGGAAGCCATAACAAAGAGAACAGAGAGCAGTTCCTTTCGCGATGCTACCGGAATTCAAAGGGATGTGGCCATCTGGTATGGTTCCTCCGCCCTTATCGGTACAATTGTGTCTTGGCTGCGTAACGATATGCCTTATACACCGCAATATCTTGCCAAGCAGTTGAGTATGCTTTTTCGAATTGGGGGAAAGTAGCTTTAATCCGTATGAAGAATAAACCCGATTTCCCTTTAGAGGAAGGTCGGGTTTTTCCATCAATCAAAGCTCCCCCACAATTTTTGTTCCGTGTACTTCACTTACATTTAACACGCCTGCAATATGATCTAGGTTTTTGTCGGTAATTCCCCCGCCAGGCAGAATAATGATTCTGTCAGCCGCATAATCCACGAATTCCTTCAAACGGCTTAGGTTATCTTCAATTGGTGTTGAGCTTGGCCCTCCATGTGTTAAAATTCGGTTCACCCGATGGTTCACAAGCCAATCAATCGCTTTATACTGGTATTCATGTTTAATCTGATCAAACGCCATATGAAAGGTGACATCCAGTCCTTCCGCAGATTCTAGCAGCTTGAGCATGGCATCCTCATCAATCCAGCCTGCATCATTTAAACAGCCTATCACCACCCCATCAGTCCCTAACTGTTTCAAATGGACGATATCATTTTGCATGATCTCTATTTCTTCTTTCGAATAAATAAAGTTTCCGCCTCTGGGTCTGACTATGGACATTACCTGTATATTTTTCGAGTGACAGTAGGAAATCGTTTTGGCTGCTATCCCGTGACTGACGGTAGTTCCTCCTACAGCAAGGTTGTCACAAAGCTCAATCCGCTGGCCCCCTTTTTCAATAGCTTGAGGAACCCATGTAAAATTCTCTACACAAACTTCTTTTAGCATATTAACTATCCTTTCTGAACTGTTAAAACTTCCTAAAACTGACATAATCCGATTCATTTCTACCGGATTCGATTTTAATCAGACGATTGATTAAAATTGCTGAGAACACGGTTAAATGAAGCTTTCTGTGTCTGAACTAGCAAAAAATTTGTTGAAAAATAAACTTAAAATAGTAAAGCATTGGTTTTTCTTCACCCATCGAGCATATTCGATGAAATTTGGTATGTGCTATACTAAACAATCGTTTGATTAAATTTGCTAATAACAGAGCTATTTATAGTTTTATGTGATGAAAGGCTTGCGAATTTTGTTTGAAGGAATACCAGTAAAACCAACAACATCCTAGTAAAAATGACTAATTTCTTAAATTCTAACAGAATTCATTAAGATTCCCAATTTTTCGCCTTTAATCAAACGTTTAATTAAATATGGCTTCCACCCGTATCACTACTGGTTTTTTCCATCAAAATACGATAGAAAAATGTCGAAGGAATGAAGCGTTTGGGCCTGATTGTTAATGACACGAAACACGAAAAAAATATAATCTTTTTTACAAAAAAGGCTAAACTATTATTGGTCGTTTGTCGTTACTATTAATGTAACTTGCTAAACTCCTATGCAAGTACTAGTATTATTTCGTTTGAGAGCTGTCCTTTTTTGGGCAGCTCTTTTTCCAAATAAAATCCCCTGACATTGTCACGGGGATTACTCAGTTATTCTAAATTGGCTGGTTTGGTTCCAATTACAATAGTAGCGTCCATTTCAACATAGTGAGCCAATTGTGGTAATAGCCCGTTTTGGATGAAGATTTCAACGGTCTGAGGCGCCTGCCTTTCGCTCGTCTCTACTAAAAGATGACCTCCAGGAGCCAGCCAGAGGGATGCTTCTTTCGTTACTCTTCGCTGAATATCAAGTCCGTCATTTCCTCCGTCAAGCGCTGCCCTTGGTTCATATAGACGCGCATCCTGGGGAAGCAGCTGAATTGCCTCGGTAGGAACGTAAGGGGCATTTGCTACTAGGATATTAACTTTTCCGCGTAGTTCGGCAGGTAGCGGTTCATAGAGATCGCCTTCATAAACAAGGCCACCTACGTTTGTAACATTGCGAAGGGCACAGCTTACAGCGGTTGGATCGATGTCGACTGAATACAACTCAATCGCCCCCAGGGCTTTTGCAATCGCGACACCCACTGCTCCAGAACCACAGCAAAGGTCAACGACGATGGCATCAGGTTCAGAAAGGGCTACTGCCTTTTGGACGAGAAACTCAGTACGGCGTCGGGGTACGAAAACTCCTGGGCCAACTGCTATCCTATTGCTACAGAACTCCGCCCAACCGAGGACATGTTCAAGCGGGGTACCTGTGGTTCGAAGACTGACCATTGTAGTGAGGGCATCCAATGTTTGTGCCTCAGATATAAGAAGCCGAGCCTCTTCTTCTGCAAAAACACAACCTGCGGCACGAAGTCTCTCGGTTATACTTTTTTTAATTTGGTCATCAATGTCTGCTTTCAGCTGTCTTCCTATAATTACCACCCAATCTTTATAAAGATTATTATAGGTAGTTCTTTAAAAGTTGGAAAAGTCCTTCTTACACTACCCCTCTCCTCCATCGCAAATTGAAAAATTTCCAATAAACTCAATTCCTTAATAACGGTTCTTAAGGACAAAACTTACTTCAGGAGCAAACAAAATGTCCTTAAGAACTCCTCTTAAGGACAAAACTCGCTTCGGAGCAAGTAAAAATGTCCTCAAGGACACTCCCCACCTCCTGCACCCGTTTAAAATAAGAAATTATCTTTAGGCTGTTTAGCTTTTTTCTCTATTTGTTTGTTAAGCAACTTTAGAAAATGTAACTGCGCTTTGGAGCTGTTCATTAATCTCTTAACCCGAAACGGGCTATCTAAATATCGTCGTGTTCTATAGTTCATCACAATTAATTTTCGATACTTTTCTTCCTGATATAATGCTTGAAACCAAGGCATTTTTTTCAATTCATGGATATGGGTATCAATTCTCCTTGTATCAATGCTTCTCCATTCATACAAAGGGTGTGTGATTCCAATGAGAACATCAAGGATATAAGATACTTTCATTCGCTTAGCTCCTTCTGTAATAAAAAATATTCTATTTATTAAATGTCTGTTTGTATGATATTATTTTTAAAAAAAGAGGGGTCATCATATGAATACTACATTATCACCAACACAATCATCTAAAACTAGAGCCATTGTCATCAATGCACTTTTCATCGCGTTAACCTTGGTAGCCACGATGTTCATCAATATAAGGCTTCCAATAATGGGTAACGGGGGTTTAATCCATTTGGGTAACGTGCCTCTTTTTATAGCAGCCATGGTTTACGGCAAAAAAACAGGAGCCATCGCAGGCGCCTTCGGGATGGGCTTATTTGATATTATCTCGGGTTGGGCCATCTGGTCACCTTTTACGTTTGTCATCGTAGGTGCAATGGGCTTCGTAGTCGGACTTATTTCCGAAAAAGTACCTGGCAAAAGAGTCGTTGTTCACACGCTAGCTGTTGCAACTGCACTGATCATTAAAGTTGTTGGCTACTATTTTGCCGAAGTAATCCTTTACGGTAACTGGGTACAGCCATTCGGTTCCGTCCCCGGCAACATTTTGCAGGTCGCAGTAGCAGGTATCATTGTAGTACCTCTAGTAGGACGCTTTACGAAAAGAGCTTAACAGATACCAATTGAAGGACTGCCTATAATGGGGCAGTCCTTTTTGTCGTCATTAACCTTTTTCAATTCTACAGATCCATTTGTAGTAACCCAGTAAAATGATTAGCAAAATGGGATCAAGAATAGCTGAATATATGTTTTTTCATTTTATAGACAACGCAATTAAAAAGTACAATTGAAAAAGAAAATACGACCATACTTACATTCCCCTATTAAAAATGCACATACTAGCCCTTAGTTTTGCCTTTGAATAGGAATATAATTCTTATGTCATCCGGTCTCGCTCAAATTCTCGGCATATACCTCGTGTCTTTTTGTAAATACTAAGATTGTTAAATCATAAATTGAGGGGGACTAGTATGCAACAGAATCAACAAGCAAGCAATATGGGTTCTAATATGAAGCCAGCAACAGCATCTGCTGGAACTGATGCGCAAAAGGTAAAACAAGAAATTCAAACAGATGTAAGCCAAGGGCAAGGTGCCATGACTTCCCGAGAGGCAGGAGCCATGCGTGATTAAAAAAAACCACTTTAAGTGGTTTTTTATTTTTTGGCTTCGAATTTTTTCAAAACTGGAATCCATATTTCGCTTTTTACAGTTGGGGAAGTTAAATCTTTGTCTTTAACCGACAAAATTTCTGGTCCTTCTGTTTGTTGATAGTTTGAAGACGGAAACCATTCAGAATAAATACGTCCCCATGTTTCCTGCAGTGTAGCGGGAAAAGGACCTATTGACTCGAATACAGCCCAAGTTAAGGCAGGAACTTTTAGTTTAGAAAGATTATCTGGACACTCTTTCGTTGTCGCAACCCCTATATAATGATCCAGACCACCTTTTTCCTCCATACGACCCTCTGAAAAGTTAGTAGATGCCTGAATGATCCCTTTCGGTTCAACATTAGATAATTCCTTAAGTTTATTAATAATCTCTGTATTCAATGTCTTCCACATAGAAGTGATATCCGGGTTCTCGCCTTGGAAAACAATCGGTACCCTTTTCATGATACCCACTATGTTAAATGCCGCTTTTTCTTCAATACGGTAATTCATTACATTTCCTCCCTTAATGGATAATTGGAAGGTCATTCTTGGATAGGCTTTTAATAACTGGCCATTATTTCTAGCTTCTGATGGTGTTACACCATGCAAAACTTGAAAAGCTCTGGCAAAAGAATCTGATGAACAATACCCGTATTTAATAGCAACATCAATAATCCTTGAGTTACTATTATTCAGTTCAAACGCTGCAAGAGTAAGTCGTCTTCTTCGAACGTATTCGGATAGCGTAATCCCCGCAAGAAAAGAAAACATTCTTTTAAAATGATATTCGGAACAGAAAGCTAATTTTGCCACTTCTTTAAAGTCAATATCTTGAGTAAGGTTTTCTTCAATATACTGTAATGCTTCATTCATGTTCTTCAATAAATCCATCATCTGACCTCCCTTCTTCCAAAGAATAGCAGAAACTGAATGGATCCTTCCGACAATTGGTGCACAATTATGTAGGGTGTTGACTTCAGTGCCGTTCTAAGTACCAATATTATTGAATCTTCTTCAGCTAACGGATCAGGATAGCTGAAGAAGAAGTTGGGAACCTTAATGAGAAATTTAACAAATGCAGTACAAAGAGGTAAAAGTATGGGGCAAATAAGGTTAATGATTGCAGCAATAATATCTTTGGTAGTATCAATATTAAATTTTACAGACCACAGATATGTATACGGTACATTTGGAGTAATTATTTTTGTTTTTGTGGTAATTGAACTGCTAAAACAATTAAGAAGCAAAACTAAAAGATAAGTTCTTACGAACGGGTGCTTTGGGTATCGCAACCAACGAGGAATTAGACCATTATCTCACTATATGTCAAAGGTGTGCCCAAAAGAAAACCGCAAATAATAAAAATCTGCCCGATTTCTTTGGCAGAATTTTTTATTAAATCCCTCTTTAGTTTAAGTACACTTTTCTGATAAGCATTTCTCCTTTTTCCTTTTTCACTTCTGCACATTTAATCTTTATTGATAATTCTTCCATACAAGGAAAAAATAAATTACGAAGCTATAGGGACACGCCCCCTATTCGTAGTAAACCAAGAAAGAAAAGCATAGACGAATAGGAAACCGGAGGAAGCGCTATGGAACACACTGTACCTGAAAAAGCAAAAGTATCGCCCTTTTTAGCTTTTTTTATCATTCACCAAATGCAGTTTGGTGTAGGCGTCCTTGGTTTTCAGCGCATAATCGCTCAATCTGCAGGATATGATGGATGGATCGCTGTTCTTATTGCCGGTTTAAGTATCCATGTCATGGTTTGGGTAATATACAAAATTGCTGAAATGGCTAATGGAGATATTATGGCAGCCCATACTCTCGTATTTGGAAAGAAAATAGGCAAACTGATGACTCTCCCATTCGTTGTCTATTTTATCCTTATCATGATCGCCACACTTAGAACTTATATTGAGGTTATTCAAGTATGGATATTTCAGGATATTAGTACCTTTTGGTATGCCCTGGCTTTTTGTGGTTTAGCCATCTACGTTGTTTTTGGAGGGTTCAGGACCGTGACAGGGTTGGCATTCTTCGCAACGATTTTCCCAGCCTATTTAATGTTCACTTTTTTGCTTACCTTACCTTATTCCGATTTTAAAAACCTACTTCCAATCTTTGATCACTCGATAATAGAATTAGTCAAAGCCTCTTATCAAATGTCCATTACATACCTCGGCTATGAGGTACTATTGTTTGTTTATCCGTATATAAAAGAACCACAAAAATCAAAGAAATGGGTGCATTATGGTGTGTTTTTTACCACTTTACAATATCTATATCTTTCTATTATAACGTTTGCTTATTTTTCAGAGGGACAGCTGCAACGGTACATCTGGCCCACTTTAACGATGTGGAAAATAGTCGAAGTGCCTTTTGTGGAGAGATTTGAAATCATTGGGATCGCCAATTGGAATCTTGTGATTATCCCCAGTGTTTGCATTAGCCTATGGTGTGCCAGCCGGATGTTAAAAAAGGTGACGAATCTAAAACAAAAATACGGGGTTTTTTTGATTTCAATAGTCGTATTAATCGCCATTAATTTTTTTAAGACACGACAGCAAATTCACATCCTCCTCGATTTTACGGGGAAAATATCCTTTATCATCAATTACATCTACATTCCTTTTTTATTTTTTTTGATATTGATTGTGAAGAAGCTGAAAAAAGGCTAGTAACATATTTTTGTTGGGCATGTGGACAATCACAAGCCTTATTTTAAAATAATATGTAATAAGGATGGTGATAGAAATGGCAGGCTCAATCAATATTGGTCAATTTAAGGTGCGAACACTAATAAATAATGCCAACATTAATTTCGGTGCAACTACTCAAAACAGCCATACCGCCAATAGCACAATCATCGGCGGCAATTTTAATTTTGGCGATGGCTGCTTAAACTCATTCACCAATATCAATTCTGGTAAAATAAAAGTTTCAAATGTAAGCAGTGGCGAAGATTCCTAAATTGACTCTCTTTTACTCCCCAATTGGTTTCAGTTCTTCTAAGCCTACCATGTTAATGGTGTAAGGCTTTTTATATTCTTTGTCTAGTCGTGCTAAAACTTCTTTTCGAATTTGCTCTTTTAGCTTTTGGTCCTTTTTCTCAAGCGAGGTTTCGATGGTAATCACTAGCTGATTTTTCGTTGAGTAGGTGAAAAAATTGACTTTGTACTCTTCTTTCTTCGCTACTAATCCTTCAAAAATCGAATGAAGATTTTTTCTAGTTTCGTATCCTGGTCATCCACAGTTCGAATATCGATTGGATAATCTTCCTGGACAATATCCAAGGAGTCAGCTTGATTTTTCACATACAAATAGGCCATCCTATATATTGAATCTTTATGTGTCTCAAATAATGTAATAAATAACTTTTCATTCAAGATGCCATCTTTTCCAGATAAAGTCATTTTTTCACCCCTTTTTGTTCTCTACCTTATTAGACCGAATAATGGTTTATTTTGGACGAAAGATTTTTTAAAATTTTTTCTTGAAAGATGCGAATGACATCAATTTCCTTATTGTGGACTCGGTTCTTTGGTTTGGGGGTTGTTTTGTCCCATGGAAACGGTCTATGGGACATTTTAAGGTATTGGACGCTTGGTTTTGTCCCATGGAAACGGTCTATGGGACATTTTAAGGTATTGGACGCTTGGTTTTGTTCCATGGAAACGGTCTATGGGACATTTTAAGGTATTGGACGCTTGGTTTTGTCCCATGGAAACGGTCTATGGGACATTTTAAGGTATTGGACGCTTGGTTTTGTCCCATAGAAACCGTCTATGGGACATTTTAAGGTATTTGATGCTTGGTTTTGTCCCATAGAAACCCTCTATGGGACATTTTAAGGTATTTGATGCTTGGTTTTGTCCCATAGAAACCCTCTATGGGACATTTCAAGATATTTGATGCATGATTTTGTCCCATAGAAACCCTCTATGGGACATTTTAAGGTATTGGGCGCTTGGTTTTGTCCCATAGAAACCGTCTATGGGACATTTTAGATTTTTTCTACTGTCGTATCCTCTGATCATTTCTATTTTAGGCATAAGAACCATCTTTACGGTTAAAATGATGAAGAAAAATTCTAGATGGGGGAACGGATCATGACTGACAAAATTACTGAGACAGAGGTTCATGAGATTATTGAAAGAAGAAGCACTGGAAAGACAAGCTTTGCAGAATTTTTGGAGGAATTATCTCAAATAGGAATTGTTGAATACGATATTGATGTTGCCACAGGTCAAGCCACATACAAAGGCGAGCACGCAGAGCTAAAAACTGAACCTCAGGTTAATTTTGTGATTTCAAATCACTTTGATAGAAATCAGGCAATACAAATAATCGCAAACATTACACTTCCCTTTTTAGACTTTTTAAGAGAGATTGCTAACGCAGGAATTAAAACCTATAAAATAAATATTACTGAAAAAAAGGCTATTTACATGGGGATGAATGGGGAACAAATAGTAGAACCGCTTCAACTTTAAAATTCCAAACCCTCTACTTGTTTAAGTGCATCAGACAGAGCTTCAAAATCCGCCTGCAAGGGCACCAGACGAGCATTATTAACCCACAAATAAAAAAAAAGAACCTCCAATCCAAA
Organism: Neobacillus sp. DZ-9; assembly: GCF_059587065.1. Classification (NCBI taxonomy): domain Bacteria; kingdom Bacillati; phylum Bacillota; class Bacilli; order Caryophanales; family Bacillaceae; genus Neobacillus; species Neobacillus sp. DZ-9. Next base: position 60,168 of record NZ_JCAIOL010000007.1, read on the forward strand.
AATGGATCAAAGGTTCTTTGCTTTAATTACTTAACTATAGACCAATTCTTTTTCACGCAGGCCTAGTGCCTCTTCTGTGGAAGTATGAATTTCCTGCAGAAGCTCTGGGTTTTTCATTAGTGACACGCCATAGGAAGGTATCATTTCTTTGATTTTCCCTTCCCACTCCGAAACCTGGTCCGGGAAGCACTTATTGATTACCTGAAGCATAACGTGAACAGCCGTTGAAGCACCTGGAGATGCGCCAAGTAACGCGGCGACTGAGCCATCAGCAGCTGTGATTACTTCTGTACCGAATTGAAGCGTTCCTTTGCCTGCCTCCGTATCTTTGATAACCTGCACACGCTGGCCTGCTACGACTAAATCCCAATCTTCGGCTTTCGCGCTCGGGATAAACTCACGCAACTCTTCCATGCGCTGTTCCTTCGATAACATTACTTGTTCGATCAGGTATTTAGTCAATGACATGTTTTTTGCACCGGCAGCCAACATCGTTACGAGATTATCTGGTTTTACGGAAGTCACCAAATCCATCATGGAGCCCGTTTTTAAGAACTTTGGTGAGAAACCGGCAAATGGTCCAAATAGTAACGACTTTTTATTGTCGATAAATCTTGTGTCAAGATGCGGTACAGACATTGGCGGTGCACCAACCTTTGCCTTACCGTATACTTTTGCATGATGGTGCTCGACAACTTCCGGATTGTTACATACCATAAATAGTCCGCTTACAGGGAATCCTCCAATATGCTTTGACTCAGGAATACCGGTTTTTTGCAATAAATGAAGACTTCCGCCTCCGCCGCCAATAAAGATGAACTTGGCAGTATGACGTTCGATGTTTCCAGTAGCCATATTCCACACTTTCATTTCCCATAAACCATCGCTAGTCCGTGTAATATCATCAACTTGATGATTGTATTTCAATTCTACGTTCTGCTTCTTTAAGTGGTCGAACAACATGCGCGTTAAAGCACCAAAGTTAACATCTGTTCCTGAATCGATTTTGGTTGCCGCAATCGATTCATTCAAGGTACGGCCTTCCATTATAAGCGGAATCCAATTAATCAGTTTGTCATGGTCATCGGAAAATTCCATCCCTTTAAATAGGGGATTGTTTGACAGCGCTTCAAATCGCTTCTTTAAAAAAGTTACATTTTCTTCCCCATGTACTAAACTCATGTGAGGCAATTGTCTGATAAACTCCTCTGGATTTTGGATCAGCCCACTGTTTACAAGATAAGACCAAAATTGCATGGAGACCTGAAACTGTTCATTAATATTAATCGCTTTACTAATATCTACAGAACCATCTGGTTTTTCGACGGTGTAGTTAAGCTCGCACAGTGCCGCATGCCCCGTTCCCGCATTATTCCATTCGTTAGAGCTTTCTTCTCCAGCGTTGGCGAGCTTTTCAAACACAGTAATTTCCATTTCCGGTACTAATTCTTTCAAGAGTGTCCCTAAAGTTGCACTCATGATTCCTGCACCGATTAAAATGACGTCTGTCTTCGTTTCTTTTATGCTCATCATTTTTACCAACCTTTTCTCCTGAAATTTGCAGAAAGATGCAGCGGCACACCAAACTGAGGCGCGACCAAGTAACACACCTTTTCTGTCTCAAATACTACTATTTCTATTGTATTAAGGTTATTAATTTCTATTATACGATAATTATAGTTTATTTAATAACTTGTTTAAAGTGAGAAGTACTTCCACAATGATTAAAAACCTTCCATTTGAAGACTTTTTCTCCAAAAATCCCTTCTATATTGATCGTAATTAATTCTAAAGCATCTTTCCAATATATTCTTGTATAATAGACATACGGCGTCATTTTCTTCTACAAAAGGAGATGTTTATGTGAAAAAAAAGGAAACCTCTTTAGGAATATTAGGAACAATCGGAGTTTTATTATTAGGTAAATTAAAATATATTTTAGTAGTTTTTAAATTTCTTAAGCTGCAAACGCTTTTGAGCATGTTTATTACGCTCGGAGCCTATGCCTTTATCTTTGGCTGGAAGTTTGCAGTAGCTCTAGTCTACCTACTGTTTGTCCACGAAATGGGACACTTGTTTGCGGCTAAAAGGATTAAGCTGCCTGTCAGCCCAGCTATATTTATTCCTTTTATGGGGGCAGTTATTGGAATGAAGGAAATGCCAAAAAATGCAAAAGATGAGGGATATGTCGCCTACATGGGGCCTCTATTTGGATTATTATCCTTTTTGCCCGCTATACCTTTGTATTTATACACACATGAACCATTCTGGGCCCTGCTGATAATATTGGGAGCGATAATCAATTTATTTAATTTAATCCCCATCACCCCATTAGATGGCGGAAGAATCGCCGCAGGGATTAGTACCAAGCTGTGGGGATTAGGGATTATCTTATTATTGGCATATTCCATTATGAATATTAGTTTCCTGGGATTCTTTATCGTCATCCTGGGCTCAATGGAATGGTATAAATTATATAAAAAACAAAAAAGTTTAAAGGACGATCAACTGGAAGTCCAAGAGCTTGAGCACTTACTAGTAAAATTAAAACAAGAATCCCACGATTTAAATTCCGTCCAAGAAATGGCCAGCAAGGCAAAAAGGAAAGTCACGAGCCGGGAGATAATCGAAACACTCAATAAACTGAATTCAGAAATTGAAAAAATGAAAAAGGAGCTTTATCTTCAACACTTATCAGGAACCTTTTCTATAAGTGAAGAAGATAGCAACAACAATCAGCAGGTCATTGAGGGGATTCTCCAGCAATTAGAAGGAAAATTAGCAGCATATAAAAAGGAAGTACTGACAACGAAAACCTATTATAAAACGGATAAAAAAACAAAAGCACAGTTATTTTTCATCTACATCGGACTAGTTGTTGCACTGGCCATTAGTTACTATTACGGAAATGACATCCTTATGAATCATCCGGAGATACAACGCGAGATGAATAGATAATTTTTTAAGGTACACTTTCATACTTGGAGGTGTACCTTTTTAATTTTTATAAAAAAAAACATACTGTTAGTGACATATTACTGTCTATGACAGTATACTGTTATTAACAGTAAGATATTGATTAGGGGGTTATATATTTATGAAACATACAGGGAGACATACAGGTGCCTTTCTTTTGCTTTTTTTAACAGAGGGAGATAGCTATGGAGGGAAACTTCTGCAGAAATGTGAACAACAGCTTCCCATCAATCCAATTGATAGTGCCATTCTTTATCGCACTTTAAAAACTTTAGAACAAGAAGGGGCTGTTGAGTCTTATTTGGACACATCTGAACAAGATAAGCTGATTAAGATGTACAAAATTACTCCAGTTGGAAAAAGAAAATTAGATGATTTTCAAATAGATATTGAAGAAAAAATGAAGAATTTATCCTTTTTCTTAAATAAATACAAAGAATGGAAGGAGTACGATCATGATTAGTGGTGCGATCCTTTACTCTTTGGCGATTCTTCTTCTGAGTATTTCTTTTATAAAAGATCGTAATAAGACTAGAGATGCTCTATCAAAGTCATGGAAAAGCTTTCGAAATATTATACCTGACATGCTATCCATTATGCTTTTCGTTGGACTATCACTATCCATATTAACTCCATCTTTCATTTCATCCATCATTGGAGAGAAATCTGGATTGACAGGTATTGTTTATTCAGCATTAATTGGTTCTATTGCACTAGTTCCAAGCTTTGTTGTATTTCCTCTTGGACACACATTAGTCCAAAATGGTGCAGGACTCCCTCAAGTAGCTGTATTAATGTCTACGTTAATGTCCGTAGGAATCACAAGTTTACCTATGGAACAAAAGATATTTGGGCGCAGCTTTGCCTATGCTCGCAACGCTTCTGCAATGTTAATGGCTTTACTATTTTCATATATTATTTGGGTGGTGATGGGATGAAAAAATTAAAAAGATATCGTTTCTTTTTGATTTTGTTATTTGGTCTTATGATCCTTACCTTTATAAACCAATCAGTGGGATGGAAAGCAATTCAATTAACCGGAAAAAGCATTTTAGATATGCTGTTTCTACTCCCTCCTGTCTTAATATTCGTCGGTTTGCTTGACAAATGGGTGGAGAAAGAAACACTAATTAGATATATGGGGGAAAAATCCGGCATCTATGGCATTTTGTTCTCCCTATTATTGGGCGGAATTGCAGCTGGCCCCCTCTACCTAGCTTTTCCGATTGCAGCACTTTTATTAAAAAAAGGAGCAAGCATACGCTACATTGTATTTTTCTTAGGAGTTTGGACTACCGCGAAATTACCGGTTATTGTATATGAATTTGCTTCATTTGGAGGTACATTTACCCTCATTCACATTTGTTTTGGCTTATTATTTTTCTATTTAATGGGCGTTATTTTTGAAAAATTTTATGATCATCGCCAATTGTTACAGTATGATATAACTAAAGAAGTTTAGATTAAAGATTAGAGGATATAGTATTTACTATATCCTCTTTTTTATTCCAATATTTATTTTAGGAGGGAACGACATGGAAGTTTTTGCAGAATTCTTAGCTCGTATTGATAACCCGCAACATCGGGACCGAACGGAAGAAGTTTTGAGTTGGGTAGCTAATAAATACCCACATTTAGTGCCAGAAATTAAGTGGAATCAGCCTATGTTTACTGATCACGGCACCTATATTATTGGCTTTAGCGTTGCCAAACAACATTTGGCTGTTGCCCCTGAAGAGGCAGGTATTACTCGTTTTTCTGAAGAAATTGTCCAGTCTGGCTATAGTCACACCAAGGGGCTGATACGTCTCCCGTGGGGTAGTCCGGTTGATTTCGCCTTACTTGAGAGAATGATTGAGTTTAATATTTTGGATAAGGCAGACTGTTCCACTTTTTGGCGGAAGTAATGATGAGGAGTGTCCTGGATGACAAATAGTAAATTGAATCCGAAGGTTGATGAATTTTTAGGTAAAGCAAAAAAGTGGAAGGAAGAATATGAAAAGCTGCGAGCTATCGTTCTTGACTGTGAGCTGACCGAAGAATTTAAGTGGATGCATCCTTGTTACACGTTTAAGGATAAAAACATCGTTCTAATACATGGATTCAAAGAATATTGTGCGCTTCTGTTTCACAAAGGTGCCTTGTTAAAGGATGCCCATGGGATTCTGATCCAACAAACGGAGAATGTACAGGCGGCGCGCCAGATTCGGTTCACCAATGTTCAAGAAATCGTTAATATGGAAACCATCTTGAAAGACTATATTTACGAAGCCATTGAAGTGGAAAAAGCCGGTTTGGAAGTGGATTTTAAAAAGACGACAGAATACATAATTCCAGAAGAGCTTGAAAATAAATTCGTTGAAATGCCTGCCTTGAAAACGGCATTTGAAGCCTTGACGCCGGGACGGCAAAGAGCGTATATCCTTCATTTTTCTCAGCCCAAACAATCCAAAACTCGAGAATCAAGGGTTGAAAAATATGTGCAGCAGATTCTCGATGGGAAGGGATTAAATGATTAATTCAAGTTAGTCAAATACACTTTTTCCGATTTTCCTCCACTTATTCCGTATACATCATAAACAATGCCATAGGGAATCTCTGGCACTAGGTTCAGAGAAATGAGACGGCAAAATTGGGCGTTGTATCATAATACAACGCTTTTTTTTTGGCCCTTTTTTTCGTAATGAAATTTTTGTAGATATAATTATAATCAATAATAATTTATTGAAAAACGATAAATATTGTATTAAAATCAAATTTACAATAAATAAGTGAGGTGCTTTTTATGAAACAAGTGACAACACTGTTTTTAAAGATAGCTGTTATTCTTATAGGGATCCCAATTCTTGCTTTGTGCATTTTTTTGGTGCCTGAGATCGAGAAGGTTGTAGCAAAATTGCTTCCAGGGTTTGCTAATATAAAATTTCTCGTTTCCGCAGTTTTTTATGCATCGGCGATCCCTTTTTACTTTGCTTTGTATCAGGCTTTCAAACTTTTACGCTATATTGACAAAAATGAAGCTTTCTCCGATTTATCTGTAAATGCTTTAAAGAAAATCAAACAATGCGCCATCACAATCTCTGCCCTGCATGTTTTAGTCTTGCCGATTTTCTATCTGTTTGCGGAGAAAGACGATGCCCCAGGTGTCATCTTTGTCGGTTTGGTTGTTCCTTTTGCTTCCATGGTGATCGCAGTCTTTGCCGCTGTCCTTCAAAAGCTTCTAAAAGAGGCGATTGACATAAAATCAGAAAATGACTTAACGGTCTGAGGTGAAAAACGATGGCGATAATAATCAATATTGATGTGATGCTGGCTAAGCGGAAAATGAGCGTAACGGAACTTTCGGAGAAGGTTGGAATCACAATGGCGAATCTTTCTATATTGAAAAATGGAAAGGCAAAAGCGGTTCGGTTTTCAACTCTAGAGGCAATTTGCAAAGCATTAGAGTGTCAACCTGGGGATATTTTAGAGTACAAAAGCGAAGAATGATGCATTTGTAGAATGAGGAATTGAATTTGTAGAAAGCCAAGCCAATTTTGTAGAATACACACCACAAATTGTAGGATAGCACCACAAATTTGTAGAATATACATTTATATTTTTTGAAGTAATCCCTCATTTGTAGAATAAGGGATTATTTTTGTAGAATGCCAACCTAAATTTGTAGAATACCACCACAAATTTGTTGGATATACCCTTAAAATTATTGAAGTAATCCCTCATTTGTAGAATGAGGGATTATTTTTGTAGAATACCCACCTAAATTTGTAGGAACCACCCCTAGAATTGTAGAATACCACCACAAAATTGTAGAATACCACCGCTATTTAGTTTTAATCAATTTAACCAATAGGAATTAGCCCATTCCTTCTTGAATATATGTAGGTAAAAAGTGGAAATGGAGTGATTATAATGGCTTTTGTTGCAATCTATACTGTTGGCAGGCTGACTCATCCGTATGAACATCCTGCTTCTCGCGAGTTTTTTGAAGTGGGATACGAAATAATTCGACAGGCCGCTAAATCAGGGCAGCTTTTAGAGGAGTTTTCACCTTATGGAGTGCCATTCCCTGAAGAAGCGATCAAGGGGGACGGTGCGCCAATTCTTACACTAACGGTATGGAAAAGCCTGCAATCATTATATCGCTTTACCTATTCAGGTCGACATCAGCAAGCCTTACGCGACAGGAACAAGTGGATTGAACCCAAACAGGTGAAACAACCTACCTATGTAGTGTGGTGGACGGAAAAGGTGAAGGATGTATCCTGGGAGGAAGCTTTCAAGAGATACAACTATTATATTCAGAATGGACCGACTCCTTTTGCGTTTGATTATAAGCACGCATTTGATGAAGCTGGAGAGACGTTTTTGCTTAAATAAACGCAGCTTTTACTACCTGCCCCATTCATAGATTAGAGGGTATGTGTTAAAATTCTAAATGTAATTAGAATATAGCAATGGTAAATCGGCGTGCAGATGGCGCTTGGATTAAATAAGTTATGAGGAGTGGCAAAAGTGTCACTCTCTTAATTTTAAAAAAAGATGGTGAATCTGGTATGAGAATAAATTTATCAGAAAAACAAATCGCGGAAATAACACGAATTGTTCAAAAAGAACTTTTGATAAAAGGAATCGAACCAACAGATGAATATCTATTTATCCACTGTTTTTCGAAAGTACAGAAAGAGACCGTCTATTATCATCTGTTAAAAGAAAATGACACCTTGATAATCCGCTGCTATGCACGTGTGTTTGACAACTTAGGTCTAAGCGTGATAATCAGAAACACCGCAAAAAATCTATTTGAATATCTAGTAAACCAAACCGGATTACAAAACACACTCTATATAGAAAACGGGAATGAATTTTATTTTTAAAAAGAAGGACCCTAAGCCTTTTTTTGAATGAATATGTTTAATAAACAAACTATCAATCCACTTCTGTGTTATTATTAAGAAAGCCCTATTTATATAGGGTTTTCGTTTTGGTTTTTTTATTATCCATATATGTATTTAAGGAGGAAAATTAGTGGAGATAGGTTTTCTCTCAATTCTAGCATTAGGATTTGTGCTTGGCATTAAGCATGCAATAGAACCAGACCACGTGATCGCTGTGTCTACCATTGCTAGTCAAAGTAAAAAATTACTTCGCTCGTCTTTAGCAGGAGTATTCTGGGGAATAGGTCATACTGCCACATTATTTATTATTGGTATTATTCTTATTTTTATGAAAGGTGAAATACCTGAAAAATGGGCTATGTCACTAGAGTTTTTAGTAGGTATTATGCTTGTTTATCTTGGTGCTTCAACTATCCTTTCCTTTAGGAAAATCCACTTACATCAGCATAAGCACGATGGAGAAAATCATAAACATGTCCACTCTCATAACCATGGTGGTGAACATGAGCATAACCACCAACATAAACATGTTTCCTATTTAAAATCATTAGTGATTGGCTTAGTACATGGCCTTGCTGGAAGTGGAGCGATGGTTCTATTAACGATGAGTACCGTTAAAAATGTTTGGGAAGCAGCTATTTATATCCTTATATTTGGTACAGGGACAATTCTTGGAATGCTTTTCTTTACCACAATAATAGGGATTCCATTCGTTTTCAGTGCCAAAAAAGTAACGCTGAATAAAACACTTACTCAAGTAACCGGTGTGATTAGTATAGCGTTTGGGATCTTCTATATGTACAACTTAGGGATCACTGAAGGATTATTTAAACTTTGGATATAGTAGTTTTAATGGTTAGAGAGATGGATTTTCCATCTCTCTTCTTTCATATTAACTAAAGAAACCGAGTATGCTTTCTTCTTATTCACTTAAATCAACTTCCTTCATAAAAGTTTTTCTAAATATGCCTCAAGCAATCTATTTTATTATCCTCTGTTCAACTTTTCTGCATCCGTTAGCTTAATAAAAATAGCCGCCAAAATGGCAGCTGGATAAGAACAATTGCACAAAAACGATGCGAAAAAATGTATTTTTAAAACATTAATTCAATGGGAGAAGTTTTTCCTTTCTTTGAAGGATAGATTCCAAAAGACTCTGGAAATATTTGCGTTGAACGGTAGAGCAATTCAGTTACCGTTACACATTTATACCCGTTTTTGTCTAAAAAGTCCAAAATGTTTTCTAAGGCTTTTGTTGTAGAACAGGTTTGAGTATATTCACTACCATGCCAATCATGAAAGATAATGATATTACCTGGTTTTACCCCTTTTTTTATATTACTGTAAATTTGACTTGCTGGAGGATCTGCCCAATCACGAGAATCTTGATCCCATGTCCATAATACGACCTCTTTTCCATTTTTTATAGCGGTATTAATAATTACGTCATTATAAAATCCCCCTACGGGACGATAGAGAGACGGCTTTAAACCAGTGAATTTCTTAATAATTTTATCCGTTTCATCCAATTCAGAGGATAGTTTTGCAGAGGTTATATTCCCATAAATATGATGGAATGTATGATTGGCAATTTCATGTCCTTCTTTAACTTCTCTTTTTAAAAGATCTGGAAATCTGACTACTTTATTGCCAGCTACAAAAAATGTAGCTTTAGCATCATGTTTTGCTAATATATTCAGTATTTGAGGAGTGAAAATAGGATGCGGTCCATCATCGAAAGTAAGGGCAACTAACTTTTCTTTTGTGTTTACTTCCCAAATAACACGCCCAGTTTTTTCATATTTTTCTCGACTGTTATCGGATGCATCCGAATTTACTTGAAAGGAGAAAAAGGAAATTAATAAAAGCACGCTAATGAACAAAATTTTTTTCATTGGATAAGCTCCTCCTCCTTCATGATGAACTTATTTTTTCTAATCTTTATTAAAAATATTTATCGAAATCAGATTATGGAATAAATGTTGAAATATAAAAAGTGATACCAGTATATGGCATCACTAACGACTTAATAATAAATGCATATTATTTAAAGTTATATCCCTCAAATACTTTTAAACCTTCTTCATTTAATATTCTTTCAATCACTATTGGTTTTTGAGGACTTTTTTCAAAAACTTCCTTGGAGGATATCATAATGTTACTCCCAGCTATTTCTGCTAATTGATCATGTGATACACTATATACCAATTTCCCTAAATTTGACCAAACCATTGCTCCAGAGCACATTACACAAGGTTCGCAGCTAGTATATAAGGCATATTCGCTTAAATCAAAAATATTTTGTTCAGAACAAAACTTTCTGATAAGCCCAATTTCTGCATGATGAGTAGGATCACAGAAGGTATTTATTTTATTTTCTCCAATCATCACAATTTCTTCATCTTTAACTAAAATAGCTCCAAAAGGTTCATTTCCCTCTTTTCTAGCTTGTAAAGCCATTTCTATAGCTTTTCTCATAAAATATTCATCATTTTTTAACATCTTATAAACCTCCATTTCAATAAGTTTTGACCATCGTGAATGATTATCCCATATTCATCAAACTTTTGTTAAGCTAACCTGCCCGGTAGATGAATAAAGAAAGTGGCTTCGATGGCTACAAAAGAATCCATTTAATTGTCTACTTTTGGATGAATTGAACAAAGAATTTTTACGGATTAATATTCTTGAAGGATTACTTGAAAAGTTACCGAATAAATACCTATTGTATAAGTGTAGAGGGAGGAAATAAATTTGACTGACTTAAACAACATGGCTCATTCAAAATTAATGGAACTGTATTCAAAATTAGAAGAAAAATATTATGAATATAAGGCTAAAAAACTTTCACTAGATATGTCTAGGGGAAAACCTAGTCCAGAACAACTCGACCTTTCCTTAGGGCTGCTTGACGTATTGAACTCTACAAGCTCAATAGAAAGCGCTGAAAAGATAGACATTCGTAATTATGGTTCGGTCGATGGTTTGAAAGAAGCAAAAGAATTATTTGCTGAAATGCTTCAGGTAAATCCCAAGGAAGTAATTATTGGGGGCAATTCCAGTCTTAGTATGATGCATGATACAGTTTCCAGGGCATTACTTCATGGCGTAATAGACAGCAAGGTCCCCTGGGGGAAACTACCGAAAGTGAAGTTTCTTTGTCCTAGTCCTGGATATGATAGACATTTTGCGATTTGTGAACTATTCAATATTGAAATGATCACCATTGATATGTTAGAAGATGGTCCGGATATGAATAAAATCGAAGAACTAGTAAGTAAAGATGACTTAATAAAAGGAATATGGTGTGTTCCGAAATATAGTAATCCTGAGGGCACCTCATACAGTGATGAAGTTGTAAAACGCCTGGCTAGTATGTATACCAAAGCGAATGATTTCAAGATTTTTTGGGATGATGCTTATACCGTCCATCATCTTACTGAAGAACACGCCATGGTAAAAAATATCCTTGAAGCTTGTAAAGATGCAGGTCACCCAAATCGAGTTTTTATTTTTTCCTCAACATCAAAGATTACCTTCCCGGGGTCTGGTATTGCTGTAATGGCTGCTAATGAAGAAAACATCTATTTTATCCGAAAGCAGCTATCGTACCAAACAATTGGCCCTGACAAGATTAATCAATTGCGTCATGTTCGTTTTTTTCAGAACGTAGAAAATATTAATCTACATATGAAAAAGCATAGTGAGATCATTAAACCTAAATTTGATATGGTATTGAGAGTACTTCATTCTCAATTGGGAAAATATAATATTGCTTCATGGAGTAAACCTAACGGTGGTTATTTTATTAGTTTGAATACTCTTGATGGCTGCGCGAAGGAAGTAGTTAAGCTTGCTGCTGAAGCAGGAGTTACTTTGACTAATGCAGGTGCAACATTTCCATATGGCAAAGACCCAAGAGATCGGAACATTCGCATTGCCCCAACATACCCTACAGTAACTGAACTTGAAACCGCTATTGAGGTATTATGTGTATGTGTAAAATTAGCGAGTGTTAAAAAACTACTAAATAAATAATATTCTCAAGACCTAGTTTATTTTTATCGAAACTAGGTCTTTTTACCCATTCGGTAAACCCGGTTAGCGGAATAAGAAAAGGCTTTAATAAGCTGCTAAATCTTATAATTTGATTTTTTCAAGTCAATTATCAATTGAAAACCATATAGAACTACTCCTCTAAAAGTAAGTAACAGTAAATACGGTAATTTATTCATTTTAACTAGGGAACCAGCAATTTTGTAACGTTTTAAAACTTTTAGTCCAATGAAGGTAAATGTAATGTGATTAATTGCATTAACAATTAAATATAATGGAAATTTACCATAAGTTATTTTTAACATCCAAAGACTGGTAACAAGATAAGGACCAAAGTTAAAAAAATTCATACTATCCAAAGCCCCGATACCTTTATAAAACTTCCACCATTTCTTTTTTTCACCGTACATATCTAAAGCTTTTGTAAAAGTGCAACTAAAAAGTGCTGAAGGAAGATATTTTTTAAAGGAATTTAAACCCATAAACGGAACTGTTATCCAAGGGAGAATTAGCATAATTAGAAGTAATTTTGATTTTTTCACTATATCACCTCAAGAGTATATCATTATGTAGTATTTAAAATTTTAATCGGATTGTTTCATATTTTGAATTTAAATGTGCGTTTTCGAAATATGGATGCATTTTGCTTATTCAAGTAAATGCCCCGTTCGTGCAACAAGAAAAAAGAATCGCTGCAGCGATCCCCTTCTTTAACTCTTGCACCCGTTTGTTTAAGTACAATATTTCACAAATTGGGAAAATCTTTTTTAAAAGCTTGTTCTGGTTTTGTTTTCTGCCTTACATACCAATTTGTAATAACCTACTAAAATAAGCAAAAGTATAGGGTCAAAAATAGCTGCATGCCATAATTTCCACCATCCATAATGAAAATATCCCCAAGGTTCAGGAAGTAAGGTAATTGCCTCATATATTACGCATGCTATTGTGAAAAGGAAAATGTAAGAAATTTGTTTTGTAACTTTGGTTCTAAAAGGAAACCAATTTAAAAACATTATGTTTACAGATGGGACTAAAATCAAATGCGGAAGAATACTTGCCCATTCTAAAACATTTTTTTTGAAAAACCAGTATCCGTCGTATTTATAAACCACGAAAACGTCAAATACACTTTGAAACGCAACGGAAAATGTCCAAATATGAAGAATTTGATTAAATGTCAGTCTTTTATTGGTTTTAAATGAAATGAAATTAAATATAATTATTGCGGTAATTAGACCTATCATTTAATCCCCCCTTCCATATAATTACCATTTCACAGAAAAGGATTCAGTTTTATTATTCGGTAATCAAAAAATTCAATGTTCCACTAAACTGCTCCTTTAGTGTAAAAAAAAGCTGCTATAATAGCAGTTGGATTTTTACCTCTTGCCACAGTTATTTTAAGGACAATTCCTCACAAACTTTCCCTTCGCTAAAAACAGTGACTATTCCAATTTAATACCAAACTCGATTAAAAATAGAATTTGTCCAAGCACACATCAATATATATTCAACAAAGAACATAAGTTGAATTAAAAGACTGGAAACTTATTTATATGAATTGGAGGAAAAAAATGTTTATACCAAAACCCGTTAATACAGCTATCGTCATAACGGACCCACAAAATGACTTTCTGTCCCCCGGAGGTAAAGGATACCATTTAACCAAAAAAATTATTGAGCAATACAACACACTAGGTAACCTTGAAATTCTAATAAGGACAGCCATGAGTAAAGGATATCAACTTTTTATCTCCCCTCATTATATATATCCCCATGATTATAGTTGGCAATTTACGGGGGCCGAACAAGAAATGCTATTAAAGCTTCGAATGTATCAAAAGCAAAATGACTACACTTCTGTCGGAGCCGACTGGGTTCCTTCACTTAAGCCCTACATTTTATCTAGCCAAACTGTGATTGCGACCGCCCATAAGATTGCCAGTCCGCAGACAAATGATCTTGTGTACCAATTACGTCAGCATCGAAAAGAAAAGGTGATTTTGGCAGGTGTTCTATCAAACATTTGTGTAGAATCCCATATGAGAGACTTAATCGAGAATGGATTCCAAACAGCTGTTGTTTATGATGCCACTGCCACCATAAGCGAGAAGGATTTTCAAGCAGCTATTACCAATTATCATGCATTCAGCAGTGGTACATGGTCAACTCAACAGGCACTCTCTCTTTTATAAGTAAAACACGGTCCCCCGAGTTCACTTTAAAAGGGTTGCTTGCGAAAGCAACTCTTTTTTTAGTTTGTTCATCTTATTAATTTAGTTTTCTAAAATAATAAAAACAGTGATATTATGAGCATATCACTGCTTTTAGCTTTCTTTACTTACTGGAATTATCGTGCTTCACGATAATCGTTTGAGACGTAACGGTAGAATTTCCCGCATTGTCTGTTGCTTTATAAGTGACGGTATAAATACGGTCTCCGCTGCCGCTTCTCTCTCCACGAATCAAGAAATTAGTATCGAATGTTCCAAAATCCGCTTCTTGGATATCTTGTGTGGAATTTCCATCACCGGTTCTATTATCGGACTGATTGCTAGCAACAGATATCAGCTGCACAGTAGCAACGCCCGATAAAGAATCATTAGCATTGACGGTTGCTGTTATTGGAACCATCTGATGATCTCGATCCATGATGACTGATGGATTAAATGAAAAGTCTAAGGTTGGTGTAGTTTTGTCAATCATCACTTTAACCGATTTTGTAACTTCCGTATTCCCGGCTTTATCCACGCTCCGATAGTAAACCGTATTCACACCTTCGGTGGTGACTTGAATTCCATTTGTATAAGGGACCCACTCACCATTGTTAATCTTATATTCGGTTTTCGCAACACCTGAATTTTCATCAGTAGCTGATAATTTTACCGTAGCGTCTTGATTGGTCCAATTAGTTGGTACACCGCTTGCTGTAGTTACTGGAGCCTCACTATCTATACCCTCTGGCCAATTAACAAGAAGTGTTTCGGGCTCTCCGTTGGCTCCAAGTTTTTCCACCTTAATCCAGTTGATGGAGAAGGCGTTACCACCTCCGCCGCCACGGATGGCGATGTTACCAATCAGACCATCAGCAGGTTGTGAACCATCTAATTTAAATTCAGTCGTTAATGTGTAGCTTCCCATATTCACCATGCCACTGTTAAAATACGCAGGTATATACTTAGCCACTTGGTTAGCAGAATACGGGTGACTGCTTACGTTCGCTCCATCAGCACTTGTATAACTACCATTTAAATTATCTTTTATCCAACGTACACGAATAGAGGTAGTACCTTTTGCGGTATAGTTGAAACTTAAACGGTAGGTTGCGTCTTTCTCGGGAGTGAAAGCTACTTTGCCGCCCACATCTGTTGTGGACCACGGCCACTGGGTTTCGTCGTTACCTAGTATGATATTTGCTCCTGACCAACTGTCTCCTTTTCCAGTATCATACACATAGACACCGTCGATTTGCTTTTGCTCTTCTTTTTCCGATTCAATGTAATCGTGGGTTGCAAGAAACTCGGCAGGGTACAGGATACCCAGCAATGCTTGTTTGGCTCGTCCATCATAGTCATACGGCATGGCAAATTCGCCGCCCTTCCAACCAGTTCGTACATCTCTTACGCCTGCCAGTTTCACTGAATCGATGACCTTTGGATTGCCCGTAGTATTGGCTGGTCCTGCCGCATAATTCCGATAGATTTGAAATAATTCTGCATACTTCATACCCTGATTATTTTCATTCTCAGGTGTAAGTTCACCTGGTGGTAAAGCAATGTCCATCTCGGTAATGTTAACCTTGACCCCTGGGAGTGTCGCAAACAGTTTGATGTTTTCCTCAACGTTTTTCACATTGGTAGAGAGGTTGTAGTGTGCCTGCATACCAATCACTTCAATCAGGGGTTTACCATTTGGCCGGACACCTGCATACTTTTCATTAATAGCTTTTACCATCTCATAAACAACACGAGCTTTAGCCGGGGAATCAAGACCAAAATCGTTGTAGATCAGTTTGACATCCCATCCATTTCTGTCAACAACTTCGGCTGCTTTCAAGAAGGCACGCTCTACCCATTCCGAGCCTAGCGCCATATACCAGCCTTCTCCTTTGGCTAAGGACGCTTTCCAATCGCCAGGGATGGCGTTTCCGATTGCTTCGTTTACAACATCTATAGCTTGAATACGGCTGCCGTAGTGGCCGAGTACATTTTCAATATGGGTATTGAGGTTTTCTAGAGCCGTTTCTCTATCGAATGTACCGGGCTGACCGTATCTAGCTGGTGGTGCATCCCACATCCACGTAGGTGTCTGTGAATGCCACGCAAGAGTATGTCCGTAGAAAAGCATATCTGGGTTTCTATCAAAATAGGTTTTAAACGCATTATCCGCACTATCATATGTAAAAATGCCTTTTTCTCTCTGTGTATTCTCAGGTTTCATCTCATTACCCGGTGTATAGGAAGCGTAATTGTAAAGCAATTCATCCATTGCACCACTTCCAAAGATTCCAAAGGTGAAGTAATCTTTATAGACATCCTTTAGTGCCGGGTAATGTTCGTAGGTTTGTCCTGCGGGAGGTAATTCTGTGGTGGTAGCCGCATCGGCATTTAACGAGCCGCTATTTAAGACTGGTGCCACCAGCATTACTGACAGTGATAGAGACAAAGCCCCCATAGCGGCTTTTTTAATCAGCCGTTTAAGAGATCGTTTATTTTCCATGAATATGTCCTCCAAGAAGAATATTTCCCCGATTTTATTTTGAGTGGGGTACTCTATGTTCATTTCCATTGGTGTCATTCATTGCAAAATAATTATTTTTCGTCTCACCACCTCCTTTACGTGAGAATACTGCTACAGACAGTACCAAAAGCTCATTTTTCTAATTTCATTGTCCTATGACCTTAAAAGATTTCCTTAATAATATGAACCTATAATTACCTCTTGAGAATTTAGCCCCATTCTATTAAGTTTATAAATGGGTGGTGTACACATGGATATGGAAATGCTACAAAACTTGGTTCCACATATTCTTCTTTTTGTTGATAGACGTTGTTTTCCCGAATGGGAAATCATTAACAAAAAAATCGGCTTCCAGGACCTGACTTTCGTTGTGGCCGGGAAATCCAACTATTTCATTAATGGAGTAAAATACACTGTCGAACCCGGGGACGTCATATACATACCTGAGGGCAGCGTTCGCGAAGCACATACATTCTACGAAAATCCAATGCATTCTTTCGCTTTTAATTTCAATTGGACACCAGAGGGCAGTCCTATCGCTCTGCCATTGGAACCCGTGACGAAAAATGTCATTACGAGTGAGATTAGAGGTTATATCAAGCAGTTCACACAAGTATGGATGAGTAAGCAGCCGGGATATATCATGCAAGCTAGAGCTCTATTTATGCTGATTATCCATAAGCTTCTATTGATTTCCTCTCATAAGTCGTCCTATATACAAACAGATCTAAGAGTGAAAAAAGTGTTGGATTACGTTAATGAGCGCTACCCGTATAAACTTGAATTGTCTGGAATAGCCACGCTCTTCAATCTTCATCCGGTTTATTTCGGAAAGATTTTTAAAGAAAATACCGGTTACTCGTTCAAGGAATATTTGAATTTAATTCGTTGCAATAATGCTGAGATGTTGTTGTCTACAGGTGGATTTTCTGTAACTGAGGTTGCTGCACGGTGCGGATTCAATGATGTCTCATATTTTAGCAATGTGTTTAAATCGATTAAGGGCTATCCGCCATCTAATGTTTCCAAATAATTGATTTCTTTAGCGAAATTTTCCTTTCACGGAAATTTATTCGGTTTAAAAATACAATCTTTTACAGTGGATATAGCATTATGTTGATTTTAACAATATGTTATATAAGTGTTACCTAATTATAAAAATAAAGCTATTTATTCATCCATAGAGGAACTAGATATTTTTTGTAATTATTAAATGTAATTTTCTTTTCACGCGATTTTCCTTCTTACACTAAACTTCTCCATTAGTTCAACAAAAAATGGGGAGCGCTTAAGCTTCCCCATCTATTTCTAAATTTAGATATCGTATTCTCGTTTAAATTCGAAAATCTCATCAACAGCCTGTTGATATCCTCCCGCTTTTTGAATGGACTCCCTTATGTTTGAAACAGCTTTATGGAAAGATGGATCGATTAACACATGATCCGCGGCTTCACCCAGTTGTTTTGCAGTCAGGCCTTGCATTGGTAATTGAATACCGGCTCCGATATTGGCGACTTGCCTGGCAATGATCGGCTGATCCGCGCTTTGTGGAATGACAATTAGCGGAACCCCGTAGTAGAGACCCTCATTGGTACTATTCATTCCACCATGCGTGATAAATAATTTCGTGTATTTCAGCACTTCCGTTTGTGGAACATAATTTTTCACAATGAAGTTTTGGGGGATCTCTCCTAAATCAGATATTTGAGTTCTTTCCCCAATAGACATGACAACGGTATGATCAGTGTTCCCAAATGCTTCAAAACAAAGCTTATAAAAATCAATCGCTTGGTTAAAGACAGTCCCCAGTGAAATATAAATTAGGCTTTCTCCCTTGATTGCTGTAAGGTCAACATTTTCTTGATTGAATCGTGTAGAAATCGATGGACCTATAAATTTATAAGTTTGGTCGAATGTTTCTCCAAAAGGTTGAAACTCCCTAGTTGTATAAACGATTGAAAGTGGTGCTGGATTACAAAAAACTTCGTAAGGAGAATGGATTTCAACACCATATTTTTCCTTACACCTCGCCGTCAGGCTTTGATATTCATCGTTTATTTCTTTAAGCCGTTCTGTAGGAATGTTTTTAGAAAGCTGTTCCAGCAATTTATCGAATGATTCCTTTGTCTGCGCAAAGGATGTACAAGAATTGATGGCCGGAAGTTTAAGGATTTGGGCAAGTAACCGTCCACAACCAAACATGGAATCGTGGATGATGTAATCAAAATGTTCTCCCTCAACCTGTTCAAGCACGCTAGGTATGACAATATCTGCCGTATGTAAAAGTCCGTTAATTCTTTCATGTAAATAATTTCTTCCACCCGAGATAAAGGCTTTAATAAATGTTTGACCGTCCAATGTTCGTACAGTAGCTCCCGTCTTATCCAGCCGCTCACGAAAAGCATCTATTGTAAAGTACACTACCTCTTCTCCGCGTGAAATAAGCTCTTCTACAACTCCAATCGTTGGATTGATATGTCCTTCCGATCCGGCATTAATAAATAAAACACGTGCCATTTTTATCACTCCTTCGGTGAATCTAAATTATGTATGAAAAAGGGGCAAGGTCTACTACCTATTAAGATTATTCAATGTATTTTACGTTATTGTCCTGACACCATTTTGTAGCAATCTCTGTATATCGTTCATTGCGAAATGAATACCATTGCTCTTCAATATCAAAATCAATGATCTTATCCTTAAATCTTCTAAAGGCACCCTTTCCCTTAATTACCTTTAATAACGCATTCCGTATGACTTGATCACTAACACTTAGACAAAAATCTTCCATAATTTCATACTCATTAACTTCATATTTTGTCGGTAGTTCTTTGTAATTCTCAAAGTTTTCAAATACATCAATAGCAATCCTTATATCCTCCTGTTCCCAACCAGGTAAATGATCAAACGACTCTTCCTCTTCTGCAACTCTTAAATTTTCCGAAGTTATTGAAATAATTTCACCCGTTTCTATATTTAAAAATGTCCGAGACTCTTCAAACTGTATTTCCAATTCTTCAACAATAGATTGGAGCTTTACTGGATTATTCAATTATTGATCACCCTTTGTTATTTATTAATGCACCCGTTAATTTCAGGACAACTTTCACTAAAAGCATAGCCTTCATCTACTTCAGAAGGGTCTAATACATTTACCCATTGTTCTACATTTGTTTTTTCTGCATCGTTAAAATATAAACTCTTTCTGAAAAAGCCAAATATTCTTCATTTCTTCAAGTTTCATTATTTCTACAAAAACATCCTGTACATTATCACTTATTCTAATATTAAGCAAAACATCATAATAAGTTTTTCTATAAAAAATTGCGAAGTTTTATGCTAGCACCCTATGTAAATAAATCTACATTGTTTTGGTTCCCTTTTCCTTAAAGATACCAACCAATAATACAATAAGCCCTAAGATGAAGATAATTGGAAACAAAACCCACATAATCAATCCCGCCCAAGTATTTCTTACAATAAATGCATATGTTAAGCCTATTGAAAATGATAGGAAAGGTGCTATTGCTACCATTATGGTAATGCCCCAAATGATATACTTTCTTTTATTCGACTTTCCTTTGCTAAATTGCCAAGCAACTACTGAACCTAGGATTGTTATCGCTAATGCTACCATAATTGCCGTCACTGATTTTCTCCTCCTTGATATTACTAATTAAGTATATTCTGGAATAAAATACAAAATCCTTCTTCACTGACCCGCTCGTTCCTTCAATAAGGAAAAAGCGATTCCTCGTTATAGAAGAATCGCCCCCGTAATTGCTGCATAAAACATAAAAGGCGAGACAATAAATCCTGCCTATTTTTTACCCAAAGAATAGATACCAAAACTAGGAAAGAAGCGCAAGCTGTGTGCAATTAAAAATTGCGCTGAATAATAGGTTGTCATAATCAGGATATCAGAATGGGGAATCTCTGAAACAAACATATTCCATGACAGAATTGAGTCTGAGACAACAAATAAAATACTTCCTATTATTGCCCATATATTATGTGACAAAAATCCAGTCCAATTCATCAGGGATATAATCACAATATAAATAAGGACGGGAATTACTAAGGTATCAAGATGATTCTGAAGCAATGCAGCGATTACGTGATATCCCATAACAAAGCCATATAATGCAATAGGTAGAATCATAAGAAGTGAAAGCTTGGTAAAACGCCAATAACGGGTAAACCCTGCAATATAAAACAGATGACCAATTAGGAAGGCTGCTAATCCGATAACGAACCATCTAATTAGCCCATCACCTAGCATACAGATAAATAATCCGCACCAAATAATCCAATGAGGGCGTGATTTTTTATCAGCTATTTGTTTATAAGCATAGAAAAGAATTAGCCACATTGGGATTAATTTAAATAGCATTTTGATTGATTCTGGTTTGCTGGGAATGGCAAATATGTATATAAGGCTCATAAGTAAAATGAAAATGGGTAATCGATAAGTTTTCAATATATCCACCTCTTAGTAACAGTTTCATTTAAGAAAAACTACTTATAGTAAAAGTGATATACATAATTTTTGTTTCCTGAAGGAGTACTGAAGGTTATTCTGCCTACATAGTAACCAGGCTCTTTAGGCAACATAACTGTCTCGAGAAATTCATTCTTCATGTCCTTGATAATAAATTTTATTTCACTTGGCCCCAGACTCTTACCATCTTTTGTATAACCGCCGCTAACTGTCCTTCTCACTCCATTGGCAGGGCCAGCCTTGTCTTCGAGTTCCCCAGAGGGCTCGATATTTTTTATAGTTAGAACAGACTCCTTATTAAATAATTCCGCTGTTTTTCCTTTCAGTGCTTCTTCCTCTGTTACAGTGTCACATGAACGTGGACCTATTTCCGCCTTTTCTTCCTTATTGGAATCCTTTTTACACTGACCATATTCATATATTTCTATCTGTTGCCCACCTACACGAACAATAGGAATGTATTTCAAGTGTGCCAAGTCCCTCTCCTTCTCTTTCGCTTCCAACACCTGTTTATAACTCCAAAAAACTACTAATACTGCTATACCTACAATTACCCCAAACAAAAAATATCTTCTCATAAGCTCCACCTATATATTTTGATTATAGTGATAAATTCTCTGCTAGCTGGCTATAAACCTTCAACAGATAGAAAAGGAATTATTCCTCTTGATGAACAGCTGGTCTTAGCCGTTTTACTCATTGGGGACTTTCCTCCTATGAAAATCATATTTTTTTATTAAGAAAAAGTTAAGGGGGGATAGGCATACTCATCCTTGTAAGCGAGATAACAACAAAAAAACATATACATTTCAGTTTTTGGAGGAATTACACAATGAAGAAAAAATGGTTATTTTGGCTTCCGGTTGGTGCCGCTGCTATCTGGGCTGGTTCGCATCTACTTCAAGGTATCGGACACTTTGGCCACTTTGGCGGTCATGGCATGATGCAGGGAGGATCTGGACAAGGCATGATGCAAGTCGGACAAGGTCCTGGCATGGCCCAGGGCGGCCCTGGACAGGGCATGATGCGCCATGGCGGGAAGCATGGCTTTGGTTTTGACTTTGGTTGGACAAGAACTCTTGTCGGTGCAGGTATTACACTCTTCGGTATCTCCCTTCGCAAACATGCTGGAAATAAAATTTGGAAGAAGTGGGCTGGTTACGGATTAATTGGTGTAGGCCTTGCAGCAGCCTTAAAGGGAGCCCTTCCGTTTCTAGCAATTGGAGCGGGTGCTTACTGGTTGTTTAAGAAAGCAGGTTCCTCTAAACAAAAGGGGTTCAGCAAAAGCGGCTATACGGCAACACCTGTGGTAAGCAGCAACTCACAAATATTAGATGCATGGGAAAAAAATATTATTAAGGAGGAAAAGTAAAATGGGTATTTTTAATAGAGTAAAGACAATCGTTAAGGCGGACTTACATGAATTATTGGATAAGGTGGAAGATCCTATCAGTCTATTAAATCAATATATGCGTGAATTGGACGAGCAGGTTGAGAAGGCAAAGGAAACATTAGGTCATCAGCTTTACTTAGAAAAACGTCATGAGCTGCTTGTGGCAGAGGTCTCGGCAGTAGTTGCAAAACGGACACGTCAAGCTGAGCTTGCAGTCGAAAAAGGTGAAGACACGATTGCAAGAATTGCTCTTCAAGAAAAATTACAGCAAGAAGCAAAACTGAAGCTCTATCAAGAGCAGCATGCAGCAATGAAACAACAGACTTCCGCTCTTCATGAACAAATTGATGTATTGCTTGAAAAATACAACGAATTATCAAATAGACGACTTGTGCTAATCTCACGTGCACACGCGGCAAAGGCACAACAGCAGCTCCAAAAAGCAGTCGCTTCCTTCAGTACGGACAATGCCTTGAAGGGATTCCGCCGTGTGGAAGATTATGTCCAACAATTAGAGGCACAAGCTTCGGCTGCTTCCTACTTCATCCCGTCTGCCCCAACGGTAAACTTGGAAATACAAGAAGCGGTAGAGCGTGAGTTGGCCTTGCTAAAGGAAAGTAAGTGATAATGACTCCAAATAGTTTCATAGAAAATTTGGAGTCTGGCCTGCAAGCAATACTAGTTGATGTGAAAGAGCTGGTACCAGGTAATTTGGGATCAATTATTTCTCAATGGAGCGTAAAGTTGGGGATTAGTGATTTTTATATATCTTTGTTCAGTATTTTACTATTTTCCTTCACTCTAACAGCTTTAGTAGTTGGATGGTACCTTCGCAGGTTTGGTAGGAAAAAATGGCTGGGATATGTCCTTAGCTTCATCGGCTTTCTTCCCTTCTTACCGATTATGACGGCCGGAACCCTCATATCTTGGATGGGTAAACAATATTGGAAGGGTGCTAAAGTTCGTTCCAACAAAGCTTCCGCAACTAAGGAACCACGGAAGGAAGGATCCAGCATAGATGACTGGGAACAAGCATTAAAAAGATTGGAAAGAGTACAATCATAGACAAAAAGACTGCCATAGAGCAGTCTTTTCTGGCTTTAACTCTAGAATAGAACATAGCAGCAGGAGAACCCACCCAAAATTTAATAACCACTTCAATCCTTTTTCGCCCTTTAAAAAGAATACCTTGCCAGTTGCTCGCCCCAAGGTGCAATTTCCGTCTCGATGAATCCTGCCTTTTGATAGACGAATTTTGCTGCTAGATTTTCAGGATGGTAACCAATTATAATAGAAGGTCTGTTTGCTCTATTAATGCGTTTTATCTCATTAATAACTAGAAGGATAGAATTTACTCCCAGCCCTTTCCCTTGAAATTCCTTATCTATCATGAGTCGGTAAATCCAATAATTATCATCGTCAGAATCGATCCCGAACATCGTAAATCCAATCATTTGGTAATCCAAATAAATACCTTTCGCATAGAAATTATCCAGAAATTGAACTTCTTCTATAGAATAAAGATTGGATGCAATAAATGATTGCTGTTCTTCTTTGATTGATAATTGAATCGCTTCTTTCCAGTTATTTTTGTCTATTGGTTTTAAAGATAGTTTATTCAACCTGACACTCCCTTCAAATTTTTATTAACAGATTAACATATTCAACATTTTTACAATTTTTCCTATATTCCCTTAAGAAAAATCACCTATTAAAATAAAACAATGATCAATGTATAAATTTCAGCAAGAATGGTAAACATATAGATACCAAGAGTTGTTCCCCCTTTGCTCCTCAATTTGAGGGGTTTTTTTTATGGGATAAAAAGCAATTGTAGAATAGAGGCAGAATTTTGTAGAATTATCACCTAGATTTGTAGAATGCACCTCTTCGTTTGTAGAATACCCAGTGAATTTTGTAGAATGCACCTCTTATTTTGTAGAATAACTCCATGTATATGAGACTAATAGTTTGTCCATACTGATGATAGTTCAGAAATCGAGGGGGAATGGCTAAATGAAGGAGAATAAATTGTTATTATCTGAGTTTGCTACAGAAGATGGTTTCGAGCTTAGTAGGTATATCACCCAGTTGTTTGAGGTATTTTCTAATCTATCAAATGGCGACAATATGAATACAGAGCCAGCCCCGAAGTGAGGGCTGGCTTTTTTAAATATTACTCCGGGATATATTTAATCGTTATGCCATTTACACTAGTATCCTTTTCGTAGGTTTTTGAAGATTTATTATAAGTAACCTTTAAAGTGCTTTCGTTTAGCCATTCAATCGAAAAACTTTTATCCGACCTAAATGTATTTCCTGCTTCATTCTCAAGATCTTCATCTTTCTTTAAAATCGATAATTGCGGTGAAAAATCCGTTGTTGCTCCGCAGTCTCTTAAGAAAACATACGCTATGTTATCTCCGTCTGGAGATGGGACACTTTTTGAAATTTGATTTCCACATGCACCTGCAAATACTAAATCCAATAAATATTTTCCTGATATTAACACAGCAACTAGTACTATTAATATTATAAAAAGAGGTTTTATTCTTTTTTTCATTAAAAAACACTCATCCCTACATTTTTTGGTAATTGTATCACACATGTACATAGAATTCCTATGTACATTTCCTGAAATTTTGACTTTTTTTGTAGTATTTCCCCGGAAAAAATCTAATTTTGCTAGTTACTAGCTAAATTTAGGGGTGCAGTTTTTGTCTGACGATTTTGGAAGGAATTACGGGGTTTGGAACTAATATTAAGACTAAACCAGTAATAGAAACGTGAGGTGGGTTCGTTTGCTTAAAATGAAAAAGTTATTGGTTGTACTAGTAGCTAGTGTGCTGCTGCATCTGTTTCCAAGTGTGGTTTCGGCGGAGGAGAATTCTTCAGGCTGGAGGCTTGAGGGTGGAACGTGGCATTTTTATGTTGCTGGAGTGATGAAAACGGGCTGGATGTTGGATGGTGGCCGCTGGTATTATTTAGGCAGTGACGGCGCGATGCGGACTGGTTGGGTGCAGGACGGGAGCCACTGGTACTATTTGGACAAGCATGGCGTGATGAAGACTGGATGGGTGCTGGATGGCGGCAAATGGTATTACCTGGATCAGAATGGGACGATGAAAACGGGTTGGGTGATGGTGTCAGGCACCTGGTATTACTTGGATTCGAAGGGCGCGATGGTGAAGGGGTGGAAATGGATTGGCTCGGGCTGGTATTATT
The DNA here is from genome assembly GCF_059587065.1 of Neobacillus sp. DZ-9. Lineage (NCBI taxonomy): Bacteria > Bacillati > Bacillota > Bacilli > Caryophanales > Bacillaceae > Neobacillus > Neobacillus sp. DZ-9. The sequence goes on from NZ_JCAIOL010000007.1 coordinate 85,957, forward strand.
TCAGTTTGCGTGATGGCGGGATGCTGCGGCAGAATTTTGCTGATGGATTATATTTGATGGATAACGGCCGGATGACGCTGGCTGGCAATGCGAATGTTGTTTCGGTTGTGGATGGGTTGAAAAAGTGGATTGATGTGGGGTTGACGCAGTCCGGGCTGCAGTCGCGGCTGGGTACCGGGTATCATGATATGGTTGGGATTGAGAACGAAAAGTATTGGTTGTATACGTTGAAAGTCAGCGGTCCTGGCACTTATAAGGCAGTGAAGTGGGATGCCGATGATTTCGGAGCGGAGGATTTGGCGAATGGTTCTGCCGATGTCATTGTGCTCGTGTTTTGGGATAGCACGAAGAAAGCATTCCAGGTGTCAATGGATTATTTCGATGCGAACCACAAGTTCCATCATTATCATTCTTCTAAATATGATTATGAGTATAATTAAATTAATTGCCAGTCCCTTGAACCTTTGGGACTGGCTTTTTTTATACAAGCGGCGCGTTGATTAAAGTAGTGAAAAAGAGGTCATGAACATGGCCATCGTCCAGTGTGGTTGTTCCCTGGATTAAATGTATGTGTTTTCCTCCGCCGACATCGATAGCAGGACCAGTTGTAATCCCGACTTCGTGATGGTGATCTAAAAAGTCCGTATTCACCAAGATGCTATGAACATGACTATCCCCCATCGGGATCACCTCACTGGTCACGCCTGCGAAACGATGATTATGCCTGTCATCATCTTCCTCTGCTAACTTCGTACTCGCGGTGAATTCATGCACGTGGGTTTGAACGGTGTTTTCAGTATACCCAGACGGACTTGCACTTTGATTTTTCCTATTCCTATTCGAATTGGCATAATCTTGATTCCAGCTCATAAGAACCCATCCCCCTCTTAAATAACGTACGAAAAAATTATATTCAAAGGGAACCTTTTTCATGAACTATTTGTACATCTTTTTAATTTTTAAATGAAGCCATTTTTTATAATTGTTTCCGTATCCTAATTGTAACTTTTACTCTTTTTTACAATCAAATCCACGATTGCCTTAATCACCATCAAGCTGACAAGGCTAACAAGATATGAGTAGAGATAGTTCCAGTTTAAGAGCTTATATATGCCCATTTTGGTAAAAAGAGGTGCGCCCACGAAGGAAATAAGGGCAGACAAAAGAAGATTGCCAATGATATAAGCCTTCCATTTACTGCAATACTGATAGAGAAGTGCAACTAGGCTCGGCACGATTCCAAAATCTGCAGCATTAAATCTTGCTGTAAAAAAGAATAATTGGTGGGGGTATTCCCACAGGTTGTATTTAACTCCTGTTTCATCCAAAGTACCAACTATAATGAAGGCTACAAGAAAGGCAATAGTGATGGGCAATATTCTTTGTCGGTCAATGAGGAATATGAATAGTAAAATTAGACCGAAATTAACAATTGCAATAACCCACCATTGAAAGGAAAATAAATCGGTATGAATCCAATATTCTTTCTGTATTTGGTTGAGGCTTTTATGTAGATCCTCCATTTGTTGATACATGTTGTCACAACCTCTGCTTTTGAATTCAAATCTAATTTTTCCAATCTTTTATATTTTATTCCATAATATAAAAAACTCCCATGGCCAATATGACCAAGGAGTTCTTTATACATTTTGCAGCTGCTTCCATTGGCTGAGATGGATGACGCCCAATTCGGGCTGCGGGGCTCCCTCTAGTACAGCCAAATATTCAAGCGAGTTTCCATCCGGGTCCTCAAAGTAGTAACAAGCCGCAGGCATCCAGGCATGGACAACCGGTTCTGAAGCATCTAATCCAAACGCGGGCCGCAGCTCGATTCCTTTGCTTTCAAGGTATTGTGGCAGTTCATGTAATTGTTCTAGGGGTAGGGCGAAAGCGAAATGCTTTTTGAAAAATTGGTCCTCCGGGACTTCCCAAACTCCGAGCATTTGCTCTTTTGTACCAAGTTCACCAAGCCAGAAAAAGGCGACCCTTCTTTCGTTAAGCACATAGGCAAGATCCAGGTCGAGAGACTGATAGAATTCGATTGATTTTTCTAGGTTTTTGCAATAAACATGGGTTTCATATAGTTTTGCATTTTTCATTGATCATACCACCAATCTGTATTTGATGATTTCATTTTAGTGGTTTGTTGCGTTAGAGACATTGTGCTTTGGTGGGAATATTTCTCCATCAAAAGTCGTAGGTTATTCTTTTGTCGATCTGCCCTTGGCCATGTCGCCTCGTAAGATCATGCATGTACTGGTGGAATGGGCAACAAGGCTTTCTTTTTCGTCATAAACATGGCATTCAAGGAGACCAATTGAGTTCCCCTTCTTGATAACTTGTCCTACCGCACGAAGTTTTGATTTCCAGATTGGTTTCAGGAAGTTTAGTTTTATTTCTACTGTGGTAAAAGCTTCATCGTCTGCCAAGGTGCTTACGAACGCATACCCCATCGCAGCATCCGATAGGTCGCAGAGGATTCCGCCATGTAGTGTCCCCATTGGATTGTATAACCGTTCCGAGGTTTCCATCTCCAAGACTACCCTTCCCTCTTCTAGTTCTACTAGTTCAATCCCGAGCAGCTCCGTAATCGGTGCTCTAGGAGCTTCTCCGGTTAATACCTTATTTAATTGATTATAATGTTTCATTTCCATGGCCTCCGTTTATTTAGTTTGAATTTTCTGTATTTTTATCATACCATAAATTGGATGGGCCTGTCTTTTTTGGGGAGAGGGACTGGAAGGGAACGATTTTTTCTAGTAGTTGCTGATTGAGCTGCGTTATCCGCTGATTGGCTCTGCTTATCCGCTAATTGACACCCGCTATTCCCTGATTGGCGCCCGCTATCCCCGCCCCAAACAAAAAACCCCCTCAGCCATCCGGCCATGGGAGTCCACTTACCCTCTACTTTAAAGTCCCATTACTATTGAAGAAATACCAGTTTCCTGAGATTTTCACCCGGTCTGTTACCATTGTGCCGCTCGAGTTAAGGTAATACCAGGCCCCGCCGTCCTTCAGCCAGCCCGTTGCCATCGACCCGCTCGGGTTGAGGTAGTACCAGTACTTGCCGCTCTTCACCCAGCCGGTTGCCATCGCTCCGCTCGGCTTGAGGTAGTACCAGACTCCGCCGTCCTTCACCCAGCCCGTTGCCATTGCACCGCTTGATTTGAGGTAATACCAGTTGGCGCCATCCTTCACCCAGCCGGTTTGCATAACGCCATTGGTATTCGAATAATACCAAGTGCCTCCTACCTTATACCAGCCCTTTTTCAGCATAAAGCTGACGGGATCATAATAGAACCATTTTCCGTCCTGGAACACCCAGCCAGAAAGATTTGCCGCTGTCCCCGAGACGACAATCGTTGCAGACTCGCTCATGTTTCCAACCTTATCAATAGCGACAATAGTTAATACGGTGCCTGACACCTGCATCGGAATCGGGACCGAAAAACTGCCGTCCGTACCAGCTTCCGCTAAACCGATTACTTGACCGCCGCCCTTTACTTTTACCTTGGAACCAGCTTCTGCCGTGCCTGTGACCGCTTGATCCTTATCGGTTACGGCATTCACGACCGGCTTGCCAGGTGCATCCACATCTCTTACCACCACTACTGTCGCATCACTTACATTACCAGCTTGATCGGTGGCCGTGACGCTCAGTTCGGTGCCTGACACCTGAAGTTTAATTGCAACTGAAAATTGACCATTTTCACCAGCTGTCGCAGTGCCTAAAACAAACCCGCCAGCCTTTACTTCTATCTTCGCGCTTGCCTCCGCCGTACCTGTGACCGCCTCATCCTTATCCGTTACTTCCTTCACTTCTGGCTTCGCCGGAGGGGTTGTGTCCGATTCAATTGTGAATGATCCATCGGCAAAAACCGTCGTGCTGTTACCCGCTTTATCTTTTATAAAAATAGAATCAATTTTCCAGACACCAGGCACCGTATCCTTCGTGGCCTGGTACCAGCCCACCCATTCACGTGCCGATTCGTCATAAGTGAGGCTTACTGAATCCTGTGCATGGTGCTCCTGATTTGATAACCGAACGTCTACCGCTGCAACACCAGATTTATCATCGAGTGCTGTCACGGCAATTTTTACTTTTTCATCGGTCTTTGCGTTTGATGGACTGATTGCCACGGTTTCAAACGTTGGCGCCTTCGTATCTGCATCCGGGTTTGTGACGGTGAAGGTCTTTCCGTTTTGCCAAGCCCAAGTGCGGTTGCCGGCTTTGTCGGTCACATCCAGCGCCCTTAAGGTCCATTCCCCTGGCTCATCCCCAAGGCTAATTTTATACATGCCGCCCCATTTTTGTGACTGCTCATTGTATGTAAGGTCAACAGAACGCATTAAGCCGCTCGGACTTGCTAAAGAAACTGCCGCTGAGCTTACCCCTGATTGATTATCTTGCAATGCTGCAGAAATACCGATCTCCTGTCCAAGGCTGACCTGTGTTGTGGAAAGCTCGACACTATCCACCACTGGTGCGGTCGTGTCAGCATTTGCGTTATTGATTGTAATTCCGCTTGGATCGCTAAACCAAGTATTGTTGCCTGCGGCATCGCTGGCATTCACTTCTACCGTCCAGGATCCGGCTTCATCATTGTCTTGTACCTGATAGGAGCCAGCCCATGTTCCCGCCGCCGCGTCAAACTTTAACGGGACTTCGCGGAAATCTCTGGAGTCGCTTGTCAGGTATACGGTTGTTGCCGTTACGCCTGTTTCATCTGCCGCAATGGCCGTAAAGTTTATGGTCTCCTTTGGTTTTGCACTTCTCGGAGAGACTTGCAAGTCCTTTACGACAGGCGGTGTAGCATCCACGGCCGGATTCACGATGGTCACTTTGCCTTGTTCCTGCTGCCCAAAGTTGCCGGCTGCATCCCATGCTGAAACCTCTACCGTCCACGGTCCATTTTCGTCGATGGACTGCACTTTATACGTTCCCGTCCATTTTCCGGATGCTGGATCGGCGGACAGTGAGATGTAGCGGAATTGCCCTGAACTGCTGTAAAGATGGACATCCACCCCCTCCACCTCTGAATCGTCTGTCACCATTGCCGTAAATTGCACGGCCTCATCCGGCTTTGCTGTAGACGTTGAGGTTTGAAAATTTTGCACAACTAGCGCGGTCGTGTCATTTGCATTCGCAGCCGCTTGAGTTTTTACTTGATTGCTAGTGGATTTTAAAATAGTTTTTGTGCTAGTAGCTGCCAGCCCCGCTCCCGGCAGCAACAGCAAAAAGCTTAGCATTAATAGAAAAATCTTTCTCCTCAAACTAATTATCGCCTCCTTAAATTGTTATACACTGAAAAATATATTGCCAACTTGGACGTAAGATTCCATCCATTAGTAAAAAAATAATAGGCATATAGCCCTAGCGATTTTATGTATAGTCTGTTAAGTTCCCGTAACACGCTTTTCGTGCGTTCCCCTCCTCTAACCGCAAATTTTTGGGTATAATAAAGGAATATGGATTTTTTTAAAAAACGTATTTATTTTTCAAATAAAGGGGGTCGCGGCCTTGGAGTCGATACCTGAAAATGAATTAATGGATTCCTTTACAGAGGAAATCCGGGATTTGCTGAGTCCGAATTCTGCCGAGGATGCGCGACTCGTCCAAAAAGGGCTTATGCTGTACCGGCAAGGACTGGTTACCCAATTACATAGAGAAAAAGATGAGGTTACAGCGGTTGTGCAGGATGTGACGCCTGTAAAGGTGTTACTCGACCTTAGTTTTTATACGTTGAGCGAATGTGCATGTCCGCACGAGGGCTGGTGCCGGCACAAGATGGCTGTTTTTTTTGCGGCCTATGCGAAGGTGGGCAGTGTCTCGGACTGGGTGGCAGAATGGCGTGAACCGATGCAGGAGAAGAAGTCTCTCTCGGACTGGGGCATGCAGACGGCGAAGGATTTAATCAAGGCAAACGGTGTGCTGAAGCCGGATTACAGCCGCTGGGTGCACTCATTTGAGGTCAGTTTTGATACCCTGCTCGCTACGAAAAAATACACGAGTCCATACGTCATTCCCGAGTTGTACGATATCTATTCTAGGCGTATCCATGCCAGTGCACCGGTTGAACAGGAATGGCGCATGCTCTATGACTTGATCGGGATTGTGGTATCTTTCCGCAAGCTCGCTGTGCTGACAGAGGATCTGGGGCACGGTGAAGAAATGGTTAAGCGTGTCTATCTTCATTTATTCCATAATTTAATGGATGATGCCGAGGAGCTAGTCGGCAAATTTGGTGTGCAATCGCTGCCGTTTGCCTTTGATGAGTTTATCGAGAAACTGAAGGACGATGCGTTCGAACTGCTGACCTGTGCTTCGGTGCTGGAATATGAGCGGATTTACTTGTACCGCCTTCTGTGGGCCCAGCTTTTTAAAAAGAAGCCTTGGCGCGAGGCTGAATTGGAGAAAATCCAGACACGCGGGAAGGAGCTTCAAGACTGGGAAAATCCTCTTCCACTTGTGGCTGGGAGGATTCACTTGAATTTTCTGCTGCAAAACGATGAGCTGGCCATGAAAATGCTCGGGATGGTTAACGATGCCACGTTCACGCCCTATCTGGTTTATTGGATTGATTATTTGAGTCAATTGAAGGCATGGCGCCGCGTCGGGCCGGTGGTTGATTTATTTTTACAAAAAATCAAAGGGTATTTAGAGGTGTTGGGCGGATATCGCAGCTGTACGACGTTCACAAGGACTGCGCTCCGGGCGATTGCCTCTTATTGCGCGGAAAGCGACCGGGCGGATCTGTATGAGCGGGCATTGCTGCAGACACTTCCTTACAGTTTTGCCGAGTATGAGAATTTGCTGTTTGAACGCGGGCAGTACGATCGCTGGGGCGAGCTCCATGCGTTTGCCGGTATGGAATTTTATGATTTACCGAAGGACCGGCTGAAGATTGTCGAGAAGGAGCGTCCAGAGGTGCTGCTGGCGATGCTCCACCAAACCGCCCAGCGCGAGATCGACCAGAAAAACCGGGCGAGTTACCGAATGGCCGTACGGCATCTGAAAAAACTTCGGACCCTGTACAAAAAGCTGAAACGCGTCGACGACTGGCAATACTTTTTGGATACCCTGATGGAACGCACCAAAAGATTGCGGGCATTTCATGAAGAATGCCAGCGGAGCAAGTTAATTGAGGTTTCAACAGAGTAGTGCCAAGTTTGGTGTCAGGCACCATTTGTGAGCTTTTGGACATTTTTTAATGTGCTTTGGACAATTTTCCTATTGTTTTGGACATTTATAGAGTTATATTGGACATTTTTTCGGGGGCTTTGGACATTTTCATAAACATTTTGGACTATTAGACATTATATGGAAATCACATATTATCCAAATGGTACCCAACCAAACAAACCCCTTCCTAACTTAAAGGAGTTTACATATCGATGCTTAAAACAAGGTTTATGAAATTGCTGACAACTAAATTAGGTGAAGACCGATTTTTTCTTACTGCTCAGGATGAGCATGGCGACAACATGGACCCATCCATCTGGAAGAATCTCGTTTTCAGCAGCCATGCGGAAAGCTTCTTCGGGACACTCCTTGAGACTGAGACAGTCGGCGATGCCTCCGGTGTGGCGGTCAGCGGCTGGCAGCTGGTCTCCCTTTTTGCCAAGGAGTCATTCAACCGCTTTATTGAATGGGACTGGAATGAGCAATCCGAGATTTGCCTGGCCGCGGCTCATTCCCTGCATGAAGGCATCTTGGAAAAAGACTGGCTCCCCGACTTCTCGGTCTGGGAGAACGGTGATTTCCGCTGGAAGCTGCCGGAACGGGTCCAGGATGAGTTTGATCCGTCTTTTTGGGAACAAGAGGTCGAACCAAATGCATCACAATCCACACGCACCTACATTTCCGATTTATACAATAGCGCCCTCGACGCCTATCTCACCAGGAATTCAGCAATGAAAGAGCTGTTCGGACCAAAGCTCGACCTCCTGAAAAAGCAAAATATCTCTGGCGGTGAGTTGGCCCGCTATTTCGATGAAGAAAGCTGGCTCGAATGGGTGGGCATTAAGGAAAGCGACACCCCCTTCACCATCGGGCTCCGGCTGGATGAACCGATTGAGGGTGAAGGCGCCTGGACACTGGATATCTTTTTGCGCGGCAAGAAAAATACTGATGAGGTTTATGATATCGAAGGAGTCGCGAAAATCCCGGCGAAGTGGCGACCATTTTTAGAAAAAGTAGACCGCGAGCAGGCGCGCTGGATCAGGCTGATTCCATGGCTTAGCGAGGACGGTTATCTTAAAACACACCTTACCGAAGAAGAAGCGTGGATGTTTTTAACGGAGGCAAGTGAGACGCTGCTTGCGCTCGATGTTGAGATTCTCCTTCCTTCCTGGTGGCAGGCCATGAAAAATGCCAACCTCAAGGTGAAAGCGTCGCTGAAAGGAACCTCCAGTCACCGTCCTTCGTTTGTCGGACTTCAGGCCATGCTTGACTTTAACTGGCGCTTTTCGATGAATGGAGTCGACCTGTCCGAAGAAGAATTCGGCAAGATGGTCGAAGAAAAAAGACGGCTCGTGTATATCCGCGGCCGCTGGGTCAAGCTCGATCCACAATTCATCCGCCAAATTCAAGATTTGATGAAGCGGGCTGAAAAAGAAGGACTGCATGTCCGTGATTTACTTGAGCAGGAGCTAATCGAGTCCACTGAAACAGAGGATGAACTGGAAAATCCGAAGGCGTTTGCGAAAATTCAAATTGAGCTGAACCGTCAATGGAAACAAATGATGAAGCAACTGTCCGAGGTGCACGAAATACCGCTTGTAGACGTGCCTTCCGGGCTGAACGGCGAGCTCCGCCCTTACCAGCAGCTCGGTATGAGCTGGCTTTGGTTTTTACGACAATACGGATTTGGAGCCACTCTCGCCGACGACATGGGCCTCGGCAAAACCGTCCAGCTCATCTCCTATTTGTTGAAGGTGAAGGATGAGGAAACAGTGGTGCCTGACACCGTTCCCACAACACGGAGCAAGAAAACGAAGGATGAGGCACCTGCGAAAACTCCGACGAAGGCGGCGCTGATCATCTGTCCGACCTCTGTGCTTGGAAACTGGCAGAAGGAGCTCGAGCGTTTTGCTCCGGAGATGAATGTCTACCTCCACTACGGTTCGAATCGCCTGAAAGAGGAGGCTTTTTCCGAAAAAGTCCAAGATGCCGATGTCGTGCTCACTTCCTATGGTTTGAGCCACCTGGATTCCGAGGAGTTCGAGTCCCAGCAGTGGAGCTCCATTGCCATCGATGAAGCGCAGAACATCAAGAACGCGCAGACGAAGCAATCGAAGGCAGTCCGCAAGCTGCGCGGCCGCCACCACATCGCACTGACGGGAACACCGATGGAAAACCGTCTATCCGAGCTGTGGTCGATTTTTGATTTTACCAATCACGGCTATCTTGGCAGCCTGGGGCAATTCCAAAAGCGATTCGTGATTCCGATTGAAAAAGATGAGAAAAAGGAAAAAGTGCAGCAGCTGCAATCGTTGATTCGGCCGTTCCTGCTGCGCCGCACGAAAAAGGATGAAGAGGTCGCCCTCAACCTCCCAGACAAACTCGAGCAGAAAGAATACTGCCCGCTCACGGCTGAGCAGGCATCATTGTACGAGCAGCTCGTCCATGACACTTTTGCAGAGATTGAAAAATTGTCTGGCTTCGAGCGCAAGGGGTTAATTTTACAAATGCTAAGCCGCTTAAAACAGCTGTGCAACCACCCTGCCCTTTATTTAAAAGAAAAATCGGCGGACCGGCAGCTCCTAGACCGCTCCAATAAAATGGATAAGCTGGTTGAATTGATTGAGGCGGTCCTCGAGCAAGGTGAAAGCTGTCTGATTTTCACGCAATACATTGAAATGGGTGAAATGATTCGAAGTACGTTGAAAAAGAACTTTGGGATCGAGGTGCCGTTCCTCAATGGCAGCGTATCGAAAACGCAGCGTGACGATATGATTGAACGGTTCCAAAATGGCGAGTTCCCGGTATTCTTGCTGTCCTTAAAAGCTGGCGGAACCGGCTTAAACCTAACCGCAGCGAATCACGTCATCCACTATGACCGCTGGTGGAATCCGGCCGTTGAGAACCAGGCCACCGACCGTGCCTACCGCATCGGCCAATCGCGCTTCGTCCACGTGCACAAGCTGATTTGCACTGGGACGCTCGAGGAAAAAATCGACGCCATGCTCGAGAAGAAGCAATTTTTAAACGACCAAATTATTCAAAGCGAAAACTGGATCACCGAGCTGTCAACGGATGAACTGAAAAATCTGGTGAATTTAGGATGAAATAGGGACCCTAATCGAAAAGGGTCCCTTCCCTATTTTTTAAAAGAAAAACTTCTAACGCCTCGAAAAACAGCCCATTTAAAATTAACTAACACCGTTCCAACAATAATCGTCAACGTCCCGAGCGCGGTCAGCCAAGAAATATATTCATCATAGAAAATCACGCCGAGGATCACGGCAATCAATGGTGAGATATACAGCCATGTCGAAGGAAAAACCGGATTGGTCCGTGAGACCAGCCAATAAAAAATGGTATGGCCGATCATCGAACCAAAAATCGTTAAATAAACAAGGGAGCCAATGGAAGCAGTGGTTAAGAGTTTTTCAGGCTGAATGTCCTGGGTAAACAAAGACAGCAGGATTAATAGGATCCCGCCATGCATCATTTGCGCTGCATTCAAGGCAATCGGCGATACCGTTTCAAATTTTTGGACGACCCGCTTTGTATAAATCGCCCCTGTTGCATAAAAAACCTCTCCAATTAGAATGGCGAAACAGCCAATCATCCAAAAGGGGTTTAATTCGATTGAAAAACTAGGCAGGATTAACAGCGTGACCCCTATGAGCCCCACCATACAACCAATAAAGGATTGCCGGTTCCCTTTTTGTTTTAAAATCAAGGTCTGAATCACTAAAATCATCATCGGGCCTGTCGCTGATAAAACAGCGGCAATCCCAGATGTCACATATTGTTCTGCCCAATAAAGCGTTGAAAACGTCCCAAACGTTAAACAGATTCCGGTAAAAAACATTTCTTTCCGGAATAACAGCCGCAGCGGTGTTTTTTCTTTCCAAACCATAAAGCCAAACAGCAGTAAGCCTGCCAGAAAGAAACGGAGTCCTGCTGATAAAAATGGCGGCACCCCTGCATCGACGCCAATTTTAATCCCCAAAAACGTCGTTCCAAAAATCAAACACATCAAAATATAATTCATTATAATCATTCCTATAACTCCCCCTTTTTTTCTATCATAAAAGAAGGGCATTAGAACAGATGGAATCAAATAGAACAGATTGACCGGAATCGTGGTACAATCACATTACAGAGGAGGGGTAGATGTGAAGCCGCTTTTTCAAGAGGTTTATGATTATGTGCTGAACCGAATCGAACGCGGGGAATGGAAAGAACATGACAAACTGCCCTCCGTCCGCAAGTTAGCATTTGAAATGGACATTCACCGATTAACGGTCTTAAAGGCTTACCAATTACTGAAACAGGACGGCAAAGTATATGTAAAAGATAAGGCCGGTTATTTCGTCGAGCCGGGTGGGATGGAAAACCTGGAACATTTCGATAACCCTATCGTTTCCGCCTATGTTCAAAAAAATCATTTATCGGAAATCCATCAATCACCGGTTTCCTATCAATTTTCTCAGGCGTTGATCGATCCCAATCTTTTGCCGAATCATTTCCTTTCCGATTATGTGAAGAACGTGTTTGACCTTTATCCAAAGGTCCTTGCCACCTATTCGACGGTGCAGGGGGATGCAGAGCTGCGCGAGGTCCTTAGTCACTATTTCATCCGCCGCTATAAAACCCATCTCGCTGCCGATCATCTATTAATCACTTCCGGCTCCCAACAAGCGATTCATTTAGTTGCACAAGCTTTGATTAAGCCGGGGGACGTTGTACTGTTCGAACGTCCGAGTTATAGTGCGGCGATTGACCTTTTTCAATCATATGGGGCAAAAATCGAAGCGGTGGAAATCCATCCGGATGGGTACGACTTAGCAGAGGTTGAATTATTTTTTAAAAATAATAAACCGCGCCTGTTTTATCTCAACCCAACCTTCCATAACCCGACCGGCTATACGGTTCCCACCTGGCAGCGGAAAAAGCTGGTCGAATTGGCGGAACGATATCGCTGTCTTTTAATTGAGGACGATGCCTATCATGACATCTATTTCGACCAGACACCGCCGCCGCCCATTTACACATTTGATACAGCCGGGACCGTCATTTACATCCGAAGCTTTTGCAAGTATATTTCACCAGGTTTGCGAATTGCCGCGGTTATTTGCCAATCATCGTTAATGAAATCACTTATCACGGTAAAATCATTATCCGATAATGGCTCGCCGCTTCTTAATCAAAAAATATTCCTCCATTATTTTTCATCCGTAAGATTGCAGCAGCACTTAGAGAAACTCCGGATCGCCCTGCAAATTCGAAAAGAAATTATGGAGGAAACTTTGAAGACAACGGATTGGTATTGGACCAGTCCTAACGGCGGCCTGAATTTATGGGTGAAGCTGCCCGGTCATCTTTCTACAGAACTTTTATTGACCAAAAGTATTGCGCAATCGATTTCCTTTGTGCCGGGCCAAGTTTGTGATCCCTTAAAACTACCATCCTCCTGGATCCGGTTAAGTTATTCTTACGTCAATGAAAAGCAGCTGCGTGAAGGGATGGGTAAGTTTGTGGAAGTGGCACAATCACTTTTGGAGTGATTCATCAATCTTCAGTTCCTAAAACGTCTGTATTAGGCGGTTCATAACCCATCTGGCGCATCATCGCGACAATTTGACCTTTATGATGGTATTCGTGTGTAATGGTATGCATAAGCAATTTGCCTGGCGTGATGGTGAGTGGTTCCGGTGTTTCTCTCCAGGGGATGTCCCTTTGTATCGGCTCATTCAATTGATTCCCGAGTAATTCCAATAACTCGTTGACATATGAATCAGCCTGTTCAAAGCGTGCTTTTATTTCATTTACATTCATTTTTGGAAAATCTTCTTTTGGGGTTAACGGCTTTTTTGTTTTTAATAAAACAAATGAGCCAATCCATGCGTGATAGCAATCGGCTACATGTACCAAGGTGTCTCTCACACTTTGAAAGCCAAATCCATTTTGGCGGGTAAAATCCTCAGGTTCCAGCTCCCTGCAAAAGTCGAGTAATATTTGCCGAGTCTGTTGGACCCAGGCGTATTCGTTTTGATGCATAGGCACACCTGCTTTCTTAGTTTCTTTAACGTATCTTTTATTGGTGGCTTGCTGTCCCAAAAAGGTCCTGAGATTTTGAATCGGCGGAACATTATTCTTTTACTCCTACCACTCGAATTCTCTTATAATCCGCCTGCCATTGACCATTTTGGTTTAAAACTTCTTTGAGGGCTTTTTCAACTCTGTTTGGACACCGATTTGATGCAGCTTGTTCGCTAAATCCCCTGTACCGCAGCCTAGATCAAGGATGCTTTCCCCCTGCTGAGGTGCGAGCAGGTTGACCAGGTCCTCACCATACTGAGAAACAAAAGCATGCTTACTGTCATATAAACCGGCATTCCAACCATCCGCTTTAACCGTTCCAGCCATTTCCCACTCCCCCAAACTCAAACAGTTTTATCTCCAAACCAATATAACAGAAAATTAGAAAAATTACTTTCTTAATGATTGGTGTCAGGCACCATCCGTGTACACTTGTCCTCGTACAGTGAACACAAAGAGGACCCCGACTATGGTTGCCGAAGTCCTTTTTTGTATGTTGCGATTTGTTGATTCCGTGAGTTTTAGGGTAATTTCCGCGGATTTTATTGTTTATCTCGCTGATTTCCAGTGGAATTCCGCGAACTCTTGTATTAATTCCGCGAAGTTCACACTTTATTCCTCCACTGTCACAATGAAGAGAACCCAGTTTCCCCTTTAAAAATCAAAATTATCCGGATCTGGTCCGACGCGATGGTTTTGGTTCAATTCATCGATCCTTTGCATGTCCTCATCCGAAAGTTCAAAGTCAAACACCTGCGAGTTTTCGATGATGCGGTGCTCCTTGACCGATTTTGGGATCGTGACGACGCCATTCTGCAGGTCCCAGCGCAAAATCACTTGTGCTGTCGATTTTCCGTATTTGCTTGCGATTTCTACCAAAATTTCATTATCCAGCAGCCCACCCTGCATTAAAGGAGACCACGCTTCAAGCTGGATTCCGTGCTCCAGGCAAAACGCTTGGACTTCTTTTTGGGTTAAGCGCGGATGGTATTCCACCTGGTTTACCATTGGTTTAATCTCCGCATCGGCCATCAACTCTTCAAGATGGTGAACCTGGAAATTACTCACGCCTATCGCCCGAACCCGTCCGTCTTTATATAGCTTTTCCAATGCCCGCCATGCTTCCTTGAACTTCCCTTCAACCGGCCAGTGCACCAAGTATAAATCTAAATATTCTAACCCTAGCTTTTCAAGGCTTCTTTCGTATGCAGCTATGGTCGCTTCGTATCCAAGGTCAGCATTCCAAACCTTAGAGGTGACGAATAATTCCTCGCGGGTAATCCCCGCCTCAGCAAGCCCCTCACGGATTCCTTCTCCTACTCCCGCTTCGTTTTCATAAATCGCGGCTGTATCGATGCTGCGATAACCATGTTTGATTGCAGACTTCACTGCATTCACCAAAACAGGGCCTTCCTCCACTTTAAATACTCCTAAACCAAACCATGGCATTTTTACACCGTTATTTAGTATTGTTGTTGTTTGTAAGTTCATTTAACAAACCTCCTCTAATTTTGAAAAACTAAGGTCACGCCGTTCCAACGAACGGCTCAAACCTGTTAAGATAACTGCCCCAAAAACCATCAATGCTCCAATCCATGTGGTATGGATGAGTCCGATCGAATCGGTGATTGCTCCTCCCAGGAAGGACCCAATCGCGATACCTGCGTTAAATGCGGCAATGTTCAAGGCGGACGCCACATCCACAGAACTCGGCACGAAACGTTCCGCCAACATTACAACATAAACTTGCAGGCCTGGGACGTTCATAAAAGCAAGCAGTCCCATCAAAATAATCGTGATTAAGCCAGCCGTTTTAAATGGGGCTGTAAACATCAAGGCAAAAAGCACGAGGGCATGGACGATAAACATATAGAATAAGGCGCTGATTGGATTGCGGTTCGACAGCTTTCCGCCGACCATGTTTCCAATCGCAATAGCCACACCGTATGCGAGTAAAATAATTGCCACAGTTCCTTCCTTAAAACCAGTTATATCCTGGAGCAATGGCGATAAATAGGTGAAGACAACGAATGTCCCGCCATATCCAAGCGCCGTGATGCTGAAAAGTAGTAAAAGCCGGCTATTGGTCAGGGGCTTGAACTGATTGCGAAGGCTTGTCTGAGTTCCTTTTTTCAAAAATGAAGGAATGAGTGCAAGGTTCGCGACCAATCCGATAACTCCAACTGCCACAATCAGGACGAAAGCGAGCCTCCAGCCGAATTGCTGTCCGATGAAGGTTCCGAACGGCACGCCGGTCACAGTGGCGACGGTAAGGCCAGAGAACATGATCGAGATGGCGCTCGCACGTCGGTTTGCCGGAACAAGGTCCGCGGCGATGGTTGAACCAATGGACATAAAGACGCCGTGTGCCAGGGCTGAAATCACGCGTGCAGCCAGCAGAACGCTGATGGTGGTGGCGCTGGCGGCGATGCTGTTGCCGATGATAAAAATAATCATGATCCACAGCAGCAAAGTTTTACGTGACATGCGTGATGTCAAAGATGTTAAGACGGGGGCGCCGAATGTGACCCCGAGTGCGTATAAAGAAACCGTCAGTCCTGCGGTGGTGACGGAGATATTTAGATCTTTGGCGATCAGCGGCAGCAGGCCGACGCTGATAAATTCGGTGGTTCCGATAGCAAAGGCACTCACAGCTAAGGCCAGCAGCGCCAACGTGCTTTGTTTTTTATTTAAAGGCATTGATGCTTCCTCCTCTTGCTTGTTTTTTAACTTACAAATGTTATTATGGGATATATGAAAGTAATTAGGAAGTACGCACTTTAAAGTGCTATAGATACCAAAAAGTAATATAGGTACTTTTTAGTGCCTATCAAATAGGAGGATGGACTGGCCATGGAAAAAAAGAAGTACAATATATCAGTTGAAGCGACGCTTGAGGTAATCGGAGGCAAATGGAAGTGTGTCATCCTTTGTCATTTAACGCACGGGAAAAAGCGAACCAGTGATTTGAAGCGGCTGATGCCGAACATTACGCAAAAAATGCTGACCCAGCAATTGCGAGAGCTGGAAGAGGACGGGGTAATCAACCGGATTGTTTATAATCAGGTGCCGCCAAAGGTGGAATACGAATTGAGCGAATACGGCTCGAGCCTGGAGGGGATTCTGAATTCACTTTGCGACTGGGGCGAAAAGCACATCACCAAAGTATATGGCGACAAATTCTCCGTCCTTGAGGACAACATCCTGAACCAGGACCTTAAGTAAATGTTGTAGGGTGGGCTATGCTGGCTTGATGGCTGGGTTCATTGCCCTTTATGCTTGAAAAAGGGAGCCCTCGGGCAATGAAACCCCTGTTCATTTACCGTTTTACTTAAAAAAGTGCTTCCTCGGGCAATGAAACCTCAGTTCATTTACCGTTTTACTAAAAAAAGTGCTTCCTCGGGCAATGAAACCTCAGTTCATTTACCGTTATACTAAAAAAAGTGCTTCCTCGGGCAATGAAACCTCAGTTCATTTACCGTTTTACTAAAAAAAGTGCTTCCTCGGGCAATGAAACCTCAGTTCATTTACCGTTATACTAAAAAAAGTGCTCACGCGGGCAATGAAACTTCAGTTTATTTACCGTTATACTAAAAAAAGTGCTCACGCGGGCAATGAACACACACTTCATTTACCACAACACTAATAAATGAGAGCTAACTGGCAATTAAAACCCCAATCCTAACCACAAAAGCCCAACAAAAAAAGAGACCCACAACGCTAAAAGTTTGTGGATCTCTTCTGAATTCTATTGCATAATAATGACTTTTACTGTTCTTCTGCCCCATGCTAAAGCTTGAGAGTGGCTTGGCATAAACACGTCGATTTTGTGTCCTTTGATAGCGCCGCCCGTATCGCCTGCAATGGCTTCGCCATAGCCTTCTACCCATACTTTACTGCCTAGAGGGATGACACTTGGGTCAACAGCAATTATTTTTAGGTTTGGATTGGCCTTTAAATTGTAGCCCATAGTAGTTATACCTGAACAGCCCGCGCAGGAAGCAGTATATGCGGATGCCGATACATACATCTCTTTACCCTTTACTGCTGCCGATGGCTTGCTTTGAACAGGAGCTGATACTGGTCGCGCTTTTGCCGGTGCTGTTTCGCTGGCAATCTTCGCTTGGATGTCTTTCATCTGTGATTCAATGCCGGCTTTTTCCTGCTCGGCTAATGCCATTTGCTGGACAATTTGACTTAATTTCTGCTGCATGGCGGTTAAGGCCTGCTGTCTCTTTTGGAGATTTTGATCAAGCTCTGCCTGCTGCTTCGCAAGTACGGTTTGATCTTCTTCTAATCTCTGTTCTTGTCTATCAATCTCTTTTTTATCGTCTTCAATCTTCTGCAAATCTTCTTTTTGTGCTGTTAAAATATCTTTATCCGCGTCCATTAAAGCAGATGCCGCACTTGCACGCTGAATGAATTCAGAGATGCTGTCAGATTCAAAGAAAAGGTTTATCACAAGGCTCACGCTATCGTTCTGCTGAAGAGCGACTGCCCTTTGCTTCATAATCCCTTTGCGAGCAAGGATTTTATCCTCAAGGGCGACGATTTCTTCTTTCTTCTTTTCGATCAACTGGTTGGTTGCATCTATTTTCTTTTGCGTATTCGCCATTGATTCTTTGTTTTGTGTAATAAATGTATATAGAGATTGTAATTCTTGCTGAATATTCTCGATTTCTTTATTAACTGTTTGCTTTTCTTGTGCTTTTTGCTCTACTAATTTTTGCTGCTGCTCAAGCTGCTGCTTAGCATTATGTAGGGCTTGGCCATTTGTTTGTGCATATGTAACCATAGTACCAGTTTCACATAACACCAATGTAAGTAACACGAGAATGATACGCTTTATTGTCGTTTGCATACGTTTTCTCCCTTCCTTAGTACTATAGTTATATCAGAACAATGTACCAGTTATGTTACAAATAGATTAAAAGAGTATCACAAATTGTCATAATACAAAGGAAAGTGTCAATCCTGTGTCATAACAGTGTCAGTTTTTCGAACTCATTTTTTTGAAAAATATGTATCTTCGACCTTATCTTCCTCCAGTTCCTTTTCCTCCGACAAAACGCGCATCTTTTTTCTTTTTCGCACACTTGTTTTTCCACTCGGGAAAAAGCTTAAGTAGGATACCTTATCTCCTTCTTTGACGGCAAAGTGATGAAAAAGGTCAAATACTTCTGTTTCCGTTAATTGGCGATGTCGTGAAAAAAGCTGCAGAGATTGCTTTTGGTAGATAAGATGAATGTTGGAATCATAGAAGTGGATTTGAATGTTTGCATTGCTGTAAAGCGGGATTGATTGATAGGATGGGGTCTTAGGTGATTGCGGTGATTGATTTGAAAGTAGGATGGCATCGTAAAAACTCGGTTTCCTTATGAACTTCAGGTTTTTCTTACACTTTTTTTCTCCAATAAAAATTAATGAATTTCTACTCTTCAAGCAAAATCCCCCTAAATATTTCATTTGTATACATTATTCGACAATAATTTAAATCTTTCCTTCCTTGGAAAGAAAAAATAACATCAAAGAAGCCGCTGACACGTGTTCAGCGGCTTCCTAAAAAAAAACAGGGGGGTTTTTCAATTAGTTTTCCCAAAAGATTATTTTTTATACTAAAAAAATTCCGGCATTCAACTGCTGCCGGAATCCAGATTTGGGGATGGTCTCGAAGACATGATTGATTTTCTTTTACTGGGGAAATCGTTGGTTAGCTTATGGGAAATGGAATGTTTTTCGAGCTTTTATGCGGGTAATTGGAGTGGATTCTAAGGGGGCTTCTTTCCCTGATTACAAGCTGTTCCTCTAAAATGAGGCATTCCAGCTGACTAACGCGCTTTTGCAGGCTGTCGACATTTTGATTGGCTTTTCCAACCATTTTGATCAAGCTTTCCAGCATCTGCTCTACGTTGGCCGTATCTTTATTGTTAAAATCCAATGGAGACTTCCTCCCTTTTTTGTTCTGGCGCAGAATCAGGTCTTTGTTCTGGCACAAACTCGTGTCTTGGCTCTGGGACTGGACCACGGCCTTGCTCTGGAAAAAACTCATGTCTTGGCTCCGGGATTGTCTCACGCCTAGGCTCCGGCGCAGCTTCACGTCTCTGCTCTGGCACAATGTCACGCTGCGGCTTGGTGCTTAGGAAGCGCACGGATTCCGCGATAACTTCAGTAACGTACACTCTCTTTCCCTCTTTTTCATAATGGCGGGTTTGCAGACGGCCAGTTACCCCCAGCACAGCCCCCTTTCGACAATATTTACACGTATTTTCGGCAGCATTCCGCCAAAGGGTGCATTGGACAAAATCAGCTTCGACCTCCCCATTGTGGTTGCGATAGTGGCGATTCACCGCTAAAGTAATGTGAGTTACATGGGTACCTTCCGTTGTTGTCCTTAATTCCGGATCCCTCGTCAGCCTGCCGACAAGGGTGACTTGATTAATCATGTCTTCAACTCCTTCGCATTTGATGGTTTCATCATACGCTCCGGGCCCGTCGCCTGTAAAACCGCGTTAAGGGCTTTTTCGAGACTGTTTTTGTTCAAAAAACTGTTTTTACAGGGGGTTTTTGTCATGGCAAGTTGTTCGTTTTTCAACAAAAGCGGATATTCCTAATTTCGACAAATATTTTTCGACATTTGCTTTTTTTTAGCGTATGTTATAATTAGGTAAAATAAACACAGGAGGTTATGATGAAATCGTTTAAGTTATTCTCGTTGGAAGTTGTGGAAAATGACACTTCGGTTGAAGTCCCGTTAGAAGATGGCTTGATTCTCAATAAAGAAGACGAACGCTCCACCTGGCTGATGGAGGCTTATACTGATCTCACCCTCTATGATTATTTCAAAAACATTTTCGAGCAAAAACGCGACATCATTGTCGAAGCGGTTATCACAAAAAAGGAGAACGCCCCTGCGTTTTTCCAAACAAAAATTAGCTCGTTAACGAAATTTGAAAAGCACATCAGCGTCTTATTTGAAGGCCATCTGCGCCGTAATAAAAGCGACTATTCCGAGCTCCTGCTCGAAAATCTGCTTCAAAAAGGACTGGAGGGTACGGCCCTTCTCAACGAATTCAAGGAAAAGATGAAGAGCAAGCCAAAGCTTAAAGTGAAGAACACTTAATCTGAGACCAGTCTTCGGACTGGTCTTATACATTGTTTCCCCATCCCTAAAACATACTAAGAATAGAGGCCTAAAGGAGTGAAACGTTTTGAGTGGTACAATCAGTTTACTAATTGCAATTGCATTTGCGGTTTACTTGTTTATTGATGCTCCCAAGCATAATAAAAGTCGCTGGCTTTGGGCCATCTTAGGATTCATTTTTGGACCAATTGCTCTGGGGATTTACTTGATTCAAACTGGCCGTAAGGTGCTGGGCTGGATTATTACCATTGTCGTTGGATTGGGTTATATCTTAATGATTATATTGGTCGTTCTGGGCGCAGTTCTTTTTGCGAAAGGAATGTAAGAAGGGACAAGCCGCTCTCGGGCTGTCCCTTTTTCTTATTCGTCTTTATTATCGGCATCGTGGCGGTCAATATCATCCTCGATTATTTCTTCTCGTGGAGTATTATTGTCCTTGCCTGGGTCTTTGTCCGTAGGTGTGTTTTTATCCTCAGATTCCGGATAGTGGTCTCGGTTAATGAGATTATTATTGTTTAAATCATTGTTACGGTTATTCAAATTATTCTCGTATTTGTCATTAACCCCATCATTGTCCAAATCGTTATCAATTCTGTTATTGGTTGGCGGCGGAGGATTCATATCATTTTTCGTATTGGTATTACAACCTGTTAACCCAAGCAACATTGCAGATAGGATCGACCCTGAAAGCAGTAATGATATCCTTTTCTTCAAGGCAGAAAGCCCCTTTCAACTAAAATTTGACCTTTTGGTCTGCTATTAGTTTCCCCAGGGGACCGAGAATATTTTATGGAACTTTTTTGAAAAAAAACAACCGGGAGCCCCGGTCGTTACCTGAAATTTATTCTTTTTTGTCTCCTAATGCAAAAGTGATTTCCGCTTCGCAGGCGACTTCGCCATCAACGGAGGCGACGGCTTTTCCTTTTCCAATTGGCCCGCGCAGACGAATGATTTCCACTTCAAGGCGAAGCTGGTCGCCAGGTTTTACCTGCTTTTTAAAGCGGCAGCCGTCTATTCCTGCAAAAAAGGCTAACCGGCCGCGGTTTTCTTCTTTTTTCAACATGGCCACTGCTCCGACCTGCGCAAGTGCTTCGACGATTAAGACACCAGGCATTACTGGATAATCGGGAAAATGGCCATTGAAAAATTCTTCATTGGCGGAAACATTTTTAATGCCTACCGCACGAACGCCTTCTTCCACTTCTAAAATGCGGTCAACCAACAAAAATGGGTATCTGTGCGGTATAATTTCTTTAATTTGATCGATATCAAGCATAGAATTAGTACCTCCTACTAGTAGCTCATATTTATTTTCTATTCTATACTTAAGGTACACAAAAAGGAAGGGAATTAGCTCCCTTCCTTCCATTTATTTTTTATCAATTAAATCGCGAATATGTGTCCAGGTGGATTCTTTAAAAACATCTGCGACCTTCCCGCCTCCAAGTACTCCGTAGCCGACGACAGCTCCTGCCATCAGGCTGATAAAGACGAACACGACCAACAGAACTAGACGTAGCCAGATCGGAATCAAACGGATCCTGACCCGTTCCTTTCCATTTTGGGCTGCGGCTTGTGGTTTCACTTCTGTCTTTTCTTCGTTTACTTTTTGAGCCGCTTTTTTATATTCTTCTCTCGTTCGCACTTGATGTTGGTTTAGATTATTAACAGACATGCTTTATTTCCCCTTTAACCGAATTCCGAAGTTGCCTTTGAAATCAGTGAGTTAATACATATTATGTCACATTTATTCTATTATAAAAAATTATTCATCATTACACATTAACTTTTTACAGAAAAAAGTCAATTCATGTTAAAAAACCACGAAAAATGGGGAATTTTTTTAAAAATTTTTCGTTGCTTTGCGCTTCAGGCACTACCGCTTTCCGCTGGCGCGCAGGAGTCCAATCAATATTGTTATACAACAAGTGACATTATCACAGATTTATAAAAATAAAAAAGTCCAATGAATGAGGCTTATCCGAGCCTGCTACATTAGACTTTTTGTGGTTAGATGTCATACAACCTAAATCAGAAAAAAATACCAATTATCTGCAGTGGTCAGAATCCAATTATCCAAATTTCCTATTTTGAATCCGATCGATGTTATCAAGCATGATGCCAGTTCCGATTGCAACGCAGTCCATTGGATTTTCGGCTACAAGAACGGGAACCTTCAGTTCATCCGCAAGCAGCATATCGATGCCGTGCAGCAATGCTCCGCCGCCGGTCAGAATGACGCCTCGGTCAATGATGTCGGCAGAAAGCTCTGGCGGTGTGCGCTCAAGGACACTTTTGGCAGCCTGAACGATAACGGCCACGGATTCGTGCAATGAGCCTTCGATTTCTTCGGAACGAACGGTAATCGTGCGAGGCAGACCGCTCACCATGTCACGGCCACGAATTTCCATTTCTTCCGAGCGTGAACCTGGGAATACAGTACCGATGTTGATTTTTATATTTTCAGCTGTACGCTCGCCGATCAACAGCTTGTACTCGCGCTTAATGTAGTTGAGGATTTCCATATCGAACTTGTCGCCAGCCATTTTGATGGAGGAAGAAGTCACGATATCGCCCATTGAAAGGACTGCAACATCTGTCGTTCCTCCCCCGATGTCCACTACCATATTACCGCTTGGCTGGAAGATGTCCATGCCTGCGCCAATCGCCGCTACCTTTGGCTCCTCTTCAAGATAGATCTTTTTCCCGCCGCTCTTTTCAGCTGCTTCACGGATCGCTTTTTGCTCAACGCTTGTAATGTTCGTTGGGCAGCAAATCAAGATGCGCGGCTTGGATAAAAACCCTTTTACGTTTAGTTTATTAATAAAATGTTTTAACATTGCTTCTGTAACGTCAAAGTCTGCGATAACGCCGTCCTTAAGCGGGCGAATCGCGACAATATTTCCTGGTGTACGGCCGACCATGCGGCGGGCTTCCTCACCGACGGCAAGCACCTTGTTTGTATTTTTGTCAATGGCAACGACAGAAGGCTCGTTTAATACGATTCCACGGCCTTTTACGTGAATCAGCACGTTAGCCGTTCCTAAATCAATCCCAATATCCCTTGCAAACATTCTCTTTTCTTTCCTCCTCAGAGCGGAATTCCACATACTTTTCCTAATTGTCTATTGTATCATATTCATTACAATTTCCATAACAATATAAAAAAATAACGTAGAATTTTGCAGAAGTATGACAGCTATGAGAAGAATATAAGAGAACACCTTGAAATACGTGCGTTTCCTGTGAAAATCTCGTTAGAAAATTTAATCTCTTTTAAAACAAAAGTGATGTTTGAAACGAGGTTCAAACATCAAGAAATTAGCTATTTTCGAAAAGGATCATGGCTTACTTGACAGCCTCTCCTTCCTTTTCTTCTTTTTGATACTTCATTTTTGTCGCCTCGCCGCCCCTGAGATGACGAATCGATTTATGATAATCTAATATTTCCTTTACTTCGTTTGCCAGCTCTGGATTAATTTCAGGTAGTCTCTCTGTCAAATCCTTATGGACTGTACTTTTGGATACGCCAAACTCCTTCGCAATCACGCGAACCGTTTTCCTCGTCTCCACGATATACTTTCCAATCTTGATAGTTCTCTCTTTGATGTAATCGTGCACACTCTCGCCCTCCCTAAATTGGATGTGAGTAGTGTGAAATGAGACCCGCTTATCACTTCGACCAATTCTGCTTCCGCATGGAATGGAGTGTTTTTTTGTGGTGTCAGGCACCATAAAAAGACATTTTCGCCATTTTGTCCATTTGGGGTGGACACTCGATTTTTTAGGTGGCACCATGCGGCAGAAAGTAATGTACCTTCTGATATCATACAATGAATAATCATGTCCCCGGCTGAATTCCCGCTAACTTCAAACGACTCTTCACCTCAAACACTCTCTTTGTAAAGGTTTGTAACAGTTTATTAGCTTGGATACGGGTTTATGCACAAAATCCCGAATCGGGACAAGGCTTTTCGGAAATTTTTTGATAAATAGGACACCTTCCATTTTTTCGACAATCCTGTTGTATCGCCTAAAACCGCTTGTTATTAAGGTTTTTCTAGGAAATACAGTCATGGTCGGCATTATTTCCTGAGAAATTTGTCGAGCAAAAAATTATTCAAAAATGGCAATTTTGTAGTCAGAAACGTCGTTCACCTCAAATTTTCTACCCCAAAATCCCTCAATTTTTTTGCTATCGCCTTCGACCACTTCGACCACGATGATAAAAACATTTAAAATTTATAAAGAATGGGGGATAAGTATTTTTTCAAATCTTATATAATAAGTTTATGTTGTCTGAGAAAGGAATAATGCTGTGACTCCCTTTACTGAAAATGTCATTGAAATCATTCGAAATATCCCAGCTGGAAAAGTTATGACTTATGGCCAAATCGCCGCGTTGGCCGGCAGTCCAAGAGCAGCGCGCCAAGTCGTCCGCATCCTTCATTCCATGAGTAAAAAACACCGCCTTCCCTGGCACCGTGTCATCAATGCCAAGGGGCAAATCGCCCTGCAGGACGAAGAATCCTACCAGGAACAGTTGTGGTCGCTTGAAGCCGAAGGGGTAGAAGTAGGCTTGAATGGTGTGATCGACTTAGAAAAATATCAATATAAGCCGTTTGAATCCTAGCCGAAAAAAATCACAAAAGTAGTTTCGCCGATATAATAAACGTTTCACTGGAACTAGAACTGAACTGTAGCCGGAACCGGCGACAAAAAAACCAACCCGAATCTCGGATTGGTTTGGAAGCCTCACTTCATTTTCATAAAAATGTTCTTCACCTTTTTAACCGGTACCTGCGAACCTCCTCGGCCCTGCACTCCTTCGACCATCATCGCCACCATCAGACTCGGAGAATTGGTGTTGTAGGCGATGAACCAGCCGTTTTCGGTGCCGGTTTCGCCTTGCTTCTGCTTAATCTCCGCCGTGCCCGTTTTTCCAGCCAAAGGATAGTCAGCCATATCTGCAGAATGACCCGTACCTCCTGCATCGGCCACAACCTTTCTTAAATCAGCCGCGACCATCCCTGCATGCTCACTCGAGACCACCGATTCCCGCCATACCTGGTTCCGCTGCTCTTCGTCCAATAGAATCGGCTTAATCATATTGCCATTATTCATAAATGGGGTATATGAAGCAAGCAAATGGACGATGCTCATTTGAATCTGCCCCTGTCCGTAGCCCGTATCGGCTAGCGATATGTCGCTTTCCATCGCACCAATTTTTGATGTTTCAAGTGGATACGGATACGTCAGCTCTTCCTCAAAGCCAAACTTCTTCAGCCCGCTCGCAAACGCATCCTTTCCCATTTTCAACGCCGCCTGCGCGAAATAAATATTGTCCGAAAACACGAACGCCTTCTCCAAATTAATCGGGCTGCCTTCGTGCACCCGTGTCACGAAATAGCCGCCCCAAGAGGCATCCTTTTGCCATTTCTTCCCGAGGATTGGCACCGTATCGCCTGGCGATATGGACCCGCTCTCAAGTCCTACAGAGGCGGTGATAGCCTTCATAACAGATCCAGGTGCATAATCCTGCTTAAACCGTGTCGTCAGCGGTTTTTTGGCATCTTCCTGCAGCGCCTTCCACTCATCCGCTGAGAACCCCAGCGCCGCTTGGTTCGGGTCAAACGACGGACTGCTGACAAGTGCCAGCGTCTCCCCGCTGACCGGATTCATCGCTGCTGCTGCTCCAGCCTCTCCGCCCATCTCGTCAAAGATCGTCTTCTGCGTCCCGCCGTCGATCGTCAGCTTAACATTCTTCCCGTCCGCTACAGGTTTTTCCGCAAGCACTTCCTCTGAACCGGAGCCGGAGCCCGTGGCAGTACCGCCAGCCTTCTTTTTAATCACGATTTTAACGCCGCTCGTGCCCTTCAACTGCTCATCGAGCACTTGCTCGAGCCCGCGCTTCCCGATTACATCACGACTTGTATAACCTTTGTCCTTTCGCTTCTCCAGCTCATCTGCCGTAATCGGCCCGACATACCCGATTAGTTGCGCAGCAGCCTGGCCGAAAGGATAAACCCTCGCCTCTACTTTCCGCGTTTTGACCGGCTCAAGTGCAACAAGCTGGGCAACCCGCTCCGTGTCATCCATTGATACAGATTTCAGCGGCACAAACAACCCGGGCTTCACCCAGCTTGCACTCAAAGCCTTATTGATCTGTTCCGGCGTCATATTCAACAGAGGAGCAAGCTGCGCCATCACCGGCTCATTTACCTCCCCGGCTATTACGCCCACCTCATACGCCTGGCCATTCACCGCAAGCCCGTTTCCGTTCCGGTCAAGAATCTCTCCGCGCTTAGGTGCAATCGTGTTCAGGCCAATCGTATCGCCCTCCTTTAATTTTGGAAAAATATACTCTGTATTCCAGTCTACATACCAGTTCGTTTTTTCATTTTCGCTGGGGTCTTCCTTCAACAACTTCGCTGTCTGGGTAAATTGAATAGGTCCAGCAATACTGCTCATTTTAGCGGTAAAAGAATATTGGGCCTTCTCCTTATCGGCCTGTTTATCCTCTTTTGGTTTTTTGAAGTTAATCTTGAGGTCTTTAATCTGAAGGTCTTGGTAGATTTTTTGATAGCGGCTGGTGAATTCATCTTTGGTGATATTCTGTCTTGCATCGTTTGAAAGATAGTCATACATCTTATCAAACTTTTGCTGATTCCATAGAGCTATGTAGTCAGAGAATCTGTCCTGAGGCGTCGGTTCCTTGCTGCAGCCAGTGATAATAAGGACAACAACAAATACTGCGAGCACGCCCCTCATTAATCTTTTCAAAAAAATCCCTCCTTTTACTACATTCTACCATGGTGTCAGGCACCATAAAAAGACATTTCTACTGAATTGTCCGCCACAGGAGGACACATATGTTCGTACGCTAATGATGAGAAAAAAATCCAGTTTATTCACTGGATTTTGGTTTTGATATGTATAGTTGAAATCCGTAGAGTGCGAGTGCGAAGCTTAGTGTTGTGTATAATAGCTGCTTTGGTGTGATTCTGATTAATTTATACATGCCTAGTTTTTCAAACATTTTATTGAGAGGATATAAGAGCACTGTATCCATGAAAAGATTAATCAAACCATATAGCCAAAATCTCCCGAAACTCAAATGGAATATCCATATCGTGCCGACAAAATACGGACCAAAAATAAAGCTAAAGTCATTAAAGATTTTTTTAGATACGCCTCCTCTGACTCTCCACCATTTAAACCGAAATGATAAGATACTTAGAACCAAGACCAGTAATGATGAAAACGTGGCCACCGGTGTATATTTTTTTACTGATTCTTTTGGTAGATAAAAGATGGACAGCCAAGAAATAATAAGTAAACCGAAACGAATAATTGCTGGCATGTAACTACCTCCATGAAGAAAGTTTCTGAGAGGTTAGTTTTTCAAAAAGTTACATTTTTTTCCTTAAAAACAAAAAAAAGAGGAGAGTTCCCTCTTCCCCCTTTATTACAAAATTAAGAGTTTTTCTTGTCTTTTGAATCAATAGATTGATCTTCTTTATCAGAAGGAGTGTCATCAGAAGCAGGATCTTCAATCATTTGATCATCTTGCTTTTGTTTCGGCATTTCCACTGACTCTGTGCTATCGTTCGATTGTGTGTCTTCCTGTAAAGCACTCAACGATTTGTTAAAGTAGTTTGTTGGGTTTACAGCCACACCATCTTTACGAATTTCAAAATGTACATGCGTTCCAGCTTTTTCATTGAACAAGCTTTGTCCAGCCTTGGCAAGAACTTGTCCTTGTTTTACTTCGTCGCCAACCTTGACCTTAATTTCTTTTACGGATTGATATTGTGTAACAACCCCATTGTCGTGCTCGATTTCAATCACGTTACCGAGAACAGCATCTTCTTCAACACGAGTAACCTTTCCGCTTAGTGATGCCAAAACGTCAAACGTTTCGCCATTTTTCACGGTAATGTCGACACCTGTGCTTTGGTTATAGGTGTTATCGTAATATACTAAAGCTGCTTCCTGATCCTCTGGTTTTGCATTGAAATCATAGAATTTCGTTTTGATAACTGGAGCTTTTTCCATTGTTACCGGCATTTTGAAGTTTTCTAAAGCTTTGTTAACTTCAACAGCTGGTGCCTGGTTCTTTTTACCAGCGATATCAGTAGACTTGTAGTCGTACTTATCTGTTTTACTGCCGCTCGCTTGATACCAAAGAACTCCGGTTAAAATGATTGCTGCACTTGCGATATAGATGGCTGGAAAGACCCAACGCTTCTTAAAAAAGCGTTTTGCACTGGAACTTTGAGAAGATCGTTTGTTTTCTTCCTCTCTCATTTTCATCACCTCAGCAATCATTCTGAACAGATAAGTAGAATTATATACACTAGTCTGAAAAAATTTTTAAAACTTATTTTTCGACACGGAGGGAGTTTTTATGCATGAATGGAGGAAATTTTTTTTGCGCAGTCATTTGTCTAGTTTTATTTAATAGAGTAGGAAGTAATCGTAGATGGCTGGTCACTTTTTAAAATTTAACGATCACTTTCAATATTTTATCAGTCACTTCCCTATTTCGAGCAGTACATCTTTCGAATCCACCCAATAAAAAAACCAAAAAGCCAGGCATCTACGCCTGGCCCCTAATGCTATTTTTGCGCCGTAATCGTCGCCAGCATGTTTTCTGCTGAGGTGATTTCGACACCTTTGTAGTAATGCTTCACAATCTCCTTATAATCCGAACCTTCCTCCGCCATTCCGTTCGCGCCATACTGGCTCATCCCGACGCCATGGCCGAAGCCCTTCGTGGTGATGACAATGTTACTTCCCTTTCGCTCCCAGGCGAAGTCGGAGGATCTTAAATCCAATTTGTCGCGAATTTCTTTCCCACTGAAGACCTTCCCGTTAAAATTGACCTTGCCCACCCGTTTTCCTGTAGTCCGTTCCACAATTTTACCTATCGTCCCGCTTGAACCAATCTTTACCCCCAGCTTCGCCTCAAACTCCCGAACCGCCATTACCTTTTGGCTATTAAATTTAGGTGAATTTTTATCCCAAGGACTCGAAACACTTCTTAAATAAGGAATGCTGCCGGACCAATAATCCTCAGAGTTTTCCGTATAGCCATTACTGGTAGAGAAAAACAACGCATCAATCGGCTTGCCTTCGTAAGTCAGAATTTGCCCGCTCGTCGACCGGACGGCCTCTAAAACCTTTTTCTTCTTCCATTCAAAGTCCTTGCCCCAAGATTTTCTTTGCTCATCATCATTCATATACACTTGATGATTTTGAGTGTCATTGACCTGAGCACCTTTTGGGACGCCGAGCGTATCTTTTGTTATTAATCTGTGAACGATATAGGTCCTTGCCGTCAGCGCCTGGGCCTTGAGTGCCTCCTCCTCGAAATCAGCAGGCATTTCAGCCGCCACAACCCCGACGAGATAATCCTCTAATTGGACCTTTTCAATCTTTGACTTTGAAAACCGAAAGACCGATACCTCCACTGCAGGATCTTTAGATGTGGACGTCACATCTGTGACCTTCGCCGAGGGCTTGGATAGATTCTCGCCTAATTTTCCACTTGCCTTATGTTCATCTGAAAATGGTAATACAAGTACAGCGGGGATAATTAGAGTCAAGGCAATGAGGAATGCTGCTAGTGCGATGAATGGTTTGATTTTTATCATGATTGTGCCTCCAGTTTGTAATTTGCAGCCGGACACACTGCCGGAATGCATCTCACTTAAACATATGGAAGCGGACAAGCATTTATTACAGATTTTTTTGCGTTCTCGCACGGTGTACAATGCGGAAAAACAAATGTCCACGGATGGTGCCTGACACCAAAAAAAGACAACTGTCCATGAGCGGTGCCTGACACCCTATGACACCATTAATACTACAAGCACCATTAAAAACAAAAAAACCGAAGACTGCTACGCTGGTCGGATATCAGACCACCGTACACCAATCTTCGATTTCCACTAAACTCAAACTCAAATTCAACCTAATATAATAAACTTAAGCATTCATATCTGAAACGTATTTCTCGACTTCGACGATGTTCTCGTCGATTTCTTTCACGCGCTCGATGTCTGCGCCTATCCCAGCTAATTTGCCGTGGAAATCCACGTAGCCGCGGTCTAAGTGCTTCAGCTCAGTTACACGTGTCACGCCTTCAGAAACCAAACCAGTTAAAATCAACGCAGCTGCGGCTCTTAAATCCGTTGCTGACACTTCTGCACCCTGTAAATTCGAAGGACCATTTAAAATAACAGAACGGCCTTCAATTTTAATATCAGCATTCATACGGCGGAATTCTTCAACGTGCATAAAACGATTCTCAAACACCGTTTCTGTAATCATCGAAGTTCCTTCAGCACGAAGCAATAAAGCCATCATTTGCGATTGCATATCTGTTGGGAAGCCTGGATGCGGCATCGTTTTAATGTCAACGGCCTTCAAGCGATCAGGACCGATAACACGGACGCCATCCTCTTCCTCATGAATTTCTACACCCATTTCTTCCATCTTTGCAATTAAGGAAGATAAATGTTCCGGAACTGCGCCCTTTACCAACACATTTCCGCCAGTAATCGCTGAGGCAACCATGAAGGTACCTGCTTCAATCCGGTCAGGAATAATGTTATGGTCGGCACCGAATAATACATCGACACCCTCAATCCTCAATGTGCCTGTACCTGCGCCGCGTACCCGCGCACCCATTTTGTTCAGGAAGTTTGCAAGATCAACGATTTCTGGTTCTTTTGCGACGTTTTCGATGATAGTCGTTCCAACCGCTAGGGTTGCCGCCATCATAATGTTTTCCGTTGCACCAACACTTGGGAAATCCAAGTAGATCTTGGCACCTTTCAAGCGGCCGTCTACCTCCGCTTCGATAAAGCCATTCCCTACCTTCACTGTTGCACCCATGGCTTCAAAGCCCTTTAAGTGCTGGTCGATAGGACGAGATCCGATGGCACAACCACCTGGAAGAGCTACACGAGCCCGGCCATTACGTGCCAATAGAGATCCCATGACAAGGACAGACGCGCGCATTTTACGAACGTATTCGAATGGCGCCTCATCTTTTAACTCTCTGGATGCATCAACAACAACTGTATTATTGTCAAATACCACTTCAGCATTTAAGTTGCGTAAAACTTCATTAATTGTGTATACATCGGAGAGTGTAGGTACATCACGAATTACACTTTTTCCATCACTTGCTAATAATGTTGCAGCGATAACAGGCAGGACGGCATTTTTTGCACCTTCTACTTTTACCGTTCCATTAAGCCTTTGTCCGCCGCGGACGATGATCTTTTCCAAGAGTATTCCCCTCCGCGTCCATTTTCTCTATATTAATATTCAATCGTAATGATTGGTGTGCCAACTACGATGGTAGTTCCCGCGCCCAATCCTTCGGAGCGTATGCCAATTTGTAAATTCATGTTATTTTCTTTATTATCTATGGAGCCTGTAAACATTGGCGATGATGCCGAAACAGACATGAAATTCTCCTCTTTTAACGCTTCGATCTCTTTTGCATTAAATCTTGACATTAACCTGTTTGCTTCCTCAGGTAAAGCCGTATCAATCTTATCACTGAAAACGCCTTTCATACAAGAGAAAACTGTAGGTTTTCCTCGAAATATGTCAGATAGCCTATTTTTGAATTGCCCGGTGGTGAAAAAAGCCTCTGACAACTTATTCCAATCTCTCCCGCTGACTCTATAAACTATATACGCATCGATAGGTTGTTTTGTGTGGGTTGCCATAATTTGAAGCATTTCGTTGTGGTGTTTAGATGTTGGAGATACTGCTGTCACTTCCCGATATTCACTGGTGTTTTTCACAGACCAATCCCACTCGGGAAACTTTTTCTTAAGCTTTTCTACGTATTCCTGAACTTCCTTTTCACTTTTCAGGCCTGCAAGATGTTCTCGTGCATAATACGACCATTCATTGAGCAAAATATCTTCGGCTTGTAAAATAGAGCCGATTTTCGCTAAATCCTGTCCGCCGCTGTTTTGAAAAATTGACGCTCTCCCGTCGTCCATTTTTTCTTTATTAAAAAAATCCAGGCCGCCGTTTGCTTCAGTTGTTCGGTTCCCTATCACAACCAGGATAAAACATAAAATTGCAACCACGCCTAAAAGAATCTTACTGTTTCTCTTCATTCTCGTCTCCCCCTTACTACCATTGTTTCCAAGGAAGAGCAGAGCATACTTGGGAAATGTCGTCACTTTTAGACAAGTTTCAATATTTATACGTGAAACAATGTACAAAAGTTTCAAGTTCACCTTTTCACATTAAATCACTGATTATATTTTTTCCACACAAAGAGAATTGTACTCAAAATATGGACAAATTGGAACATGTACGAAGACCTAAATTTTTTCCAATTTGTCATTTTTATTGTAAAATCAACGGCAGTTGCTGGGACCATTGGAGATAATCAAGGAAAAAGTTACTAACAGATGAACCAATGAAAATGGCTAATAATATGTACAATAAACGCGCCTGAAACACATGGTTTGGCCGCAGCAGCTTCTCAAGGCGGATCGCCTGCAGGGCCCACCAAGTAATCGCAATGAACACTAAATGAGAAATAATACTAACCAGCGCAATTTGCCCAAAATCATTCATCAATCTGTTTGCCTCCTTTTTCACACAATGTTTATTCTATCACATCAACGTGTGAAAATCGTAACAATTTCTAAATTTTTCTATTTAGCCTGCAAATGTGAAAATTTTGTGACAAATAAAAGGAAGCCATATCGGCTTCCCCCATTCAACGACTCATAATCCCGCTGGCATAAAAATAATACCTCTTGCCGCCAATCGTGACCCAGCCCGTTTTCATCGCTCCGGAGCTATCAAGATAATACCAGTTTGCCTTGTAATACAGCCAGCCTGTCCGCATCGCACCCGAGCCGTCAAGATAATACCACTTGCCTTTATCCTGCAGCCAACCCGTCATCATCGCACCGCTCGCCGACAAATAATACCATTTGCCATTCACCATCTGCCAGCCCGATGTCATTTTTCCACTATTATCAAGGTAATACCATTTATTAAGATCCTTCAGCCAGCCAATCGTCAGATTCCCGGTCGCCGGATTAATATAATACCAATTGGCGTCCACCTTTAACCACTTACTCAAAGTCACCGCCGCATCCGTCGTAACCGTTAAATCCCCTGTAAACTCGAGATTCCCCTTTTTGTATGCGGAAACCGTAACCTTATAAGCCTGAGCCGGATTCAAACTACCAAACAAATAATTCGTGGTTGTCCCACTCACGGCCACCGGTTTTCCATCATTAATACTGATTTCCACCTTATCGATCCCGCTATCAAGATACTTCCATGAGATTCCAGCCAGTCTATTTGTATGAATAGTCCTCGTCACTTTTATTTTTGAAAAATAAACACTAGCTCGTGAGCCCAACTGTTCAAGGATTCCACCATTACTGCTGCCCTTACCTAGCTCCAGGTCCACATTCATGAAGGAAACGGCATTTAAGCTTGCCATGTTTTTTAAAGGAGTAATATCCTTAAAAGAATTGCTGTCCATCGATAAAGTAATCAAATTAGTCAACGGAGCAAGCGGTGCGAGATTGGTTACCTTATTATTGTTAAACGATAGCACCTGCAAATTAGTTAACCCCGTAAGAGAAATTATATCTGTGAGACGGTTCGTATCAAAATTAAGCGCTCCTAAATTGGTGAGCCCCGAAAGCGGTGAAACATCCGCAATCTGATTTTCCTTCAGATAAAGTTCCTGTAACTGAGCCATGCCTTTTATCGGAGTCAAATCCGTGATGTTATTATGATCGAGCGCCAGAAATTGCAGGTTGGCAGCAAATTGCAGACCCTCAAGACTGCTAATATTGCGATTTGTTGCATTTAACGACGTTAACGTTAATAAATCAGCCTCGGTCAGCTCCCTGCCCTCGATCCCCAGCTCCTGTTTAATCGCGGCAGCCAGGTTGTTATCCGTGACAAGACCCTCAGCCTGTCCTTTCATCAGCGGATGAGCAAGCACCAGTAAAACCAGTAAGAATAGCCATTTTAGAATTTTCATACTTTAAACCCCCCTTATTGCTTACACATATATGTACGCTGCCAGGCCGAAGGCGCATTTTTACAAATGGTTGATGGCGTATTAGCCATGTGCGTCCTGCTCTCTGCATCTTTTTCCAGCGCATCAAAGTTACTTGGTACGGAAATATAGCCGACTGAATACATTTGTGCGGCCGGAGCCCATTGTTTGTAGACAAACACAGCCTGTTTGATGATAGGAAGATTGGCTGTATTTTTACCTGGTGCCTCTGTACTGCCAGGAAGGGTATTGAATAGGACATTTTTTACATAAAATCGGACATCGCGGATCTTATGCTCGTTGTACAAATCATTTAACGCCTTTCCCATAATGGCGTGGTCATTGTGGTTGTCCATATAGGACAAGGATTTATGAATCGCATGTGGATATTGTTTTTCAAACGATTCAACCGTCTGCTTCGCCTGATCGTAGGATAACTGTCCATCCGGAAAATTCATCAGGTGGATGTTCTCCGACTTGACTCCAAGTGCTGCGGCCGAACGCAGAAATTCGCTTGTTCGCGCTTTAATGAGATCATCCTTTGTAATCAGCGGGAATTGTTCATTTGATAGCCTTTTATTCACGTCATTCATTGCTCCGACCGCCCCGCCGCCGTCGGTCATTAGAACCAGGTGAACCTCGTAGCCTTGAAGGATACTGTTAACAATCCCCATCCCCATTGATAAAACTTCATCATCCTGGTGCGGGCTATAAAAAATCACCACCGGCTTCTGTACTTGCGCTGATCCGACCAGACGAAAGGATTGAGACGCTGTTACTAGTAAAAGAATCATAAAAAAAATGCGCAGCTTTTTCATAGTGCCCCCCTTGAAAACCTATATATATATTAATCTACCATTTTCCATTATACCCCATATTTAGACATATTGCGTTATTTTACGGTAGAAAAGTCCCGAAAATCCACAAAAAAAAAGAAGAGGCTCCCCAACCTCTTCTTTTTTTAACTTAGTTGTTGATTTACGCTACAGGCACTTCGCGCACCTTAGGGCGATCCGGAGGGCCCCCTAAGCGCTAAAGCGCCTAGGGGGTCTCCCCTGCCCCGTTCTCCCGCAGGAGTCTTCGTGCCTTCCGCTCCAATCAACAGTGTATAAAAATTACCCCTTATATTTAACCACTTAAACCTCAGCTAAAAAAGTCAGCCAAGATGTCTAAGTTGTTGTTCATGTAGTCTAATGCGATGTTTGGCATGATGCCGAATAGCACGCTTCCCACGACAGCGACAATCAAGACAACGAGAATGCTTGCTGGAATCTTGAACCTGCCTTCACTTGCTGCCGGACGGAAGAAGATTTGTGTCATCACACCGAAATAGTAGAAATAAGACACGACCGTTGTCGCAATCATAATCGAAGCTAGCACATAATGCGGTACTCCGGAAAACGCCCCGATAAAGATATTCAATTTCCCGATAAAGCCGGCTGTTCCCGGGAAGCCTGCCAAGGAAATCAATAAGATTCCCATCACAACAGCTAATCCTGGTGAACGGCGGTATAATCCCGCAAAATCCGCAATCTTAGCCGAGCCCGTTTTTTCCGTTACTACCTGGATTACCGCAAACGCTCCAAGGTTCATGAACAAATACGCTAGCAAGTAGAACCAGATGGAATAGAACATATTGGACGAAAGGGACGTTAACGCAACCAGGATGTAACCGGCATGAGCGATACTGGAGTACGCAAACATTCTTTTAATGTTCGACTGCTTCAATGCCACCACGTTACCGATGATCATTGTAGCTCCCGCGATAAAAGCGATATAGTCCTGCATGTCGAGCAAAATTGGCATCGAGCCTGGACCCTTCGTGACCGCAGCACCAAATACCGTTAACAGAATCCTAATGACAATCACAAAACCAGCCGTTTTGGAAACAACGCTTAAGAACGCAGTAACCGGTGTCGGCGCACCTTGGTAGACGTCTGGTGCCCACATATGGAACGGCGCTGCTGCCAATTTAAACGCTAGACCAACGAAAATCATCAAAAATGATAATCCAAGCAAGTACACATGCTGGCCATCTGTTAAACCTGATAGGCTTTGGGCAATCGCCAGCAAATTTGTAGATCCGGTTAATCCGTATACATAGCTCATCCCGAACAAGGTAATCGCAGTGGAAATTCCGCCGTTAATGACGTATTTCATCGCTGATTCGTTCGACTTCAGGTTATGCTTTCGGATGCCCGCTAAAATATAGGAAGAAATAGATAACAATTCTAACCCGATGAATAACGTGATTAAATCACCGCTGGAGGTCATGAACATCGCACCGAGGAGCGCTGTTAAGAACAAATAGTAAAACTCGCCGCGGTATTCTTCCATGCCTTCCTTCGCTTCATAGCTGACGGCAAGGAATAGGACCAGTCCCGCACCGCCAAGGAGCAGCAATTTAAAGGCAATAGCAAAGCTGTCAAGGCGGAAGGTATCATCCAAAATCGAGACAACAGCACCGCCCGCTAAGCTTGCAACGGAAACCATTGCCGCTGCGATCGCCGCAATGCCAATCCAGCCAAGGATACGGCGATCCTGCCCCTTCGGCATAAATAAATCTAAAAGCGTTAGAAGTGCAGCAACACCAAGGATGATGAACTCTGGTGTCATGACACTCCAGTTAAACTGACTCAATGTCTCAAAACTCATCCTTCATCACCCTCCCAGCCCTGGCATGATAGTCTCAAGTGTGGATTGAAGCGGTGAGCTTAGAACACTTGGGTAAACACCGATTAACACGATTAACAACATAAGTACTACCACTGGCACAAATTCAACGCCTTTCAGATCAAGCACGCCAGTAAATTCGCGGTGTGTCTTGCCAAACGTCATGCCAAGCACGGCGCGAAGCAAATATGCTGCTGTCATAATGATGCCGATCGTACCAACAGCCGCAAGCCAAGGCATTTCTTTGAAAAGCCCTAAGAACGCCATGAATTCGCTGACGAATCCAGACATACCAGGAAGTCCAAGTGATGCCATTGCCCCTGCTAATAGGAAGCCCGCCGCAACCGGCATTCCCTTTGCCATTCCGCCAAGATTTCCAATCAAAGATGTATCGGTGCGTTCGTATAACACACCCACTAAGAAGAACAATAAGGCCGAAATTAAGCCGTGTGAAATCACTTGGAAAATTGCCCCTTGAACCCCGGCTTCATTCATTGCCGCAAGTCCAATTAACACGATTCCCATGTGAGAAATCGACGAGTAAGCCAAAACCATTTTAAAGTCTGTTTGAATGAACGCAAGGAACGCCCCGTAGAGAAGATTAATCACTCCAAGGACAGCAATCAACGTCGAAAGAGTGTCAAACTGCTCGGGGAACAGTCCCATTCCAAAACGGATTAATCCGTACGCACCAATTTTTAAAAGAATACCAGAGTGAATCATAACAGTTGGAACAGGTGCTTGTACGTGCACGCGCAGCATCCAGCTGTGCAATGGGAAAATTGGCAATTTGACCCCAAATGCCACCAAGAGTGCGATCAAAAGGCCAAGCTTTAAGTCTCCAGAAACCGGTGCACTTGGATCTGCCAGGATGTCTTTTAAAATATCGATATTGGTCGTGCCTGTTTTGGCAAACAGAATCATAATCACGATCAGAAGGACCGCAGAGCCCAAACCGTTATAAATCAAGAAGCTGTAGGCCGCTTTTTCCCTTTCAAAATAACCCCATTTTCCGATTAAGAAGAACGTCGGAATGAGTGTAACCTCGAAGAAAATGAAGAATAGAATTAAGTTTTCCGCTGTGAACACGCCAAGCATGCCTACTTCTAATAGAAGGAACAGCATGAAGAAGCCTTTCCATTCTTTTTTCACATAACGGGCTGAAATCGACGCGAGCGTTGCCACTACCGCTGTAAGCACGACTAACAGCAGCTGGAAGCCACTTAACGCTAGCTCGTAGTTTACGGCGAAGTATGGCGCTTCGACATTCATGCCGCGGAAATGAATCCAATCCACTGACACGCTGAAATCACTCAAATGTTTACCGGCTAGATAGTGAGCATAAGCCGCTAGTGATAACAGCAGTGCCGGCATGGTAGCCAAAAAGCCAACCAATTTGATCGATTTTTCCTGATCTTTTGGCATGAACGCTATAACGGCGATACCTAGTAAAGGGGAGAATACTAGGATTGAAAGAATAGCATGTAAGTTCATCGTAAGTACCCCCCTGTTAATGCATAGATGACGGCTAGTAACGCCAGTCCGATAAACGCCACTGCTCCGTACGTCTGCACCTGGCCGGTCTGCATTTTTGAACCTGTTGCTCCAAGTCCTTGGACGAATCCGGCGATGCCTTTGACGATGCCTTCAACAAGGAAGGTATCGATGAAACGCAGGAAGTAGCTGATTCCTTTTGTAATCGCGACGATTGTCAGTTGGTAGAATTCGTCGACGTAATATTTGTTTAATAGCACGGTGTGAAGCATGTCGCCACTGCCGCTCAGCCAATTGCGTGAAACGGAGCGTTTTCCGTAAATTAACCATGCAAGGTAGATTCCAAGTAAGGAAACAACGGTTGCTAGAATCATAATCCAAACTGGACCTTCGTGATGGCCGTGTGCCGCTAGGGCTTCGTTTCCGTCTACGAGCCAATCCCCTAGGAACGTGCCAAACCAAGGTGTGTTCACATAACCAGCAACCACTGCTAGAACACCAAGGATGATCATTGGGAATGTCATCACAGATGGTGACTCGTGAACATGTTTCTGAGTGCCGCGTGCTTCACCAGTGAATACCATGAAGAACAGACGGAACATATAGAATGCTGTAAAGAATGCCGCGACTAGAGCAAGGACGAAAAGAACCGGATGTCCGCCTTCCCAGGCCGCTGCTAAAATTTCATCTTTACTGAAGAAACCGGATAATAACGGCACACCACTGATCGCCAGTGTTCCAATTAGAAATAATGGTCCAGTGAGCTTAAGCTTTTTCCAAAGCCCGCCCATTTCTTCAATATCTTGTGTGTGTGCTGCATGAATGACAGAACCGGCTGCCAAGAACAAGAGTGCCTTGAAGAACGCGTGCGTCATCAGGTGGAACACACCAGCCACATAACCCGCAGAACCAAGTGCGAGCATCATATAACCAAGCTGGCTGACAGTTGAATAAGCAAGTACTCGTTTAATATCCGTTTGCACAAGACCGATACTTGCTGCAAAAATGGCGGTAAAGCCGCCGATGACGGCAACGGTCATAAGTGCGGTATGGCTTGCTGAGAACAATGGGAAAAGTGATGCAACCAAGTATACCCCGGCGGCAACCATTGTCGCTGCGTGGATTAACGCCGAAACTGGTGTTGGACCTTCCATCGCATCCGGAAGCCATGTGTGGAGCGGGAACTGACCCGATTTACCAATTGCCCCGATGAAAATCAGAATTGCCGTCAACGTGATCATCGTGCCTGACACCTGACCAGCGTCGACTGCCGCAAAGATATCGCTGTATTCAAAGCTTTTTGTCTGCCAGAAGAGCAGCGCCATGCCGATAAACAGGCCAACATCTCCGATACGGGTCATGATAAACGCCTTTTTCGCGGCTGCCTTTGCTTCTTCTTTGTAGAAATAGAAACCGATTAATAGGAAGGAACCGACACCTACTAGTTCCCAGAAGATATACGTTTGCAGCAGGTTTGGCGAAATCACCAGACCAAGCATGGCAAAAGTAAATAATCCTAAGTAAGCATAAAAAACATGAAAGCGCTCGTCCCCGTGCATATAACCTTTGGAATAGGTATGTACCAAGAAACTGACGAGCGATACGATAAACAGCATTAATGCATTTAATTGATTCACTTCAAAGCCCGCTGTTATATGAAAATCTCCTATCGTGAGCCAGTCAAACTTCGTGACGTAGGTTGGCTCTGAAAAGCGCTGAAATAACACTAAAATCGAATAAATAAGCGATGCCAGCGTTAGCAGAATCCCTACATACGCACTCGCTTCCTTCAATCGCTTACCGAATAGAAGAAGGATCAAAAACGATATTAGCGGGAAAAGCGGTATAAGCCATGCATTTTCCATCATTTTCTCCTATCCGTGCCTGTCACCACCCGAATTTTTCTAATCTTCGAGAGAAAGCGACTGGCACCAAGGTTTTTTTAATTTTTCATTGTGTCCATTTCGTCGATGTTGACGGTTTTCTTTGTGCGGTATAGTGCGATAAGGATCGCAAGACCAACCGCTGCCTCCGCTGCGGCAACGCTGATCGCAAACAGGGCAAAGATTTGGCCTGTAATCGATGGCGCCATGCCGTATTTGCTGAAGGTTACCAGGTTAATATTCACGGCGTTCAGCATTAATTCGATCGAAATGAGAACGATAACCGTGTTTCTCTTCGTTAATGCACCATATAAGCCGATGCAAAATAAAATTAGTGCTAGTGCCAGGAAGGCTGAAGCGGGAACTGAACTCATTCCTTATCCGCCTCCTTATCCTCTTTTTTTGCCAAGACAATGGAACCAACCAACGCGACTAAAAGTAAAACAGAGACTAACTCAAATGGAATAATATGTTTTGAGTATAGTGCCTGACCGATTTGCATCGTGTTGTTTTCATGCAATGTAGTTGGAACTTGATCAATATTGAAATTGTAGATGCCAAGGTAAACGGCAAAAGCAAAACCTAGGACACCTAAAAATAAAAGAAACTTTCTCCATTTGCCTGCTTTTGATTCACTTTCATCGTTATGCCTCGTTAACATGATGCCAAACAGCATAATGATCGTAATGGCACCTGAATAAATTAAGATTTGCACAGCTGCGACAAATTCCGCGGACAGCAGCACATAAATTCCGGCAATAGCTACGAACGTGAAGATGAGGGCAACGACCATATGAACAACTTTGGTAAGGTTCAAAAGAAGCACGCCGCCGATGATCGCCACAAGTGCGAGTCCCATAAAAGCGAGAAATTCGCCTGAGAAGGTCATGCTTTATTCTCCTTCCGTATGTTTTCGTCGTTTTCATCCAACCATTCGAGGTTTTTAAATAACATATCGCGACTGTATTCAGCGAGCTCGAAATTATTCGTCATGATAATCGCTTCTGTCGGGCAAACCTCCGTACATAGGTCACAAAGGATGCAAATCTCGAAGTTGATGTCATACGTATCGATGATTTTCCCCTTTTTCGCCGGATCGGGATGTTTTTTACCTGTCAGGTTGATACATTCTGTCGGACAAATGTTCATACATTGATTGCACACAATACACTTTTCCGGATAAAACTTCTGAATCCCGCGGAAGCGGTCCGGCAGTGGAAGCGGCTTATTTGGATAGTCATAAGTGACTTTTTCGCGTGATAATTGTTTTAGGGTATATTTCAAGCCTTTTGCTATTCCAAGCACGTTTTTCACCCCTTTTACCTTTTAAAAATTGTTATTGCGGCCAGCGTATCGCTAGGCGATACGACCTTTCGAACAAGATCTAATGATTTCTTTTTAGAAAAATAATGATTTGATCAAGGCTGTCAGGAAGATGTTTCCTAGCGCCACTGGAAGCAGCACTTTCCAGCCAAACTCCATTAAACGGTCAACTCGGAAACGCGGCAGCGTACTGCGAAGCCACAAGTATACAAAGATGACCACACAGAACTTAAGTGAGAACCATACCGCACCTGGAATAAAGCCAAGGAACGCAAATGGCGGCAGCCAGCCTCCTAGGAAAATGACTGTAATCAGGGCCGACATGGCAAATAGATACACATACTCCGCTAGCATAAAGAAGGCAAAGCGGAAGCCGGAGTATTCAACGTGAAATCCAGCGACAAGCTCGGATTCCGCTTCCGGCAAATCAAACGGCGTCCGGTTTAATTCGGCAACCGAAGCAATAAAGAACACAATGAAGCCAATCGGCTGCAACAGGATGAACCAGCCGCCCTTTTGCGCATGGACGATATCATTTAAATTTAAGCTTCCTGATAAAAGAATGACACCAAGAACGGACATAACAAGCGGGATTTCATATGAAATCATCTGTGCTGCTGCCCGCGCGCCGCCTAAAAGGGCGTACTTGTTATTAGAGCCCCAGCCGCCAAGCAAGGCGCCAAAGGTTGTCAAACCAGAAACCGCAATGTAATAAAGCAATCCCACCCCGATATCCGCAAATTGAAACTTATCAGTAAACGGAATCGTTGCCAGTACCATGAAGGACGGGGCAAAGGCAATGACTGGCGCCAGGATAAATAACGGACGGTCTGCCAGTTTCGGAATAATGTCTTCTTTTAGTAAAAGCTTCAAAACGTCAGCGACGGTCTGCAATAAGCCCCAGTTACCGCCAAGCTGGTTTGGACCGTGGCGGAGCTGCATGTAACCCATAACCTTCCGCTCGGCTAAAATCCCATATGTTACGAAGCCTAATACGACTAA
This sequence comes from Neobacillus sp. DZ-9, assembly GCF_059587065.1. Taxonomy (NCBI): domain Bacteria; kingdom Bacillati; phylum Bacillota; class Bacilli; order Caryophanales; family Bacillaceae; genus Neobacillus; species Neobacillus sp. DZ-9. The sequence continues at coordinate 128,829 of NZ_JCAIOL010000007.1, forward strand.
CAGCAAGACAACCCCTAGTAAAAAGAAGATTGCAAAGTTGGCTAAACCTGGACTCGAATGGAGTAGATCTTGTACCATTAACCGTCCACCTCCCCAAGGACAATATCAACTGCCCCTAATATAGCAATCAGGTTTGCAATATTTTCACCTACTAATAATTTCGGGAGAATTTGCAGATTATAGAATGATGGTCTTCTAAACTTCAGGCGATACGGTTCTTTTTTGCCGTCGCTTGAGATATAACAGCCAATTTCGCCGCGTGGTGATTCAATTCTAACAAACGCTTCACCTTTAGGCGCTTTAATGATTTTCGGTACTTTTGCTAAAATTTCACCTTCCGCAGGAAATTGTTCACAAGCCTGCTCAAGGATATTTAATGATTGTGAAACCTCGCCCATTCGCACCTTATAGCGTGCCAGGCAGTCGCCGCTTTCCTCGGTCACCACGTCAAAATCAAAACGGTCATATATGGAATATGGCTCATCTTTACGGAGATCCCACTTCACGCCGGTACAGCGAAGGTTTGGACCGCTCAAGGAATAGTTAATGGCGTCCTCTTTCGTGTATCTTCCTACACCCGTTACCCGGTCAAGGAAAATTTCATTTCCAGTTACAAGATCATGATAGCCCTCGACTTGCTCGCGCATATACGGAACAAAATCCCGTACTTTTTCCACCCAGCCTTCCGGAGCATCCCACTTCACGCCGCCAACACGCATATAGTTGAAGGTCAAGCGCGCCCCAGATAGTTCATTGAGCATATTGATAATCATTTCGCGGTCACGGAATGCATAGATGAACGGGCTCGTCGCACCAAGGTCCAGTAGGTAGGTGCCCCATGCCACAAGATGGCTGGCGATTCGACCCAATTCCATTGCCATGACGCGAAGGAAGTCGGCGCGCTCCGGAACTTGGATCCCCATCATCGTCTCAACAGCATGACAGATAACATAGTTATTGGTCATCGCTGACAAATAGTCCATCCGGTCGGTATAAGGAATAATTTGTGTGTATTGTAAATTCTCGGCCAATTTTTCTGTACCGCGGTGTAAGTAACCGATGACAGGTTTTGCTTCCGTAATGATCTCGCCATCGATTTTAACTACAAGCCGAAATACTCCATGCGTACTCGGGTGCTGTGGACCGACGTTTAATAGCATTTCTTCTGTTCTGATCACCCGCTACACCTCCACATCATACTGTTCATAATCTTTACGCAGTGGATGGCCAACCCATTCTTCTCCAAGCAAAATCCGATGCAAATCCGGGTGTCCGGTAAACTTAATTCCTAATAAGTCATATGCCTCGCATTCAGGCCAGTCGGCGCCTGCCCAAATCGGCTGCAAGGATTCAATTGTTGGTTCATCACGGTCTATCTTCACTTTTAACGCCACCGATTGGCGATTTTTGTATGAGAATAAGTGAACATATACTTCCATATGCGTCACAAAATCCGTTCCGTGCAGCTCAGAGAGATAATCAAATCCGAGTAGCTCATTATATTTTAAAAATTGAGCCAGCTTAAAATATGTATCACGCTTTGCCACAAGGGTCGGAACATCTTTGGATAGTTTATTAATATAAGAATCTTCTAAAACATCGGCACCCAGATTTTCAGCAATTACCTTCATATATTTATCTAAATATGGCTGATTGACTGACGGTGCTGCGGTTTCTGATGCGGCTGGCGCTGTATCGCCCACTTTCCCTGCCGCTGCTGCTTTCGCTTTGGCTGCCGCCGCTGCTTTGGCCTTCGCTACTGCCGCTGCCTTTGCTTTCGCTTTTTCATCATCAGTTGCGTCCGCTCCTGTATCGCCACCCGATACGGCCACTTTCGCCTTTGCCGCCGCTGCTGCCTTCGCTTTGGCTGCTGCCGCTGCTTTCGCTTTCGCTGCTGCTGCCGCCTTTGCTTTCGCATCATCAGTTGCGTCCGCTCCTGTATCGCCACCCGATACGGCCGCTGGGGCCTCGCCGCCGGCTAGCTCCATCGCTTTTCGTTTCGCCGCTGCTGCCGCTTTGGCTTTCGCTACGGCAGCCGCTTTTTTCTTTGCTAAGTCGTCGTCGCCTGCATCAGACGCAGTTTCTGCAGCTGGTGCTTCCGGTGCCGCTTGGGCTTCGCCGCTTGCCTGCTCCATCGCTTTCCGTTTCGCCGCTGCTGCTGCTTTGGCTTTCGCTACGGCTTCTGCTTTTCTCTTTGCAAGATCATCAGCGTCGTTCGATGAGGCTTGCGGTGCGGCCATCTCTTCTGCCGGAGCTTGTGCTTCTTGAACCGGTTCAGCTGGCTCATCCACAATGCCTTCACGCTTCTTCTTCGCTAGTGCAGCCGCCTTCGCCTTCGCTGCTGCCGCTGCTTTTTTCTTCGCTAAATCATCGGCATCCCCGCCAGATGCTTTCGGTGCCTCTTCTGCTGCTGGCTTTGGTGCTTCGGCTGCTGGTTTCGGCGCCGCTTCACCTGCTGCCTTCGCCTGACGCTTCGCCAGTGCCGCGGCCTTCGCTTTCTCAGCTGCCTCTTTCTTTAATTGCTCGAGATCCTTTTCCCCGCTCATCGGTTAGATCACCTTCTTCCCAGTCTTCGCCTCATAACGAATCTTTTCCTTTAACTTATTAATTCCATAAATTAATGCCGCTGGGTTCGGTGGGCAGCCTGGAATATACACATCAACAGGGACGATTTGGTCGACTCCCTTAACAACGGAATACGACTTGATATACGGCCCGCCTGCAGTTGCACATGACCCCATCGCAATAACCCACTTCGGCTCCGGCATTTGATCATATAAACGCTTTACAATCGGCGCCATTTTTTTCGTCACTGTACCAGACACAATCATGCAATCCGACTGTCTCGGCGACGTACGGAAAAAGGAACCAAAACGGTCCAAGTCATAATTCGCGCCGCCCACGCCCATCATCTCAATCGCACAACAAGCCAGACCAAATGTCATTGGCCACAAAGAATTACTTCGGGCCCATGCCTTAATTTGCTCCAGCGTCGCGAAAAATACATTTCGTTCTAACTCTTTCATTTCCTCTGGTGAAAGGTCCAATTTTAAATCCATTTTAGCACCTTCTTTTTCCATGCGTAGATTAAGCCAATTACCAGCATAACCACGAAAATTAACATTTCGACTAATGCAAATAGTCCTAACTTATCATAGGCCACCGCCCATGGATATAAAAACACCGTCTCCACATCAAAAATAACAAACATTAGGGCAAAAATATAATAGCGGACATTGAACTGTACACGGGAATCGTGAAATGGCTCAATACCGCTCTCATATGTGGTATACTTCGCATCATCAGGTTTATGCGGACGCAGAAGCTTACCTAAATATAATGCCACCACCGGCAGCAACACCCCAAGACATAGGAACACAAAAACTATCAGATAATTATTCTGATATACATTCAAAAGTTCCATGTCTATCCCCTCCAATGTTGAAAATTTTCATACTTATGAATATTGTAACCGAATTCATTATAGCATTGTTACAAACCCCTGTCGACAAGCCTTATTGATAAAAATTGGTATTCTACCGCCGCGAAAATTTCCCAATTTAAGGCCTTGGGAGCTCGCTCACAGAAAGGCCTTAAATTGGGGAATTTTTGCAAGCTGCAGCGTCAGCGGAAGCGCAATGTGCGTGAGCACATGGCGGTAGAATTCCAATTTACAACTGAACTAGTCAGTCGACAGGGGTCCCCCTTTGAGCGTTTGCGTGATCTCGCTGAAATGCTCCCTGAATCGCTCCAGAGATGACGCAAGAGCGAATTGGCACATGCTTGTTAAGCGGAGGCACTAAGCGCACGTGATCTGAAGCGTCAGCGGAAGATGACGTGCCTAGCAAAGGGTTCGCAAGAACCCGTTTCGAATTCGACAACAACCCTTATTAAACACCAAAATAAGAATTTAATCAGTGAGATTTGTCATTAATTGTCCACCTTTTTTCAACCTTTTAAGAATAATCTCCACTCTGGCCAACCCTTCCCCTACAATCCTATTCCAAAAACTGCTTTTCATGCAGTTTTCACGTCAACTTGTCTTTGAAAAGTAGAAAAAGGCCAGGCTAAACGCCCAGCCTGACCCAATAAAATAATCAATTCCGATTAAAAATAACCAGTTTCTTTTCCGTCATTTCCTCAATCGCATACTTCACGCCTTCTCGGCCCACTCCGCTCTTGCTTGATACGCAGCCTCTATGGCTAGATTTGCCTCCTCTTCATCTGCCGCTGGAACAAGGGCAATTTCTTCGCCGCTATAGGGCGATACCAATGACGTATACTTTTTGGCTTCTTTCCAAGTCCCATTAATATATAAATCCTTTTTCATCCCCTCATCCCCTGCTTAATGGTGTTTTCCACTGCCAATATAGTCTCTGATAAAACCTTCATCATTTGTTCCATTTCTTCTTGGTTAATGATTAACGGCGGGGCAAATACAATCGTGTCCTGGCCATCAAAAACGACGGCACGGACTACCACTCCCCTTTTAGCAGCTTCCGAAACAATCACTGGAGCGAGCGGAGCGGTGAAACGCTCGTTTGTATGCTGATCTTTCACAATTTCAATCGCACCCATAAGACCCAAGGCCCTAACTTCACCAATCATGCTATGTTTACTTTGCAGCTGCTTAAATCCTGCCAGCATTTCCGCACCCATTTGCTTCGCATTTTCAATCAAATTTTCGCGTTCGATGATTTCAAGATTTTTCAAGCCCACACTGCAAGCCATCGCATGACCGCTGTAAGTATACCCATGCAATAATGTGCCTGTAGAGAGCTCTTTAAAGTCTTGGTGCATTTTTTCTGAAATCATCACACCGCCCAACTGGGCATAGCCGCTTGTTACGCCTTTTGCAAAGCACATCATATCAGGCGCAACGTCATAATGCTCAATTCCAAAATAGGTGCCTGTCCGCCCAAATCCTGTTATGACTTCATCCGTAATCCATAATATCCCGTATTGGTCACAAATCTCCCTGACTTCTTTGAAATAGTTTTTAGGTGCGATATGGACGCCGCCGGCACCCTGAACTGGTTCGGCAACAAAAGCAGCAATTGTGTCAGCGCCTTCCTGTTCGATTAACTCGCGTAATGCGGACGTTGAAAAATGATCTACATAATAAAAATCAGGAGCTAATGAATTCGTAAAATCCCGGAACGGCTTTAAACCTGTTGCGCTCGTTGCCCCCATTGCCACCCCGTGGTAGGACCTCGATCTTGTGATGATTTTCTTCTTTTCCGGCTGCCCCTTTAATATCCAATAATGCCGGGCCAGCTTATAAGCCGTATCATTAGATTCCGAACCTCCTGAAGTAAAAAACGTTGCCGTTAAATCCCCCGGTGCGATTTCTGCCAATTTCGCTGCCAAGCGGATGGCTGGTTCATTACTGTAGGTTGAAAAACACGAGTTAAATGCTAATTTGGACATTTGTTCCATCGCTGCTTTTCCGATTTCCTCCCGGCCATGCCCAATATTCACATTCCACAAAGAAGACATGCCATCTATAACCCTAGTTCCTTTAATATCTTCCAAATATACACCTTCACCCTTTGTAAAAATAAAGCCAGGGCCATCTGCCTGTTGCTGCTGGATCGGTGAAGTCGGATGCAAAAAATGCTTTTTATCTAATTCTTCTAGTTCCTTGATGTATTTTTCCATGTTTTAAACTTCCTTCCCTAAAAAGTAGTTTTGCTATTTTATAATGCAAAAAGCATGCCAACCTTTTCGGGCCGAAATATCGTTGTTTCAGGAAAGATTTGATTTAATTTTTAATCGATATTAATTTAATTATTGATTAATTGTCCGATTTGATTGAAAATTAAATCAAGGGGGTTTTTTCATGAACGAAGAAGTAAAACTCGAGCTCGATAAGATCATTGAAACCTCAAACAACAACATTACGGTCACCGATGAGAAGGGTATCATTTTGCGCTCTAATCCGGAACATTGGGTTATGTATGGGTTAGAACCCGGATCCTACATCGGAAGGTCTGTCTATGATTTAGAACAAGAAGGAATTCTCTCCCCTTCGATTAATGCCTTTGTGTTAAAAGAGAAAAAAATTGTCCGCATTCTGCAGCATACAAAATCAGGAAAGGTTGTCATGTCGACCGGTTATCCGGTTTTTAATCAGGAAGGACAATTAATCAGGGTGATAAGCTACAGCCAAGACCAAACAGAGATTGTGAAATTGCAGGAACTATACAGTCAGCTGCAGTCCAAGGTGGCCGGATTCCAAACCGAAGTAGAGGAGCTGCGCGAAAAAGATGCCAGCGATCGGCCGCTTTTATTCAGAAGCACAAGCATGCAGCAAATCTTTAAGACCCTGCAGCGAGTGGCTCCAACTGATGCGGCGATTTTATTTTTAGGGGAATCGGGTGTTGGAAAAAGTACATTGGCCCGATATATACACGATCAAAGCGAGCGCCAAAAAGAACCTTTCATTGAAGTAAACTGCAGTACGATCCCTGAAGCGTTGTTTGAATCGGAAATGTTCGGCTATGAGCCAGGTTCCTTTACGGGAGCACAAAAAGCAGGAAAACAAGGCTTGATTGAGCAAGCAGACCAGGGAACGCTTTTTTTAGATGAAATTGGTGAGCTTCCGCTGAACATGCAAGTAAAATTACTTAAAGTCATTCAAGAGAGAAAGTTCATGCGCATTGGCGGGAAAAAAGAGATCCAGGTTAATTTCCGTCTGATAACGGCCACGAATCAAAACTTAAAACGGATGGTGGACGAAGGCAAATTCAGACTGGACTTGTACTACCGATTAAATGTCATTCCCATTCACATCCCTTCGTTAAAGGAAAGAAAAGATGACATAACGATTTTGTTAAAGCATTACTTGGAATTACTGAATGCCAAGTACAACGAGTCTAAAAAATTGCACGCATCCACGTATGACTTGCTAATTGATTATGAATGGCCGGGAAATGTCCGAGAAATGGAGAATTTACTGGAACGGCAGATCCTGACGATTGAGGATGATATGATTTTGCCTGAACATCTTCCTTTTGACTTTAAGAAAAATATGAAGGATTCCACATGGGTTCTTGCGAAGGATCGTATTGAAAAAAGGAATTTAAAAGAAGTGCTGGAGGAAGTAGAAATCGAGTTTTTATCAAAAGCCTACAGAGAGTGCAAAACCACCTACGAAATGGCGGAATACTTAGGCCTCAGCCAGCCCACTATTATATATAAATTAAAAAAGTATAATATAAAAAGCCGAGAGTAATCTCGGCTTTTTATTATTTCAAAATATCAAAGCGCTTTCAACAATCTAACTGCCATTAATCATCAGATCTATTGCTTCAAGATAAATAAGTTAGTTTTCCTATTAATTCGAATTCGCCGACATCCCGCCATCAATCCGATGCTGGCTGCCACTAATAAAGGAACTATCATCGGAAGCAAGGAATAATACCAGGTTCGCAACATCAATCGGTTCCGCGTAACGGCCAAATGGAATCAGCCCAGCAAACATTTCTCTCGCCTTTTCTGATTCACCAGGGTTCATTGCCTCTTCAATTGACCTCATCATTCTTGTATTCACACTTGTCGGATGAACCGAATTGACTCGGACATTGGCATGCGCCGCTTCATTGGCCGCGGTTTTAGTCAACCCCACGACAGCATGCTTGGCCGCTACATATGGCCCCAAATCGGTATACCCCATCCAGCTGGCATCTGATGCAGTATTAATAATGCTGCCACTTCTTTGTTCCATCATGATCGGCAATACATGCTTTAAGCCTAAAAACACACCCCGTACATTGACATTCATCACTTTGTCAAAATCCTCAACCGATACATCCACTAGCTTACAAATCGGCCCTTCAATACCCGCATTGTTAAAGAAAATATCAATCTTGCCAAAATGGTCCATTGTCGTTTTGACGTAATTCACAGTGTCCGCTTCCTCAGCAACATCCGCTTGAACAACCATTATCTCACCAAGGGCATCCAATTCTGTCTTAGCCTTGATCAGTTTTTCTTCGGTTTGACCTACTAAAACAACCTTCGCTCCTTCTCTTAAAAATAATCCGGCCGTTTCAATTCCGATTCCGCCTGCTCCACCTGTAATGATGGCTACCTTTCCATCTAATTTAACCATTATGTATCCCCTCTCTCCTTAAGCCAAAAAGGCAGCAAATTAAGCTGCTGCCTTTTTGAAGAATTTTTTGAAGTTAAGTTCATCTGGATTTGCCACTGTAATAATCGAACCTACAATAATCATGACACTACAAAGGAGCAGTTTTGCTGTAACCGGACTTCCAAAGAAGATAAACCCGAAGAAAATTGTCCAAGAAACATAGGTGATATTGATTGCCATTGCTCTGGTCGGTCCAATTTCATTAATCGCTCTGTAGTAGCCTAAGTAAGAAACTGCGCCACATAAACCGACTAATGCAATATAGATCATTTCTTTTGACATGATAATGTCACCGATCACCGAATAGCCGCCAAAGATTGGAATGATAATCAATCCGAATACCAACGCAGAAGTGACTTGTCTAATCTGCAGGGCATGTTCTGGTGTTACTTCCTCATCCTTCATGCCATAGGCGCAGATGACACATTCCATGCCCCAGCCAAAAACGGAACCTAAAGCAAAGATGAACCCTAATGTAGCGTTAGGTCCAAGACCCCCGCTTGAGTAACCTAAAATAAAGATAAAGAGGATACTTACAAAAAGTCCGATCCAGTTTTTAATGGAAAGTTTATCCTTTAACCATAAGAAGGCAAAGAACGCGCCCACAGCCGGATAGACGGCTGAAATCGAAGCCGTGTACGAAGCCCCGATATATTTTACAGCTAACACGTAACAGGTCATACCAACCGGACCGCCCATTAACGCTGCCAGCATGACATATCGGCCGCTTCGTGTCTTCATTTTCGCGAACGAGTTCTTTAGTTCCCCTTTAAACGTCATATAAATCATTACCCAAACTGCTGAAAAGGCATCATGGAAATAGGTACTGATCAGCGGTGCTAAAAAGATGATTTGTTCTGTTGACACAAATAAAGTATGAGCTAGGATTACTCCAATAAAAACCGTATCTAACGCCCAGGTCATCGCAGAAATGACGGCAGCTATAGTTCCTTTAGTTTTTGTATTCAAGCACTTTCCCCTCCCCTAAAACCTTCTTAATATTTTCTATGGCACGATTGAAACGGTGAATTCCGTATGAACCGAAATCATCACCGGCCGCTTCCTTAATGACTGTCCATGTACTCCATAAGAAATCCTGGAAAATCTTATTCATCAAGATTCTTGTTTTGATCTCTTCTGTAACCTCTTCTCCCTTAAAGTAAATAGATAGGAACAATTCCTCGTCTTCAGGAGAAAACACACTTTCCATCGAATGAGCTGCAATATCCCACATTGGATCGCTTAACCCGCTGTATTCCCAATCAATTAGGTATAGTCTATCGCCGCTTTTCACCATGTTTTCGGCAACAGGGTCAACATGGCAAGGAACAAACTGAATATTCATCGCTTTATAAATCCGTTCGATTTCCTTTACTTGACTGCGTACTTCCTCATAGCCTTCATAAAATTGGCCGCCTGCCTCGATGACTAAGTTTTCATATTTGTCCATTTCCTTAAATACATCCCACGTATTTTCCATTGGGATATTGGACTGATGCAGCGTGCTTAATCGGTCCGTCGTCATCGCCATGATGTCTTCCCGCTTACACATCTTCCCGTTCAACGTTTCGGCATTTGGAATAATCTCAGAGATCTTCACACCCGTTTCGGCATTAAAATAAATTAAGGGCGAGTCGATGCCAATTTCACTGACCAGATTAGAATTGATTTTTTCTGCGAATCTATTAATCATCGCTTCCGTACCCACACCAGGAATTCGCAGCACATAGTCCTTTTGATTTGTTAACGTGATTTTGTAGTTTTTATTCGTCATACCGCCAAAAGGTACGATGCTCTCAATCTCAGCTTCGGTTACATTTAACGCTTTTGTTACCAGTTCATGAATTTGCTCTTTTTTAAATTGCGCTTCCTTACGCTTCAGTTTAGGAAGCACGACGTTTCTTGCATTCACATAATCCTCATTAGTATCAATATCTGTCCAGATTAATTCATTCATTTTTACAAAGCCGACATTGCACTCTCTAGCGACATCCAACAGTAAGTATTCATAGTTTAAATACGGGTTTTTATTATCTTGATATTCCTCTATCATTTTGGAGTAAACCTCAAAGGAAAGCTTACTAATACCAACCATTTCGCCATCAATTTTGTTAAATTGTGCGATATCCTTTGAAATTTTGTATAAATAGCCGTTCTTTATTTCAACAAAAGCCTCTGCCCCAGACCCTGTCTCATTTGTAAGCAAAATGCAGGACCTTTGGCTGTTTTCTAGTAATTGATCAAAAGTATCTTCTTCCGTGTAAATATCATGCTCCACCAACAGGAAATCGCCTGTTATGTACTCCGCTGCACAGGCAAGTGATGCCATCGAACCCGTCCACTTGTACTTGTCGTTTTCCGTTACATATACCCCTTCAACATCCTTCAAGAAATCAAATGATTCCTTCTTAAAGCCTGTCACAATAACGATTTTTTCAATTCCCTTTTGCTTTAATAGATTTAGATTTCTTGTTAACAAATTACTATTATCAAGTTCAAGCAGGCTTACCGGCTCTTCAAAATCCACACTTTTTCCTGCCGCTAATATAACCGCTTCACGTACTTTATATTGATTCTCCATGTGGTGCCTCCCAAATGTTCATATTATGAATTAATTCAATTTTTGAACTCATTAATATCTTAGCAGTAAAACTGGGCTTTTGTAAATTAAATTTTTTTAAAAAATGTCGACATTTGGTGAGGCTTGTCCACAAAAAAAATCAATACACGCAAAAAACCCCTCCAAAAACTGGAGGGGTTCCATTAAAACCAAATTATTTTTTATCCGATACGGCGAGGCGATTGATGGCGCGTTGCAGGGCAAGCTCAGCACGCTTGAAATCGACTTGATCCTTACGCTGATCGTGAAGACGCTGCTCGGCACGTTCCTTCGCTTTCAGAGCACGTGCAACATCAATATCTGAACCTTTTTCAGCAGATTGGGCTAAGACTGTCACTTGATCAGGACGGACTTCTAAAAAACCACCGCTAACCGCGACCAAATCTTCTTTCCCATCCTTCAACAGGCGAACCGCGCTAATCTCGAGCGGAGCAACCAAAGGAATGTGGTCAGGTAAAATACCTAATTCACCAGCAATACCCTTTGCGATCACCATTTCCACTTCTGAGTCATACACCGGGCCATCGGGAGTAACAACATTGACACGAATTGTCTTCATTTTTTACCCTCCTGCCAGGCTTAGACTTCTACACCCATGCGTTTTGCGGCTTCAACCACTTCTTCAATACGGCCGACTAAGCGGAACGCATCTTCTGGAAGGTGGTCATACTTACCATCAAGGATATCTTTGAATCCTTTAACAGTTTCCTTAACAGGTACATAAGATCCAGGCTGGCCAGTGAACTGTTCAGCAACGTGGAAGTTTTGTGATAAGAAGAACTGCAGGCGGCGCGCACGAAGTACGACTAACTTATCATCATCAGAAAGTTCGTCCATACCAAGGATCGCGATGATATCCTGTAATTCACGGTAACGTTGTAATGTTTGCTGCAATTTACGAGCTACAGTGTAGTGCTCTTCGCCAACGATTTCAGGTGACAATGCACGAGAAGTCGATGCAAGAGGATCCACCGCTGGGTAAATACCCATCTCAGAAAGCTTACGTTCAAGGTTAGTAGTTGCATCTAAGTGAGCGAAAGTAGTAGCCGGAGCCGGGTCAGTATAGTCATCGGCTGGTACGTAGATCGCTTGGATCGATGTAACAGAACCTACGTTAGTAGATGTGATACGCTCTTGTAATTTACCCATTTCAGTAGCAAGAGTCGGCTGGTAACCTACCGCAGATGGCATACGGCCAAGTAGCGCGGATACCTCAGAACCTGCTTGCGTGAAACGGAAGATGTTATCCATGAAGAAAAGAACGTCCTGTCCTTGCTCATCACGGAAATATTCAGCCATAGTCAAACCAGTCAAGGCAACACGCATACGTGCTCCTGGCGGCTCGTTCATTTGTCCGAATACCATCGCAGTTTTCTTGATAACGCCTGAATCCGTCATTTCGTGGTAAAGGTCATTACCTTCACGTGTACGCTCACCAACGCCGGCGAATACGGAAATACCGCCGTGCTCTTGAGCGATGTTATTGATCAATTCCTGGATTAATACGGTTTTACCTACACCGGCACCACCGAATAGACCGATCTTACCACCCTTGATATATGGAGCAAGCAAGTCTACTACTTTAATACCAGTTTCAAGGATTTCTACTTCAGTAGAAAGATTTTCGAAAGTTGGCGCTTCGCGGTGAATCGAATCACGGCGCTCACTTGCCGGAATCTCTTCCTTCAAGTCAATAACTTCACCTAATACGTTAAATACACGGCCAAGAGTTGGATCCCCAACCGGTACAGAAATCGCTGAACCAGTATCCTGTACTTCCGAACCGCGAGTTAAACCGTCAGTAGAAGCCATCGCAATCGTACGAACTGTATCATCACCTAAATGAAGGGCTACTTCAAGGGTTAAGTTGATATCAACTTCTGATTCATTACGCGCTTTGGAACTAATTCTTAAAGCGTTATAGATCTCTGGAAGCTGACCGTTTTCAAACTTAACGTCAACAACCGGACCCATAATTTGAACAACGCGTCCAATGTTCATCGTTTTCCCTCCTATCTTACTCTTTGAACAAATCCGTGAGGGATTCTACTATTAATCCCTCACGAAAAATTTATTTATACTGCAAGGTTGGCCTCATGCCAACCCACTATTAAGAAGACTATTCTAATGCCGCCGCACCGCCGACGATTTCGGCGATTTCTTGCGTGATCGCTGCCTGACGGGCACGGTTGTAGATTAGTGAGTAGTTCTTAATCATTTCTTTCGCATTATCGGTTGCGTTTCTCATCGCCGTCATCCGGGCAGCATGCTCACTTGCTTTACTGTCTAAAAGAGCACCATAAATTAAGCTTTCTGCATATTGCGGCAGGAGAACTTCGAGAATTTCTTCTGCAGACGGTTCAAATTCATAAGAAGCAAGCTCTTTTGAAGAAGTGATATCCGAAAGCGGAAGAAGCTTCTTCTCTGTTACTTCTTGAGAAATCGCACTGATATAATGGCTGTAGTACATATATAGTTCATCAAACGTTCCGTCCGCGAACATGCCCACCGTACTGGAAGCAATTTCTTTAATATCGTTGAAGTTCGGCTGATCGGAAACCCCGGTAATCTCGAGAGCCACATTAATACCGCGCTTCAAGAAAAAGTCACGTGCCACTCGTCCGACTGCAATAATCGCAAACTCATCATTCGATTTATGACGTTCTTGAATGGTTTGATAGACACGACGGATGACGTTGCTGTTAAACGCACCAGCAAGACCACGGTCGGATGTCATAACAATATAACCCGTTTTCTTTACTTCACGGGTTTCAAGCATTGGGTGAGCCACACCTTGTGCACCCGAAGCGATTGCCGCCGTTACTTCCTGGATTTTTTCCATGTACGGTACGAATGACTTTGCATTCATAACGCCGCGGTTCCATTTCGCAGCTGACGTCATCTCCATCGCTTTGGTGATCTGACTCATCTTTTTCGTAGAATTAATACTGTTTTTTATATCGCGTAATGATGCCATAGGTTCTCACCACCCTCATTCAAAGAATGTTTAGCATCAGCACCTAATAAATAAGGTGCTGGTGCCGAAACTTATGTCAGACCCTATACTTATTCGGAAACTGCAAACGTCTTTTTGAAGTCGTTGATCGCAGAAGCCATATCGTCATCAGAAGGAAGATCCTTCGTCTTTGTAATATGGTCTAACACCTCTTTGCGGTTGTGGTCTAACCAGTTTAATAATTCAGATTCAAAGCGACGAATATCTACTAAAGGAATATCATCTAAGAATCCGCGTGTTAATGCATATAGAATCGCTACTTGCTTTTCAACAGAAAGCGGCTTGTTAAGGTCTTGTTTCAATACTTCAACCGTACGGGCACCACGAGCAAGCTTTGCTTGTGTTGCTTTATCAAGGTCAGAACCGAACTGAGCGAACGCTTCAAGCTCACGGTATGATGCAAGGTCAAGACGTAGTGTACCTGCAACCTTTTTCATCGCCTTGATTTGTGCAGATCCACCTACACGGGATACAGAAAGACCGGCATTGATCGCTGGACGTACGCCAGAGAAGAATAAGTCAGACTGCAAGAAGATTTGTCCATCTGTGATAGAGATAACGTTTGTTGGAATATAAGCAGAAACGTCACCTGCTTGTGTTTCAATGAACGGTAATGCTGTGATTGAACCGGCACCTAGTGTGTCGTTCAATTTCGCAGCACGCTCTAGTAAGCGAGAGTGCAAGTAGAAAACATCCCCTGGATATGCTTCACGACCTGGAGGACGGCGAAGTAATAGGGAAAGCTCACGGTATGCAGCCGCTTGCTTAGATAAATCATCATATACGATTAAAACGTGCTTGCCGTTGTACATGAACTCTTCTGCCATTGATACACCCGTATATGGAGCTAAGAATAGCATTGGAGCTGGTTGTGATGCAGAAGCTGAAACAACGATTGTGTAATCTAATGCGCCATTCTTACGAAGAGTTTCAACTGCGTTACGTACAGTTGATTCTTTTTGTCCGATAGCAACATAGATACAAATCATGTTTTCGCTTTTTTGGTTCAAGATTGTATCGATCGCAACAGATGTTTTACCTGTTTGACGGTCTCCGATAATTAACTCACGCTGACCGCGGCCGATAGGTACAAGCGCGTCAATCGCTTTAATACCAGTTTGCAACGGCTCATGAACGGATTTACGAGCCATAACGCCTGAAGCAACTTGCTCAATTGGGCGTGTTTTTGTTGTATTGATTGGACCCATCCCATCGATTGGTTGTCCAAGAGAGTTTACCACGCGTCCGATTAGTTCCTCACCAACTGGAACCTCCATGATGCGTCCTGTACGACGAACCTCGTCACCCTCACGGATTTCAGTGAAAGGTCCAAGGATAATGATACCGACGTTATTTTCTTCAAGGTTTTGTGCCATACCCATAACGCCGTTTGCAAATTCAACAAGTTCTCCAGCCATGACATTGTCGAGGCCATGAACACGAGCGATACCGTCACCTACGGAGATAACTGTACCGACATCAGTAACTTGAATTTCTGCCTGATAGTTTTCAATCTGCTTCTTTATCAGGGCACTGATTTCTTCAGCTTTGATGCTCATGAGTTTCACCCCTATCTAAATCTTTGCTTATTCTATTTGCTACATTCGACTTTGAGTGATGTCCAGCTCCAGCTCCCAGCGACTAGTGTACTTCGCTCTTCTCCCTACGATAAGTCAACATCGAGCTACGCTCTTCGTGTTTCCTTTATCTCAGTCGAAGCGCTCCAGTCCATACGTCGCTAAACGGTCGCTTCTGCTTTTCGTCTTAGCTTAACAATTTACGTTCTAAACGGTTCAACTTGCCGCGCAAGCTGCCGTCATATATACGATTTCCGATGCGGAGCTTGATGCCGCCTAGCAAATCGGAATCTACGATATTTTCAATTCTTAATGACTTCTTGCCAATTTTAGCCGCAAAGGTTGTGGAAACAGCTTCTCTTTCAACATCTGTCAGCGGACGAATGCTGTAGACTTTTGCTTCTGCAATGCCCATTTCCTCATTTGCAAGCTCGATAAATTGGTTTACTACTTCAACGATTTCATCTTCGCGGTGGCGATCGATTAAAATCATTAACGTATTTAAAACATAAGCATTTACAGTTGAAAACGCATTGCGGATGATTTCCTTTTTGTTTTCATTTGTAAGCTTTGAAGATTTTAGAACAGCCTTTAAATCAGCATTGTAATCCAAGACTTCCCGTACTACGCGAAGTTCTTCTTCTACGTTACTTAGAATCTGCTGTTCTTTTGCAATTTGAAAAAGAGCTGACGCGTAGCGTTTTGCTACCATAGAGTTGCTCATCGCCCTTCTCCTGCCTCTTTAAGATATTCGTTAATCAGCTGGTCTTGATCCTGTGCCGTCAATTCTTTTTCAATTACTTTAGAAGCAATTAAAACAGATAGAGAAGCAACCTGCTCGCGGATAGCGGCAACAGCTTTCTCTTTTTGCTGGTCGATTTCAAGCTTGGCAGCTTCTTTAATGCGTTCTGCTTCAGAGCGGGCCGCAACAACGATTTCTTCACGTTGAAGGTCGCCTTGCTTGCGCGCATTTTCCATTAAGGTTTGTGCTTCTACACGCGCTTCTTTTAAAAGACTTCTTTGCTCTTCTAAAAGCTTTTTCGCTTCCGCACGGCTTGATTCAGCCGCAGAGATTTCGCTAACAACATGCTCTTCACGCTGCTTCATAATGCCCATTAAAGGACCCCAAGCAAACTTTTTAAGCAATGCTAACAAAACGATAAACATAATAAGCTGGAAAATAATATCTCCGTAATTTACATGGTGGCCAGCTTCCGCTGCTGCCCCCAATACTAGACTGTTCGTTAACACCCCGGGTTCACTCCTTTCAAGAGTCGCTAAAGCGATAGTAAAACAACCATTTTAAAATAACAGACATAAATGAATGGCGAAGTTTTTACTAGCTTCGCCATCTGGAGTTTTTGTCATTTTATCGGTTCAATACCATGAACGCAATTACAACACCGATGATCGGAAGGGCTTCAACTAACGCTACCCCGATGAACATAGTTGTTTGTAATAGACCACGAGCGTGTGGCTGACGAGCGATACCTTCTACTGTACGTCCTACGATTAGACCGTTACCGATACCTGCACCTACTGCTGCTAAACCGATTGCGATTGCTGCTGCTATAAGATTCATTATTTTGTTCCTCCTTAAAATTGTATGAATAAGTTTTTATTATTTAATATATTAATGGTCATGGCTGACTTTATGGGACAGATAAACCATTGTTAACATAGTGAAGATGTAAGCTTGGATACTGCCGACGAAAACAGAGAAACCTTGCCATACAAGTGTTAGCGGTATTGCTGCTATCATACCGGCGATACCTTGATGGGCTAATCCTGCTGCCAAAAGTGAAAGTAGTAATTCACCAGCGTAAATGTTCCCGTAAAGACGCAGACCAAGTGTTAAGGTATTTGCAAATTCCTCAATGATTTTCAACGGGAATAAGAATTTCATCGGCTGGAAGAAGCCTTCTCCATATCCCTTTGCGCCTTTTAGCTTGACGCCGTAGAAATGGGATAACCCCACCACCAAACAGGCTAAAGTCAAGGTTATGACTGGATCTGCAGTTGGTGATTTCCACCATAATTTCTCATCAATGACGATTGAAAATGGCAAACCTAACATGTTGGAAACAAAAATATACATGATAATTGTCAGCCCTAGGACGTGGAATCTGCCGCCTTCCTTCCAATCCATTGTGCTGTTGATGATGCCCTTGACAAAGTCAAGCACCCATTCTAAAAAATTCTGCATTCCTGTTGGTTTCATTGCAAGCCTGCGGGTAGAAAGCACGGCAATTAGAAAAACAACCAAACTTGCAATTGTAATCATCAGGATATTGGCACCATTAAACCAAAGGCCCATAAATTCAAACTCAGGAGCTCCATGATGCATGTAAACTCACCTCGCTTCCCTTTATTTATGTACATGCAACGCATGGTAAAAATAATCTATCATAATGACAATATAGGATGTCATTAGTCCTACCACTACAAAAGCGATGTGGAAATACTCAGGGTATCGAAGAGCAATTACGCCCGCGATTCCGGCTGTCGCCATCCTTTGCAGCGACCCCAGGGAGCGTACCTTCTTCCCTTCTGAAACAGCTTTATCAAACTTTTCAGTCTTCCGCACCAATAACCAAAGATTCAGGAAACTGAACACAGTCCCTAGAATCAGTCCAAGAAACACTGTTTTGTATTCGGTGAAACCCCAGCCAAGAACATAAATGGACAACAAGTAGAAAATCCATTTCTTTTGCCTGTTGTACATCTTTCGAAAATCTGGCATCGTTATTTTTCTCCTGAATAAAAATGGCGGATTGAAATCAGCATGGAATACGTTCCTGCTGCCAGTCCTAGAAGCAATCCGACTATTAAGAAAATGGGCTCGGTACCCCAATGTCGATCCAGCCATCTTCCTGCAAATATACCTATGAGAATGGAACCAACTAACTGGGAGACAATTGCGGACATCAAAGCCATAGCTTGAAATGGGTTGCGGTTATTTTGACGCATACTATCGATCCTCACTCCAAGAGAATGTCAAGAGGGTAAGAGGTAAATTAATACATCTAAAATGTATCAATTATGTGAAAACCCTATCATTTTACACCCTTTGTTAGCATACAATAGCGACTTATCAAAGTCAATGACTTTACGTGAAATATACCACAAACAATTTCCCATGATTTTTGGAAATTTTGGATTAAAGTTTCCACTATCATTGTATTGTAAATATTGAAGAATTTTTGACCTTTTTGTGTCTATTTTGTGAACAATGTTTTCAGAAATTTCGGGAAATAACTCCTAGTTTGGGATGGTGATCATCGCCTCCATAAAATCCTCTTTGCCGGACTTTTTGGCAAAGATTTTGGCCAAGTATGTTCCCTTTGGCGGCAGCTGCTCTTCCGTGAGCTCTTTTTGAAGCTGTCCTTTTTTTAGATTGGTACCAGTATCGAGGAAGCCAATGAACCGGTAATCCTCCGGGTTAAATAGCGCAATCCCGAATTCCTCCGCGCCGCCCGGCAAATACACTTCATATTTATACTGTCCCGGCTTATCTCCCTCACCAAAATCAAAGCCCATCACCCGGGGGTAATTTGGTTCTTCAAGTACATAGAGATAGGGAATCCGAACCTTGGCCGCCCCTGCCTGTAGACTCAAATATCCATCCTGAACCTTTCCTTTGAAGAGAGCCGGGTCCACTGTTAACTCCACCGTGACATCCTTGGTTTGCTTCGGCTCTAAGGTAAACGCCAGCGGCAGCCGCCATTCGAGCCCGTCGACATGGTGCGGGATGTCAAACGTGTACCGGATGGTTCGGCTGCTTGTGTTCTCTATTCTAAGGATGGACTTATGAACATCCTCTGCATTGAACTTGCCAAAATGAAGCGAGCTCGGTGTGACGAGCGATTCCGTCTTAACCGCCTCATCCACCTGAATCCGTCCAGCCCCTTGTTCGTATGTGCGATAAAAGGCGGCCGCTTTCGTTAATGGCTTAGCCGTATTCATCAAAGCCGCCTTAATTTGCTCTGGCGTCCAGTCCGGGTGCGCCTGCTTAATCAAGGCACACGCACCGGCCACATGCGGCGCCGCCATACTCGTCCCCTGAAGGCTCAAGTATCCGCCCGGAATCGTCGAATTAATCGCCACCCCCGGCGCAAGAAGGTCTGGCTTAATCTCCCACGTCCCTGTCACCGGCCCCCGCGAGCTAAAGTCCGCGAGCCGGTCCACTTCCTCCTTGACCTCAAGCCTCGCTTGGATCCTTCGTTTACTTAATTCTTTTTTCAAAAAGACTCCGTCACCCTTCGCGAGTGCTCCGACCGGGATGGTCAGCGGAGGTTCCAAGTTGCCCATGAAGCTGCCGCTCATATTATTGTAGATTAACACTGCCCTTGCCCCGGCTTTACGGGCGTTTTCCGCCTTTTCGCTGAACGTTATTGTGCCTCTTTTGATCAGTGCAATTTTGCCTTGGACGTTTTGAAGGTCCTGCGGCCGTCCAATGCCGCCATCGACTAATTCTGTTGACCGGTCCAGATTCCATTCAGCCGAGCCTTCGAGCGGCTGAATCCGGAATTTATCCCGGTTTCCTTCTATTAATAGTTTCGGGATTTTCATCGTCGGTGTCGAGGCGCCGACGGAGATGGCTTTTGAGGCGGTACCTGGTGAACCGACTGTCCACACATTCGGCCCGGAATTGCCGGAAGCCGCCACGGCAACGATACCTTTATCAACTGCTCGGTTAAGTGCCAGACTTATCGGAAGGTCGGGGCCGTTGATATCGTTCCCGAGTGAAAGGTTCACGATATCGACCTTGTCTTTGATCGCCTGTTCGATGGCCGCGAGCACCTGCTCTGTTGTTCCGCCGCCGCCCGGACCGAGCGCGCGGTAAGCGACAATCTTTGCCTCGGGCGCGACGCCTTTAATTTTTCCATTTGCGGCAATGATTCCGGCAACATGGGTGCCATGGATAGTCGCTCTGCCAATGGCTTTGGTTTCCATTGGGTCGCGGTCATTGTCGACGAGGTCGTGACCGCCAGCATAATTTCGCTGCAGGTCGGGGTGCGTATAATCGACGCCGGTATCGATGACGCCAACCTTGATCCCCTTTCCGGTTAATCGTTCATTTTGATTATCAAAATACTTTCGCACTTCTTGGCCGCCAATGATTTTGACACTTTCCTCGGTTTCGGCCTGGTATTGGACGACTGGCGAGATGTTTAGGATACGTTTTTGTGTGGCGAGCTGTTCTATGCTTTCAGGGCTGCCTTCGATGGAAAAACCGTTAAGGGCCTCACGAAAAGTGCGGCGCAGCTTTACATTTTGGTAAGGGCGGATGAGCTCTCTGATTTCCTGGTCGGATTGCGGCTTATCCAGAACCACTATGGCAATGGATGTTGTTTTTGGAATCGGTGGATGAATAAGGATTTTTGAAGGTTGAAAGGCTAGAAGCATTGCAAGCAGAAGTTTCATGAGAAAATTTCCCCTTTTTTCATATCGTTTTCCTTGTGCGGGGAAAGTATGCAGCCTGGCTGGAGATAATATTGAGTGGTTCGTTTGCTGCCGGTGGATGGGAGGTTGAGGGATCGCAATAAGTTTCCCGCTATTCTACTTGAAGGTATATGAAGAAACTCTCCAAATTGTTTACGGGTGATCGTTCGATGGATTAGCAGGAAGTCGTCAACTGCTGGAAGATGAGCATTTTTTGAAGTGTGGTTGCAATGTGAACAATGCCAATTTCCAGAATAATAATCCATATGGAATTTTTTACACTTGAGGCATTGAACTCCCGGATATAATTCGGTAAAGGAAAGTTTGTAAGTCTGGAGAATATCCAGCATGAGGGGCTGATGTGCATGTAAGAGGGATTCGGTTAGATGACTCAGCTTCTTTTTGCATAATTGCGGATTTGGATACTTCATTTCTAATTCTTTAATTTTATTAATCAGCGACTCTGCATAAATCACATATTTAAAAATTTGTGTGTTATCAGGGGTTGTTTCTATTAAGGTGGACGTTTTGCTGAACGTTACCAGATGTTCGATTGGATAACCTTTTATTTGATTCTTGCTTAGCCAATTAATAAATTGCATTTTATGCCGCTTCACCTGTTCGATGGGGTTTGATATGCCTTCCTCCATATTTTCATATACTCTCGTTACCGAATTCGAGCCTTTTTTAAAGCAAATTCTTCCTGAGATATTTTTGATTTCAACGATTAATCCAAAGTTCTGGGTAAGGATGAGTAAATCCATTTGAAAATACTTTTTATCCTTTATTCGTAAGCCATGGAAAATGTAATACGGTTCCTCAGGCAGTAATGACAAATAATACTCCACTTGTTTTTCACCATAATACCCCTTCATCCAGGACCTTAAATCTTTTTCAACAATTGGTTTTACCGGATGATTTCTTGGCATCCTTCTCAGTACGGCCATACATTGCAAAGCTTGAGTCGGTATCCTTAATTCCAAACAATTCATTCGAATTTCACCTCATTAATAGAATTCAGTGGTAAATTCTCGTAAAAAGTTCGATTTCCTGCCTATATTTTGAGGACAAATTGTGAATTTCGCGCTGGTCTGAGGTTCTATTTTTAAGTTTGTCTATTTTTCGGGGTGGTTTGTCTATTTTTCCAGGGGTTTTGTCTATTTTTTGGGGTGCTTTGTCCATTTTTCAAATGGTTTTGTCTATTTTTTAGGCCACTTTGTCTATTTAGCCAATTTTTGTAAAAAAAAAAAACACACACCCCAAAAAACGCCCAAGCCCCACCACACCCAAAAAAACAGGCAGCCCCGAGGCTGCCTGCACCACCAAACAAACTATTACTTAATCCAAGCCCCATCCTTACCAAGCTTATAGCCGTCAACTGTTGTGCTGTAGGCCATTTTGCCGGATTTCAGATTGAAGTAGTACCACTTGCCGTTGATATACTTCCAGCCCGTTTCCATTGCGCCGCTGCCATTTAGGTGGAACCAGTCGCCGCCTAATTTCAGCCAGCCTTTTTGCATTGCGCCGTGGCCATCAAGGTAATACCATTTACCTCCATCAAGCACCCAGCCCGTTTTCATCGCGCCGCTGCCATCTAGGTAGTACCACTTGCCGCCGTCTAACAGCCAGCCAGTTTTCTTCACATCATCCACAAAGTAGAACCATGTGCCGTTATCCTGTACCCAGCCGTTCTTCACAACCGGCTTCGGATCAACTGGAACCGGATCTGGATCCTTCACTTCCGCACGGTAAATGCTGATTTCCTTCGTTGTGACGTTTCCAGCGAAGTCTACAAGACGAAGATTTACTTTGTTTTCGCCATGCTTAACTGGAACCGTGAACTCATAGTCCGTGCTTGCAGGTGTCATGATATCCACCGGACTCTTATATGGCTGCACAAATACTTGGTTGTCGCCCACATATAAGGAGAGGTAATTGTAGTTATCCTTTAAGGTTAACTGAACCTTAGCTTCATCGACATTATAGCCGACCTTATCAGGAGAATTCACGACGATTTCACCTGGAGTCGTATCGATAAATACTTCACGGCTGATGGAGAATTCCTTGCCGGCAACGTCTGTTACCACAACAGGAATCTTGTACTTGCCATCTTTATCAAACTTCACAGTTGTTGAGAAAGCATACTGATTTTTCGCAGCATCGTAAGTAAGTGTTACATCCTTACCATTTACTTGTGCTTTATCCACTCCAAGGTCATCTGTAAAGTAACCGCTAACCGGTACTTCTAATGACTTGTAAATACCTGATGGTGTAGGGTTAGATAGATAGATTAACGGAAGCGCTGTGTCGCCAGCCGCTGTTTTCGAGGCGCCTACGTTTAAAGCATTATCTATTGCAAGAACTTCAACAGATGTTTTCGCAGCTAAAGGCGCTGTAAATTGATAGCTTGAAGCAGTGCCAGCTACCGTGACTGTTAATTTTCCATCCACATAAATGCCGTAGGATTTCACGCCTGTACCGTTTTCTTCTGAAGTCCAGTTTACAGTCGATGTGGCATTATCAAAAGTGGCCTTCACTTTTGGTGCAGTCGTATCGACATAGACTGGGATTTTCTTAGATTGGTAGGAAGCACCCTCATAATCAATCTTTGATTTGATTTCATAGTAGTACAGACCGTCTTCTACTTTCTTGCCGCCAACTGTTCCATCCCAGGCACGGCTTGCTTTGAAGGAATAAGTTGTCCCAGTACCGCCATTGACGTAGTTTTTGCGTACATCTTTTTCCAAGGCAACCGTACGAAGGAACTTGCCGTCTTTATCCAGAACGTTGAACTGCGCTTCCGTTGCGTTACGGACGAAGGATGGAAGTGGATAAATCGTATCCAATTTTCCGTCTGCATTCGGTGATACTGGATAATATTGTTTTCCAGCAACTGGAGCAACGAATGTGCCGGAAGCACCAGAAAGCATTTCATTCCAGCCGGCAGCTAAGCCGAAGAAACGGTTTTCGCCAAGTTCTTTAAAGCCATCGACGATATCCGGACGATCCCATTTCCCATAGAATCCAACATAAGGAATGTTTAATGTAGGCTCAAGCTTGTTGTTTGCATCTGTAAGCGTAACAAAGCCTTCAACAAAAATATCTTCTTTTAGATCGAGGGCAATTTTTTGACCTGCCGTATCTAGGCCAGGAATTTTGGCATTTGAAAGATCTACCTTAACAGTGAAATCAACTGATTTACCAGCTGGAACGGTAACCGTTTTAGGTGCATCGACCTCGGCACCAGCCATATTGCCGGCGATTAATGCGTTCGTATCCTCTTTGCCTGCAGCAGCCTTTTGAATCGTATCGGTTAATACGTCTGTATTAACTGAATACGTAACTGATTTGTCGGAAACATTTTTCGCGGTAAAGGTCATGCTAAACTCTTTAGACGTGAAATCCTTCAATTCTACTTTGCCTTCGTTATTCGCTTTATTGACCACATAAACTGGTGTGGAAACAGCGCCAAAGGTTTGCATCATCCCTGCACCTTGACGGCGAGGTGAGAATGGCTGTCCATTTAAATCGACAATTTTATTCGAAGTGTTCATCAAAAGAACCTTCGCTAAGTGAGTACGTTCGCCAGCTGATAAGCCCTTGAAACGATCGTCACCTTTTAGGTATTGCTGTACAAGTGCAGATCCGCCGGCAACGTGTGGAGATGCCATTGAAGTACCGCTCATGTATTCATACTTATCATTATTTACTGTAGAGTAAATATGTCCGCCAGGTGCCGTAATTTCAGGCTTAAGCTCAAGGCTCGGTGTTACTCCCCATGAAGTGAAGTCCGTCATGCGGCCGATTTCAGGGTCATCGGTCTTCTTTGTCTGAGCGACATGAAGAGTTGTATGGCCAGCGGCAATCGCAGCTTCAAGTGCAAGACCTTCATCCCGCTTCACCATCATGAATGGAACATGGAATTGTCCTTGGTTTTCAAGGAAGGTAGGTGCTGTACTGTTATAAACAATAATTCCAGCTGCCCCTGCTGCCGCGGCATTTTTGGCTTTGTCCACAAATGTTAATTCTCCGCGCTGAACCACAACAATTTTGCCTTTTACATCCTTGCCGGCATAATCTTCCGGTTTGCCAAGCTTGCCGCCTAGGCTGACTACCTCTAAGGTGCCGCCATTTTCAAGCGGCATCCAGTCATCAAGACCATAGCCGACAGCAGAAAAACCGTCTGCACCTTCAAGCGAAATCGTGTGCTGATATAGGTAGTTAAGGTTACCAGAAGCCGCAACCTGCAATGAATCAGTGTTCAAACCTGGTGCGCCGACTACCCCGATATCCGGGTTTTTCGCCAAAGGGTTGGAATTATAGCCATAAGCGATGTTTCCGGAGTTCCCCGCAGAAACCGCGCAGACAATACCGTTATTCACGGCACGAGTGATCGCCAAATCTTCAGCACTTCTCTCATCATAGAATGAAGCAACAGAGCCAAGGCTCATGTTTAATACATCTGCACCCAACTTGATCGCATCATCAATCGCCGCCAGATAGATATCCGATTGGGTGGAAGCATAGTTCGGGTCGTTACTGAACACCTTCATCCCAAGGACTTGCGCTTCAGGTGCCACCCCTTTGATGCCGCCGTTTGCTTCGTCACCGTTGGCCGCAACAGTACCCGCTACGTGCATGCCGTGCATGGAAGCCGCCGGCCCTAAATCAACGATAGTGCTGTTTTCATCGAAATAGTTGTATCCATAAGGTACTTTATCTGTGTAAAATTTACCTTTTAAACCGGTTTCACTTACCACTTGGCCTACTTTATCTTTGCTTAACGCATCCTTTGATGGATCCGTTACTTTGAAGTCGCGGTGCGATGGGTCTACCCCTGTATCAATGACAGCGACAACCATTCCTTCACCTTTGAGCTTGGCATCCGCCCAAGTTTGGTTTGTTTGGATGAAGCCCTTACTTGTTTTCATATCAGGTGTTTCTTCAGGACGATTGTATTCGTTTGCAATAAAGACATTCTTTACACCTTGGATGGATTCGATTTTGGAGATCTCACCGAATTGAACATCACCGCTGAATCCGTTAAAAGCGGTCGTGAAGCTCTTTTTATATTTTACTGCCACGCCTTTGGCAGAAATTCTATCTTTTACGCTTTTTTGCTGTTTTACTAGATTAGTAGTAAAAGAGGCTTTCTTGCTTTGCGATAATTCTTTATACAGCTTTCCTTGCTCGGTTGCATATTCAACCGGAGTTTGTCCATCTAATTCCACGATAACGCGGACCTTGTCCGTCGCCTTAAGGTCAGCAGTGCCCTTAATATCGCTGGCATTGATGTTTTTGAAATCCTTGCTTGCCAAATCCTGCAATTGTTTTACTTTTGCCGCAAAATCATTTTGCGGTGTGGCGGTTACAGATGATGCGTGGACGGTGAACCCTAGATTGGAAAGTGCCAATGCCGACGCAAGCGCAACGGAAGCCACCTTTTTCTGTCTTTTTTTCTTCAAAATGTTTCCCCCCTATGTATCTTTCAAATTCCAATTTTTTAGAAAAATCAGAATAGGTAAACTCTATCATAATTGGAAATATTTATTTGGTCAATATAATTTTTGCATATTCATACAGAGATTTTTCGACATTATGCATTGTGGGTTATGGTTGAGTTTTAAAGGTGAGTATGACGAGGTTCGACATTGTGAAAAATTATACATTTCCAACTGAAATACTTTTCCCTTAACAAAAAAAAGCCGAGTATTTCTACTCGACTTTTTCCAAAAACTTATTTTGTTCCAAACAAGCGGTCGCCGGCATCACCGAGGCCTGGTACGATGTAGCCGTGGTCGTTCAATTTCTCGTCCAATGCAGCAATGTAAATATCAACGTCTGGGTGCTCGGTTTTTACTGCCTCAACGCCTTCTGGTGCAGCAATTAAACACATAAATTTGATGTTTTTGGCGCCGCGCTTTTTCAAGGCATGGATGGCATCAATCGCTGAACCGCCGGTAGCCAGCATTGGGTCAACGACGATGAAATCACGCTCTTCTACATCACTTGGAAGCTTTACATAGTATTCAACAGGCTTTAAGGTTTCCGGATCGCGGTATAAGCCGACATGGCCCACTTTTGCTGCTGGAATACATTTTAACATCCCATCAACCATGCCGATTCCTGCGCGCAAAATCGGAACAAGGCCTAATTTTTTCCCGGAGAGGACCTTTGAATTTGTTTTGCAAACCGGTGTTTCAATCTCAATATCTTCAAGCGGCATATCCCTTGTGATTTCAAACGCCATCAATGTTGCCACTTCATCAACGAGCTCGCGGAACTCCTTTGTTCCTGTATTTATGTCGCGTATGTACGTAAGTTTATGCTGGATAAGCGGATGGTCGAAGACGTATACCTTTGCCACAAAAATCGCCCCTTTTAGTAAAATTATAATTAACTTCGTCTCATTTTACAGAAAAAAAATACAATGAGCAACCCGGATACAGGGTCCGGAAACAAGTTAGATTTTTCAAAAAAAATCGGCCCAATTATCAAATGTAATTAGGCCGATTCGCTGCTGCTTAATATTCTGGGTATAGTGTAAATTTACTTGTTAAAGCTTCAACGCGTCCGCGTGCTTCCTCAAGCTTCACTTCGTCTTCGTGATTTTTCAAAGTGAAGGCAATGATTGAAGCAATTTCGTCCATTTCGTCTAAACTGAAGCCGCGTGATGTAACCGCTGCTGTACCGATGCGGACACCGCTTGTTACAAACGGGCTGTTTTGATCGAATGGAATCGTGTTTTTATTCACAGTGATGCCGATTTCATCAAGTACCTTTTCAGCGATTTTTCCAGTTAAGCCGAGGCTTGTTACATCCACTAATAATAAGTGGTTGTCCGTCCCGCCGGAAACTAATGTTAAGCCTTCTTTTACCAGGCTTTCAGCTAAACGCTGGGCATTGGCGATAATATTGCCGGCATATTCTTTAAAGCTGTCCTGCAGTGCTTCGCCAAAAGCAACTGCTTTTGCTGCGATTACATGCATAAGCGGACCGCCTTGGATGCCTGGGAAGATGGATTTATCGATCTTTTTGCCGAATTCCTCTTTGCAAAGGATCATCCCGCCGCGAGGACCGCGTAAGGTTTTATGTGTAGTTGTCGTTACGAAATCTGCGTATGGCACTGGATTTTGGTGCAGGCCTGCTGCCACAAGTCCAGCAATGTGCGCCATATCCACCATGAGGTAAGCGCCGACTTCATCAGCGATTTCACGGAACTTAGCAAAATCGATTGCGCGCGGATAAGCACTTGCACCGGCAACGATTAGCTTAGGCTTGTGCTCAAGAGCTTTCGCACGAACATCATCGTAGTTGATGCGGTGAGTAGTTTCATCCACACCGTATTCAACGAAATTATATTGGATACCACTGAAGTTGACCGGGCTGCCGTGTGTTAAGTGGCCGCCGTGGGATAAATTCATGCCAAGCACTGTGTCGCCTTGCTCTAAGATCGTGAAGTAAACGGCCATATTGGCTTGTGCACCTGAATGCGGCTGAACGTTGACATATTCCGCTCCAAAAATCTGCTTCGCACGGTCGCGGGCAAGATCTTCAACGATATCAACATATTCACAACCGCCATAATAACGGCGTCCTGGATATCCCTCTGCGTATTTGTTCGTTAAAACTGACCCCTGTGCCTCCATTACGGCTTCACTGACAAAGTTTTCTGAGGCAATTAATTCGATTTTAGTACGCTGACGGCCAAGTTCTTTTTGAATCGCTTGAAAGACCTGCTCGTCCTGTTGAGACAAATGCTTCATGATTATCCCCCTTATATGTAAAAGACTGTGGACTATTTCGAAAATTCCTTTTTTATTTTAACACGAACTACCATGAAAATAAAAGAGAAACATTTTTCGTTTTTTTAACAATTTCACGATTAATTACATGAATTATCCATTTAATTAACGGTAAATCACGAACATTAACATTAAGAACAGCTTGAATTTTCGTCTTTTCGTTCATACACCGCTCTGGCACCGCCAATCAGCTTCGGCCGCGTTTTGGCAAGTGTCACATGAGTATGGCCGACATTTTTCTGCTTCACACGCAATGGCACGGCAACATGCTTCAAGTGCATGCCGATGAACGTATGGCCGATATCAATTCCCGCCTCTGCCTTCACGAATTCCACGACAACGGCATCGTCCATATTTTCAAACGCATACGTCGCCATCGCCCCGCCAGCGGTTCGGGCTGGGATAACTGAAACCTCATCCAAGTGCCGCTCGATGGCTGTTGTCCGCTCGACAACAAGCGCCCGGTTTAAATGCTCGCAGCATTGGAATGCCAGCTGGATGCCAGTGTCTTCCTGCAATTTTTTTAAGCTTCGAAAAATCATTTCAGCCACGTCAAAGGTGCCGGCGGTCCCGATTCGCTCGCCAATCACTTCGCTAGTGCTGCAGCCGACCACCAACAGCTGTCCCGGTTTAAACCCGGCCTGCTCTTTGAATTCTAATAGAATCGCTTCAAGTTCATTTTCCCACTCTTGGATCATCGTGAACCTCGACCTTTCTGAAAAGAAAGTTATAAATGCTTTTTCTCGTATTCCGTGATTTTGCCGACACGTCCCGCATGTCGGCCGCCTTCAAATCCCTCTGTCAGCCAGATTTCCACAATATCGCGGGCAAGCCCTGGGCCAATGACGCGTTCGCCCATAGCGAGCATATTGGTATCATTATGAGCGCGTGTTGCCTTCGCACTGAAGGTATCGTGCACAAGGGCACAGCGGACTCCCTTCACTTTGTTCGCAGCAATGCTCATGCCAATCCCTGTTCCGCAAATCAGGATTCCCCTGTCAAATTCACCGCTCGCGACCTTTTCCGCCACCGGCAGCGCATAGTCCGGATAATCGACGGATGTTTCACAATCGCAGCCAAAATCCACATATTCTATCTTCAATTCTTCAAGCAGATGGGCTATTTCTTTGCGAATATTCACCCCGCCATGATCAGATGCTAATGCTACTTTCACGTTAAAACCCCCTGTTATTCAACTCAATCTTTTTTAATTTTGACATACCGCCTGAAAAATATAAAGAAAAAAACTATGTTAAACTAGTCTGTTGATTTCCGCTCCAATCAACAGAGTTAAAAAATCAGCAGTGACCTTTACACTGCCAAGAAAAAAAAGCCCTCATCGACGAGAGCTTATTTACGAGTTAATTTTTCCAATTGTTTTTTCAATTAATTTTTCCAGCTGATTAAAGGTTTCTTTATACTGCGCTAAACTGCCGCCGTAAGGATCGATGACATCATGGTCAAACGGTTCCCCCGTATATTCCTTCAGCGTAAATACCTTCGTGGTCGAATGAGGGTATTGCTGCTGGATGGCAAATTTGTGGGAGGAAGTCATCGTTAATATCAAATCCGCCCATTCCACCTCTTGATTCGTTAACATCGTGGAACGGTGATTATGGGCTACTTTGTTGTCATCGAGCACCTGTTTGGCATGGGCCGATGCTTCGCTGCCATGTGCTGCATAAATTCCCGCGGACCTGACTTCCATCCCATCGATTTTCTTATGTCTTAAAATTGCCTCAGCCATTGGACTCCGACACGTATTTCCCGTACAAACAAATAATATCCGCTGCACTATGAATGCCCCCTTTCCCCCTATTATAAAACAAAATTTTCACTATTCAAAAATGCCTGCACAGCTTAGCGATAAGAGATGGCTTGTTTCCCCATTTGCTCCCAGCCGCGTTTGAAAGCACTGATCGTGACCTTGCGATTTTTAGTGACACTTAGCGGGTCATTAAAATAAATATACTGGCTGTCATAGCCTGTGATGAGGACGCTGTGCTCTTTATAGGTAATGGAAATTTTTCCAGTCGGCGTATTCCAGGTCTGCCAGTATTGCGATGGAACCGTATCGAACAGCACATTGTTAATGACCCACACCGGTTTGCCACTGTTCAGATGCATATAAATTTCCTCAAAGCTGCTGCCGGTGAAATCGATAACCCGATTTGGCAGATAGCTTTCCGCTAAATCCGCGATCGGCCCGTGGTAAACCCCAAGGCCTGGCTTATTAAACGTATACATATCGCCAACAAAACCCGAATACGGATTTCCGAAGTACACTTGGCCATTCGTTTTCGAATATGGCGTCGGGTCTTTCCGCACCTGGGAAGCAAGCGTCATTTTTGAAACGCTTTTTCCAGCATCCAGGAGCATCATGTCGAGCGACGTCACTTCACAGCCGCGCGGCAGCTCCGGCATTTGCGCCACCAGCGGAACATCCAGCAGAACCGATGAAACGGAGCCCTTGCTGCCTAGATAAAAACGGTCCTTTCCGCTTTGAATCCAGCTGCCGGTCCTCATCGAGCCGTCACTATTGAGATAGTACCACTTGCCGCCATCCAGCAGCCAGCCCGTTTTCATTGCCCCATTTGAGGCAAGATAGTACCATTTACCGCCAGTGAAAACCCAGCCTGTCTGCATCGCACCTTTGCTGTTCATATAGTACCAGCGGTTTCCGTCCCTCACCCATCCGGTAAGCATCTGCCCGGAACCGCTTAGATAATACCATTTGCCGCCATCTAGGAGCCAGCCCGTTTTCATCACACCCTTAGCGTCAAGAAAATACCATTTACCGCCAGTTTGAATCCAGCCCGTTGCCATGGGCCCGTTATTTTTTAAAAAATACCATTTGCCGCCGTCTAATAACCAGCCCGTTTTCATCACACCTGATTGGTCGAGATAATAAGCTTGGCCGTTATCTTCGATCCAGCCCGTTTGCTTTTGACCATTTGCTCCAAGATAATACCAAAGGCCGCCTTCTTGAACCCAGCCTGTTGCGGCAACACTAACTGATAATCCGTATGTATGACCGGCCCCATCGTCTGCTGAAATCGACAGCATCGTGCCTGCTGGCTGTTTCGTAATGGCCACTTCAAATTGTCCTGTTGAATCGGCTGCAGCAGAGCCTAGGATTCCCTTATTGTTTTCCACTGATACTTTTGCGTTTTCAATCGTTTTCCCTTTAATCGCCGTCGTCTGATCGGTCACTTTTTCGAATAATTGGATTTCTGAGGTTGTTTCCGCTGTTGCCAGTCCTGGAACAAGAGAATAAGAGATTACAATCAGAGTAATACAAAGTTTTACCCAAATGTTTGGCTGCACACGCTGCCCCTCCCCAATTAATAGAATGATATATTCTACCATTCTATCTTTCAGGAAGAAAATCCTGTTTATTTTTATAAAAATTGCCAAAAAGGTGCCAGCAGTTTTAAGCCAAAGGCCAATAAAATCGCACCGCCAAGTGCCTCGCTATAGTTCCCCATCCAGCCGCTGACCTTTCTGCCGAGCAGTAAACCCGCCCATGTTTGCACGGTTGCCACGATTCCAAAGCATAAAATGACCAAAATCGTTTTAGCACCGTAAATGCCTAAGGAAAGTCCGACGGAAAAGCTGTCGAGGCTGACGCTGAGTGCAAATATGATTAAGCCAATCCCGGCAGGTGTGATAGCTTTTTCCTCCCCTTTTTTAAGGCTTGCCCAAATCATTTGCACCCCTAATATGATTAAAAGTAAACCGCCGATAAAGGTGGCGAAGGCTCCAAATTTTTCTGATAAAAATTTTCCTGCTGCGAGGCCCAAAAGCGGCATCCAAACATGGAATAGTCCAATCGTAATGCCGATATTAAAGATATTTTTGAGCCGCAGTTTGTGCATCCCCATGCCGAGCGCGACCGAAAAGGCATCCATTCCTAGTGCAAATGCCATTAATAGTAGTGTTGCGACTTCTCCAAACATCTCCGCCATCCTGTCTTCGCCCCCTTGGACTAACTATTTCAGCATATGCACGTCCAATTTGTTTTAGAAGTCCAGCGGGCGAAATGGCTGGGGCGCTAACTTCTATTTTAGCGCTTCTGAATGTGGGCTACGTGACCCCAATCGCTCTTATACTAAGATTTTGGGAACGTAGACAGGTTCTACGTTACCCCATTCGCTCTTGGACTGAGATTTCGGGCTCGTAGACAGGGTCTACGTTACCCAGTTCGCTCTTGGACTGAGATTTCGGGCTCGTAGACAGGGTCTACGTTACCCCATTCGCTCTTGCACTGAGATTTCAGGCACTTAGACAGGGTCTACGTTACCCCATTCGCTCTTGCACTAAGATTTCGGGCTCGTAGACAGGTTCCACGTTACCCCATTCGCTATTGCACTGAGATTTCAGTCACGTAGAGCGGGGCTCCTTTTTAAAAAAGTATTTCGAAAAGCTTGCCTGCATACAAAAAACACCAAGCCCCGCATTCGGCAGGACTTGGTGCTTACTCGCCAATAATTTTATTCCCGGCAGCTTTCAAAAGGCGGTTCATGATCGCATGACCCACACCCTCATTCGGAAACATCTCACTAAAAATAATATCCACCTTCAATTGATTAAAACGGCGAAGCGTATCATAAAGAGCTGCCGCAACCGTCTCCAGCTCGGTACGATGCCCGCAGGCAAGTACCACATCCGCCTTAAACTGATCCACGTACTCCTCTGTCGTCAGCACTCCGACCGCAAGCCCTTCCTTCTCCTTTTCATCCACTAAACGCTGAAGAAAATCTCTGGTGCCTGACACCAAATAAAGCGGAGCATTCGGGGCATAATGCTTGTATTTCATTCCCGGCGACTTTGGCTTCGAGGCCTCATCCGTCAAGGCAGGGTCGACCTGTACCTCGCCAATTACAGCCTCAAGCTGCTCCTTCGTCACGCCGCCCGGACGCAAAATAACCGGTATCCCCTCCGTGCAGTCCACCACCGTTGACTCAACGCCAACACCGGTCATTCCGCCATCGACTACTCCAGCAATCTTTCCGTTTAAATCATCAAGCACATGCTCCGCACTCGTCGGACTCGGTTTGCCCGAACTGTTCGCACTCGGCGCCGCAATCGGCAGCCCGCATGACCTCAATAGAGCCAACGCCACGGGATGATCCGGCATCCTTACTGCCACGGTCGAAAGTCCGGCTGTTGCTTTTTCCGACAGAACGCCTTCCATCTTATTAAAAATAATCGTCAACGGCCCTGGCCAAAACGCATCTATTAACACTTCCGCTGTCCACGGAACCTCACTCACAAATCTACTAAGCTGCTCTTTGTCGGCAATGTGAATAATTAACGGGTTATCCCCAGGCCTGCCCTTGGCAGCAAAAATTTTCTCCACCGCCTCGTCACTTTCAGCATTGCCTCCCAGGCCATAAACAGTCTCTGTCGGCAGGCCCACCACTTCATTTTCCCGTAAAAAATTCGCTGCATCCACAATTTGTGGATTACTTTCTAAATTATCCACATTTTTATCCACTATCCAGACCTTTGTGTTCATAGTTATCCACCTTTATCAGAAACGAGTCTTTTATCGAAATTTGACGAAAAACCGCGATTAGACTCATATTTTTCACTTAGTACGTTTGAAAGTATAAAAGAAGGCGGGGATAAATACAAGTTTTATCCACAAATTGTGTATAAGTTTCCGGAAATAGTGGATAACTTTGTGGATATATCCACAGTTATAAAGAAAATTTCAAAAATAACGAGTTATCCACATTCAAAACGTGTCGAATATGTTTTGATCCATAAAACTGTTCCGGCAAATCGCCTCGCCCGATTTTCTGAAAGCCCATTAATTCAAAAAACGGAAGGGCCGTTCCTTTATTTGTTGCCAAAAATAAACTTTGCATTCCTTTTTCTTTCGCCAATCGCACCATTTGATCGAAAAGGACGAAAATTTCCTTTTCAGCTTGTCCAGGCGTAACAACAAGCGAGCGCAGCAGACCAAAATCCATGTAAGCCTCCATGCCAAGCGTTCCCCTAAGCCTACCTTCCTCATCTTCTAGCAGCAAAAAGCAGCCAATCGATTCCTCATTCACGCCATCCGTCCCAAGATTGGCCCGCTCCAAAAACTCTCTTAAATTGCCGAGATCCTCTTTACCTGCCTTGCGAATTAATGATCCCATATCATCCACCTCTTCTTTTTTCATTTCTACTCTATGAATATTAAAAAGATAGATAAAATAGAACCGGCAAATCTATTAAAAAAACCAGCTCCGCTGAAAGGAACTGGTTTAATCAAATAGCTTTTCCCACATCTCAACTACGAAAAACTTCACTTTAACCGGCTGTTCGTCCTCTGCAGTATAAACTGGTTTTTTCTCTTGCTTAACTGTTTCATTTTCCTGTACAGGCTCTTCCGCTAAAAGCTGCTCTTGTTTTGCTAACGAATAGTTTTCCACTACAGCTGGCGATTTTTCAACCGTCTCTTTTTTAACTGGTGCTTTCGGCTGCTTTACCACCGCTTTTGTTGATTCTTTCGGCTGCCTTACAACTGGTTTTGCCTTAACTTGCGGCTCGTCTTCTACTTTAACCGGCTCTTCCTTGACTGTCTGTGCTTCCACTCGTTCCTTTTCATCAAAGCCTTTGCTTACGGCAATCCCATTTGAAAAATCCAGAAAGCATAACGGCGGGTATAACACGCACCACCAATTGGCCCCTTCGCCTTTACCCAATGTAATCAAAATCGCCTGGTATTCTCCGGCCGGATATAAAAACTGGCCATAAAGCTTTGTCGGAAACTGAACCTTGCCAAATTCTACTTTCACCGACTGATCGGAATTTTGCTCGCGCACCACTTGTTCCGCAATCGCTTGAATCTCCGGCAGCTTCGCCTTGATCACCGCTCTTGCTTTTTCCATCGACGTTAAATCCTGCACCCATAAAGTAATCTGGGCATTAACCGCGTCGCGCACCTTCCGCTTGATCGCCTGGTCCTTTTCAAAATCACTATTCGCTAGAATTCGGAGGCGGATCGCTTCCCCTGGAATCACAATCGATTCCTTCTGCGCCGCTTCCGTTTTTGGCATATATAAACTCAACATTGTTCCCAATGATAATACCACTAAGTAAGCCCAAACCACTACTTTGCTTCTCACTCTCAGCACCGTCCCTTCGATATCCTCATTGTGGACAGAAACCAAGAATCTTAAACTAGTAAATTTTAATATTTTCACCCGAACATCTAATCCCTTTACTGCCTTTTTTCCATGCCGATGGGCTTTTATGAAACACACACATATAAAAAAAGCCCCGGGAGATCACTTCCCGAAGCCAATTTCCGCAAACACCATCCGGTCCTTGCCGTTTATATCATTCACAATTTCAACCTTAACTTCCTCAAAGGCCTTTTGAAAAAGCTCCGCTACCGCTTCGCCCTGACCGGCCCCAATTTCGAAACATACCAACGCGCGGGAAGCTATCACCTGAGGAAGCTCCACCATAAAGCGGCGGTAAAAATCAAGCCCGTCCTCGCCCGCAAACAAAGCCCGATGCGGTTCATGCTCAGTGACCACTTCCGACATCGTCACGATATCCCCTGTCGGAATATACGGGGGATTCGAAATAACAACATCAAACCCGCCGCCCATAAACGGCTTTAACAAGTCACCCTGGATAAATTCAACGTCGGCATCAAGCCGGCTGGCGTTTTCTCGCGCAACTTTTAAGGATTCCTCTGCAATATCAGAAGCAAATACCTTTAATGATGGCTGTTCCAGCTTCAGGCTGATGGCAATTGCGCCGCTTCCAGTCCCAATATCCACTACCTTTTTTAAACCCAGCTTGTTTATTCTCTTGAGCGTTTCATAAACAAGCTCCTCTGTTTCCGGCCTTGGAATCAGCACCTCTTCATTCACTAGAAACGTCCGACCGTAAAACTCCTCAGAGCCGATCATATACTGAATCGGCACACCGCGGACATGCTCGTGAACAGCTTCCTCGAAACGTGACAACACAGCCGGATCTAAATCATCGCGCATATTGGCAAACAGCTGCGACCGTGACATCCCGGTAAAATGCCGAAGCAATAACTCGCCCGCATTCTCGTCCCGGTTTGCTTTTTTTAAAAAAGAAGAAGCCCAATTAAGAGCTTCGAATACTTTTTTACTCATTTGCAGCCTCATCCAGTCTTTTCGCTTGATCTTCCATAATCAAGGCATCGATGACTTCATCCAGCTTGCCTTCTAATATTTGGTCCAGCTTTTGGATCGTTAAACCAATGCGATGGTCCGTCACGCGATTCTGCGGGAAGTTGTAAGTACGAATCCGCTCGGAACGGTCACCGGTACCAACCGCCGATTTACGCACTTGGTCGTATTCCGCCTGTGCTTCCTGCTGGAACTTATCATAGACGCGCGCACGCAATACTTTCATCGCTTTGTCTTTGTTTTTATGCTGTGATTTTTCGTCCTGACATGATACCACAATTCCTGTTGGAATATGGGTTAAACGAACGGCTGACATCGTTGTATTAACGGACTGTCCGCCGGCTCCACTGGAGGCAAACGCATCAAAACGGATATCCTTATCGTGGATTTCGATCTCTACTTCTTCCGCTTCCGGCAAACAAACAACCGTTGCCGTCGAAGTATGAATCCGTCCGCCTGATTCGGTTTCCGGCACACGCTGTACACGATGGGCGCCATTTTCAAATTTCAATTTGGAGTAAGCGCCGGCACCATTGATCATAAAGCTGATTTCTTTGTAGCCGCCAAGGCCTGTCGGATTGGCATCAATCAAATCTATCTTCCAGCCCTGCGCTTCGGCATAGCGGCTGTACATCCGGTAAAGCGAACCAGCAAACAATGCCGCCTCGTCCCCGCCGGCCGCCCCGCGAATCTCAAAGATAACGTTTTTGTCATCGTTCGGGTCCTTCGGAATCAGAAGAATCTTCATGCGGGCTTCTAGTTCTACAATTTGCGCTTCCAGCTCGCTTACTTCTTCCTTCACCATTTCACGCATCTCGGCATCGAGCTTATCATCAAGCATTGCCTTGGCGTCAGCCAGCTGTTCGCGAGCCTCTTTATATTGGCGGTACGTTTGCACAGTTTCTTGTATGTCAGATTGTTCTTTTGAATATTCACGTAGTTTTTTTGAATCATTAATGATTTCTGGATCGCTTAAAAGTTCATTTAATCTTTCATAGCGATCTTCAACGGATTGAAGACGATCAAACAAGTTATTCACCTCGAGTTTTAGTCCATAACATTATAATTATAGTATAGGCGTTAAACTCCGTCAAAACCAAATTTTGATATAAAAAAACATGCCCTGGTAACAGAGCATGTTATCTTCGGTCTTCCTTGACTCGAACTTCGATATTGTAACGCGGCAGGGCCTGTACTAGCTTGCGGTGGAGGCGTGCTTCGGCATCAATTCTTTCCTTGTCGGAGAGCATGCCCTTTTTATAAACAGACACCCACATCCGGTCGCCATTCATCCAAACGGAGTCGATTGCAAACTCGTCAGTTGCCGCAACGACCTTTTTCGCCTTGTCGACATCGCTGCCTTGGTTTTCGCCGTCATATTCTCCTCGATCTCCCGACCTATTCAGATTAAGGAAGTTAGGATTTTGATCGGCAATATCATTTTCCACAACGTCCCTCTCGACCCCATTATTACGGTTGGACATAAAATTAGGCGTTGAGCGGTCTTTCCGCAAATCAGATGCTGTATCTTTTTCGTCAGCTGCGCGATTACTCTGACATCCAGTTACCATTAACAACATGATAAACGAGAGAAACATCCATTTTTTCCGCATAAAACACCTCCCATTACTATCATGCCCGGCAGCTTGCAGAACTGAACGAGAGAATTCTTTCCAAGCCCACAAAAAACTGCCCAGGAATCACTTCCTAGACAGTTATGTATCAACATCAAACTTCCTGCTCAACCGCCCCGCGGTACGATGCTGTTTTTGGCACTTCATGGTGGTGACGGCAGCGAGGCTCGTACGCTTCAGACGCGCCAACCATGATGACCGGGTCATGATACGAGGCAGGTCGCCCATCAATCAGACGCTGCGTCCGGCTCGATGGTGAACCGCATACCGTACAAACCGCCTGTAGCTTCGTCACCGTCTCGGCAATCGCCATCAACGCCGGCATCTGTCCGAACGGCTCGCCGCGGAAATCCATATCAAGACCGGCGCACACAACGCGATGACCGCTGTCAGCCAGCTGCTGCACAACCCGGAGGATGCCTTCATCAAAAAACTGAACCTCATCAATCGCGATTATGTCCATATCTGCTTCGACATGGTGCAGAATCTCAATCGAATGGGAAATTGGCTTCGCATTAAAAGAAGAGCCATTATGGGAAACGACAGACTGTTCACTGTAGCGATTATCAATCTTCGGCTTAAAAACAGCTATTTTTTGTTTGGCAAATTGAGCCCGCCTTACACGACGAATCAATTCCTCCGACTTTCCAGAAAACATACTGCCACAGATAACCTCAACCCATCCGCTTTGCTTCATTAAATACATAAACGGCGTCTCCTTCCTCTAAACGAACCATGATACTCGATCATATTTATAGTAAAAAAGTCATTAAAGTCAAATAAAAAAACAGGCAAGTAAGTTTTCCCACTCGCCTGTTGTCTTTGCAAAAATTATTGATTCTTAAGGCCGTATTTTTTGTTGAAACGGTCAACACGTCCGCCAGCTTCAGCGAATTTTTGGCGACCAGTATAGAATGGATGACATTCTGAACAAGTTTCAACGCGAATTTCTTTTTTAACAGAACCAGTTTCAAATGTATTACCACATGCACATGTCACCGTTACTGTTTTATAATTTGGATGAATTCCTGCTTTCATTCTTTTCATCTCCTTCCGCCCTGAATCTTTCGAAACAGAGTTATATAAATGCCTGTCTTAAAAACAAGCATCAAATACTTAAAACACACTGCACCCATTATAACAAGGGTAACCTACTTTTGCAAGTTGGGATTTTTTTGAAAAGGACTCCAGGCTCAGGCCGGCCCCTCTATTCCGTCTAGGAACGACGCGACTTTAGTTCCTCGTTCAGCTGCGCAAAGAACTCTTCGTTTGACTTCGTCTGTCTTAATTTTTTCAAGAAGCGTTCTGCAAAATCCGGAGAATCGGACATCGATTTGCGAATCGCCCATAATTTATCAAGATGATCCTTTGGAATAAGCAATTCTTCCTTACGCGTTCCGGAACGGCGGATATCAAGCGCAGGGAAGACACGGCGCTCAGCAAGACTGCGATCAAGATGAAGCTCCATATTGCCTGTCCCTTTAAATTCTTCATAAATGACATCATCCATACGTGAACCAGTATCAACAAGTGCCGTAGCAAGAATTGTCAAGCTGCCGCCCTCTTCAATATTACGGGCTGCCCCGAAGAAACGCTTCGGACGATGGAACGCTGCCGGGTCAATACCACCAGAAAGCGTACGTCCGCTCGGCGGAATAACAAGGTTGTAAGCACGGGCCAGACGCGTAATACTATCCATCAAAATGACAACATCGCGTTTATGCTCGACTAAACGCATCGCTCGGTCCAGCACAAGCTCAGCGACTTTAATGTGGTTCTCCGGCACTTCATCAAACGTCGAGCTGACCACATCACCCGCAACAGAACGCTCAATATCCGTTACCTCTTCCGGACGCTCGTCGATAAGAAGCACAATCAATTCAACATCCGGATGGTTCGTTGTAATGCTGTTGGCAATTTCTTTTAACAGCATCGTTTTACCTGCTTTAGGAGGAGCGACAATCAGACCGCGCTGCCCAAAACCAACCGGAGCGACCAAATCCATGATTCTGGTTGAAAGATGCTTTGGCGTCGTTTCCAGCTTCATTTGACGATTTGGATATAACGGCGTTAACGCAGGGAAGTAGACGCGTTCTTTTGCGGATTCAGGATCTTCTCCATTAACCGCCTCTACATGCAGTAAACCGTAATAACGTTCATTTTCCTTAGGCGGACGAACTTTACCGGAAACCTTGTCCCCGTTGCGCAGATCGAAACGGCGGATTTGCGAGGCGGAAATATAAATATCCTCAGAGCTTGGCGAATAGTTAATCGGGCGTAAGAAACCAAAGCCTTCTGACTGAATGATTTCCAGGACGCCTTCCATGAAGAAATAACCCTGCTGCTCGGCACGGGATTTTAAAATCGCAAAAATTAATTCTTTTTTTGTTAATTTGCTGTAATAGGTCACTTTATATTCGCGCGCAAGCTCATAAAGCTCCTTCAGCTTCATGTTTTCTAAACTTGAAATTGTTAAATCCATTAGTACACCACACTTTTAAATTTTCCCTTCGAATCCGCTCTTTCTTTTTGTAAAAGATGGTCAATAGGTAATTAAGAAATTAGAGGAAATGAAATAGAAGTAGAATTGAAATGAATAGATTTGCAGAAAAATATGCAAGATAAAAAACAATATCTATTTTACCCCCTGAGCAAAAAAATAATCAACTAGATTTACTTCGATCTAATGTTGGAAATTTTTTCTGAAAGGAATCCCTCTTGGAGATATTGGAGTTGGGAGATCAGCCGCTGGCTGGTCTCCCCTTTTTCTATTACTGATGTCCAGCTGCAGCGCCTAGGGGCTCTTTGGTCTAAGCCAATCCGTCAAGAAGGTTAAAAAACAACCTTCTCGTCGGCTCGTCTTATGCCTGTCGCCCCTAGGAAAAAATGAACTGCTTTTTTCCCTGGTCAAGGCGCTTCCGCTTTTCTAATTATTTAATTACTAAATTCGGTTTCTTATTCAAGCTGTGACGGCCTTCGATAAAGCGGACCGTGCCGGATTTAGCACGCATGACAATCGAGTGTGTCGAGGCATGTGAGCCTTTGAATTGAACGCCGCGCAATAATTCGCCGTCAGTTACACCTGTAGCGGTAAAAATAGCGTCGTCGCCTTTCACGAGATCCTCCATGCGGAGAATACGGTTTACATCTAAGCCCATTTTAATGCAGCGCTCAAGCTCGGCATCATTTTGCGGCAGAAGTTTCCCCATGATTTCGCCACCGAGACATTTCAATGCTACCGCCGAAATAACTCCCTCTGGTGCACCGCCGGAACCAAATAGAATATCAACACCGGTATCGTCGAAAGCGGTATTGATGGCACCTGCAACGTCGCCATCGTTAATCAGTTTAATCCGCGCGCCTGCTTCACGAAGCTGAGCGATGATATGCTCATGGCGCGGTCGATTCAATACGGTTGCCACGACATCCTGGATATCTTTGTTTTTCGCTTTGGCCACTGCTTTCAGGTTGTCCAAAACAGAAGCATTGATATCAATTAAGCCAACGGCTTCAGGGCCAACAGCAATTTTTTCCATATACATATCTGGAGCATGAAGAAGGTTTCCATGATCCGCTACCGCTAGAACGGCCAAAGCATTCCAGCCGCCGGACGCTAAAATATTGGTGCCTTCAAGCGGGTCAACGGCGACATCTACACGCGGTCCATAGCCTGTACCGAGCTTTTCGCCGATGTAGAGCATTGGTGCTTCATCCATTTCCCCTTCACCAATCACAACGGTACCTTTCATTGGAACGGTGTCGAATACATCGCGCATTGCGGATGTAGCAGCACCGTCGGCTTCATCCTTTTTCCCGCGGCCCATCCAGCGTGCAGAGGCCAGCGCTGCTCCTTCTGTGACGCGGACAAGTTCCATCGTTAAACTTCTTTCCATGAATTCCATCCCCCGTTTTCTGTCTTTAAATTAAGTATTTTTTAACTGTTCAACTTCTTCTTTTGTTAAAGCTTCACGCCAAACCGTCGCACCGAGGCCATTCAATTTTTCAACAAGATTGCTATAGCCGCGGTCGATGTGTTCAAGGCCAGTTACTTCGGTAATTCCTTCTGCCATGAGGCCGGCGATAAATAGTGCTGCTCCAGCACGGAGGTCACTCGCCTTCACTTTTGCTCCTTGAAGCTGGATAGGCCCATTAATGATCGCCGAGCGGCCTTCTACTTTAATATTGGCGTTCATTCTTCTTAGTTCATCAATATGTTTAAAGCGGGCACCATAAATTGTATCGGTGACGACGCTTGAACCGGTTGCTTTGGTCAACAGCGTCGTAAATGGCTGCTGCAGGTCGGTTGGAAAGCCAGGATACACAAGCGTTTTGATATCAACGGCCTTCAACTTCGAAGCTCCGCCGTCGACAAACACCTGGTCGTCGCCTGATTCAATATAGACGCCCATTTCGCGTAGCTTGGCAATTAATGATTCTAAGTGCTGCGGGATGACATTGTCGATGAGGACGCCTTCTCCAACGGCGGCTCCTAGAATCATATAGGTACCTGCTTCAATCCGGTCAGGAATAATCGTATGACGGCAGCCATGAAGCGTATCCACGCCATCAATCCGGATCACATCTGTTCCGGCCCCTTTAATTTTCGCGCCCATATTCGTTAAAAGTGTAGCGACATCAATAATTTCCGGTTCTTTTGCCGCATTTTCAATGATTGTCCGTCCTTTTGCCCGAACGGCAGCAAGCATGATATTGATGGTCGCACCTACACTGACGACATCGAGATAAATCCGTGCGCCGCGAAGCTCGTCCGCACGCAAATAGATCGCCCCTTGTTCGTTAGTGATTTGCGCACCAAGTGCTTCGAAGCCTTTAATATGCTGGTCAATCGGTCTTGGCCCTAAATGGCAGCCACCTGGTAAACCAATGACGGCTTTTTTAAAGCGGCCGAGCATCGCTCCCATTAAATAATAGGACGCGCGCAGTTTTTTTACTTTTCCGTTTGGCAGCGGCATAGAAATCATCGTCGATGGGTCAACTGTCATTTCATCGTTCGTTATTTCAACCTTGCCGCCGATTTCTTCGAGCAAATCCTTTAAGATTTCCACGTCCGAAATCTCCGGCAGTCCTTCGATTGTTACTGGTGATTCTGCTAAAATAGTGGCGGGAATTAAGGCAACGGCACTATTTTTGGCTCCGCTGATGCGAACCATTCCCTTCAGCGGATATCCGCCTGCAATTTTAAGTTTTTCCATTTTCGACTCCCTTCTAAGCCATGCCTTATTCCGAATGCGCTTACAGCCGTTTGTAAAAAAACGCCTTGAAGATGACGCAAGGCTCTAGGTATATTTTTCCAACATAAAAAGTCAAATTCCGACAGTTTGTCTATCTTATAGTTTACACTAAAATTTTATTTTCATGTATCCATAATAAAAAAATTTGTACGAAAATGGAAAAACTGCAGATTAGTTAAGCGTTGTTCCGGGCATTCCAGTCTTTTAGGAAGCCTTCAATCCCTTTATCTGTTAATGGATGATGGAACAAGCCAATTAGAACTTTGTAAGGAATTGTCGCAATATCTGCGCCTCTTAATGCTGCTTCTGTTACATGGATTGGGTTGCGGATGGAGGCAGCAATGATTTGGGATTCGATGCCATGAACAGCAAAGATTTCGGAAATTTGTGAAATAAGCTCTAAACCGTTTTGGCCGATATCATCCAATCTGCCGAGGAACGGAGAAACATAGGTAGCACCAGCTCT
This sequence comes from Neobacillus sp. DZ-9, assembly GCF_059587065.1. NCBI lineage: Bacteria > Bacillati > Bacillota > Bacilli > Caryophanales > Bacillaceae > Neobacillus > Neobacillus sp. DZ-9. The sequence continues at coordinate 172,973 of NZ_JCAIOL010000007.1, forward strand.
TGCAGCAAGCAATGCTTGGTTTGCATTAAAAATCAATGTTACGTTTGTGGTGATTCCTTTTTTTGAAAAATGATTACATGCTTTTAATCCATCTGGTGTCATTGGAACTTTAATCGTAATATTTGGAGCAATCGCAGCTAGTTCCTCTCCTTCTCTAATCATGCCTTCAGCATCAAGGGCGATAACTTCCGCACTGACTGAACCAGGAACAAGCGCCGCAATTTCTTTAATACGGTCATGGAAAGAAACGTCTTTTTCTCTTGCAACTAGTGATGGATTCGTTGTTACACCTGCTAATAACCCTAACTCATGTACTTCACGGATTTCTTCTAAATTCGCTGTATCGATAAAAAACCTCATGTCTTTCCCTCCAAATTTCGACTAAATTTTCAATTTACGATGAACACACTGAAACCGCCCTTTAGATAAGAGCGGTTTTCATTTTATCACAATTGAGGCAAACTACAAAAACGGCCATAGATGGCGTTCTTGTATTACGCTCTGCCTGAAGAACCGAATTCGCGCATTTTGCCAGAAACGGTTTCTTTAATGGCATCGCGAGCTGGGCCTAAGTATTTACGTGGATCATATTCATTTGGTTTTGCCGCTAATACTTCACGAACCACTTTCGCAGATGCGATTTGGTTTTCTGTATTAACATTGATTTTCGCTGTTCCTAAAGAAATTGACTTTTGGATATCAGCTGTTGGAATTCCTGTTCCTCCATGAAGAACAAGTGGAAGACCAGTAGCTTGACCGATTTCTTCCATTTCCTTGTAACCAAGCTTTGGTTCACCTTTGTATGGACCGTGTACGGAACCTAGTGCTGGTGCAAGGCAGTCGATGCCTGTACGCGTAACTAGCTCTTTACACTCTTCAGGATCTGCATAGATAACGCCGTCAGCAACCACATCGTCCTCTTGGCCGCCAACTGTTCCTAATTCTGCTTCAACGGAAACACCTTTTGAATGAGCGTATTCTACCACTTTTGTAGTCGTAGCGATATTCTCTTCAAATGGGTGGTGGGAAGCATCAATCATAACAGATGTGAAGCCTGCATCAATCGCTTCTTTACATTTTTCAAAGCTTGAACCGTGGTCAAGGTGAATCGCAACCGGAACCGTAACGTTCAAATCTTCTAGTAAGCCCTCTACCATTTTAACAACGGTTTTGAAGCCGGACATATAACGGGCAGCCCCTTCAGACACACCAAGGATAACCGGTGATTTTTCTGCTTCGGCAGCTTGAAGAATCGCTTGGGTAAACTCTAAGTTATTAAGGTTAAATTGCCCAACCGCGTAGCCTTCCGCCTTTGCTTTGTTAAGCATCTCTGTCATGGAAACTAAAGGCATTTCTATTCCTCCTTAAATTGGGTCGATATCTTTTCATATAAATGTTTTCCCTAAATGAATTGAATATGTATCCATCTGAAAAGATAGCAACCGGTCAAAGTTCATATGTATCATATCAGAATAAAAGTAGAAATGCCATTAATCTAACAGTGTTTTTTAAAGTGTCACAATGAAAGCGCAGACAATTTCCTGTTTACACCTTTTGTATGAAAAAAAGGCAATTTCGCTGCCTTTTTGTCTTTTTCAATCTCGTTATTTTTTTAAAAAAATGACTTTAGTTTGCCTTTTGCGGAATGTGCTTTCGTACCGCAGCACGGATATCATCAATATCAAATGGCTTAGCAAAATGAGTGATGGCACCAAGGTCTTTTGCTTCTTGAATCATATCCAATTCTCCGTAGGCGGTCATTATGATCACTCGGATGTCTGGGTCGATGACTTTCATTCGCTTCAAGATTTCGATTCCGTCCATTCCCGGAATTTTCATATCCAACAGGACTAGATCAGGATCGTGCTTAGTTACGATATCAAGTGCCTGAACTCCGTTGGCCGCCTGGAATGTTTGATACCCTTCTTTTTGGAACACCTCATTTAGCAAAATGCGAATACCAAATTGATCGTCAACGATTAAAATTTTCTCTTTCATACTTCCACCTCTTCCCGATTTGATAGATTCTTAATTTTTAGTAAATTTCACCTAAACACTCACTTGTTATAGTTCTACATTTTAAGGCAAAATTCCTGCAAAAATTTTGCCTAGAATAATGTTATTTTGTGGAATTTTTAAAAAAAGTCTATAATAGTGGTGCGATAAGGAGGATTATCATGTTAAAAATGTTTACTACTCAATTAACTGGGTTATTTAAGAGACTCGAGGAAAAAGAAGAATTTGCGTTTGAAGATGGCGCCCGCCTGCTCGCACAGGGGCAGTCCATTTTTATTTTTGGCACGAAAGAAATGAAATCTGTTGAGTTTGAGGCATTAGAGGGTGCAGAGCCGCTTAAGGGGGCAAAAAGCTTAACAAATGTGGAGGAGGTTAGTGAGTCCGATCGGGTGCTGATTTTCACAAGGCAGTCCGATGATGAGGCCGCTGTGGAACTCGCGGGCCAGCTTCAGGAAAAAGGCATCCCTTTTGTTGCAGTATCGACAGTCGTTGATGGGGGCGGTTTGGATGCGCTGGCCGACGTTCATATTGATTTGCGGCTGACAAAGGGACTACTTCCTGATGATTTAGGAAATCGGTACGGATATCCTTCGGCGATGGCTGCTTTGTTCGTGTATCATGGTTTAAAATTCACGATTGATGAGATTTTGGCGGAATATGAGGAGTAAAAACGGGCCCAAGTGGGTCCTTTTTTTATGTTTTGGACATTTTATTGGCAGGTTTGGACATTTTTTTCGGAGTATTGGACAATTTTTAGACGTGTTTGGACATTTTTTTCACCGTTTTAAACAATTAGACATTTATATCCAAAAAACAAGACCAGTCCCCCAAAGGAAACTGGTCCATAAAATCCTATTTTTGAATGGTTGCTTTAATAAAGTCACGGAACAACGGCTGTGGACGGGTTGGTCTAGAGACGAACTCCGGATGGAACTGGGATGCCACGAACCATGGGTGGTCAGTCAGCTCGATGATTTCCACTAAACGGCCGTCTGGGCTTGTCCCTGAGAACACCAAGCCTGCAGCTTCCATTTCTTGACGGTAGTGATTGTTGAACTCATAACGGTGGCGGTGGCGCTCATAAACCACCTTTTCATCATAAGCAGCAATCGCCTTCGTACCTTCAACCAAGCGTGCAGGGTAAAGACCCAAGCGCAATGTACCGCCTAAATCCTCCACATCTTTCTGCTCTGGAAGCAGGTCGATGATTGGGTGCGCTGTCTCCGGTACAAACTCCGCAGAATGTGCATCACTAAGCCCAAGCACGTTGCGGGCAAATTCAATCGTCGCCAGCTGCATACCTAAGCAAATGCCCAAGAATGGCTTCTTCTGCTCACGCGCATAACGAGTCGCTTCGATTTTTCCTTCAATGCCACGGTCACCGAAACCGCCCGGAACAAGGACGCCATCGACATCGCCAAGGAGCTCGGCGACATTCTCACGCGTAACCTCTTCAGAGTTAATCCATTTAATTTCAACGTCGGTATCAAAGGCATATCCGGCGTGCTTCATGGCTTCCACTACGGAAATGTAAGCATCCTGAAGCTCAACATATTTTCCGACAAGCCCGATACGTGTTTTGCCTGAAAGATTCAGCACTCGGTCTACTAGTGCTTTCCACTCGGTCATTTCCGCTTCAGGAGTCGCTAATTTCAAGTGATCACAAACAATTTGGTCCATATTTTGCTCTTGAAGAGCCATAGGAATCGAATAAAGCGTGTCAGCATCACGGCACTCAATCACCGCTTTTGCATCGATATCACAGAACAAGGCTAGTTTATCCTTCATGTCCTGTGAAACCGGCAGTTCCGTACGAACGACGATAATATTTGGCTGAATTCCAAGGCTGCGAAGCTCTTTGACGCTGTGCTGGGTCGGCTTTGTTTTCATTTCACCGGCCGCCTTGATATACGGAATCAACGTACAGTGGATGTACATTACGTTTTCGCTGCCAATATCACTCTTGATTTGGCGAATCGCTTCTAAAAACGGCAGTGATTCAATGTCGCCCACTGTTCCGCCGATTTCCGTTATGACTACATCGGCATTCGTTTCGTTGCCGGCACGGAAGCAGCGCTCCTTAATTTCATTAGTAATATGTGGAATAACCTGTACGGTAGCTCCCAAATACTCACCGCGGCGCTCTTTGCGTAAAACCGTTGAATAGATTTTACCAGTTGTTACGTTAGAATATTTGTTTAAGTTAATGTCGATAAAACGCTCATAGTGGCCTAAGTCCAAATCTGTTTCGGCACCGTCACCGGTTACGAATACCTCACCATGCTGATAAGGGCTCATGGTTCCTGGGTCAACGTTAATGTATGGGTCAAATTTTTGAATCGTTACATTTAACCCCCGATTTTTCAATAAGCGCCCTAAGGATGCCGCTGTAATTCCCTTTCCAAGTGATGAAACGACACCACCTGTTACAAAAATATATTTTGTCATTAAATATTCCCCCTCGTATACAGTTTGTACATTATTCGGATTGTTAATGGGAGTTTTGCAAAAAATTTTCAAACGAAAAAACTCCATTCCAACGGAGTTTTTGCGCAAAAAAGCGGAAGCGCCTTGATCAAGGCGACAAGCATAAGACGAGCCGGCGGGAAGGTTGCCTTTTAACCTTCTCGACGGATTGTCTGTAGACCATCGAGCCCCTAGGCGCTGTAGCTGGACAAAAATAAAAACGCTCCGCTTACGCATTGGTAAGGGAGCGCATTGTAAGTAAATAATGTATCGTCCTTTTTTAAGGAGCCCAAAAAAGATAATACAAGGGCACGAATGAAAAGTCAAGCCGAATATCCGGGTAAAAATTACAAGTTTTCGTCTTCTTCTTCGTCTAATTCGGCCTCATCATCATCATCATCGTCATCGAGATCATCTTCGTCGTCAAGCTCGAATTCTTCTTCTTCGTCTTCAATGACATCCTCATCGTCATCGTCAAACTCGTCGTCGACCTCATCAAGTTCATCGAAGGAATCGTCATCATCAAGGAGATCATCTTCGTCGTCAAATTCATCGACGTCATCATAATCTTCATCATCAACTTCATCGAAATCGTCAAGATCCTCTTCATCGACGACTTTCTTCGCCTTTTTCTTCTTCGTTTTCACTGTGTTCACAACTTCTTCTTCCGCTGTATCAACCGGATACCAAACGCGAAGTCCCCAGCGGTTATCGCCTAATGAGAGGAAACGGCCATCTATATTCATGTCTGTATAAAATTGTGCCAGCCGCGTGCGAACTTCTGATTCAGAAAGCTCAGCAGCCTGTGTAATTGCATTGATCAATTCATTGAAGGAGATTGGTTGCTTGCTATTTTTTAAAAATTCGTAAGCCATTTCAATGAGGGATAACTCTTGTAATTCCTCTTTTGAGTATTGTGCTAAACTCAATATTGGCACTTCCTTTCTCTATTTAACACTCTAAAAAGAGTGATAAGGGCATTTCTCCCATTTTGCATATTCTTCATTATAAACAAATTCTTATCGTTTATGCTAGTTCTAGCTGACCAATCCCTTGATTTTTTCCTGCTAATCGTCCTTTTTGTTGAATTTTTTTAATTCTTTAATCGAAATAACGAGAAAGAAGATCGCTAAAAGCAGGAATGAGACGGCGCCTAACTGACGCTCATACAGATAATATAATGGCCAGGCAAAAATGATTAAAATAATGATCATCGTACGTAGCTTCATATTCACACCTGCCAAGATCCTCAAAGTTTGTCCACTAGTTAGATTATATAAGAAAAATCTTTTTTTTAAAACAACGGTGTCAGGCACCATGTGAAATTCTCACATGGTGCCTGACACTCAACATTGCTTACATATTTCTTCGGTACTGCCCGCCGACTTCGTAAAGGGCGCGGGTAATTTGGCCAAGGCTGGCCACTTTGACGGTTTCCATCAGTTCGGCAAAAATGTTGCCATTATTGACGGCCGCTTCCTTCAAGCGTTTCAGCGACGCCGCTGCTTCGCCTTTGTGGCTTTCCTGGAACGCGCGCAAATTATGAATCTGCAGCTCTTTTTCCTCGGTTGTAGCACGGGCCAATTCCATATTGTTAACATCTTCCTCGGACGGAGGATTCGGATTTAAATACGTATTAACCCCAATAATTGGCAGTTCACCGGTATGCTTTTTCATTTCATAATACATCGATTCATCTTGAATCTTGCCGCGCTGGTACTGGGTCTCCATTGAACCAAGCACACCGCCGCGGTCATTCAAGCGTTCAAATTCTTGTAAAACAGCTTCTTCGACAAGTTCCGTGAGCTCTTCCGCGATGAACGAGCCCTGAAGCGGATTTTCATTTTTCGTTAAGCCGTGCTCATTTGTAATGATCATTTGAATCGCCATTGCCCGTCTTACTGATTCCTCGGTTGGTGTCGTAATTGCCTCATCATAAGCATTGGTATGAAGCGAATTACAGTTATCGTGCAGCGCCATTAATGCCTGCAGGGTGGTTCGGATATCATTAAAGTCGATCTCCTGAGCATGCAGCGAGCGGCCGGATGTCTGAACATGGTACTTCAGCTTTTGGCTCCGTTCGTTTGCACCATACTTATCGCGCATCACCGTTGCCCAAATGCGGCGGGCCACACGGCCGATAACGGTATATTCCGGATCTAAGCCGTTGCTGAAAAAGAATGATAAGTTCGGCGCAAAGTCATCAATTTTCATGCCGCGGCTTAGGTAATACTCGACATAAGTGAAGCCGTTTGACAGCGTGAAGGCCAATTGCGAAATCGGATTCGCGCCCGCTTCAGCAATGTGATAGCCGGAAATGGAAACGGAATAGTAGTTGCGCACCTGCTGGTCAATGAAATATTGCTGGATATCCCCCATCATTCTTAGGGCAAACTCTGTTGAAAAAATACAGGTGTTCTGGCCTTGGTCTTCTTTTAAAATGTCGGCCTGCACCGTACCGCGGACAGTCCTTAATGTATAGGCGCGAACTTCGGCGAATTCTTCCACCGTCAACACACGGCCTAACTCCGCTTCTTTCCGCTTCACCTGCTGATCAATGGCTGTATTCATGAACATCGCTAAAATGATCGGTGCCGGTCCATTGATTGTCATCGAAACCGAAGTCGATGGGTGGCAAAGATCAAAGCCGTCATAGAGCTTTTTCATGTCGTCCAACGTACAAACACTGACTCCGCTTTCGCCGACTTTTCCGTAAATATCAGGACGGTAGTCAGGGTCTTCGCCATACAAAGTAACGGAATCAAATGCTGTACTTAGGCGCTTCGCATCGTCGTCCTTCGATAAATAGTGGAAACGGCGGTTCGTTCTTTCCGGTGTGCCTTCTCCGGCAAACTGGCGTTTTGGATCTTCCCCTTCACGCTTGAAAGGGAAAACACCTGCCGTATATGGGAATGAACCCGGTACGTTTTCCTGATAGACCCAGCGGAGAATTTCGCCGTAATCCTTGAATTTTGGCAGCGCCACTTTTGGAATATCGATTCCTGATAAGCTCTTTGTTTTTAAAATTGTAATAATTTCTTTATCGCGGATTCTGGTGACAAATTTATCTCCGGAATACGCTTTTTTGGTATCTTCCCAGCTGTCTAAGATTTTCTTCGATTCCGGGGTTAATTTCGCTTCTGTTTCCGCTTTGACGGCTTCGAGTGCCGCAATTACTCCAGGCTCTTGGACTGCTTCAATCGCACCCTCAAGCTGGAATAATTTCCTGGCAATATTGGCCTGCTCTTCGGCCTTCTTATGATAGCCGCGCACTGTTTCCGAGATTTCACGTAAATAATAGCGGCGGTCCGTTGGAATAATCACGTTTTGCTTTTCCACAACGGCATTCTTATTAAAAGATGTCACCCAATCGGTGTCCATTTTTTCATTAATTTTTTCAATTAACGCGGCAAACAAAGCGTTTGTGCCATGATCATTGAACTGGCTGGCAATCGTACCGTACACTGGCATTTCTGAAGGGTCTTTTTCAAACAGCATATGGCTGCGCTGATATTGCTTTTGCACCTGGCGCTTTGCGTCCTCTGAACCCTTACGCTCGAATTTATTGATGACGATCAAGTCGGCGAAGTCGATCATATCAATTTTTTCAAGCTGGGACGGTGCCCCGAATTCTGAAGTCATTACATATAGCGATACATCACAGATTTCGGTGATTTCGGCATCGCCCTGTCCGATTCCGCTTGTTTCCACGATGACAAGGTCAAAACCCGCCGCCTTTGTCACGGCAACAGCATCTTTAATCGCGAGTGACAGCTCGTTTTTCGAATGTCTTGTCGCAAGGCTGCGCATGTATACATTCGGTGAAAAAATTGCATTCATGCGGATACGGTCGCCAAGAAGCGCACCGCCTGTTTTTTGCTTTGTTGGGTCAACCGAAAGGATCGCTACTTTTTTATCAGGCAACTCATTGATAAAACGGCGGATCAATTCGTCGGTTAACGAACTTTTTCCAGCACCGCCCGTTCCGGTGATACCAATCACTGGAATTCCCTTCTCAAGTGACTTCACTTGTTCGAGCACTTCTTCGGCTGTAGCCGCCGCCTCGTTCCTTTTATCGACATGAAGCTCTGCCACTGTTATCATCTTAGCAATAGCGTTAACATCCCCTGAAGGAAGTTTTTCGATTTGCTCGCTGATATTGTCCGTGACCGTTGAAAAATCACACTCCTCAATCATCCGGTCAATCATACCCTGAAGGCCGAGGGTGCGGCCGTCTTCAGGTGAGAAAATCCAGGCAATTCCGTACTCATGAAGCTCATTTATTTCCCGAGGGATAATTACGCCGCCCCCGCCCCCGTATATACGGATGTGCGGTGCGCCTTTTTCTTTTAATAAGTCATACATGTATTTAAAATATTCCACGTGTCCGCCTTGGTAGGAAGAAATCGCGATTCCTTGGGCGTCCTCTTGAATCGCAGCGTTCACGACCTCCTCGACCGAGCGGTTATGGCCAAGGTGGATGACTTCGGCCCCGCTTGACTGGAGGATTCGACGCATTATATTGATGGAAGCATCGTGGCCGTCAAAAAGGCTGGATGCTGTGACAAAACGGATATGATGCTTCGGCTGGTATTTACTCGTTGTTTTCACGCTTGGGTTCCCCCTTTTTTAAATTGGCTGTTGATTTTTCAAATCTTTACCACAACCTAAAAATTAGCCTTTTCTTTGCGGCTGGAATTGGCGCAATCCAGACAGCAATTGTTCAGTTTGCAGCTCGATATATTCGTCTAATGTAAATAATTTTCGTAATGCCCAGCGGCGGAAGCCCCACATTTGCCCCTGGACAAAAATATTATGGGCAATGATTTTGGCCTGCTGTTCGGTTAACTCAAGCTCCCCGTTCTCGATGCAGCGGGAAAGCAAGTTTTCAAACATGGCCACCATGGCTTCTTCTTTTTTCAACACATATGGAAGAGCGTCTTTTGAAAGCGATTTGACTTCCTGATACATGACGAGCACTTCGGACTGCATTTCATCCATTACATGAAAAAAGTTTGCAATGCCGAGCTTTAGGCTCTCCAATGTCCCCTTTTTCACAGACAAATCCTGTTCGAGACGTTCGCTGACCTGGTCATAGATGCTATCGCAGACAAGATATAACACATCTTCCTTTGTGCGGATGTATTCATATAGCGTCCCAATGCTGAAGCCGGCCGCTTTGGCAATTTCCCTTGTCGTCGTCCGGTGAAACCCCTTTTGTTTAAAAAGTGCTACGGCCCCTTTGATCATTTGATCGCGCCTCTTTTGAACAAGGCGCTCATCCTTGACCGAGGCCTGAACCTCCCGCTTTTTCATCGCTTTTTCCTACCTTTGTCTAGCTCCAGCGCCTAGGGGCTCTTTGGTCTAAGCCAATCCGTCGAGAAGGTTAAAAAGCAACCTTCACGCCGGCTCGTCTTATGCTTGTCGCCCCTGAGCAAGGCGCTTCCGCTTTTCGTTTTATTTTGTAATCATTCTAGAAATAACGAGGCGCTGGATTTCCTGAGTGCCTTCGTAAATTTGCGTAATTTTTGCATCGCGCATGAATCTCTCAACTGGATAATCCTTTGTATAACCGTAGCCGCCAAACACTTGAACGGCTTCTGTTGTTACCTTCATCGCTGTGTCGCCAGCAAGAAGCTTCGACATCGCCGACTCTTTTCCGTATGGGAGGCCGTTTGACTCGAGCCATGCCGCTTGATAGGTTAATAGTCTTGAAGCTTCGATGCCTGTTGCCATGTCAGCAAGCTTGAAGCTGATGCCTTGGTTGGCCGCGATTGGCTTGCCGAACTGTTGGCGTTCTTTTGCATAGTCAACAGCAGCGTCTAGAGCGCCTTGGGCAATTCCCACCGCTTGCGCCGCGATGCCGTTGCGTCCGCCATCAAGCGTCATCATCGCAATTTTGAAGCCTTCGCCCTCTTCGCCAAGACGGTTGGCAACTGGAACACGGCAATCTTCAAAAATAATTTCAGTTGTTGGTGATGACCGAATGCCTAGTTTCTTTTCTTTTTTGCCTACAGAGAAGCCTAGGAAATCTTTTTCAACGATGAACGCAGTGGTGCCTTTTTGTCTGTTGGATGGATCGGTTAAGGCAAATACAACATAGATGTCCGCGATGCCGCCGTTGGTAATAAAAATTTTGGATCCGTTTAGAACGTAATGGCCGTCCTCAAGACGCGCTGTCGTTCTCATGCCGCCTGCATCGGAACCGCTGCCTGGCTCAGTTAAGCCGTAAGCGCCGATTTTGCTTCCTTCTGCCATTGGTCGTAGGTAGGTTTGCTTTTGTTCTTCCGAACCAAATTTGTAAATTGGCCAGCCTGCAAGTGAAGTGTGGGCAGAAAGAGTTACACCTACTGATGCGTCAACCCGGGAAAGCTCTTCTACTGCGATGCAGTATGCTAAGTAGTCGCTGCCAATGCCGCCGTACTCTTCCGGCCACGGAATTCCTGTTAAGCCAAGCTCCGCCATTTTGTCAAAAATTTCACGATCAAAGCGTTCGTCCTCATCACGTTCTGCAGCGGTAGGCGCCACCTCGTTACGCGCGAAATCACGAACCATTTTACGAATCATTTCATGTTCTTCGGATAGTTTGAAGTTCATTTATGAAGTCCTCCTTTAAACTTTCTACGAATTTTATTGGGTATTCTACAAAATTTAGGTTGAATTCTACAATTTTTGGTGGGTATTCTTCAAAATTCAGGTTGGTTTCTACAATTTTGAGACCACATTCTACAAAAAGAAACTTACTACTTATTTTTTGGAACTTAATACATAATTTCTGCCGCTTACGACATCTTTTCGAAAGTTATCAACATACGTTGGATAATTTTATAAAACCTACAGACTCTTACTAATGACAATCCGCTGGATCTCACTCGTACCCTCATAAATCTCCGTAATTTTCGCATCGCGGAAATACCGTTCAACTGGGTAATCCTCTGTATATCCATAGCCGCCGAAAACCTGGATGGCTTCGGTCGCAACCTCTACCGCCGTCCGCGACGCATAAAGCTTCGCCATCGAAGCTTCCAAACCGCACTTCACACCGCGCCCACGCAAATCAGCTGCACGATAGACTAATAGTTTCGCCGCTTCCACACTAGTTGCCATATCGGCCAGCTTAAAACCAATCCCCTGCTGGGAAGCAATCGGTTTGCCGAACTGCTGGCGGTCCATCGCATAGGCGGTTGCGGCCGACAGTGCGGCCTCAGCGATTCCAAGTGCCTGGGCGGCAATCCCGATGCGGCCAACGTCGAGGTTGGCCATCGCGATTTTAAAGCCGTCGCCTTCCGCACCAAGAAGGTTCTCGGCCGGCACCCTCATATCCTCAAACGTCAGCTGGACCGTTCTTGAGCCATGCAAGCCCATTTTCTTTTCATCCTTGCCGATTACGAGGCCAGGTGTCCCCTTTTCCACAATAAACGCGGAAATACCTTTGCTGCCTAACTCCGGGTTAGTTTTCGCAAACACAATATAGACATCGGCTTCGCCGCCATTTGTGATAAACACCTTCGATCCGTTGATCACATAATGATCGCCGCTTCGAACCGCACGCGATTTCAAGCTGGCAGCATCCGATCCAGAGCTCGCTTCCGTTAAGCAAAATGCCCCAAGATACTCACCAGATGCCATCTTTGGCAAATATTTTTGCTTCTGTTCCTCGGTTCCGAAGTAAAGAATCGGATTGGTACCGACGGAGGTATGCACGGATAGGATAACGCCGATGGTGGCGCTTACTTTGGATAGCTCATTAATGGCGATGATATAAGAAGTGAAATCCATCTCAGCGCCGCCGTATGTTTCTGGAACCGGAATTCCCATTAGGCCCAGTTCCCCCATTTTGCGAAGAATTTCCCGCGGAAACTCACCCTTTTCCATTTTTTCAATAAATGGAGCAATTTCGTTTTCGGCAAAATCGCGGACCATTTTTCGCATCATTTCTTGTTCTTCTGTGAATGTTAGATTCATGCTGATTTCTCCTTTTGGAGAATCTAAAGTGGCAGTATTCATCATCAAGCATCCCCTTTTTCGAAAAATAGAATGGAACTGGGCTTAAATTATTTATTAATCTGTTATTCGTTCGTGTTAAAACTGCGGCACGATTCTCCTACTCTATTCGTATGTGTAAAACCCTCGGCCGGTTTTCTTGCCGAGCCAGCCTGCTTTTACATATTTTCGAAGGAGTGGACATGGACGGTATTTGTCGTCACCAAGGCCATCCTGAAGCGTTTCCATAATGTATAGGCATGTATCTAAGCCGATAAAATCAGCCAAGGTTAGAGGACCCATCGGGTGATTCATGCCGAGTTTCATCACTTCGTCGATTGCTTCTTTTGTAGCAACACCCTCGTACAGGGCATAAATCGCTTCATTGATCATTGGCAAAAGGATACGGTTGGAGATAAATCCTGGGAAATCATTGACTTCAACCGGCACCTTGCCGAGCGTTTTCGTCATATCTTCAATCACTTGGTATACTTCATCTGCTGTCGCTAACCCGCGAATAATTTCAACCAGCTTCATCACCGGGACTGGATTCATGAAGTGCATGCCGATGACCTTTTCCGGACGCTTTGTTGCCGCTGCAATTTCCGTAATCGGAAGCGAGGAAGTATTGCTTGCTAAAATCGTATGTGCTGGAGCAATTTCATCTAACTGTGCGAAAATTTTCGTCTTGATATCCATGTTTTCAACAGCTGCTTCAATGACAAGATCCACTTCGGCTGCATCCTGAAGGTCAGTTGAGACTGTGAGTCTCGCCAGCACTTCTTGCTTTTGTTCATCTGTCATTCGCCCTTTGTCCACGTTGCGGGATAGATTTTTGTTAATAATACCTAATCCGCGTTCAACGAATTCAGATTTAAGATCATTTAATACGACGTTGTAGCCTGCTTGAGCGCATACTTGGGCGATTCCGGAGCCCATTTGTCCTGCTCCGATTACCATTACTTTAGAAACCTTCATGTTTTCCCCTCCAAATGGGGGGCCGCAGCCCCTGTTTTTTATCCAAAAATGGTTTTGTCTATTTATTCGAGTGTTTTGTCTATTTTTTCTGGCACTTTGTCTATTATTTAATAGCCTTTGTCTATTTTTTCGGGTGCTTTGTCTATTTTTTAAACCTTATTGTCCATTTAGACAATTTATGGAAAACCCAACCCGTCAAATTACCGCTTCGGCACCTCAATCATCACCGCATCACCCTGGCCACCGCCGGAGCAAATCGCAGCAATCCCGATTCCGCCGCCTTGACGCTTCAATTCATGCATCAACGTGATAATAATGCGTGCGCCGCTAGCCCCAATCGGATGTCCAAGGGCAACCGCACCGCCGTTAACATTGATCTTTTCCGGATCAAGACCGGCAATTTGGCTGCTCGCTAATGCGACCGCTGCAAAGGCTTCATTAATTTCAAATAAGTCGATTTCCTCTAAGCTTCGGCCTGTTTTTCGTAAAATTTCATTGATGACAAGGCCTGGTGTCTGCGGGAAGTCCTTCGCTTCTACGGCAATCGCAGCATGCCCCAAAATGACCGCCTCCGCTGTACGGCCTTCAAGTGCAGCCCGCTCTTCACTCATCAACACAAGGGCAGCCGCACCGTCATTGACACCCGGCGCATTTCCCGCTGTAATCGTGCCCGTTGAATTAAATGCTGGAGCAAGCTTGCCTAGCCGTTCAAGAGAAGTATCCTTCCGAGGTGCTTCATCATGCTCAACTACAACCGGCGCCCCTTTTCGCTGCGGCACTTCCACCTTAACGATTTCTTCAGCAAATTTCCCGCCTTCGATCGCGGCAATCGCTCGTTCATGGCTTCTCAATGCCCACTCATCCTGAGCCTCTCGGGAAATCTCCATCTCTGCTGCTGTCGAATTTCCGTATGTGCCCATGTGAACACCTGTAAAGCTGCAGCTTAGGCCGTCATGGATCATTAAATCATTTACAGATGCATCCCCCATGCGCAGTCCCCATCTTGCTTTTGGCAAAATGTAAGGCGCATTGCTCATCGATTCCATGCCGCCTGCAACAATGACTTCCTCATCGCCGGCGCGGATGATTTGGTCCGCCAAAGTCACGCTCCGCATTCCGGAAGCACAAACCTTATTAATCGTTTCTGTTTTCACTTCCCATGGCAATCCGGCATGTCTTGCAGCCTGACGAGATGGAATTTGCCCCTGCCCTCCTTGTAAAACCGTTCCAAGGATGACTTCCTGAACCTCTTCGGATTTCACATCGGCCCGCACTAAAGCTTCCTTTACTGCGATTCCTCCAAGCTCTGATGCCGTGAAGCTGCTCAAGGAACCTGCGAATTTTCCAAATGGCGTTCTAACTCCGCTTAAAATAACCGTTTTCCCCATTCAAAACACTCTCCCTTTTATGTTTATTAAATACCCCTTCAACAAAGTGACTGAACGCTCGCTCAATGATAAATTAAAAAATTAACGCATCAATGCGTTGATTAAAAAAAGGAAATGTAAGCGTTTTACTCTATATTCTATTTTACATAAAAAATAGTAGAAGTTGAAATATTTTTACGCAAAATTCCTAAAATTTTATGAATTCACGAAAATACTCAACCTCTACCATATATTCAATAGCGATGTTGATTTCCGCTCCAGGTACTTCGCGCACCTTAGGGCGGGTCGGAGAGACCCCACAGGTCTCGTGCCTTCCGCTCCAATCAACATGTTAAAATTTCTTAAGATGCTTTTAATTCACCACAGACTGCTTTTTCTAAAAGTTCGGCAACATCATATGTGGACACCTTTTCTTCCACTTCCTTTGCCTTCGTTCCGTCGGTAATCATCGTTAAGCAGTATGGACAGCCCGAACTGATAACGGATGGATTGACTTCAAGCGCCTGCTCCGTTCTTGCTACGTTGATACGGTTTCCTGTTTCTTCCTCCATCCACATCAAACCGCCGCCGGCGCCGCAGCACATGCCTTTTTCGCGGTTTCGCTCCATTTCCACCAACTTCACACCTGGAATGGCTTTCAGGATCTCACGCGGGGCATCGTACACGTCATTGTAACGGCCTAAGTAACAAGAATCATGGAACGTAATGGTTTCGTTAACCGCATTCTTCGGTACGAGGCGGCCATCCCTCACAAGCTCAAACAGAACTTCCGTATGGTGATAAACCTCTGCCTCCAAACCAAAGTCAGGGTATTCATTTTTGAAAATATTGTAGGCATGCGGGTCAATCGTTACGATCTTCTTAACCTCTGCCTTTTCAAATTCCTCGATATTTTTTGCCGCCAAGTCCTGGAATAAGAACTCGTTCCCTAAACGGCGCGGTGTATCGCCGGAGTTTTTCTCTTTGTTGCCTAAGATAGCAAACTTCACGCCGGCTTCGTTCAACAGCTTCGCAAATGACAAAGCAATCTTTTGGCTGCGGTTGTCGTAAGAGCCCATGGAACCAACCCAGAAAAGGTATTCGAACTCTTCGCCAGCCTTGTTCATTTCCTTCACAGTTGGAATATGAACATCCTCGCGGACTTCGCGCCAGTTTTCGCGCTCTTTACGGTTTAAGCCCCAAGGGTTGCCCTGGCGTTCGATATTGGTCATCGCACGCTGTGCGTCGGCATCCATTTTGCCTTCTGTTAAAACTAAATAACGGCGAAGGTCAATAATTTTATCAACATGCTCGTTCATAACAGGACACTGATCTTCACAGTTACGGCATGTTGTACAAGCCCAAATTTCTTCTTCGGTAATGACATCGCCAATCAGGCTTGGACTGTAAGCAAGTGCTGCTGCTGACTCTTGTGCACCTTGTCCGCTCGCAGCCAAAGCAATTTGGTTTCCTTTTGTACCGCTAAAAGCAAAGGTTGGCACCCATGGCTGCTTTTGCGTTACTGCGGCGCCGTGGAAGGTTAAATGGTCACGCATTTTCACAATTAAATCCATTGGCGACAGCATTTTTCCTGTGCCAGTAGCCGGACACATGTTGGTACAGCGTCCGCACTCTACGCAGGCATAAAAATCGATCATTTGGTGCTGCGTGAAGTCTTCAATTTTTCCTACCCCGAAGGATTCTTGGGATTCATCTTCAAAATCAACTTTTTTCAGCTTGCCTGGTTTTTCTAAACGGTTAAAATACACGTTCGCCGGTCCTGCGATTAAGTGCGCGTGCTTTGACTGCGGTACGTAAACTAAGAAGGTTAACAAGAACAAAAGATGAGCCCACCATGCAATATAGAAGATCACAATGGATGCGGTTTCACCAATGCCTGAAAAGATAACCGAAATCACAGAAGCGACTGGCTCTGTCCAAGATGTTTCATCGCCGTGCCAGATAATGCCCATTCCATTTCCGATTAAAACAGAAACCATCAAGCCGCCGATAAATAATAAGACAAGGCCTGATTTAAAATTGCGCTTCAACCGAACAAGTTTTTCAACATAGCGGCGGTGGAAAGCCCAGATAACCGCAACTAAAATCATTAAAGTGACAATCTCTTGGAAAAATGTAAACCCTGCATAAAGCGGACCTAGCGGCAGGTGTGAGCCTGGGGCAAGTCCCTTCCAAATGAAATCAATCGCACCGAATTGAACGAGAATAAAGCCGTAAAAGAACATGACGTGGATGGCACCACTCTTTTTGTCCTTTAAAAGCTTTTTCTGTCCAAAAACATTGACCCAAATTTTTTGCAGACGCTCTTTGACATTTTTGTCAAACTCGACTTTTTTGCCAAGCCTGATGAATTCAATCCGCGTTTTGACGACGTAAACGAACAAGCTGATCGCGTAAGCGGTTACAACTAAGAATGCAATCAGGTTAAGCCATAATAAACCATTCACATAAAACGCCCCTTTCGTTGTATGTTTTATAAGTTGTTGAAAATAAATAATTTTCTGAATCCTATTTAACTCTATTATATTATGAATGAGCATTCAGTCAACCAGTTTTTTGAAAGAATCGTTCGACTTATAGAAATCATGGCCTTGGGAAAAACTAACAAGACGGATTGGAGGAACGATTCCACATGCAATTTGCACTTATTTTGATTGGGCTGATCATTCTTTGGATGGTTTTAGATTTTAAATTAGGCCGAAGGAAACATCTTTCAATATCCCGCGATACCGAAACGGCCATTCTTCATGGGAATTTTGAGATTTTCACTCATGGCAAGGAACTGTTCCTCGATTATTTCGCCGAAATCCGCCAGGCAAAAAAGCATATTCATGTCTTGTTTTATATTGTGAAGGACGATACGTTTGGCCAGGAATTTTTCTCGCTGTTAAAAGAAAAAGCGCGTCAAGGGGTGGAAGTCCGGCTGCTCGTCGACCGGCTCGGCAGCTGGAAAGTCAAGAAGAAGATCGTCCAGGATTTGCGGGCAGCAGGCATACATTTTGCCTTTAGCAACCGGATTAAGCTTCCCTTTCTGTTTTACTCCTCACAGGTTCGGAATCACCGCAAGATTTCAATTATTGATGGGGAAATTGGTTATCTTGGCGGGTTTAATATTGGCGAGGAGTATATTGATGGCGATCCCAAGCTGAGCCCCTGGCGAGATTATCATTTAAAAATAACCGGCGAGAGCGTCGATTTTTTGCAGAGTGAGTTTTTAATGGATTGGAAGGAGTATGCTGGGGAGGATTTGCAGCGTTCAGAGCATTACTTTCCTAAACTGCTGAAAGGTGAGGTCCGTCACCAGTTTGTGCCGACGGAAGCAGGTCATCTGGAGGATTGGTTTATTCGTTTGATCCGTAAGTCCGCCAGTTCCATTATTATTGGTTCGCCCTATTTTATTCCAAGCCGGAAGGTTTTTGCCGAGCTGCTGGGGGCGGCACGCCGCGGCGTGAGCATTACGGTTGTGGTTCCCTATACTTCTGACCATATCCTTGTTCAGGAAGCTTCGTACCGCTATTTACGCAGGCTTCTTCATAAAGGGGCGGAGATTTTTCAATATAAAAATGGTTTTTATCATGCCAAAACAATCGTCATCGATGACAAAATCTGTGACATCGGCACCGCTAACTTCGACCAACGCAGTTTCTTTTTAAACAAAGAAATCAATTGCTATCTGTATGATCCCGCCTTTATTGAACGCTTGCGGGCAGTTCTAAAAAAGGACATCGCTGATTCCGAGCCGTTGTCATTAACAGACCTCAATCATGGCTCTTTTTTCAGGAAAGTAAAAGAAAGCATTGCTTGTGCGATTGCTTATTTTTTATAAAGGCATTTTCGCAAAGATTGTTGTTTTTCGTATAAGTTCATCAACCCGTATATCTTAATTCTTCGTAGCATCTTTCGTAAGAACATTTGCGAAAATTGCCTAGAAACTTTGTAAATAACCCTTAATAAATTCCAAAAGCAACATAGTTTACGAAAAGAACCTTTATAAAAGAATGGAGTTTTCGCAAATGAAAATTCGTTTCGGCTATGTGGCTCATGCGATCAGCCTGTGGGATGCCTCCCCTGCCAAGACGCTCACCTTTACGAGGTATCAGCAAATGGGTGTAGAGGAGCGCGAGGAAAAATTGTTCGAGGTGACAAAGCAAAACCTAAACCACACCCTCCGCATGCTATACTACAATATTGCCCATGAGCTGGAGCTGTACCGTTTTTCAAGCTCTATCGTTCCGCTTGCCACCCACCCGGAAATACGCTGGGACTTTATTTCGCCGTTCAGAAGCGAGTGGCAGGAGATTGGGGCGATTGTACAGAAAAAGCGGCTCCGAGTCAGCTTTCATCCAAATCAATTTACGCTTTTCACCTCACCGAAAGCGAAGATTACCGAAAATGCTGTCGTAGACATGACATACCATTATCAAATGTTTGAAGCTATGGGGCTTGAAGACGTGGGTCTGATTAATATCCATATTGGCGGGGCGTACGGAGATAAACAACAGGCACTGGCCCGGTTTCATGAAAATTTAACGACGCTGCCCACTCCTATTAAACAAGTGATGACGTTAGAAAATGACGATAAAACGTATACGGCTGAGGAGACACTATCGGTTTGTGAAAAAGAGGGAATTCCATTTGTGTTTGATTATCATCACCATATGGCGAACCTATGCGAAGCGCCGCTTGTGGACTTGCTGCCGCGCATTTTTCAAACTTGGTCGCATAAACCGATTGTGCCAAAAATTCATATTTCCTCGCCGAAGTCCGAGAAGGAATTCCGCTCCCATGCCGATTTCGTCGATCCTGAGTTTGTTATGCCGTTTTTGAAGATTTTAAAAGAGTTTGATCAGGATGTTGATTTTATGATTGAGGCCAAAGCGAAGGACCAAGCTGCCCTGATGTTGGTGGAGGACTTAAGTAAACTACGGGAGTTTAAGCGTGTTAGCGGCGGGGCGATTAAGGTGAAATAAGGCGATACTATTCCTTGCCCAAATAAAAAAAGTCTCCGGGTCGCATCGGAGACTTTTACTCTTCAATCAGATTTAAAACAGGGACTTCTCGTTCATTCTCCGGATCCTGCCGTGAATAGATCCGCGCCATTTTTGTCATTTCATCCACATGCTGGATGATGACCTGCGTCCCCTCATAGGTCACATTAATCATATCCGCCGAATCGGCAATTTCCTTCGCTCTTCCAACATTCATGCGTTCGGTTCACTCCTCACTTGCTAAAATACTCTATTAATATTTGTTTTTTTAAGGAGGATATTCACTTTTTTGGAAAAATAAAAGGAGTTATCTATTTATCGGTCACCTCAAAAAAAGACACCCTCATTCCAATGAGAGTGCCACCAACAGTTACATTTTTTCTGGCGCCGCAACCCCGATCAACGCCAATGCATTTTTTAACGTAATCTTTACGGCCTTCACAAGTGCGAGGCGCGCCTTACTGCGTTCTTGCTGCTCGAGGTCCAGTACCTTATCGGCATTGTAAAAGCTGTGGAAGGCGGACGCTAATTCAAAAATATAATTCGTGATGCGGTGCGGCACACGCTTCAATGCAGCTTCCGCTACAGCAGCAGGGAATTCGCCCAGCTTTTTCAACAAATCGATTTCCTTTTCAGACCCTACCAATGAAAAATCTGCACCAGAATCTATCTTAATGCCCTGTTCTTCGCCGGCACGCAAAATGCTGCAAATCCTCGCATGGGCATACTGCGCATAATAAACTGGATTTTCATTCGACTGCGATACCGCTAAATCCAAATCAAAATCAAGATGCGTATCCGAGCTGCGCATCGCAAAGAAGTAACGGGTCGCATCGAGGCCGACCTCATCAACCAAATCACGCATTGTGACGGCTTTTCCTGTCCGTTTGCTCATCTTCATCTTCTCGCCATTTTTATACAAGTGAACGAGTTGAATGATCTCGACCTCTAACGCCTCGCGGTCATACCCGAGCGCCTGAATCGCCGCTTTCATCCGAGGGATATAACCATGGTGGTCTGCACCCCAGATGTTAATCAACTTTTCAAAGCCGCGCTCCATCTTGTCCTTGTGATAGGCAATATCCGGTGTCAAGTACGTATAGGAACCATCCTGCTTGATCAAAACGCGGTCCTTGTCATCGCCTAAGTCTGTCGAACGGAGCCACGTCGCGCCATCCTGCTCATAGATATAGCCGCTTGCTTTGAGTGCCTCAAGCGCCACGTCAATTTTGCCATTTTTATAAAGAGAGGTTTCTGAGTACCACACATCAAAACCAACCCGGAAGTCCTCTAAATCGCGCTTCAATTTCGCCATTTCGTACTTCAGGCCATACTCACGGAAAAACTCAAAACGTTCCTCATCAGAAACGCCAACATATTTTTCTCCAAACTCCTCGGCTAGACGCTTGCCGATGCCGATAATGTCGGCCCCATGATAGCCGTCCTCCGGCATTTCTTTATCCATTCCAAGCGCCTGGAAATAACGCGCCTCCACGGATAATGCCAGATTATTAATCTGGTTGCCGGCATCATTAATATAATATTCGCGCGAAACATCATATCCGGCCATGTCCAAAATGTTGCAAAGCGAATCGCCGACCGCCGCACCGCGGGCATGTCCTAAGTGAAGGTCACCGGTCGGATTCGCAGAAACAAACTCGACCTGGATTTTTTGGCTGCCACCCACCGTCGTTTCACCGTACTTGTCGCCAGCCTCAAGTACCGTCGGAATCAAGTCGGTTAAATAAGCATTGTTCATATAAAAATTAATAAAGCCCGGCCCCGCCAATTCAATTTTTTCAATCGAAGCCTTTGAGCGGTCGAAATTTTCAATTAAGCTTTCCGCAATCATCCGAGGCGCCTTTTTTGCAACCCTTGCTAACTGCATCGCCATATTCGTCGAGTAATCCCCGTGCGCTTTCTCTTTCGGTGTTTCCAGAATCACATCGGGAATCTGGTCCTCAGCTGCAAGCCCTGCCTTCAGCACCGCCGCGCGAATCTCTTCCTTAAGCTTACTTTGTACCTGTTCTACTATATTCATTTCCGCTCCTCCTGAAATGTTATTTCTAAATGATATGTACCGGCATGCTCGCCTTGCATTGCAAAATCGTAAAGGATGTCAATCCGCCCCTCGGTGTGCTCAATCCGTTTCGCCAACGTCAGGGTTTCAAACGTGCCAAACGGCATTTCGTAGCTGCCCCTTAGTGTTCGATTTAGCTCAAATGGAAGCCGCATCTTCACCGCACCGCCGCGCAATATCAGCGCCTCATTGCCAGCCACTTTGACAATCGTCCTTACCGTGCCTTCTTCCTGCACTTCCTCATACTTTAAAAAGGTTGCCTCTCCCTTTTGAAAGTATTGGCCCAAAACTTGGAGCTCAAAGCTCTCCTTCCGGTCAATCGTCGTTTTTACCTTAATCCTCACAGGAATTTCTGCGTTATCCAACCATTTACACTCCCTTTTGTAAAAGGAACTTTGTAAAGCTCTTTTTCATTATTCTAGTCTACATCATTGACCGCGCTCTTTTACCGCATACTTTACCTATTATAAACATTGAAACTATACAAATCAAAAGATGCCCGCCCCTATGGGACAGGCACCACTAAACTATTATTTCAATAGGAAAAAATCATTTCACCCAGCCAAGAATCATTTCGCGGATTAGTTTGCTCGCGGTATTGGCAGTCTGCTCGGACGGGTCGTAAATTGGAGCAACCTCTACAAGGTCACCGCCGACAACCTTCACTTCAGAACGAGCAATCTCATGAATGGAGGCAAGCAGTTCTTTTGAAGTGATTCCGCCGCAATCGACCGTACCTGTACCAGGAGCATGAGCTGGATCCAAGACATCGATATCAATCGTAACATATACCGGACGGCCGGCAAGCTGAGGCAGGATTTCTTTTAGCGGCTCCAGCACTTCAAATTTGGAAATATGCATGCCGTTTTGTTTCGCCCACTCAAACTCTTCCTTCATTCCGGAACGAATTCCGAATGAATAAACATTTTGCGGTCCGATATGTTCCGCAATCTTGCGGATCGGCGTCGAATGTGATAACGGTTCGCCTTCATAGTGCTCACGTAAATCGGTATGCGCATCAAAATGGATAATTGCTAAATCTGGGTATTTCTTATAGACAGCTTTCATAACTGGCCAAGATACTAAATGTTCTCCGCCCATGCCAAGCGGGAACTTATCCGCAGCCAGAAGCTGGTCCACATATTCTTCAATCATATCAATGCTTCGCTGTGGATTTCCAAATGGAAGCGGAATATCACCGGCATCAAAATATTTTACCTCTTCTAGTTCGCGGTCAAGATAAGCACTGTACTCCTCTAGACCAATCGACACCTCGCGGATACGGGCCGGACCAAAACGTGACCCCGGACGGTAGCTCACTGTCCAATCCATCGGCATCCCGTACAATACAACCTGGCTCTCCTCATAACTCGGATGACTCTTAATAAACACATTGCCCGAATAAGCCTCATCAAAACGCATCTAAGCATTCCTCACTTTATATATATTTCACATTAGTCCCTCTATGGGACATTTCTCTGGCTTTTTCAACCTGTTTTGTCCCGTAGAACCCCTCTATGAGACATTTCACTCGTTTTTTCAGCCTGTTTTGTCTCTTAGAACCCCTCTATGAGACATTTCACTCGTTTTTTCAGCCTGTTTTGTCCCGTAGAACCCCTCTATGAGACATTTCACTCGTTTTTTCAACCTGTTTTGTCCCTTAGAACCTAAAACAGTCTAGTCTACCCGCTGTTTTTACTTCAACAAATCTCCAACAAACTTAGGCAGCACAAACGCTGCTTTGTGAAGTTCTTTTGTGTAGTATTTCGTTTCGATTTCGTGGAAGCGATCTTCGCTGACTTCTAATGGATCGTATTTCTTCGAACCAATTGTAAATGCCCATAAACCGCTTGGGTACGTTGGGATATTCGCAACATACAAACGTGTGATTGGGAAGATTTCGCGAACGTCGCGCTGCACGTTGCGGATTAAATCTGCCTTGAACCATGGGTTGTCCGACTGCGCCACAAAAATACCGTCTTCTTTTAATGCTTTAGAAATTCCAGCGTAGAATCCTTTTGTAAATAGATTAACCGCTGGCCCTACCGGCTCTGTTGAGTCAACCATAATGACGTCATACTCATTTTCGCTTTTAGCAATATGCATAAAGCCATCGTCTACACGTACATCCACACGAGGATCCTCTAACATGCCAGCAATCTCCGGAAGAAACTTCTTAGAATACTCAATCACTTTTCCATCAATATCAACAAGAGTCGCTTTCTTCACGCTTGGGTGCTTCAATACTTCACGGATAACCCCTCCGTCGCCTCCGCCGACAACCAAAACGTTTTCAGGGTTTGGATGAGTGAACAATGGAATATGCGCCACCATTTCATGGTAAACGAATTCATCCTTCACAGACGTCATAACCATGTCATCGAGCAAAAGCATGTTGCCCCATTCTTCTGTTTCAATCATATCTAACTTTTGGAATTCTGTTTGCTCTGTATGTAAGGTTTTATTAACTTTCATGGTGATACCGAAGTTTTCGGTTTGCTTCTCCGTGAACCAAATGGCCATGTTCATCTTCCTTCCATATCATTTTCATAAAATTGCCTCTAATTTTTATACTACCCAACCTATTGAAATACAACCAGAAAAAAAAGTCTAGCAATTTTAAAGAAAATATTTCATTTTTCGGTGGGAAATGTTTAAAACAACTCTATTTTTTCAATACTATTACTATCAATTTTTTCAAAAAGTGGAAAGGGAGTGAACGAAATGGAAATCATGACTAATCACGGGTTTCGAAAAACAATTAAATATTTGCGTGCTCTCATCTTCATCAGTTTGATCGGCATGATTTGTATGCTCATTCTCTTCCTCGGCATCCTTGGCTATGCCAAAATTTTGGGAGCGCCGCCGCTGGCTGTTCCGCAATCAACGTTATTTTTCGCCGAAGATGGCACGTTAATCGGCGAAAGTAACAGTGGTCAAAAGCGCTACTGGGTTGGCATGAAGGATATTTCACCAGACCTCGTGAATGCGACGGTATCGATTGAGGATAAAAATTTTTACGAGCATCATGGCTTTGATTTTAAACGGATTGCCGGTGCCGTGATTGCCGATGTTCAGGCATTTGCTAAGGTGCAAGGTGCAAGCACCATTACCCAGCAATATGCCCGCAACCTTTTTCTTGAGCACGATAAAACATGGAAGCGGAAAATGCTTGAGGCCTTCTATACGATCCGCCTTGAAATGAATTATTCAAAAAAGGATATTCTCGAAGGCTATTTAAATACGATTTATTATGGCAACGGGGCTTATGGTGTCGAAGCGGCCAGCCAATATTATTTTGGCAAAAAAGCATCCGAATTAACCCTTGCAGAAGCTAGCATGCTCGCTGGAATTCCAAAGGGGCCAGGCTATTACTCACCGCTCGCTTCTATGAAAAATGCGAAGAACCGCCAGGCGATCATCTTGCAAAGCATGGTCAACAACGGATACATTTCGAAAAATAAAGCACACATTGCCGCCCAGCAGCCGCTCGCTTTAGTCGGCGTTCACAAGACACAAAAAGTGAAGGTGGCGCCTTATTTTCAGGATGCTGTCAAAAATGCGTTAAAGAACCAGCTTCATTTAAATGAACGTACGATTGCCCTTGGCGGCTTAAAGGTCTTTACGACGCTAAATCTAAAGGATCAGAAAGCGGCCGAAAGCCAGGTCAATAACTATGTGGCCAACACTTCGGAAATTCAGGTCGGCCTTGTGGCGATGGATCCGAAAAACGGATACGTCAAAGCGATGGTCGGTGGCAGGGATTATGAAAAAAGTCCCTTTAATCGCGCCGTTCAAGCGATCAGACAGCCTGGTTCGACGATCAAGCCGCTGCTCTATTACGCTGCCCTTGAAAATGGGTTTACACCGTCCTCAACGATGAGAAGTGAGTTTACCACTTTCCATTTTGATGACGGGACACCTGATTATACACCGCATAATTTTAACAACAAGTATGCGGATGGTGAAATCACACTGGCACAGGCGCTGGCTGTTTCCGATAATATTTTTGCCGTTAAAACACACTTATTTTTAGGAGAAGGTACATTAATCGAAATGGCCCGAAAATTTGGCCTTTCTACGAAAATGAATCAGGTTCCATCGCTGGCCTTAGGAACTTCTGGTGTACGTGTAATTGAAATGGCCAATGCCTATAGCATGTTTGCAAATGGCGGCAAAAAGGTTCAGCCGATCTTAATAACGAGAGTAGAAGATTATAATGGAAAGGTGATTTTTGAAAGAGAAAATCAGTCCGAAAAAGTACTAGACCCAGCAAAGGCGTTCGTGATGACGCAAATGCTGACAGGTATCTTCGATCCGAAGCTAAACGGCTATGCCAAGGTTACCGGCAGCACCGTTATTAAAGACCTTACTCGGCCATATGCCGGGAAATCAGGTTCCACGGAGACGGACAGCTGGATGATTGGGTATTCGCCACAGCTTGTCACGGCAGTTTGGGCGGGGTATGATGTCGGCAAGCCGCTCGAGCTTACCGCTGAAAAAACATACGCTAAAAATATATGGGCAAATTTTATGGAGGAAGCCTTATCAGGCAAGCCCGTAAAAGCCTTTAAGCCACCGAAGGACGGCGTTATCGGTGTATACGTCGACCCAGAGAATGGCAAGCTGGCATCGGATGATTGCCCTGTCCGCCGCTTCACCTACTTTGTCGAAGGAACAGAGCCGAAGGAATATTGCACCGAGCATTTAAAACATGCCGATGATAACCCGGCTGCCAAAAAGAAAACTAAGAAAACACCTTGGTACAAGAAGATTATGCCGTGGGGTAATTAAATTTTACTAGGATAATTAGAAAAGCTCCGGATCGCTCCGGAGCTTTTCTTGTCCTAGTTTTACAGTGCTTACACACTGTTTATAATACTACCTATTTTTTAGCAAAACTACAAGTTAAAAATATTTATTCTGCTAATAAACCTTTTTTCAAATTCTCGGATGAATTATTCCAAAATACCTCATTGTGGGCGAGGAGAAAGTCCGCTAATATTTTTTTGGATTTCGGGTCCATATCCTCTACAATGATATAGCGCTTTAAGGACTTATCCATGCGGTTGACATGCTCTGGAAGAGACTTGTAGCCGCGGCGGATTTCCCGGTCTACTGTCATATAACAGGCGGTCACGCCAGCATAATAAGGCCCTGCTTCATTGCGGTCAATTGTGACCCAGATGAGCCAATACGGCTTGCCGTTTGGCACTTCCTCTTTATTCGGCAAAAATTTAATCCCTTTTTCAACAGCACTGCGGGCATGCATGGCACCAACATCAATCTCGGCTTCGCCAGCTTCAACATCAATAATGACCGGTGAAACATTATCAAGGGTTAACGCGCCCTTCCCAAAGCCTTTATGCCCGTCTAAAGGGTCTTTTTTTATAATATTAAAGCCAAGTTTTTTCTTATTCTCTTCCATTGATGCGATTTCCTCCTCTAAAAAAACAATGTATAAAAGAAATGGCTTAATCCCTCTGTTACCCAAGGGATCAGGTTATTCATAACAGGCTGAATCGTATATCGGCCAAGCGGGGTAATCACTAGTATTAAAAAAATCAGTGCACCGTACTGTTCATATTGTGTCATTTTAGCCCGGACATCATTAGGTGACAAGTCTTCAATGATTCGGTAGCCGTCAAGCGGCGGGAACGGAAGCAGGTTAAAAACAAACAAAACAATATTCAGGTTGATAAAAATATTGATGAAATTATTAATGACTTCCGATGTCGCGACGCCAAACCGGCTTAATCCGTAGCCGACGATAAAGCCAATCACGGCCAAAATCAAATTGCTTAGCGGACCGGCAGCTGAAACCAGTATGCTTGCCAGGCGCGGTTTTTTAAAGAAAAAGCGGTTCACCGGTACAGGGCGGGCCCAGCCAAAGCCGGCAATAAAAATGAGAAGGGTTCCGATTGGATCCAGATGCTTGAGCGGATTCAATGTGAGGCGCCCTTGATTTTTCGCTGTTTGATCTCCGAATTTATAGGCAACAAATGCATGAGCAAATTCATGGACCGTGAAGGCCACCGCCAGAGTAATCACTACATAGGGAATCAGACTAAGCGGATATCTAAGAAATCCTTCTAATGCTTCCATCCTGCCTCTCCTCCTTTGGAATCCCGTTATCTCTGCCTATTTCCTTTAAGTATACATGAAACCCCTTGGAAAATGAAAACCAAAAGTGGCCCCTGATATTGCACTTTTTCAATATTTGTGGAACACTACTATAAGTTATGATGAAAAGGAGGTAATATCATGCCATACGTTACAGTAAAAATGCTAGAAGGCCGCACGGAAGACCAAAAGCGGGCGCTTGTCGAAAAAGTAACCACCGCTGTCAGCGAAACCACCGGCGCACCAAAAGAAAACATCACCATCTTCATCGAAGAAATGAGCAAAAACCACTACGCAACCGGCGGCGTCCGCTTCAGCGACAAATAAAATGGCGTTGGTGTAAACGTTGGTGTCATCTTTGGTGTCAGGCACCATTCGCAGACACTTGTCCGCGTGAAACGGACACTGACACCCAAAAGAAAACGCTTGGACTTTGAATTGGTCCAAGCGTTTTGTTTTATTGTATTTTTCCCTTTAACGTCCCAATATATTGATAAGCGTCATCGATTTCAGCTTCGGTGTAACGCTGGCTGCTTTTTAAGGTGAACACCTTGTTTGCGACTTCTTCTTTTGGAAGATTATCAAAATATAAAACCGTTGAAACCAGCTCAAGGAATCTAGCATTCTGGTCATTCATATCGACAAGGCACTCTTGCAAAAATGGCATGTCCACGTCATTTAAGCTCAAAAACTCTTTACCCGCATCGGTCAATGTATAGCGATATTGAAAATAGCCGCCCTTTTTCTCCCGTACTTCATTTAGAAAACCCATATTACAAAGCTCTTCTACACGGGTTGTCAATTCCTCCGAATAAGGCCCATAAAAATGAAACTGGAACCGCTCCTGAAAAGGGAAATCAACTTTTTTCGCAATATATATCATCTTTTGCAGCTTCTTTCTT
The DNA here is from genome assembly GCF_059587065.1 of Neobacillus sp. DZ-9. Taxonomy (NCBI): domain Bacteria; kingdom Bacillati; phylum Bacillota; class Bacilli; order Caryophanales; family Bacillaceae; genus Neobacillus; species Neobacillus sp. DZ-9. The sequence goes on from NZ_JCAIOL010000007.1 coordinate 201,897, forward strand.
CCGACAATTTCACCGGAAACAAGGATCGCCTGCATCAGCTTAGCATGATCTTTTAACAACGTTCGTCAACTCCTACTCCATTTGGGTGTCAGGCACCCAAAACAGTCTTATATTTCTAAAAGGGCACGAATTTGCTTTTTGATATTCACATCACCAGAGTTATCCTTGAGGAAATCAGCCGGGTAATAGAGCTTATGGTCCGTTCTTCTCTTCCCGGAAATCGCATCCACGATTTCAGACTCCCTGGATAGCTCCTTTAATTCCCCATTCGGCATCAGCAAATGAATCGGAAGCCGCTCCTCCTCTTCACCCGGACGATAAAAGTCGTAAGGCAAATCCGAAGACGAATCGACAACCAAATAATAATCAGGGTCAATCCCTGCTTTTTCAAAAAGGCGCGTCAGTTCAGCGAGCTTTTTATATTCTTTCGCAGGGTCAAATTCCGCATACTTGAACAGATTGCGATTGACAAACCGGCGGCAAAGATCGCTTAATATCGGATCTGCTTCCTCCTGCCAAATTTGAAAATAATATAAAATAACAGATTCATCTAATTTTAAATAGTCTTCTAATGTCACTTGCTCATGAAAGATGGAGGTAAAGTGAATCGGCTCATATTTAAACGAATAGTTTTCCTCAAACAATTGCTTGGCGCGGTGAAGAATTTTCGTTAAAAGTACCTCGGCGCTGCGAGACACCGGATGAAAATAAACCTGCCAATACATCTGATAACGGCTCATAATATAATCCTCAACAGCATGCATACCGCTCTTTTTAATGACGACTTGATCTTCGCGCGGCCTCATCACGCGCAAAATCCGCTCCATATCAAATTGGCCATAGCTGACCCCGGTAAAATAAGCATCGCGCTGCAAATAATCCATTCTGTCGGCATCAATTTGGCTCGAAATCAGGCTGACTACCAGCTTTTTATCGGAAGTCTTGGCGATGACTTCAGCTACTTTTTCCGGAAAATCCGGTCCTACCCTAACAAGCACTTTGTTTACTTCGGTATCTCCTAGAATAATCGCGCGGGTAAAATCCTCGTGGTCAAAATCGAACACTTTTTCAAAGGAATGGGAGAACGGGCCATGTCCGAGGTCATGAAGAAGGGCAGCACAAAGCGTCAGCAGACGTTCGTCATCGTTCCATTCCGGCCTGCCGGCAAACACATCATCGATGATACGGCGGACAATTTCATAGACACCGAGAGAATGATTGAAACGGCTGTGCTCTGCACCATGAAACGTTAAAAAAGTCGTTCCCAGCTGTTTAATCCGTCGCAGCCGCTGAAATTCCTTTGTTCCAATTAGATCCCAAATCGCCCGGTCGCGGACATGAACATAGCGGTGGACTGGATCCTTAAATACTTTTTCTTCCGTAAGTTTTTCAGTGGAATATGACATCGATTTCCCCCTTCCTTTTTGAAAAATCACTTTTTTCTATTATATCCCAAAAAACTACAATTTTCCCCAGTATTTTTCGACAGAAAGCGAAAAGAAAAATCACCTTTATGCGCACTGGTCAAAGGTGATTATTTGATCTTTTTATTTACTTTCTCCATTAATTCCTCTTCCGTTAATGCGGCAACCGGGCGGTTATTAACGAAGGCAAAGGTCTTTTTCCGGCCGGGTCCGCAATAGGACTGGCAGCCGATTTTGATTTCGGCATTCGGATCGATGTCTTTCAAACGAGGGATCAATGTCTTTAAATTCACGGCCTGGCAATCATCGCAAACACGAAATTCATTGGACATTTGTTACAACCCTTTCTCGGTCAATCTACTGCTATATATTATTTTATCTTATTGGTTACGTAATTAAACTCCTTAGGTATTTTACATTTTCTTGGCAGGCATTGCAAGGTACAATTCTTTGCAATCAATTAATTAAACTTTTAAAAAAATCTATTATCCTTTTAACCATTTTGGTATAAAGGCTAGAAAACTTGTCCATCCTAAGACTAGAACTTTTTTAAAAATCGAGAAAACTTATAAGGAGTTGAAACATATGAAAGTTCGTCAAGATGCATGGACAGATGAGAATGATTTGCTTTTAGCCGAAACTGTCCTCAGGCATGTAAGAGAGGGAAGTACCCAGCTGAATGCTTTTGAAGAGGTAGGCGACAAGCTGAACCGAACTTCAGCAGCCTGCGGCTTCAGATGGAATGCCGTCGTACGTCATACGTATGAAAAAGCTTTGCAATTAGCCAAAAAGCAGCGCAAGCAAAGATCAAGAGTTTTAGGTAAAGACCAAGGCGGCAAGAAAAAACTGCTTTACAGCCCGCCGGTTACTACGACTGAAGAGTTTGAGGAAATGCCGGTGTCCGTTGAGATACCAGTGGAGACTTCGAGAGAATTACCTGATATGACCGCTGAATTGGCAACTGAAACTTATGTAAAACCAGCCACAGCGCAAACCTACAGACTGCAATCAGCAGGGCTCAACCTGGATTCTGTTATCGATTACTTGCAAAACTTCAATCATTCCAATCTGCAAAATGAAGCATTAAAAAGTGAGAATGAAAGATTGAAGCGTGAAATAGCCGAGCTGCGGAAGCAGAATGAGGACATGCGTGCAAAAATCGGGGATCTCGAGCAAAATACCGAAACGATTCAAGAAGATTACGAGACCTTAATGAAGATCATGAACCGCGCCAGAAAGCTTGTTTTATTTGAAGAAGAAGAAAGACCCGCTACTAAATTCAAGATGGACCGTAATGGCAACCTAGAAAAAGTGGCCGAGTAACTAGAAAAGCGGAAGCGCCTTGAACAGGGGCGACAGGCATAAGACGAGCCGGCGAGAAGGCTCCTTTTTAGCCTTCTTGACGGATTGGCCTATGACCCCGTGCCCCTAGGCGTTGCAGCAGACAGCTAGCTTAGGGAGAAGAGGTTGGATGGCAGCATCCAATTAGAAAAGCCGTAAATCAACGTTTACGGCTTTTTTACTTGCTCATTTCGCTCTACGACTCTTTGATAGTAACCAGGCAAGAGCTCGAGTTCGAATTCATTGAGCTGGCCGGCGTAGAGTAAATCGCTGTTTTTCTTTAATTGACTCAATAGCCGGAGCATGACATCCGCAATCGAAAAGTTAGTTTGATAAAGCTCAGATAATGAGGCCATTACGTCAGGGACAATCTCAGGATAGGTGAATTTGGTTGGTTCCCCTTGTTTGGCAATTGCGTAAAACTCCCTGATCAGCTCGGCGCGATTGCTGCCGCTGCCATTGACACAAAGGTAAATCTGAACGGCTACTCCTTTTTTGAGGCGGCGCTGGGAAATACCTGCGAACTTTCTCCCGCCGATACTGAGGTCATAACTTCCCGGGCAATAAGATCCGACAATTTCCCTTGCCTCAATCTGCTGAGGGAAATCAGCAAACATTTGTTGAATCAACTGCCACATCGCCTCATAGCCGCGATTGATATCAATCCCTTTCTCAGCCTCGGGAAAAATCAGCGAGATATTGAGGACGCCTTCATCAAGAACGACGGCAAGACCGCCGGAATTCCTTACAATAGACAGATAGCCCTGGTTATGGAGAAATTGAATGCCTTCTTGTAAGAATGGCAGTTTTGTATCTTGAATGCCAAGGACGATGGTATTATGATGCACCCATGTCCTTGCAGTAGCCGGCGCTTTTCCGGCTCCGACCGAAGCACAGAGCGTATCATCAGTTCCAAATGACTGTAACGCGTGAAAATGACTGCCTATAGCAGACTGGTCAATAATCCGCCACTGTGGCTGCCGCAGTATACCTTCCATTTTTGTAGCTCCTTGAATGTTTGATAGGATAATTGTATCAAATTAAACTAGGTGTTACATTCCACATATTGTGAAATTGTCCAATAACCCTTTAAAAATGTCCAATCAGGACTGAAAAATGTCCAAAAACCCCTAAAATTTGTCCAAACTAACCAAAAAAATGTCCAAAACTGCCCCAAAAATGTCCAATCACCAAAAAAGAGCCAGCCCACCTCCGGACCAGCTCCCTAAAAACCACTTATAACCCCTGCGCCGCGGTAATTAACGCCAACTTATAGACATCTTCTTCATTACAGCCGCGGGACAGGTCATTAACCGGCTTATTCAAGCCTTGTAAAATCGGGCCCACTGCTTCAAACCCGCCTAAACGCTGGGCAATTTTGTAACCGATGTTTCCAGCTTCAAGGCTTGGGAAGATAAACACGTTCGCGTCACCCTGCAGCACAGAACCAGGTGCCTTGCTTTTAGCTACAGATGGAACAAACGCGGCATCGAATTGGAATTCCCCATCTAGCACAAGTGACGCATCACGGCGCTTCGCCTCAGCAACGGCTTCGACAACCTTTTCCGTTTCAGGGGACTTCGCCGAACCCTTCGTTGAAAACGAAAGCATCGCAATCCGCGGCTCAAGATCAAACATCTCCGCCGTCTTCGCACTTTCGATAGCTATCTCCGCTAAATCTGAGGCGTCCGGTGCAATGTTAATCGCGCAATCGGCAAACACATATTTCTCATCGCCGCGGACCATGATAAACACACCGGAAGTTTTCCGCACGCCTTCCTTAGTCTTAATGATTTGCAACGCTGGGCGGACCGTATCGGCTGTGGAGTGGGCCGCACCGCTGACCAAGCCATGCGCTTTATTTAAATACACCAGCATCGTGCCGAAATAGTTTTCATCAAGCAAGATTTTTCGCGCATCCTCTTCAGTCGCTTTACCCTTGCGGCGGTCGACAAATGCCGCGACAAGCTCATCCATTCCTGCATAGTTCGCAGGGTCATAGATTTCCGCCGCTTCCAAGGAAACACCGAACTCATCCGCTTTTGCTTGCACCTGTTCAATGTTGCCAACCAAAATCGGGGTCAGCAGCTTTTCCTCTGCCAAACGGCCGGCCGCACGAATAACCCGCTCATCCAAGCCTTCTGGAAAAACAATTTTTACATCACGTCCGGAAATCTTTTGCTTCAAGCCTTCAAATAAATCACTCACAAAACAAACCTCCCTAAAAAAACTACCTACCAAGCATACTTTACCTGACTAAAATTTCAATGATTTTACTCACAGAGAACGTTTTCACTCAAAATGTTTTTGTTTTCAAAAAATTACACTCTCACCTTTACTATTTACTATTTTTTATAAAAATATCCTTTAAGGTTTTATTAAAGCGTCTGTTGGTCAAACTATGTTATAGTTATTTAGAATGATTATTTAGGAGTGATTGTAATGAGTGAAGCAGCACAAACGCTTGATGGCTGGTATTGCCTGCATGATTTTCGTACGGTAGATTGGACGACCTGGAAGATGCTTTCGAGCGATGAGCGCCAATCGGCCATCCACGAGTTTTTAAGTCTAGTTGAAAAATGGAATACCACCCAGGAACGCAAAGAAGGCAGCCATGCCCTTTATACAATCGTTGGCCAAAAGGCTGATTTTATGATGATGATCCTTCGTCCAACCATGGAAGAATTAAATGAAATTGAAACCGAATTCAATAAAACAAAATTAGCGGAATTCACGATTCCAGCTCATTCCTATGTATCAGTCGTGGAACTGAGCAACTATTTGCCGGCCGGTGAAGACCCATACCAAAATCCGCAAATCCTTGCGCGTCTGTATCCGACGCTTCCGAAAACAAAGCATGTTTGCTTCTATCCAATGGATAAGCGCCGCCAGGGCAGTGACAACTGGTACATGCTGCCGATGGAGGAGCGCCGTAATATGATGCGCAGCCATGGCATGATCGGACGTACATATGCTGGAAAGGTGAAGCAAATCATCACTGGCTCTGTTGGTTTTGACGATTACGAATGGGGCGTAACCCTATTTGCTGAAGATGTACTTCAGTTTAAAAAGCTAATCTATGAAATGCGTTTTGATGAAGTCAGTGCGCGCTACGGTGAATTTGGAGCTTTCTTTGTCGGCAATCTGTTAGAGGAAGAACGCGTACCAAAATTCCTTCATGTTTAATTCATAAAAGCTCCGGCTTTCGCTGGGAGCTTTTTTATTTTTCCGCCTAAACCTTAAGTCATATCTTAGGACTTTCCCTCATACTAATAAAACAGCGAGTCTTGATAAAAGTCTGCAGGAACCAATTTGGGCTTTTGGGAGTATGAATAGAATGTTGAGCCACATTTTTAGGAGGGAAAAAGATGAGTCAATATTACAATCCACAAGGATTTCAGCCTTATAATCCAGCAGGGCAGCCAGGAGCAGCGGGGCAGCCTTATTACCCTGGTGCCCAACAAGGGGTTCAGCCGCCCGTCGCGGGCGTTATGCCAACGCCGCAACAAGCAGCAGCTGTAGCATCTTTACAAGCAGGCATGCTGCCAATTGAACAATCCTACATCGAAAATATTCTACGTTTGAACAAAGGCAAACTTGTCAGTGTTTTTGCCACCTTTGAAGGCAGCACGTCATGGAATTCCAAGGAATTTAGAGGAATCATTGAAGCTGCTGGAAGAGACCATGTTATTTTAAGTGATCCACAAAAAGGTACACGTTTCCTCATTCCAATGGTGGCCGTGGACTATATTACTTTCTCCGAAGAAATCGAGTACGAATATCCATATGGCGGCGGGCAACAATTAGGTACGTTCCCTCCAAGGTAAATAAAAAAGGCATTCGGACCCTGAGTCCAATGCCTTTTTTCGTTTATAAATGTTTTACCGTCCCAACGATGATCAAAATCCAAGCTGCTAAAAAACAAACGCCGCCAATTGGGGTAATCGCTCCTAAGACGCCTACCTTCGTCAAACTTAATAAGTACAAGCTGCCGCTAAATAAAATGATGCCCGCAAGCATTAACCATCCGGACCAGCTAAACAAGGAGCTGACTGGAACCTTGCCGAGAAGAAGGCCAATGATTAACAGGCCTGTGGCATGGAACATTTGATAGGTTACACCCGTTTTCCAAATATCTAAATAATGAGCATCCAGTCTATCCTTTAATCCATGTGCTCCAAAGGCACCCAGTGCAACGGCCAAAAAGGCATTGATGGCACCGATTATAATAAAGGTTTTCATCTTTTATTTTCCTTCCCTTCTTGTCTAGCTTCAGCGCCTAGGGGATCGGGGTCATAAACCCCAGTTCAAGGCGCCTCAGCTAAAAATCGAATAACGAATCGCCGTTTGCTTCGTTACCTAATTCTAATTTTTTAGGCTGCTGCAGTGATACTGGCTGATTTTGAAATACCGGCTGCGTAATAACAGGCTGGACCTGAACCTGAGTGGCTGGATTCCATGAAGCATCCCTTATACCAGGCTTTTCTTCCAGTATCAATTCGCATAATATTTTAATAGAGTAAATCTTTTCCCGCAAGCTTTCTTCCTTCTGAGCTGTTTGCGCCTGCTTTAATTCTGTTTCCATTTTGTCTAATAGTTTTTGGATGGATATATTCACGTTTGACACCTCAAAATTAAGACTCGCTTCTATTCTACCTGAGTATTGACTTTTTTACGAAAAATTAGACCGTGCGGGGTGACAATATTTTCATGTTCCACGTGAAACATGTCATTTTATGTCAAATAAAATACCCGCACCAATGTAGGCACGGGATTGAGATTATCCTAGGATTCTCTGGTAAATAGACTTCGCATGGGTCAAATCCTTTGTTCCATGAATGAGGGCGCGGCCGTCTTGAAAAATTACCATCCGCTCCGGACCCATTCCTACTGACACTAAATAAGGATTCCCTTTAACAGTATATCCAAGTGAACTAAGTTGGCCGGCAAGCTGTTCAAGTGAAATCTCTCCTGCCGAGGAAGGGCGGATTTGCACCGTATCGCGGCCGCACAGCACTGTCGTTTTCATCATATTTTCCTGGTCAAGATACGGGTAGGTCCGCTCCTCACCGCAGGACAAGCAGCCGGCAAACTTCGCCTTCGACATTTTCAAACTCGTATATTGATTTCTCCATAAATCAAAGCTGACAAACGATGTACGCACTGCCTCCCAATCCTCAGCCAATATTTTTAATGCTTCAGCCGTCTGATGGGCGATGACCATTTGTACCGCAGGAGAAATAATTCCGCCTGTATCACAGGTCATCCCCTGAAGCGGTATGCTGCGCAGAAGGCAGTTCAAGCACGGTGTTTTCCCCGGAATAATCGAAAAACTCATGCCAAAGCTGCCGACACAAGCGCCGTAAATCCACGGAACGTTATATTTTTGCGATACATCGTTCATCGCCATCCGCGTTTCAAAATTGTCGGTCGCATCAATCATTACATCCACACCACTGACGAGCTCTTCCAGCAATTCAGGGGTAGCATCACCAATGATCGCCCGGATTTCTACATCGGAATTAATGGCCCGCAGACGTTTCTCCGCAGCAGCTGCCTTCGGAAGCTTCTCGGCCACATCTTCTTCCGTGTAGAGTTGCTGCCGCTGCAGGTTACTTGCTTCGACGTAATCTCGATCGATGATGGTGATCCGACCGACGCCTGCTCGGGTCAAAACTTCAGCATTTCCTGAACCGAGCGCCCCGGCTCCGATTATTAAAACATGTTTTTCACTAATTTTCGCTTGTCCGTCTTTGCCGATGCCTGGAAAGTGGACCTGCCTTGAATAGCGTTCGTTCAAATTTTCCACCCCGCTAATAGAAAACTCGCCGTTTGGCGAGCTTAGTGCACTAATTCATTATTTTTTGCCTACTTTATTTGTGAATCTAAAAATCAACCACCGCTCACAGGCGGAATAAAAGCAATTTCATCACCGTCACGGATGACCTCGTCATTGGAAGCAAACTCTTCGTTAATCGCGGTCATGACGGTTTCCATTCGCGGCAGGTCGTACCGAGCCGCCAAGTCTGCTTTCAATTCAGCGACCGTTTTCCCGCTGGCGTCCACAGTCAGAAACTCATCGCCGACGACATCCCGTAAATGCGCAAAAAACAACACTTTATTCATTCAAGTCACTCTCCTCAGGCTTGCCGCTCGGGTAGGCAACCGTTTCGAGCTGATTACCCATCCAGGCCTCGCCGTCCTCCCAATGCTCTTTTTTCCAAATTGGGACAATTTCTTTGATGCGCTCAATTGCATAGCGGTTCGCTTCATAAGCATCAGCGCGGTGCGGCGTCGATACTGCGATCACGACCGCAACATCCGTAATATTTAAGCGCCCTACCCGGTGGGTAATCGCGACGCGGGAGCCCTCCCAACGCTCTTCTATTTCCGAACCGATCTGCTCGAGCTTCTTAACCGCCATCGCTTCATATGCTTCATAGATTAAAAATAAGGTTTTCTTGCCATGCGTTAATTCGCGGACGGTGCCGATGAAAGTGGTAATCGCGCCTGCTTCGCGCTGCACCACTTTATCAATCACCGCTTGTATATTAATCGGTTCCTTTGAAATCTCATACATTTTCATTTTGTCACCCTCCATTATATTTTAGCAGAGCCGGTCACAGCAAAGGAAAATGTTCTGCTTTAGCCCACTTTTTGGCGTCTTCGTATTCGTCAGGATGATTCATATTAAAAAAAACACGCTCAATATCGGTATTAATAAAGTTCTTAAGCTCATTTTCCGTTACAAATAAGACATGCAATCGCTCTAGCAGGTCTTTCATGCGAAGATTTCCTGTTTCGATAGATTGTGCGGCTTTCTCGGCGGCACCTTTTTTAAACGCTGCAAATAACGGATGCTGTTTTCCGTTGATGACAGGAACAACTGCATCAAATTCGCCGCACAGACTGACGAGTTTCTCTGCAAGCCTGCCGGATACAAACGGCATATCACAAGCGACAATGAAGTTCACATTATATTCGCTTACCGTTAGACCTGCATGCAGTCCAGCGAGCGGCCCCTTGCCTGGAAAGTGATCCGCCGCCATTTTTATATTCAAAAACTCATATTGTTTTGAATCATTCGTTACTAGAATGATATCATCAAACGAGTCATGAAGCGTATCACGGATTCTCTCAATATTGGTTTTCTCGTTTATTTTTAATAGGGCTTTATTTGTGCCCATCCGGCTCGATTTCCCGCCAGATAAAATAATGGCCGCCGCTTTCATGAAGCACCCTCTTTTTTCAGTTCCCCAACTGCGTTATGCCCATTTTCCTAGGCAGCAGAGGGCTATTCGATATTTTGTCTTGTATCATTCATTTTAATATAGCTGTTGTACAGTTCGCAAACTTGGATTTGCGATACGTTCTCCCCTTCATTTGTATGAATTGGATCGCTTTATGGTCTTTATTGCCACCATGAGAGGCATTCCAGGGATTTTCACATTTTCACAGCAAACCAGCTAAACGCTTGTTTCTTAAATCGTACTTTTCCATTTATTATTTGAAAGTAATTTTTATCACACTAAGAACTTGTAAATAGTAAAAATGGTTCTTTTGTCATTTTTCTGTCAACTATTGCGGATTTCTGTTAAATTTAAAAAGATGAATTATAATATAGAAGAGGTTTTCTAGAATGAGGAGGTTGATTACATAATGACAATTAATAAGGTATTAACCATTGCCGGTTCAGATTCAAGCGGTGGAGCAGGGATTCAAGCTGACCTAAAGACATTTCAAGAGCTTGGCGTATATGGAATGACAGCCCTTACCTGCATCGTAACAATGGACCCGAAAAACAATTGGCATCATGAGGTTTTCCCAATTGATGTGAATATCCTCGAAAAGCAACTGGAAACGATTCTCTCTGTCGGCATTGACGCCATGAAAACGGGGATGCTTGGAACGGTTGAAATCATCGAATTAGCGGCAAGAAAAATGGACGAGCACAAACTTGGGCGCGTCGTGATTGACCCTGTTATGGTGTGTAAAGGTGAAGATGAGGTGCTAAATCCGGAGACAGCGGATGCCATGCGTGAGCTGTTATTGCCAAGAGCCTTTGTGGTGACACCAAATCTGTTTGAAGCAGGCCAACTTGCCCGGACAGGTACACCGCGTACGCTGGATGACATGAAAAACGCCGCCGTGAAAATTCATGATTTAGGCGCGAAGCATGTCCTCATTAAAGGTGGCAGCAAGCTTCAGTCAGAAGAAAAGTCCATCGATCTTTTATATGATGGAAAGGAATTCACCATTTACGAGTCTCCAAAAATTGAGACCACCTTCACTCATGGGGCAGGCTGTACCAATTCTTCTGCTGTCACGGCTGGATTGGCAAAGGGTCTGTCCGTTTATGAAGCAGTCGATGTGGCGAAGCAATTTGTTTCAGCGGGCATCCATCAGGGCTTCCGCTTAAATGAATACGTTGGTCCGACCTGGCACGGGGCGTACCGCAGTGCCGGAGCCGTTACCGAGTATTGCGAAGATTGTTAAGAGTAAATAGTGTGGAGGAGAACCGGTGCTTTATGGTCCGGTTCTTTTTTGTGCATGTTTTTCGCATTTTTTAACAGATTTTAGTATGATGATTACATTATTAATGAAAAATATTCATTAGGTACAAAAGGGAAAGGAGACATTAGCTTTGGAGTTAATCGATATTAAAAAGGTCCAAGAAGCCATTAATCATTTTGCGAATAAAGATGTCTACATTCACCTTGAAACAACGAACGGAGCCTATGCATCCCATAAAGATCAATCTTTCTTTAATGCGGGAGCCTATATCCGGAATGCCCTTGTCCGTTATGAATTAGGGAAAATCACTGGCAAAGGACCATACCGGGTTGGTTTAAAAATTAACCTCGGCTGGGTTTATGCCGAAGGGATCACACATTTTGAAATAGATGAAGAAAATCACCTTTTGATGGCCGGCCACGACAATGAAGGAAGGCTCGCCGTTGCACTAGAAATCAGTACTACACCATTTGCTTAAGCAATGTGGAAAGGAGAATGAAGATGGAAAAAGAACGTCAAGTCCTGGTCGTTTTCCCTCACCCTGATGATGAGGCATTTGGAGTATCCGGAACGATTGCCACTCATGTGCAAAATGGAACCCCGGTGACGTATGCTTGTTTAACTCTAGGGGAAATGGGACGAAACATGGGGAATCCCCCATTTACTAATCGGGAAAACCTTCCTAAAATAAGAAAAAAAGAATTGCAGGAGGCTGCCCGGGTTCTGGGCATTCAGGATCTCAGGATGCTCGGCTTCCGCGATAAAACAATTGAATTTGAGGATGAAGATAAGCTGACAAACACCATGTCAGAACTCATTAAAGAATTAAATCCTTCCTTAATCATTACTTTTTATCCCGGCTATTCTGTTCACCCTGACCATGACGCCACCGGCGCGGCTGTCGTAAGAGCTGTTGAAAAGCTTCCTGCCGCCGCGCGGCCAACGTTACACTGTGTCGCTTTTTCAAATAATTGCGTCGAGGATCTTGGCGAGGCAGACATTATCAACAACATCGCCCCTGTGGCAGAGAAAAAGCTCGCAGCGATTCAAGCCCACCGCTCACAGACCGAGCAGATGTTTAAAGATGTGGAGGAGAAGTTGAAAAACCAAGACCCGCAAATCATGGTGTGGATTAACAATGAACGGTTTTGGACTTATAAATTTGCTAACTAAATTGAAAAGCCTGTTCTGATTATTAAAAGCCGCTCTTCTTGTTAAAAAGAGCGGCTTTTATTATTTGATCATAACTAACATGCTGCTTTCAAAAAAAATAGGGACAATTTTATAAAAAATGTCCCTATTTTTTCGTAATATTTACACCGCTTTCCTATCAGTCCTATCCTCTGACTGGAGTTCAGCAGGTACACGTTTGTTGATTCCGAAAGCATAATAGCTGATTACCACAATAGCCAGGAAGACAATACCTGCAATCAGTGAGACACGAGTGTCTTCGTTGAACCACATACCAATTAGCACTGCTGTCAGATAGCCAATGGTCAGATAGTTCGTGACAGGCGCAAAAGGCATCTTGAATGGATGGGTGGCCATTTTTGCAGCATGGACTTTCCTAAACTTGATTTGGCTGATCAAGATGACAAACCAAGGAACCATTCCAGGAAGGACACTTGCCGCATAGACGTACACAAACAGTTTTTCTGGTGCCAGATAACTTAACACTACGCCAACGCCAAGGCCGATCAGTACGCCAATTGTACCAACTAAAGGCACTCCGTTGTTTGAAACCTTTGCAAATGATTTTGGAGCTTGTCCATTGACGCCAAGAGTATAAAGCATGCGCCCTGCACTGTAGATACCGCTGTTACAGCCTGACATCGCAGCAGTGATCACAACAAAGTTAATGATTCCGGCCGCAGCTGTAATACCGATTTTTGCAAAAGTTGCTACAAAAGGGCTTCCAAGTGAAGTTAACTTATCCCAAGGATAAACAGTAACAATAACAAAAATAGCACCGATATAGAATACAAGAATACGCCAAATTGTACTTTGAATCGCGTTTCTTAATGTTTTCTGAGGATCTTTTGCTTCACCAGCTGTAATACCGATAAGCTCTACACCTTGATAAGCACCGACAACAAGTGATAGTGCAAAAAGGAAACCTTTTAAACCGCCAGTAAAGAAGCCGCCGTTTTTCCAGAGATTCGAAAGACCGATTGCCTCTCCCCCATTGCCAAAGCCGAAGAAAATCAAGCCGAAACCTGCAATAATCATCAATACAATCGTAACTACTTTAATCAAAGCAAACCAAAATTCGAATTCACCAAATGATTTAACAGAAATAAAGTTTGCAGTCCCAAGAATAACCATTGCGATAAGACCTGGAATCCATGCAGGAAGATCTGGATACCAATACTGCATATAGGTGCCGATTGCGATGACCTCCGCCATTCCCACCACTACCCACTGGAACCAATTGCTCCAAGCAGTCATATACCCCGCGATTGGATGGATATACTTATATCCAAATGTTGCAAATGAACCTGTACTAGGTTCCAAATAGAGCATTTCGCCCATGGCGCGCATAATCAAATATAGAAAAATTCCTGTAATTCCATAAGCAAGCATGACAGATGGACCCGTCCAGCCTATTGTGCTTGAAGATCCCATAAATAGACCTACACCAATCGTTCCGCCTAAAGCAATCATTTGAATATGGCGAGAACTTAAACCCCTGCTCAATTCCTTGTTTGCCATTCCTTTTCCTCCTTTGCCCTGTCCACCAAAATCTTAAAAGAATTGTAGATCCCAAATGATTGTCCTCTTAGAAAATACAATTGTCTTTTTTATATGGATAGATTATAATAGTTTTGTTTGAAGGCGACAACTTCTTACCCCGTTTTTTTAAAGCCGTGAATTTTGAAAAAATTAATAGGCCAATGCAAGCTCCCTAAAAGGAATGCCTAGTTTCTCAGATAAGTTTTCTAGCATATCTTTCGTCATTCGATCCAAGTCATATTGTGGATTGAAATTCCATTCTTCACGTGCAGCAGATGCATCAATGCTATTTGGCCATGTGTCTGCAATGCCTTGGCGCACAGGATCAACATTGTATGACATTTCGAATTCAGGAATGAATTTCTTAATTGATGCAGCAATTTGCTCCGGCTCAAAGCTCATAGCAGTTATGTTAAATGCGTTGCGGTGCTTCAATCTAGACGGGTCTGCCTCCATCAAATGAATGATTGCATCGATTGCATCAGGCATATACATCATGTCCATAAAAGTTCCTTTGCTAATGAAGGATGTATATTTTTTGTTTTTAAGTGCTTCATAGTATATATCTACGGCGTAGTCGGTTGTTCCTCCACCAGGAAGAGTCTTGTATGAGATTAATCCAGGGAACCTTACTCCGCGTACATCTACACCGTATTTAGTGAAATAGTAGTCACAAAGCAATTCTCCGGCTACCTTTGTGACTCCATACATAGTGGCCGGTCTTTGAACCGTATCCTGCGGTGTCATATCGGCCGGCGTTCCAGGTCCGAAAGCAGCGATGGAGCTGGGTGTAAAGAGTTTTAGATTTAACTCACGGGAAACTTCAAGGGCGTTCATAAGACCTCCCATATTCAAATCCCATGCGAATTTTGGTTTTGCTTCACCTACTGCTGACAATAAAGCGGCAAGATGCATAAGGGTATCCACTTCATATTTGTTGCAAAGGCTCCGCATTGCTTCGTAATCCATAACATCAAGGATTTCAAATGTACCGCCTTCAATGACGGGATTGCCTTCAATATGGCGAATATCTGTTGCAATTACGTTTTCTGTTCCGTACACTTCTCGGAGACGGTGCGTCAATTCGGAACCGATTTGACCGAGACTTCCAGTAATAAGAATTTTTTTCATTTGAAGGGACCTCCTAAGGTGTCTTTTACAATCAAGCATAGGTATTGGAAGCGATTTCAATTAAAACCGTAAAAAAAATATTATGTTTCATATAGTCAGTGCCATTCTATTATCCTATTTAAATACTGTCAATACTCCTCGGAAAAGTCTAACTATTCTGAATACTCATTTGTCGTTCGAAAGACCTAGATGAATAAAGAATCTTCATTTCCAGTGATGCCTGTGTGGCGTATAAATAGGAAAGCCCTTCGTACGGCGAAGGGCTTTTTAGACGTTATTTCCAAAAAAAGAGGTCTATTTGTCCAAATCTCTCAAGAGAATGGCGAATCTATTAATAATCTCTGTGCAGCAATGTGCAAAACCGGCACCAATCTAGAATAATGATTTTCCGTGATTTCAAATCAATCATTTCCTCTTTTTTCAGCCGTGAAAATACCCGGCTCACGCTTTCTCGAGAAGTTCCGACCACAGTGGCAAATTCCTGAACGGTTAGCGGAATTTCAATATTCCATCTGTTAACCCCTGTATTAAACTTCTTCCCAAGCCTCTCCAGCATCTTCACAGTTTTTGCATAAACATCGAGCAGGGCAACGTCCCGTAATTGCGAGGTCATTTCCCTAAGCGTATCGCTCATATAACGAATCATTTGCATCGCAAGCTCAGGGTGCTGGAATAGCTCCTGCTCCAATTCCTGCTTATCCAAAAAGAGCAGCTTCCCGTCCTGAAGCATCGTCGCCGTGGCCGGGTAGCATTCTGTCCTTTGCGTGAACAAGCATGCCTCTGCGAAGACATCCCCTTTTTGTTTCACACAAACAATGATTTCATTTCCGTTTTCATCCTGTTTCGTCAGCTTAACCGCGCCGGAGTGAACAAAATATACTCCTTTGGCGATTTGTTCCTCTGTAATTACCTGATCCCCTTTTTTTAGCTCGAGCGTTTGGATTCGTTTTTCGATTACTGTTAGTGATTTTTCCGATAGATCCTTAAAGATGACAATTTTCCGAAGTAAATCCGCCTGTTTTACCTCTTGATAGATTGCAAAATGCGGATCGTTTAAGCAATCAATTCGCTGCATATATCCCACCACCTTTTTTGATGTTAAATTTGCATGTTGATTTCCGCTCCAATCAACATGGGGCAACATTCAAACTGTATTTACAACTATTGTAAACCTCTTATCTAAATGATGTTGTGACGAGATTCACAAAACGTTCATTTTTTTAAAATCGCGCTATTTCTAGGGTTTGCGAGCCCTTTCACAGAACGTTCAAAAACAACCGAAACGGTGTGAGGTACATCACAATTTAATCGACCCTCCGCGGGTAGGATAAAATTGTTCATTAGACAAAAAGGAGGGTCAAAACAAAATGAATAAAGCCATTATAAGTTTTGTCATTTGCGCGTTGCTTGGCTTTGGTTTAGGCTACCTTGTTTTTGGTGTCATCATGGGAGACTCCGAAAAACAGCCGCAAACCGCTCAAGCTGATACTAAGCAAACAACGACTACAACCACAGAAGTTAAAGAGGAACCAGCAAAAACTTCATCAGCAAACGAGGATAACATCCTTAATAAAAAAGGATGCCTTGGCTGTCACAGCGTGGAGGCTCTTAATCTAAAAGGCGGCGCCGTCGGACCGGATCTTTCCCAAGCCTTTGTTAATGTGGAAGGCAAGCACGGCAAGCCGATCGAAGAATTCTTAAAGGCGCCTACTTCAGCAGTTATGTCTGGCGTCATCGGTAAAAATCCATTAACAGATGACGAGCGCAAGCAGGTCCTTGATCTTCTTAAGCAAGCATCTGAAGCAAAATAATCAAAAGGTGGTGTAAGAAAATGAAAAAATGGATTCCAATCGCATCGGGATTACTTGCCGGCTTTGTAGCTGCGACAATCTCCTTTGCTGATTTTTCCGCAAAGACCAATACGGATGCTGCATTTGCAGGCAATAAAAGCGATGCAGAAAAGGTATATGTTCCATATGGTAAAAAAGATGATTACTATCTGTTCGCATCAGGCGGACACTCTGGACAAATGTTTATTTACGGTGTTCCATCGATGCGTCATATTCGTACCGTTCCAGTATTCTCACCAGATTCGGCAACAGGATATGGCTTTGATGAGCACTCCAAAAAATTAATGGGTGATTATACATGGGGAGACCTTCACCACCCAGCCTTCTCGGAAACAAACGGGGACTATGACGGTAAATTTATGTTTGCAACGGACGTTGGTAACAGCCGTGCCGCTGCCATGGATTTAAAAACCTTCACTGTAAAAGACATTATTCAAGTTCCGAACACAAGCGGTCCGCACTGTGCGGCCTTCGTTACCGAAAATACCGAGTACATGTTCCTGCCAACTCGTTTCGCTGTACCGCTTGGTCAAAAGTACGAATCACTAGATGACTACAGCACGAAATACCGCGGTGTAATGTCTGCCGTAACGTTCGACCAAAACAAAGAAAAGCTCAATATTGCTTATCAAGTGGCGCTTCCGCCATGGTCCTACGACCTTTCTGATGCTGGTAAAAAAATCTCCAAGGATTGGGCTGTACTAACGACTTATAATACAGAGGAAGCAACGACAAACCTTGAAATTAACGCGTCACAGGCGGACCGTGACTATATTGTTCTTTTTAACTGGAAAGAGCTTGAGAAAATGGTCAAGGACGGCAAGTATGAGGATGTAAACGGCCAAAAAATGATATTCCCTGAAAAACAAAAAGGCGGCATCTATTTAATTCCGGTTGCGAAGTCACCGCACGGCGTTGATGTAACGCCAGACGGCACACGCTTCATTGCTTCCGGTAAACTAGCGCCTACGATGACTGTATTCTCATTTAAAAAAGCATTTAAAGCAATTGAAAACAAAGACTTTGCCGGCGATCGCAACGGTATTCCGATTCTTAACTACAAATCTGTTATGGAAAGAGAAGTTAACCCAGAAAACGCGCTTGGACCGCTTCATACTCAATTTGATGACAAAGGCATGGCGTATACAACGATGTTCATCTCTTCTGAGGTTGTAAAATGGGATCCAAACACTGGTAAAACTTTAGACCGTGTACCTGTACAATACTCTCCAGGTCACTCTGTAGCTGCTGAAGGCGACACCGTTTCACCGGATGGTAAATACCTAGTTGCCCTTAACAAGATTGCGAAAGACAGCTACTTGTCTGTTGGTCCTTCACACCCTGAGTCCATGCAGTTAATTGACATCAGCGGCAAAATGAAGGTCATCCAATCTGCTCCAGTTAACCCAGAGCCGCACTACGCACAAATGATTAAAGCCGATAAGATCAAGACGATTAACGTTTACCCTAAGGATGAAAAGAACAAAGACGCTGTTTATAAAAAGTCTGATGCACGAATTGTCCGCAATGGAAACAAAGTCGATGTATATGGAATCGCGATGCGCTCGAAGTTTATCTTTGATGCAAAAGCAAAACGCCCTGATGTAATTGAAGTCAATGAGGGCGATCAAGTCACCATCCATTTGACGAATATTGATTTCGATGAAGACATCACACACGGCTTTGCGATCAACAGCTATAACTTAAACATGGAAGTACAGCCTGGCCAGACAAACACAATGAAATTTACCGCCAAAAAAGCCGGTACCTTCCCGCTTTACTGTTCAAACTTCTGTTCCGCCCTACACCAGGAAATGACAGGTTACTTCCTAGTAAAACCAAAGAATTAAACATTGGTGGCGGGTATCAATTAGGTCAATTGATACCCTCGCCTTTTCCTTAATTAACACTATATTAGGAGTGGTTAACTTGATTGGCACTAGTAAAAAGTTATCAGTGGTTTCTTCCTTAATTTTAACGGTATCAGCCATTTTGATTGCAGGCTCTCTCTTTTTCCCGTGGTGGAAAATGGTGTTCATTGCCCCGCAATATCCAGAAGGGCTTAATATCATTGTTTTTCCGAATAAGCTTGAGGGGCAAATTGATATCGTTAACGGACTGAATCACTATATCGGAATGGCCAACTTTAGTGAAGCAAACTTCCCTGAGCTTCAATATCTGCCTTATTTAATTGGCGGCTTAGCAGCTATCACTCTATTAACAGCGCTGCTTCGAAAAAAACAGGTTCTTTATGGATTGATTAGCATTTTTGCCATTGGCGGCCTGCTCGGAGTCCTTGACCTCCATTCCGCCTTGAAAAAATTTGGAACGAATTTAAGCCCAGAAGCACCGATTAAAATCGATCCCTTTATCCCTCCGATTTTGGGTCACAATACGATTGCCAACTTTCATACAACCAGCCTGTTTGGGACTGGGATGTATCTCGTGATTGCTGCGTTTCTATTATTACTAATTCCGTTATGGAAGGATCGAAAATAAAATGAAAAAACTCACGCTCATCTCTTTAGTTTTTTCTCTTCTTTTTTTCATCAAACCTGAGAAAAATATGGCAGCCGAAAACTTACAAGCGATAATCGACTCCATGAAAGAGGGGGCGGTATTGAGACTTGAAAATAAAACCTATCAGGGCAATATCGTCATTAACAAAAGTATGACGATTATTGGCTCAAGTAATACCGTGATCAAGGGAGACGGAACAGGAAATGTCATTTCCATTAAAGCTCCGAACGTAAAGCTTAGCCACCTTACCGTGAGCCACAGCAGTATGGATCGCAATTCGGCTGAAGAATATGCAGGCATCAAGATCTATACAAACAAGAATGTGGTGGAAGATGTCAAGATCCGCCATTCCTTTCACGGCATTTATTTAAGTCAGGCTCACGATAATATCATCCGTAATAATAACATCAAAGGCTTGGGCAAAGGAGAAATTGCCGCCCAGGGTAACGGACTTCACATTTATTATGCCAATGATAATCTGCTCGAGAACAATACGATCGACGGCACCCGCGACGGGATGTTTTTCGATTATGCCAATAACAATAAAAGCTATGAAAACAACATTACAAACACACGTTACGGTCTGCATTACATGTATTCCGATGAAAATATTTTTAAGAAAAATACCTTTACCATGAACACCGGCGGCGCAGCCATCATGAACTCGAACCATCTTAAATTAGAAGATAATCAATTTATTGTTAACTATGGAAATCAATCGTTTGGCTTAATGCTTCTTCAAGCCAACGATAATTATATAGCGGGAAACACGTTTTACATGAACCAGCGGGGCCTGTACATTGATCAGTCAACGCGAAACACCATTAAGGACAACCATATCGTCCAGAACCAAATCGGCATTGAACTGTGGGCGAGCTCCAATGACCAGACGTTCACGTTAAATCACATCTCTGAAAATACGATTCCTGCTGTAACCCTTGGAGGAACAGGCGAGCATAATTCCTGGAGCAAGCGCGGAATGGGCAATGATTGGGGACGCGCGTTTCCGCTCACCGATTTAAACCAGGACGGTATCGGGGATTTTCCGGTCACCTATCGTTCCTCGTTATATCAATTAATCGAGGATCAAGAACTAACGTATTTATTTTTAAAAAGTCCAGCAATATCGATCTATGAAAAAATCAATGCCACGCTGAAGGAAGAGGATACGATGTTTAAAGATCCGTATCCGTTAGCTGCCGAAAAAGGCAAGCCGCATACGATTCTATTTTTCGCTCTAGGAGTGCTGGCGGTATTGATTTTACTAAAGGGGAGACAAAGGCTATGCATTACATTTGGAAGGAATGGAAGGAAAATTTAAGGGGTAAAGGCCTGTGGCTCAGTTTAAGCATCATCGTGCTCTTAAGCGTTAGTATTTTGTTCCGCTCGACCAACCTTTCATTTGATAAAGGCTTTTATATTCTATTAATCAATTTGTTCGATACGCTGATCTACTTTATCCCAATCCTGTGTTTGTTTATCGGCGCCTTTTCGATTTTCCAGGAAAAGGAACAGAAAACGCTAATTATGCTGCTGACGAAGAAGGACGATTACACCAGCTTTTTGGTTCGAAAAAGCCTTGGGCTTTATACCGTTGTTCTTGTTCCGATCCTTACTTGTTTTTTTATCTATCTATTATTATTAAAATTTAACTTTCAACTTGATATCAAAAGCTATTTGATTTTTATGACTGCTGTTATTTGCATGGCGCTAGTGTTTTTGCAAATGGGAACAGCGATTGGCAGCTTTAGCCGCTCTCGGATGCAAATTTTAGGGATTACGATTTTTGTCTGGTTTTACTTTTTCTTCTTGCATGATTTTATTCTGCTATCCTTTTTGCCGGATGTTCAGTATGAAAATGTCAAATTCTTCTCTGCGGTTTATTTCTTAAATCCGCTGCAGTCGGTCAGGATGTTTTTAGAAACCGGCATGGGCGTCTATTCCTTCGGCCATATGTCGAGACTTCTTCAAGCATTTATGTGGACGAAGCCGGTGTTCTTTTTACTCGGAAATTTGATTTTCTGGCTTGCAGTTTCTTTTAGTACAGCGATTGTTTTTAACCGCAAGGAGGGCTATGAATGATTAAAGTGACAAATTTAAACCAATCCTTCGGGAAAAAGACGGTATTGGATTCGATTTCAATCGAGATTGCAAAAAATGAAATCTGTGCCCTAGTCGGCCGAAACGGCGCCGGTAAATCAACATTTATTAACAGCCTGCTCGGACTGCTCCCGGTTAAGCAGGGGACGATCTCGATAAACGGAATCGAAGTCACGAAAAAAAGTCAGGTATGGAAAAAGACCATTGCTTACCTTCCTGAAAAATTTATGCTGTATCCGATGCTGACCGGGCTTGAAAACATGACGTTTTTTGCGGAAGCGGTTTTTAAAAAGGCCGACCTTGGCCGGATGGAACAGGTCTTGAAATCGGTAAGTCTTTGGGACGACCGGGATGTCCAAGTTAAGTCCTACTCAAAAGGAATGCTGCAGCGCCTTGGCTTAGCCATCACACTCTATCAGGATGCGAGCATTCTGATTCTTGATGAACCGACAAGCGGCATCGACCCGATGGGGAGAAAGGAAATTTTGGAGGTCCTTCGAAATCTTCATGATAAAACCATCCTGCTTTCCTCGCACCATCTCGATGAAATCAAACAGGTCTGCACACACGTTGCTTATTTAGATAATGGAAAAATGGAAAAATATACAGTTGAGGAATTTTTACAAACTCACCAATTAGGAGGGAATGAGTCATGATGAAACGCCTAATATTCCCCTTGCTACTGCTGATTGCCCTCTTGGCCGGCTGCAGCACGGGGCCTGAATATAAAGTCGAAGTTACAAAAGATCTTTATTTCCAAAAGGACACGGCGCTGCCGTTTGAGATTAAAGTAACCGACCATAAAAAAGCGGTGAAAGGGCTGGATGTTTCAGCTCAGCTATCAATGACAAATATGGACCACGGCACTTATGATGTGAAGTTAGAGGAAGGGAAAAATGGTACTTACTCAGGTAGTGTAAAGCTGCCAATGGGCGGCAAATATGAAGCAGCGATTACGCTCAAAAAAGATAGGAAAAAAACGGAGGATGTCATCAACCTTGACGTCACAAAGCCTAAAGGTGTTGCCAAAATTAATGGTGAATGGATAACGAATGACGACATTGCTTTTTATCAGTTTATCAATCAGCTTCAGCTGGAAATCAACCGCGAAGCGGCCAAGAAAAAATATACCGGCAAGCAGTTAGAGGAAGAACTAGCCTATCTTGATTCACAGGAAAAAATCAACGATGATAAAAACCAATTATTAACGCAGATTATCCGTCTGCGTGCGATGGCGATGCTGGCCAATGAAAAGGGCCATAAGGCTACAGATGCCGAAGTCGAACAGGCCATAGGCAAAGCTCGAGATCAGTATAACGCCTTCGAATCTGCCAAAAGCTTGATTAAGGAGTACGGCGAAGATAAGTTTTGGGCAACCGAAAAGCAGCAGTATCAATTAATCGTTCTTTCTCAAAAGGTGCAAAAGGACGTCATTGAAAAGGTCAAAAAGGAAAACCCGAAAGTTGGCGAACAAGAAGTCTACTATTTAGCTCAAAAAGAATACGAGGACCTGCTAGTGTCGCAGGTAAATTCGCTAAAAATTGAAATTCTCTAAAATGGCACGAATCTCAGGTCACTTCTACAACCAAAAGTGACCTTCTTTGTCTATATTGGAGACCCTCAACAACAAACAGCAATTTTAATTAACGGATAGCGCCACCCAATTGGCGGATATGCTACTTTAATTGGCGGATAATGCTACTCAATCAGCAAAAGGCCAATTACCAAAACTATTTTAAATCATTTAACCGAACTCGGTATAATTTATCATCCTTTTGATCCGGGTTGCCTCTGCCATCAGTATTGTTACTGACAAAATATAAATAGCCGCCGTCGACATAGAGGTCGCGAATCCGGCCTAATCCTGTAATGACAGGCCTCGTCTTTTTTACGGACAGATCAAATTCACGGAGAGCATTGCCCCTTAATGTGGCCGCATATAGTTTGCCATTTGCTGCAGCCATTCCCGATGGGGCCCATGTTTCATCGCCGGATTGATAAAGAGGGGCTTCCATCCCTGCTTTCTGCTCCGTTCCTTGTATCAAGGGCCAGCCATAATTAGCCCCCGGTTTAATCACATTGATTTCATCATGAGCTGATTGGCCATGCTCGCTTGCATAAAGCGTTCCTTGAATCCACACCAACCCCTGTGGATTGCGGTGGCCGTAGCTGTAAACGAGGGAATTCGGAAAAGGATTATCCCCAGGAACCGTTCCATCTAAATTCATTCGTAAAATTTTCCCGTTAAACGAATTCAGCTTTTGAGCTGTTGACGGTACGGTTGCGTCACCAGTGGTAATATATAGCTTTCCGTCAGGACCGATTTTCAGCCTGCCGCCATGATGGAAAGCCGCGCTCGGAATCCGGTCCAAAAGAATTTTTTCCTCTGCCCACTCATGACCATATTGTTTTAACACAATGACGCGGTTAAACTGCCCATTACCATCCTCATAGGTATAATAGGCAAAGGCCTGATGGTTGGCAGAAAAGTGAGGATCTAGTACAAAGCCAAGCAGCCCTGCTTCCGCTGCCTTCGCAAGCGGATGTGCCAGCCGCACTGGCTGCCGTTCCGTTTTACCATTTTCAACTTTTACGATACTTCCGGTTCGTTCACTGATGTAGAAAGCTTGATTCAGCTTATCAATCGACCATGGGACAAACAAATTCTCCGCCACCACTTCCACCTCAGACTGCCCGACAATAACTTCTTTGTCTTCAGGTTTCGCTTCATTTTTTTCAAAAAATGAACAGCCTGATAACAGCAGCAACATCATTAGTAATCCGGAACCAACTTTGTACATAAACCCCTTCCTTCCGCTTTTCCTCTATAAAACTTCTACTATTGCCTTTGCCACTCCGCTTTCTTCATTTGTGTCTGTCACATGGTCACAAAGTGACTTTATGTAATAGCTGGCATTGCCCATTGCGACCGCTCTTCCTACCCGTTCGAACATGGAAACATCATTCAAATTATCTCCCATCGCCATTGTCTCAGATAATTCAATCCCGTTTGTTTTCACAAAGGACTCCAGCGCTATACCTTTTTGGGCATTTTTATGAGTGATTTCAATGTTTTCATGACCTGATGAGGAAATCTCCAACTCTTCAATTGCAGCAAGTGCTTTGTTAGCCGCTTCAAGTCTGTCTGCTTCAAAGGAGAACGCCAATAATTTATAAATCTGGTGATTTTCATCTGCAAAAATCATCTCGTAATCCTCAACTTCATGAACTAAGCCACTCCGTACCCTTGCTCCTGCCTTATAAACAATCTCCTCGCGATTCAATTCAGGATTTGCGCTCATCACAATGTCAACAAGAATCGAAACCGCTTTTTTCGAATCAAGCGAGAACGTACCTTGGTTTGTGTAGACTTCGAAATAAATATCATGCTCCGTTAGCGTGTTTGCTGCTTCCCTTGCCAATTCCTTGCTAATTGGGTTTGCCGAAATAATCTTGCCATCTTTCGAGCGGACCTCTGCCCCGTTCACGCAAATAATCGGGCATTCCAGGCCCGTCTCAGCCAACACGAAGGTTGCCTCCTGATACGACCTTCCTGTAGCGACGACAAACTCGATACCCTTCGCCTGCGCTTTTAAAATGGCCTCTTTATTTTCCGGTGTGATTTGTTGAATACTGTTTAATAAGGTCCCATCCATGTCTGATGCAATACACTTAATCATGTTGTCCAGCTCCTATTATTTGATATTGCCATTCTAACATGATTGGCTGGCAATTTTCCTCCAGTAGGTTTAGCCTACATACTTGCTGCCTTCGCGGACACTTAGAGGTGCTAACCGGTGACCCTCGATAAACTCCTTTACCGACGCGGGATTCGTCTTGGAGTATTCCCGCAGCGCCCAGCCGATCGCCTTTTGGATAAAAAACTCCTTGCTGTCGGCATTTAGCTCAATATAATGATAAAGCAGTTCTTCATACGTTTTATCTTTATATTTTAATTGAAAAAGGATTGCCGCCCGGCGAAGCCACATATAATCGTGTTCTGCCCAGCCATTTAAAGTTTCCTCCACGACTTCAGGATATTTTTGAGCGATTTTCCCGACCGCTTTTGGGGCGATTGCATCGACGGTATCCCACCATGATTTCGTCGTAATCAGCCGCTTCATAAATTCCAAATCATTTTTTTCCAGCTTATTAAGTGATTTTTCTATATAAGTAAGGGCTGAATATTGATATTCCCTTTCAGGCTTGTCCCATAACACACTGACAAAATCTCTATTAAATGGTTCTTTAAGAATCCCAGTCTCCTTGAAAAATTGCTTTTCAAGCTCTTTGCGCAAAGGAGACTTAATGCCTAAGTAGGGGAAATGACCCTTCATATAGCTTTCCATCGGCCCGGCATTTGTTTCATTGCGATTTTTCTCGAAAAGATTGGTTAA
The DNA here is from genome assembly GCF_059587065.1 of Neobacillus sp. DZ-9. Taxonomy (NCBI): domain Bacteria; kingdom Bacillati; phylum Bacillota; class Bacilli; order Caryophanales; family Bacillaceae; genus Neobacillus; species Neobacillus sp. DZ-9. The sequence continues at coordinate 227,907 of NZ_JCAIOL010000007.1, forward strand.
CAAATCTAGTTGCAAAAAATCACTCCTCTCCATTATGAATTATTCTCTTTTTAACTTTTTTTCCCTTTCTATTTATTTCGATACCTTCCGCATAATCGAATTTACCAATGCCAAACTATAAGTGGATAAGGAAGGAGGTCAAAGCATTGACAAAGAAATTTAATAAAGGCAGCGGGAACCAAAATTCGCCGCAAGCAGGACACGCAGAAGCAGAATTTGCCAATGAATTTGTAAGCGGCGATAACAGTAAAGGGAACAAGCGCAATAAAGGCCAGCAAAGCAAGACCAATCCACATGCTTAAATCTAGTAAAAAATCGGCTTTCTCCATTGAAAGCCGATTTTTTTTGAAATTAGCGGCAGGTAAAGGATCGGATTCGGTCTAAATCCATTCCATAATATTGCCAGTGGTTGCCGCGCCAGCGATAACCGGCGATGGAAGTTCTGCCTACATAGGTTGGGTAGTACCAGAAGTTTTTTCCACTTCTTAACCAAATATAGGTGTAACGGTAGAGGCACGGTCTGATGCCGCCTGGGTCGACCGCATATAATCCCACTTGTTCATGTGGTATAAAGGCCGGCGGAGGTGCAGTCGGAGGTCCTCCATGCTGCCCTCCTCCAAACGGCGGTTGCTGTCCGCCACCATGCTGCGGCGGCGGTGGTGGGAATCCCCCGTGCGGCGGCATGTGTTGAACCCCGCTCTGCGGCGGCTGTCCTGGCGGCGGCTGCTGGCCTCCTCCTGGAAACTGTGTTTGACGCAAAAAATCTTCATGAGAATTGCCATGTATTAGGCCGTGGCCATAAGGGTAATTCAAATAATCCAAGGCACAAAACCCCCTTTATTTGTTTTCCCTCTAATGTATGCAATCGGCCTAATTTGGTGAAATCTCAGTCCTATTCTACCTTTGTGGCTGCTAAGTCTCTTATTTCCCCAGCAATTTTATTTTGGATTCCTTCCACGACGGAAAAGTCCATGGCTGCAATATAAATTTCCTCTAATTCATCATGCAGCTCTTTTGCCTTTGCCAAATAAGAGGTTGCCTCCTGCATTTTGCTTTTATAGTTAGCCGCAATTTTACTTAGGATATCTTCAAAAATTTCATCTGTACCGTGAGCAATTAATAATTCATACATATCAATGATTTCATCGCCGTCGCGGCTCGGGAAATACTCATGCGGTGCAGTGCTGTCAAAAATGGCAATTCCTAATTCTCTAAAAATAACCATATCTAAACTATGTGGATCAAAGCCACAATGATAAATTTCAGTGTCCACACCTCTCGCTTCAGCGACCGCTGCCAGCTTTTTCAGCATCGTGGATTTTCCAGAACCCGGACGGCCCTTGATAAAATAACGCTTCGGGATCTCATCTGTTAGATTTGGAACGAAATCCACTGCACCTTTTGGCGTTGCTGCCCCTAAAAAGCGATGACGGATATCAGATTGCTTACTGAGCTTCATTTTTCCAAAGAATGTATCAATTAATTTGTTTGTTAATTGATCAGCTTTTTTGAAATCCATGCTGTTAATATAAATTTTTTCCCAATCATCATGGATATCCAATGCTTCCTTAAACGTATCATAGGCCTTATGGAAGGACTGATTGATTTGCTTTGTTAATTTTAATATCGTGCTTTTATGAGCAGCCAGCGCCTTGGCATTCCAAGCCTCGCCAAGGTTTATATATTCTTCGACTGCACCAGGTGCCTTCGGTTCAATGACGTGCGGTGCTGTTCCATCGACGATTCCCACCTTCAACGCCGGAATAATCACACCATCAATGGAATTATTATCTGATGAGCAATGGAGAAATTCGATATCGAAGCCTTTTTCAATCCACTCATTGCCAATTTTTTTCATTAGTGAGGATTTCCCTGTTCCAGGTCCGCCTTTTAAAATAAATAACCGGTCAAGTCCTTGGAGATTTGAATCGTACAGATTGTGGAACCCCCTAGCTGTATTACCGCCGGCAAAATAATTCTTAATTTTACCTGCCACTCTTCAACACTCCCTTTTTATGACGAAAGCTTAAGTTTAGTTCACCCTATCTTATGCTTTTGTCATTTATAGGTGAATGCCTATGAAAATTATTTAGGCTATTTTCGCAAACTTTGTAAATGCCCTTAAAAAGTTCCAAAATCAACAAAGTTTACGAAAAGAGCCATTATTTAAGAACATCGGTTATGTCGGCGTTTGTTAATTCCTTTAAAGTTGAAGGCACGAGGACGATTTGCATGCCAATTTTTCCAGCACTTACGACGATTGTCTGAATTTCGCGGCAGCTTTCATCGATAAAGGTCTTATATTCCTTTTTCATGCCGATGGGGGAGCAGCCGCCGCGTATGTAGCCCGTCCATTTTTGAATATCCTTTACCGGAATCATTTCAACTTTTTTCTCTCCAGCTGCCTTCGCCGCTTTTTTTAAGTCCAGCTCTTCCGCAACAGGAATAACGTAAACATAAATATTTTTGCTTGCGCCCTGTGCCACAAGCGTTTTATAGACCTCCTTTGGTTCCTTTCCAATTTTTTCAGCCACGGAAACTCCGTCAATTTTTCCATCTTTGTTGTCATATGTAAGCATGTCATACTGGACTTTTTTTGCATCCAATATCCGCATTGCATTTGTTTTCGTCTGTGCCATGATGATCACCCTTTATTGTTAAATTTACTAGTAGTATAGCAATAATTACATGAAAAAGGAGAGCCTCATTTGTGAAGGTTCTCCTTTCAAATATTATTGCAGCCACGCCTGAAAGGAGCGTGTTTCGGCAACCGCATTGTCGCCCTTTTGTAACTTATGTCAAATGATTCACAAATCAAGAGAGGTGGTTTAAGCTGGAACTAGTGCGAAGGAAAATAAAAACATAAAAAGAAAAGGGATCGGAAAACTCCGATTCCCTTTTTAATGCCCACCAAGATAAGCATTTCTAATTTGATCACTTGCACTAAGTTCTGCAGCCGAGCCAGAGGCAACAATTTTTCCAGTCTCAATGACATAGGCGCGGTCAGCAATTGATAAAGCCATATTGGCATTCTGTTCAACTAACAGGATTGTTGTACCTGTTTTATTGATTTCTTCGATGATGTTAAAAATCTGTTTTACTAATAACGGTGCAAGACCCATCGAAGGCTCGTCTAGCAGCAATAGACGAGGCTGTGCCATTAACGCACGGCCCATTGCAAGCATCTGCTGCTCACCTCCGGATAAAGTTCCAGATAGCTGCTTGCGGCGTTCAAGCAAGCGCGGGAAAAGCTGATAGACTTTTTCAAAGTCTTCGCGAATGCCTTTTTTATCATTACGCAAGTAAGCCCCCAATTCAAGGTTCTCTTCAACCGACATGTTGGAAAAAACACGACGGCCTTCTGGTACCTGACATAGGCCTCTTTTCACGATCAATTGCGGAACCTTGCCGGCAATGTGCTCGTTTTTAAAAACAATTTCGCCATTCTTTGGCTTCAATAAGCCGGAAATCGTTTTTAAAAGTGTACTTTTTCCAGCTCCGTTAGCGCCAATCAGTGTAACAATCTCACCTTGATTGATATCGAGGGATACTCCCTTCAATGCATGTATATTTCCGTAGTAGACATTAATATCGCTGATTTTTAGCATTTTAAGAGACCTCCTCGCCTAAGTACGCTTCGATGACTTTTGGATTATTTCTGATTTCCTCTGGAGTACCGTTGGCAATCAATTGACCGTGGTCAAGTACATAAATTCTTTCACACACTCCCATGACTAGGGGCATATCATGCTCAATCAGTAGAATCGTTAATGAGAAGCGTTCACGAATCAAGGCAATCAGATTCATGAGTTCCTCTGTTTCCTGCGGATTCATCCCTGCTGCAGGTTCATCTAGCAGAAGCAGCTTTGGATTGGCTGCGAGTGCCCTGGAAATCTCCAGGCGGCGCTGCTGGCCATATGGCAGGTTCTTTGCCTTCTCATGCATGACCTCATCAAGTTTAAAGATTTTTAAAAATTCAATCGCTTTTTCTTCCATTTCCTTTTCCCCGGAAAAATGGGAAGGAAGGCGGAAGATTGAGCTCAAGATCGAATGTTTGGCAAGAGAATGATAGGCTACCTTAACATTATCCAACACCGATAATTCACTGAACAAACGGATATTTTGGAATGTACGGCTGATGCCTTTTTTCGTAATTTTATAGGGTGCTTGTCCATTCAGTTTTTCACCGTCGAGCGAAATGCTTCCCTCAGTAGGGATATAGACACCTGTTAAAAGGTTGAAAAATGTTGTCTTGCCGGCACCGTTTGGGCCAATTAAACCGACAAGTTCACCCTGATTTAATTCCACGTTTACATCTGAAACAGCCTTTAATCCGCCAAATCGGATCCCTACATTATCTACTTTAAGCAACGGTTTGTTTGTTGACATCTTGAGAACCTCCCTTAGCAGACTTTCCTAGCTTGAAGAATGAGGTAATTTCTCTTGTTCCTAACAATCCTTGTGGACGGAAAAGCATCATCCCAACTAACACAAGGCTGTAAACAACCATCCGAACCTCTGGATAATTGGCAAGGAACGTTGAAATAATCGTTAATAGAATCGCTGCGATAACGGCGCCAGACATACTGCCAAGACCGCCAAGCACTACGAAAATTAAAATATCAAAGGATTTCAAGAAGCCAAAGTTTGTCGGCTGGATAATATAAAAGTTATGGGCATGCAAGGCACCTGCAACACCGGCAAAGAAAGCACCGATGACAAAGGCCATAACCTTGTAATAAGTCGTATTGATTCCCATTGCATCTGCAGCAATTTCATTTTCTCTGACCGAGATACAAGCACGTCCATGTGTTGAATTTGTAAAGTTGACGATGACAACAATTGTAATCAGTACGCAGGCAAACAGCCATGGCCATGAGATTAAGTGGGGAACGGTCATACCGCTTGCTCCGCCTACATAATCGATATTTAAAAATACAATTCTCATAATCTCGCCAAATCCTAATGTTGCAATGGCAAGATAGTCCCCTCTTAATCTTAGCGTAGGGATACCGATAACTAATCCGGCAATTGCCGCGATGATACCGCCAGCAATTAAAGCGACCGGGAATGGCAGACTTAATTTAGTTGTGACGATTGCCGAAGCATAGGCACCTACGGCAAGGAAACCAGCATGTCCAATCGAAAACTGTCCTGTAATCCCGATAATTAAATGAAGACTAGCTGCAAGAATGATATTGATACCGATGAAGAAGAGTGTGTTTACATAGAAGGAGTTTAATGTACCTCCGTTAATTAAAAACTGTGTTACTACTGCAAAAACAACGGCAGCAGCGATCCAGATCCAAAAAGTCTTTGTTTGTTTTAATGTTTTCATCGCTTAAGCCACCCCCTAGACTTTTTCCCTGACATTTTTACCAAATAAACCTGCAGGTCGGAAAATTAAAATTAGAATTAAGACAACAAATGCTACTCCGTCACGCCATAAGGAATATCCGGCTGCACTTACTAGGGCTTCGATAACACCTAATAATAAACCGCCTGTCATTGCACCAGGGATAATGCCGATTCCGCCTAAAACAGCAGCAACGAAAGCCTTAAGACCTGGGATAATTCCCATTAATGGCTCGATTTTTGTATAGTACATCCCGAAAATAACGCCTGCTGCTCCAGCAAGGGCAGAACCAATCGCAAAAGTCGCAGAAATCGTATTATTTACATTGATTCCCATCAATCTTGCCGCGTCCATATCGTGTGATACGGCACGCATTGCTTTTCCGATTTTGGTTTTATGAACGATAAACTGCAGTAAAATCATTAAGAAAACAGATGTACCTAAGATTAAAAGAGATTGTCCGCTGATTTTAACACCAAAAATCTCTAAGCTCTTTAGTGGAACGATGTTGCTTGGATATGCTTCCGGCTGTGCACCACGGGCATAGATTGTTCCGTATTCGATAAATAGGGATACACCAATCGCTGTAATAAGCGCCGCAATCCTTGTCGCATTTCTTAGCGGCTTATAGGCAATCCGCTCGATTAAGACACCGAAAATGGCACAGGCCACCATGGCAATCAATAATGCTGGGAAAAATCCTAAATGAAAAATAGAAATACAATAAAACCCGATAAATGCACCAACCATGAAGACGTCCCCATGGGCAAAGTTAATTAATTTTACGATACCATATACCATTGTGTACCCTAAGGCAATTAAAGCGTAAATACTGCCTAAGGAAACTCCGTTGACTATCTGCTGTATGATTTCCATATGTGCTACACTCCTTTGGAGGGACTTCTACTTTTGTTTAATGAATTAGGCGTTAACATGGTTAACACGTTGAAAAAAGTGTTTACTTTTTTTAAATTGGAATAGGGAGCTTTGACACTCCCTATTCCTTTTTTTTACCGTATAGAATTTAAGGATTTACTTTTGTCTTAAATTGTTGCTGGCCGTTTACGTACTCAAGAATTACTGCGGCTTTAATTGGATCATGGTTTTTATCAAGCTTTAAGTTTCCAGATACAAGTTGAAGGCCGTCAGTTGATTCAAGGGCTTTTTGAACTTTCTTAGGATCGCTGCTTCCTGCACGCTTAATGGCATCGGCAACGAAGTAAGCAGTATCATAACCTAAAGCAGCAAAGGCATCAGGTGATTTACCATCATACTTAGCTTTAAATGCAGATACGAATTCCTGAACCTTCTTATCGCTATCACCAGAAGAATAGTGGTTTGTGATAAATGTATTTTTAAGCGGATCGGCACCAGCGATTTCTACTAGTTTAGGTGAATCCCAGCCATCGCCGCCCATAATTGGAACATTAATACCAAGAGCACGAGCCTGTTTTACGATCAGACCAACCTCTTCATAGAATCCAGGAAGGAACACGTATTCTGGATTTTTTGCTTTAATATTTGTTAGGATTGCATTAAAATCTGTATCCTTCGCTACATATGCTTCTTCTGCAACGATAGTACCGCCATTTTTCTTAAAGTTCTCTTTGAAGGAAGCAGCCAGGCCTTTTGAATAGTCACTGGAGCTGTCAATAATAACGGCTGCAGACTTAACCTTTAGGGTGTCTAGTGCAAAAGTTGCAGCAACAGTACCTTGGAATGGGTCGATAAAGCAAGTACGGAATACAAAGTCATTTACCTTACCGTCTTTGTTTGTAATTGTTGCGTTAGTAGCAGTTGGTGTAATTAATGGAACCTTGTTATCTTGGGCAATTTGAACTTGAGCTAGGGTATTTGTACTTGTTGCGGAACCGATGATTGCTGATACCTTATCTTGGCTGACTAGCTTAATAGCACCGTTTGTTGCTTCTGCAGCATCTGATTTATTATCAACTGCCACTAATTGCAATTTCTTGCCATCAATGCCTTTTTTGTTGATTTCCTCAAATGCTAATTCAACACCTTCTTTAACAGACTGACCATAAGAAGCTACACCGCCGGATAGCTCTAGGTTTGCACCGATCTTGATTGTGCCTCCCTTTTCGGCATCTCCGCTCGTGCTGGCAGAGCCACAGCCTGCCATTACGCCTGCCGCCATCATCAGCGACATAAAAATTCCAGCTACCTTTTTCTTTCTCATACCTTACCCCCTGTTTTTCCTAAAAATTTTCCCAACTTTGTTGTGCTACTGTTTCAAAAACATATAATATTCTGAAAACATTGTATCTAATATTTTGTAGTTCGTCTAGTCTATTTCTCTGTTATTTTAAAATAATTTTGAAAATAATATTTTCTTCGGTTTTCGTACATTTTAAAGCTTTATTCAACTAAAGTGAATAAGAATTTACTTTTCCATAAAAAGGGTTATAGTCAGATTAATATTTTGTCTAAATATGTTTCTTTCCTCTTAAATTGAAAAAAAAAGAGACCCCAATTAGGGAATCCCTCGCAACAAATTGTTATACCAATTCTTTGTTTTTCGTTTCTTTTCCAAAAATCAATACTGTTAACGCCCCAATAATGATCGAGATACAAAAGATCGTAAAGATAGACTGAAGCGGCATTTTTTGGGCTACAAGATAACCCACTAATAATGGACCCAGCACTCCGCCAATCCGCCCAAAGGAAGCAGCCATACCTGCACCTGTCCCGCGAATAATCGTTGGATATTGTTCAGGAGTATAGGCATATAGGCCGCCCCAGGCTCCAAGATTAAAGAAGGACAGCAGGATTCCAGCGGTCATCAAAAGGGCGGTTGATTCCGCCGTACCAAAGAAATAGGCGCTGGCAGCAGTACCGATTAAATAAACAACTAATACAAATTTCCGGCCAAATCTTTCGATAAACCAGGCAGCGGTAAAATAACCCGGCAATTGTGCCAGCGTCATGATCAGGACATATTCAAAACTTTTAATTAAACTAAAGCCTTTCATTACCATCACGCTTGGCAGCCAGAGAAACATCCCATAATAGGAGAAAACGACGCAAAACCACAGAACCCAAAGCATCGCTGTTTGGCGTCCATGCTCTTTTGACCAAAGTTTCGCAAGACTTTGGAAAACAGAAATTTTCTCTTTATCCTTTATGGCTGAGAACCGCGGTGAATCCGGCAGCCCCATGCGTAAGTATAGGGCATAAAGGGCAGGGATGGCACTAATGATTAAAGCCGTCTGCCAGCCGAACTTAGGAATGATAAAATAGGAAATCAAGGCTGCAATCAGCCAGCCGCCCGCCCAAAAGCTTTCTAAAAGGACGACAATCCGGCCGCGATTTTCCGGCGGAACACTTTCTGATACGAGAGTGGAAGCTACAGGGAGCTCTCCTCCTAAGCCCATTCCAATAAAAAATCTAAAAATTAAAAAGACAGTTAAAGTTGATGTAAAAGCAGAGGCGCCGCTGCCAATCGAAAATAATAATAACGTAATAATAAAGACATTTTTCCGCCCGATACGGTCAGCCATTAAGCCAAAAATGAGGGCACCGACAGCCATCCCAATAGAATTGATGCTGCCAATCCAGCCCATCTGCCCCGGGGTTAGATTCCATTCTACTTTTAAAGCCGCAATGATGAAGGAGAGCATTCCGACATCCATGGCATCAAACATCCAGCCCATCCCGGCAATGCCAAGCAACTTACGGCCTGATATTTCCTTTTTGTCCATTAAAATCCCCCTATGCTGTAGCACTCATTAACATTATTCCCCAATTCTTTCTCTTTATTTTAGAAAAGGAATAAACGCTACTAAACATAGATATTCTAGCAAGTGTCTTTACAGTTGTCACTACTTTTTCAAGAATGCCATGAAAAAGAGAGGATGCTAACTTGCATCCTCTCTTACTAATAATTAATATAACCAGTGTCCGTCGCTAGCAAAAGTATACCATTTGCTGACGATTTTTACTTTACCTGTTACCATTACGCCAGTTGTAGGATTAAAATAGTACCACTTGTTGTTTATTTTCTTCCAGCCCACTGCCATATCGCCATTAACTGAATCTAAATAGTACCACTTTTTAGATAATTGAATCCAGCCAGTCTTCATTACACCATTAGCATCAAAATAGTACCATTTGCCGCCAATTTTATCCCATCCGATTGACATATCGCCGTTTACAGAATCAAGGTAGTACCACTTGCCTTTATCTTTGAACCAGCCAGTTTTCATGTCACCCGCAGGATTAAAGTAATACCACTTGCCATTCACTTTAAACCAGCCAGTTACCATATAACCTACATTCTTAGGATTTAAGTAGTACCATTTTCCATTTTCAAGGTACCAGCCAGTTAAATAATCGCCAAACTCATCATAAACTTTCCAACCTTTAGCATCCGGTTTCCAACCTTTTGTGAAAACTTTTAAAGAAGCAGAAGATTCATTTCCATCTTTATCTGTCAAATGTCCTGGGAACAGATATTGGGTCTTTGACTCAACATTTATACCTAAAAGATTAGCGTATAGGTCAGAAAGCATTGGGAAGATATCCGTTTTCAACTCATCAACAGTGAACAATTGGTCTGGAGTTTCCTCAACTGGATCTACTGTACCGCCCATTAATTGATCAATTCTATTGGACCAGTTTGCTGCCTTCTGTGGATCTAAAACAGCCACACCATTAACAAATTGAATATCAAATTCGTCTTTTGTTAATGGAGAAACTTTACTGTAGTCAAAACCAGAAGGAAGTGTTGAAAGGGTAACTGCTGTATCAGAAGTGATATCAATTTCCTTTACAATTTTGTCTCCTACATCATGTCCGCCAACTAAATTTAACGTGAAGTTGTTGTTGTTATCGCCAACCGCATTGATTTTTTCTCCGTTCGCTAAAACGAAGGTAATTCCAGTTAACTTAACAGCTGGATTACTTGCCGCATGTGAAACGCCAGCAGGTAGCACTGTCATCAGTAAAAGGAATAAAAAGCTAGATAATGCAATAATTCTTTTCACAATAATCCTCCTAGTTGTTATTTACTAAACCTCTGAATCTATAAACTAGAACGCTAGTTTACTATAAGAAGCAATAGTCTTATTTTACATAAATCTACCATTTTCTACAACAAAATAATACATTTTACCTATACATTATTTTAAAGCGCCGACAGCTTTATCCATTAACGCGGACCGCTTCTGCTTTTTCAGACTTACATAATGATTCTTAATCGGCTTCGCTTCATCAGCACTGTACCCTGAATTTCCCAGTTCTTTTACTAGGGCATTATAAATATAGTTAAATGAAGTGTCTGTACTAGCTTCTAGTCTTTTGGCAGCACCATTATATTTTGAATAAAAATAGAAATAAGAAATATCCTCACCATTGGCCTTTTTTTCTTGATATTCACTCATGGCATATGATAATAAGTTATTAAGCTTACTGTCCGCTTGTCCTTCGAGATCCTGAAAGGCTGGTTGATACTTTGCGATAATGCTAGCGGCAGTCGGCTTTGTATTAGCTGCAGGAGTCTTCGTTTCTGCACCTGAATTAGCAGCCTCATGCGTTTCGTTTGTTGAACTATACGAAACATTTTTTACCGACTTACTTATTTCCTGGCCCTTTGCATTTGCAGGAGATTCTTTCTGCGGCGCGTTCACTTCAGGTAATTTGATGTTAAAATCAGTTTTCACAATATTATCTACTTTTGAATCCGCCGTCTTATATTCTTTAATATTGAGGTAATAATAAAGCGATCCTGCCCCCACTGCTAATATGACAACGATGATGCTTAAAAAAATTGTCCATTTCTTCACTTTCGATCACCTTTATTTCGACAAATTTACCTATAATATTATCATATTTTGGTATTTTTCAATAATATTTTATATAATTAGGATAAATTGACTAGTAAACTACTACAAAAATGGTTTTTAATAGAAATAGAGTAATGAGTAAGAAATGAGGGCACCTAATGAAAAAAGTATCCATTTTCCTATCTACAATCATAATCACAGGCCTTTTTTTAACACCCAAGCCGGCAGCCGCTTTTTCACAGCCCAATCTCCAATTGTCAGTCATGAGCGATGTACATATTAACAAGGACAGGCCGAGTAATAAGTTTGAGAGTGCCTTAAATGACCTGAATAGGATTGCCCCAAGATATGACGCGATTGCCGTTGTCGGAGATTTTACGGATTCAGGGTATGAAGAGGAATATCAAACCTTTACAAACATTCTCAAAACCTATAAAAACCCACTGGCAGAATCGATTATATCCATTGGGAACCATGAATATCGCGAAACAGTTGTCGATCCCACTTCTCCTGCGACCGATGACGAGCTAAAAGCCAGGTTCATGAAATACAATGGCGATCCAATCACCAAGGTTTATTTTGATAAATGGATCAAAGGCTACCATTTCATATCCTTGGGAGGAGAGCTATCGCCTAAATCGTTAACCCCTTATGAAAGCAGTAATCCGGGGGCTCGTGATTGGGCCTATATTTCAGAGGATCAGTACCAATGGCTGGAGCAAACACTGCCTATCAATGCCTCCAGCAATAAACCAATATTTATCCTCTTACATCAGCCGATCGCCAATACTGTCTATGGAAGCGACCGCTGGAATGCCGGATTTGATAACCAAAGATTGTTAGCTATTTTAAAAAAGTACCCGCAAGCCATCTTAATTTCAGGCCATACTCACTATCTATTAAATCATCCGAAAAGCATTTACCAGGATGGGTTTACCATGGTCAATACAAGTTCGATTGAAAGTACTTGGTACGATGGCGGCTCGGTTCCAACACTCTCTCAAGGCTACGTTATTAATGTTTACGATGACCGTGTTGAATTTAAGGCACGGGAATTCAGTGATGGAACGTGGATTCGAACGGAAACCATCCCCATCCCTTTTAAAGAAACAACGAAAGATGCATCGAAGCCTTACTTTCCTGCATCGGCCAAAACAGGTATAAGCACGATCGGCAAGACAGATGCTGCATTTACGTGGGACCGCGGGAATGATGATACGGTGGTTGACAGGTATGTCATTAAAAAAGATGGCCAGTTAGTAAAGACGATTTATTCACGTTATTGGGAGCCGGAGGAAACCCTGTCCCTATCCGTCAATAATTTATTCCCGAACACCACCTATACCTATGAAGTTTTTGCAGTAGATGCTTATGATCATGTCAGCGACAATCCACTTAAAATCACCTTCACGACCCAAAGCGTCACCGGCTGGTACCAGTCCAGCAACAATTGGTATTTCTTTAATAAGGATGGGGTAAAACAAACGGGTTGGCTGCAATTAAATAGCAAATGGTACTTCTTTAATCCCTCAGGAGCGATGCAGACAGGCTGGAATTACATAAATGGAAAGTGGTACTTCTTCACTGAAAAAGGTGAAATGATGACAGGATGGATGAAGGAAGGGACATCGTGGTATTTTCTTGATTCTAACGGTTCGATGCACACCGGCTGGCTGTTTACCGGCAGCAAATGGTACTACCTCGATTCACATGGAGTCATGAAAACAGGCTGGATTTCCACGCAAAAAAATTGGTATTACTTGGACGAAAAGGGTGTTATGCGCACCGGCTGGCTGCCGCTGGCGAACCAATGGTATTACCTTAAGTCAGATGGTGTAATGGTGACCAATTGGCAATTCATCAATGGAAAATGGTATTACTTTTTATCGAATGGACAACTAAAAGCATAATGAAAAGCCCCTGCCTGCAGCGGGGGCTTTTCATGTTCACTTAATCCAGTGCACCTTCCACATTTTTAAATTGATTGAAAAACATCTGGTAATATCGCCCTTGTTTCTCCATTAGGGCATCATGGTTTCCTTTTTCGATAATCTGCCCTTGGTCAATGACCATGATCGTATCGGCATCGCGAATCGTATTTAAACGGTGAGCGATGATAAAGCAGGTCCGGTCCTTCATCAAAGTCAGCAGTGCGGCTTGAATATGGAGCTCCGTTCTCGTATCAATGCTGCTCGTGGCCTCGTCTAAAATAAGCAGCGAGGGTTTCGCTAAGATGACCCTGGCGATTGCTAACAGCTGGCGCTGACCCTGGCTTAGGTTTCCTCCATTTTCAGAAAGCACGGTGTCATATTGACGGGGCAGCCGTTTAATGAACGCATCGGCATTTGCCATCCTTGCTGCTTGTTCGACTTCTTCATCCGTTGCTTCCGGCTTCCCATACTTAATATTCTCCTTAATGGTTCCGGAAAACAAATACGTATCCTGCAAGACAAAGCCGAAGCAGCTTCGCAGGCTGTCCCTTGTGTACTCTCGAATATCACGGCCATCGAGCAGAATTCTTCCGCTCGTCACATCATAAAATCTTGTCAGCAGATTCACAATCGTCGTTTTTCCGGCACCGGTTGGCCCCACCAAGGCCGTACTGCTGCCTACCTCTGCTTCAAAGCTGACATTCTTTAGAATCGGGACATCCGCCCTGTAACCAAAGCTGACATTTTCAAACACAACAAGGCCTTTTGGATTTATCAAGGCAGCGGCATCTTTCGGATCAGCGGGTTCTTCCTGCTCATCAATAATTTCAAAAACCCGCTCCGCCCCGGCGACGCCCGATTGAAGGATATTAAAAATGTTAGCCAAATCATTTAGCGGCCTGACAAATTGTCGCGAATAGGTGATAAAGCTGGCAATAGCCCCAACGGTAATCAGGCTTTTCACGGCAAGTATCCCGCCGACCACGGCGATGACCGCAAAGCCAAGATTATTGATAACATTCATAATCGGCATCAGGAACCCTGACCAAATTTGCGCCTTAAGGCCGACCTCACGCAAGTTCTCATTGACCGTACTAAACTCCTCAATTACCTTTTCCTCATGATTAAAGGCTTTAACCACTTCAATCCCAGAAATCGATTCCTCAATATGGCCGTTTAATTGGCCCAGCTGGATTTGTTGATTTTTAAACATGACGCTTGTTCTCTTCGCAATCGTCCTAGTCAGCAAAAATACAAGCGGCACGGTAATCAGGCTTGCCAATGTTAACAATGGGCTTAACACCAGCATCATAATTAACGACCCGGCAATGACAATTACCCCGGACATTAATTGGGTTGTCGATTGGGAAATGGTATTGCTGACATTATCGACATCGTTGGAAAGCCTGCTCATCAGCTCGCCATGGGTGCGTGAATCAAAAAAGGAAACGGGCAGCTTTTGCAATTTTTTAAAAATAGACTCCCTTAAGCTTTTGACTATTCGCTGCGCTACGCCGGCCATCAGCCATCCCTGCAAAAAGGTGAGGAAGGCATCCGCTATATAAGCAGCTATTAAAACCATAATCATCATTTCGAGAACATTGAAATCTACCTTGCCCTGTTTGAGAGTCATAGCATCGATGGATTTCCCAATCAGGAACGGAGCTGCCAGCATGAGGGCAGCGTCGACTAGAATAAAGATAAAGATGATGGTCAGCATTTTCCGTTCTTTGCCGAAGTAATCCCACAGCCGTTTTAGTGTTCCTTTAAAGTTCTTCGGCTTTACCACCGGGCCCCTTAATCGCTGGGCACCACCTGGCCGTAATGGGGGAGGGGCAGGTGGACTGCTTGTTTGCTGGTTTGACATTTTATGATACCTCCTTGCCCATTTGCGAGTGGTAAATTTCCTGATAAACCTTACAATCTTTCATTAATTCATGATGATTGCCGACCCCAACGATTTCTCCGTGGTCAAGGACAACGATTTTATCGGCATCCATAATCGAGGTGATCCGCTGGGCAATCAGGAGGCACGTAAGGCCCTTGGCATACTTTTTCAAGCCTTCCTTAATTTTAGCCTCGGTTGCCACATCGACTGCACTTGTACTGTCATCCAAGATTAAAATTTCCGGTTTTTTCACCAATGCCCGGGCAATTGAAATCCGCTGCTTCTGCCCGCCAGAAAAATTAACGCCTCCCTGGCCAATTTTTGTGTTGTAGCCTTCAGGAGAGGCTGAGATAAAGTCGTGTGCACCAGCGATATTTGCCGCGTCCTCCATTTCCTCATTAGAAGCATCTTCTTTTCCCCAGCGAAGATTTTCCACAATACTTCCCGTGAACAAAATATTCTTTTGCGGGACAATCGCAATTTTCTCCCTTAGTTTTTTGGGATTTACCTGGCTAATATCTTCTCCATCCACTTTAATCGTACCGTTTGTGACATCGTAAAATCGGGGAATGAGCCCAACGAGCGTACTTTTCCCCGAACCAGTTGAGCCGATAATACCGACTGTTTCGCCGGGTAAAATGGTCAGATTTATATTTTTTAAGATGGGCTGGCCCGATGCGGTCTCATAGGTAAAAGAGACATTCTCAAATTCAATGCTGCCCTTTTCTCCTTGTTTTGGCGCGGCTTCTGTTTCCATAACGGAAGGATCCTCAAGCATAAAGACCTCACCAATTCTGCTGGTAGAAGCCCTCGCTCTGACAAACATATTAAAAACCATCGAGATCATCATTAAAGAAAATAAGATTTGCGTCATATAGTTGGTAAAGGCAATAATGTGGCCGACCTCGATATTCCCTTTATTCACCCCTAAACCGCCGAGCCAAAGCACGACGACGATCCCCAGATTCACGGTCAGCATGATCGCCGGGCTGAAGGTCGCCATCAAACGGCTAGCAGTAATTGATTGATCGCGGAAATGCTCATTCGCCTTCGTAAATTTTCCGATCTCCACATCAAAGCGATTAAAAGCTTTGACAACACGTACCCCCGATAAATACTCCCGCATTACAGCGTTGACCCTGTCGAGCGCTTTTTGCACCTTGGCGAAAAGCGGAAATCCTATTTTCATATTGAAAATAATGAGGATGGCCACAATCGGCACAACGACTGCGAGGACGACCGCAAGGTGAAGGTTAAGGCGCGTCGCCATGATCAGGCCGCCAATGGCAAGCAGCGGGGCCTTAACAAAAATCCGCATCAAGCCGTTAACGAAGACCTGCACCTGGGTTACATCATTGGTGAGCCGTGTAATTAACGACGCGCGGTCAAACCTATCAATATGTTTAAACGAAAGTGTTTGGATCTTTTTAAACAAATCGGACCTGAGTTCCGTCCCAAAATTTTGCGAAACAATACTGGCGATGATGCTCCTTGATGAAGCCGCAACTGCTCCACAGGCCGTAATCAGGAGCATGACGCCCCCCATTTTTAATACATAATGAAGGTCCTTTTCCGCTACACCTTTATCGATGACTTTAGCCATGATTGTAGGCTGCATTAAATCACTAATCGCCTCGAAGGTGAGGAATAATACAGCCAGGCTAAAAGACTTCCAATACTTGTTGATGTATTTTTTAAAAAACTTCATGCTATTCACCCCGGGTTAATCGGAAATCTTTTGATAAGACTATTATAATTTTGTGTTCAAGGTTTAAACAAATTTTTACGACTGCCGAAATGATTAAAATTCCATTAAAAAATGGCCCATCATTTCGAATGGACCATTTTTAATAAAAAGCTCTGAGACATTTCTGTTGATTTCCGCTCCAATCAACAGTGTTGGAATATTATCATTGCGCTTTACTATTCAACCGGACTGAATTCATGAACCCAGACGCGCATTTGCGGGAGCCATGGCATGCCAGGGTGAATGGAAAGAATCGATTGCTTGTATTCCTCTACTGTTTGGAAGCCCTCGCGGCGGGCATCATCATCTGTCAGCTCACCTAAGCTTTGTGAATAAACCTTATCCACAACGAACTTCCGGCCATCGAGTGTCATGATTTCGCCTGGATCAGCGTAACGGCCATTCCGGCGTGTGGCTGTTTTTTCTCCGGATAGGACTTTCTTCACATCCTCTTCCAATGTTACAAGTCGTTCAACAGAACATGTTTTTGGCGGTAAGGCCTGGTTTTCATTTTGAGTAGTCATAGAGTTTCTCCTCCTTTAATTTGTTTATTTTACCATATTATCATGGTAGGTATCGTTTTAAACGCTTTCTAACCCAACTTTCCACCTTTATCGTGGTATTTCAGGATCCCTTCGGCTGCACGGTAGGACATGGCCCCGACTGTTCCCGTCGGATTATAGCCAGAGTTATGCGCAAAAGCGGATGCACCCACAACGAATAAATTATCGTAATCATGCATTTGCGAATAATTATTGACCGCAGAGGTTGACGGGTCTGATCCCATAATCACCCCGCCTGTATTATGTGTCGATTGATAGGTGCTAATATCGTACGGTCCTAACTCCTTCAATGCATCGATATGGTCCGCACCCATTTCCTTTACGATATCTGCACATTTACTGGCAAGATACACTGCGAGCTGACGGTCCTGTTCTTCAAAATCAAAAGTGATCCGAATTAGCGGGTCGCCAAAAGCATCCTTGTAGGTAGGATCAAGGTCAAGAAAGTGGTGCTTAAATGGCATGGATGACCCTTGGGCCCCAACGGTTAATACACTGTTTGCATATTTTAACGACTGCTTCTTAAATTCTTTCCCCCACATCGGCGTCCCTTTTGGAACAGGATTGTTTTGAATCGGCCTGTAGCCCGTTTGCGTCAATGAAATCCCGCCGCCATGGATAAATTTTAGATTGGAGTGATCAAAATTATCCCCATTGAAATCATCCAGCAGGATACCAAGCGCACCAGCCCCGGCATACGTATTAAATTCTTTATCATTAAAAAAGCCAACGGCATTTCCTTTCATGACTTGGTAAGCATAGTTTTTACCGATGACGCCTCTTCCGGACGCCGGATCATACGGTCTTCCGATATCCGACATCAATAACAAACGGACGTTATTGAAAACATAGCTTGTCACCACAACAATATCGGCAGGCTGTTCAATTTCCTCTCCGGTTGTCGTGTCTATATACATAACTCCCGTCGCCTTGTTTCCTGTTTTTAATATTCTTCTTACGTTGGAATGAGTTCTGATTTCAAAATCCCCTGATTTCAGTGCTACTGGAAGCACTGTTACAACAGGATCTGCCTTTGCCCCATACTCACAGCCAAACCGTTCGCAATAGCCGCAGTATTGACAGGCTGCCCGCTGGATTCCATCCGGGTTTTTATACGACTCCGATAAATTGGCAGATGGCAGCATATAGGGATGCAGGTTCATTTTTTTCGCCGCTTTTTCAAACATTTTAATCGGTGGCGATTTTTTCATTGGCGGGGTAGGATATTTATCAGACCTTTTCCCCCCAAGTGGATTTTCTTCACCGGAAATCCCGCAAGTTTTTTCAAAGCGATCAAAATATGGTTCAAGCTCGTCATATGTAATGCCCCAATCCTGAAGGGACATTTCCGCCGGGATTTTATTTTTTCCATACTTTTCAATCGTTTTGCTGTGGATTTCAAAATCATATGGAAGAAACCTAAATGTATGCCCATTCCAATGGACACCTGATCCGCCTAAACCGTCACCAAACAGAAATGAACCGTACTGTCGCATTGGCAGGGCACGGATTTTCTCATTGCCGCGGAAAGTGATCGTTTCTTTCGCTAAATCTTGCATCAGGTCATAGCGTAATGCATATCTCAGCTCATCATGGACCATATAATAATCTTCAGTTTTCCGTTCCTTTCCCCTTTCTAAGCCGACTACCTTTAACCCTTTTTTCGTTAGTTCTGAGGCAATAATTCCTCCAGCCCAGCCAACCCCAACGATGACAACATCTACTTTCGGTAATTTTCTCGCCATGTTTTCACCTTCTTTTTAAAAATTTCTACTTGCCCATATGGTTTTGCAGACTTTGTGGTTTAATTTTCTTAAAATCCTTCTCAATCACCGAAGCATAAGCCATTTGACTTCCTGGATACTTGCGCATTTTCCAGCCATCCATATTTTTATTGCCGCCATAAAGCGGGTCACTATAAACACCTTCTAAGGTTGAACTCCTCAGCATATTGAAAAAACCACTCGGTGAAATTGTGGTAATATTCACTTTGTCTTCCTCAAAGTCTTTCAAAATTGCGTCCTTCTCGTCGCCCTTTAAATCGATAAAGTCCTTCTTATAAACAGATTGGCTATGGTTATTCAGTTCGCGTAAGGCAATGTCAAAAATATCTCTCCGTTTTAACCGGCCTTGGAAGCCTTGAACCTTTTCCCCTTTAAAAAAGGGCGCCTGCATATACTCCCGGGAGTTAAAGCCCCAGTCGCCTGCTAATTGGTGATCAATAAAAAAGGCAACCCCCAATTCTTTGGCACCCGGTCCATGATCATCCTTCGGATAAATTCGCTCAGTTGCTGCTTCAACAATCCGATATTGTTCAGGGGTAAAATACATGAGTGCTCGATTAAAATTCTGGGCTGTTTCCTCTTTATGTTTCTTTGCCGTCCCGAGCGGGAGGATGCTCCCTAAAACACCGCCAACGGCAAGACCTCCAACTGTGTAGCCCGTATTACGAATAAATTTTCTCCTTGATAATAAATCCGGTTGTTCCTTTTTTTCTTCTGTCATTCCAAACACCTCCAGAGGAAAATGAATAAAAAAACTGTATACTTTGGCAGTTTTCTGCCTTCTGTTTGATAATGTTCCCAAAATAAACCATTCATACGCAGAAAAGGAAAAGGGAAATTTATTTTTAAATAAGGAGGCGACGAAGGTAATGAAGAAGAATTTGAAAATTTGCTGTGCACCTTTAATCGGGACCCTTCTGCTACTAGGCGGTTGTTCTGGTCAACAAGATCTAAAAGCGCATGAGGCAGATGCGGCCATCAATCATGATCTGCATCAACAGTCCCTGAACAACAAGGGAAATGGAGTCGTCCACGGCAATCATAATAGTATAAATGTGATTCCGAGTGTGGACCGCTCCAAGAAGAAAACAACTCAAGCAACAAGCGGGCTGGGCAGCAATGTCTATAGCTTAATTGGGAGTTCCAGTTTACATGACGGGGGAATTTCATCTCACTTAGAGTCAAGACTGGCAGGGGAGGGGGTTCCAGGCATTAAGGTGTTCGTCCTTGATGACACCATTATCCTCGCAAGAGCTAATCAAGAAACAACCTCTACCCGTTATGATGAAATGCAGTCAAAAGTGTTAACAAATACGAATGGCCTTTCCGGCAAAGGAAATTTAGATGGGGTAGACAAGACAAAGCTGAATACCGATGACAATTTAGATCGGGCCAAGGAAATCATGACAAAAGCCTTCAACGGCCAAGTTCAGATCCTAACGATCACTAATCCAAAAGCTTTGCCGCTCATCGATGGGATCAAAGCCAATATTAAAGCGCCAGCCCCGTCTTACAGCAAGCTTTCAAGTGATATTATTACCCTTGTAAAAATGGCGAACGAAAAATAAGACCGGGAGAGCTCCCGGTCTTTTACACATTTAAATCCCTTTTTTTATAAAAAACATACGTAACAATGGAGAGTACGGCGATTAATACAACTGAAAGCACAATAAAGACTGGATCGAGGCCGCCGCCAAACATGACATTTTTAGCTTCAAAATATTTAAAGGGAGTCAAATATTTTAAACTCTCAATATTCTCATTTAAATCGATCGAAATCGACAACATATACGTTAATAAAAGTATGCCAGTTGCTAATGATGCAGCCGTCTTAGGCCTCTTTTTGACCGCAGCGAGGGTACTGCCGATGACCATAAACAGCAGCTGTAAAATGAACATTCCAGCCATTAAAAGGGCGATATCCCCATTCACCGCTTCACCCTCATTGTATTTCGCGATAAGAGCAATGGACGAGATCCAGGTTGCCAGATTGAAAATGATGATATTCGTTAATGCTGCTAATAATTTTGCCGTAATGACGGTAATTCTAGATACTGGTTTGACGAACAAAAACTCAGAGGTCTTGTCTCGCTCTTCTTTGGCAATAATCGTTGCCCCCAGCATCGCCGCATGAATGGTTGCCATTAATAACAAATAGATAAACAGCATTCCATAATAACCGCTAACCGTTGATAAATCTAAATCACTCATGCCGAAAACAGCCCGCAGTGATTTTGGCATATCTTTAAGCAAATCATTGATCGATTGCCCTGATGAAGAATAAGCGTCATATTTTGTCATGCCTGAAACCACCATCAGGAAGACTCCAATGCTCCAAAAGATAATTGATTTTCGGTGTGACTTCAACTCTTTTACATATATATTCACCTTGGAAACACCTCCATTTTTAAACGGCATGAATATCCTTTTTAGAATAAACAACATAGCTAGCCATAATGGCTAGAAGGACAATGACAGCGCCGGCTATCAAAAAGGATGCTTCATAGCCTGAGTGTTTGATAATATAGGCAGTGTCAAAATATTTGAATGGCGAAATATAACGTTTTACTTCTTCCCCGGTGGTGTCACTAAATATCCCCAGAAAATAGAAGGCAAATACAGTGGCAAGCGAGACGGTCAGCACCGATTTGATTTTCGGAACAATCACGGAAATGATGATCCCTAAAGCGAGGAAAATCAGTTGAATGAAAAAAACCGTCAGCGAAAGCAAAAAGAAAATTTTCATGCTAAAATCAGCTGTTTTCACTTGGAAGGCCAGGATACTTGCTCCAGCAAAATAAATTATATTGGTGATGACCAGGGACCCGAATGCCCCCATTAACTTGGCTGTGAGTATTTGGCTGCGAGTCACAGGCTTTGTTAACAGAAAATCAGCTGTTTTTTCACGTACTTCCTTGCTGACAATAGAAGTGCCGAGATTCATTGCCTGGATGCCGGCGCACAGAGTGATAAACGATAATGGAAAGCTGTAGAAACCTAATATCGTAAAGAAGTTTCCTTGATTAAATCCGATTGCATTTCTAATCGCCTCTGGGTAATTTTCCAATATCTTTAAAAAACCCTCTGCATCCTTGGCAATGGAAGAATACAACGACATAAACAGAGCGATAATTAACACTAACGAGATCGACCAGATAATGGTCGACTTCCGATAAGCCTTCAACTCATGTAAAAAGATATTCATAGTTTCTTAGGCCTCCTTTTCATAGTAGTGCATAAAGATCTCCTCAAGGTCTGGTTCTTCAATCCATAGATTCGCAATTTCTATTTCCGCGATTTTCTTCATGATGGCATTGATATCTCCTCGGAATAGGAAGCTGGCAATCCTGCCATCAACGGCTAAATTATTCACGCCGTTCATTTGGAAATAATTCTGGTTGATTGGCGATTTGGTCTCAATCTTGAACTTTTTATAGTTGTTTTCTTTTAAGGTACTAATCTTTTCAACGGTAACAATCTTGCCCTCTTTAATGATGGCCACTCGGTTGCAAAGGCGCTGAACTTCGCTGAGGATATGCGATGAAAAGAGAATCGTCGCTCCTTTTTTATTTTCTTCCTCGAGGAGTTCAAAGAATTTTTGCTGCATCAGCGGGTCGAGGCCGCTTGTTGGTTCATCCAGGATAATGAGCTTTGGTTCATGAAGCAGACCCTGCACGATTCCGACCTTCTTTTTGTTTCCTAATGAAAGGTCATCAATCTTTTTATTAAGATCGAGGTCCATGATTTCCGCCAATTCTTTGATTCTCTTACTGCAATCCTTTTTATAAAAACTAGCTGAGTATTTTAATAAATCTTTCACTTTCATATTGTCATAGTAAAAAACTTCCGACGGCAGGTAGCCAATTTCTCTTTTTATTTCCGGGGCAAACTGGATGCAATCCTTGCCAAAAATGCTCGCGCTGCCGCTTGTTGGGTAGATAAGCGACAGCAGGGTTCGGATGGTGGTGGACTTACCGGCACCATTGGGCCCGATGAATCCAAAGATTTCACCTCCTTCGACATTGAAGCTGATGTTGGTGATTCCTCTTGCTTTACCATAGGTCTTTGTTAGATTATTAATTTCAATCACATTCATCGTTAGTAGCCCCCTTTATTTATAAAAACATCTGGTTAACACTTTAAAATATTCTTCCGTTTCATCCAGGATTTTTTGATAATCAATTTCATGGTTAGGTGACATTTTTGCTTGATTTAGGACTTCATCACTCAATTTTTCAAAGGTCCAAGTAATGATTTTTAAGATTTTTTTGAGGTCGACATCTTCTCTAAATTTGGAATAATCAATGCCCTCATAAAACTTCTCCATATTGATATGGGTCATTTCCTGCTTTTTCTTATCAAACTCCACTTTTATTTCTGGAGAGTCCTCCAAAAATACCTCTTGAATAAACTTAAATATATCCGGGTGGGTGCCCAGCATTTCCATTTTGACGATAACCGCCTGCCGGATCCTTGTAAAAAAGTCGGTTTCTTTAAAACTTACTTTTTGGTAATATTCGTCGGTTATGAGATTGGTGCAATAGTCAAATAAAAAGAAATACATCTGCTTTTTATTGCCGAAATAATGAAATAACAGCCCCTTTGAAATACCTGCCTCTTTCACGATTTCATTTGTCGAGGCATTATCATATCCTTTCTGGGCAAATTCCTTTATGGCAGCATTGATGATTCGATCTTGTTTTTCCTTTTCTAGGCTGAGAAACTTTGAAAACACTGTGCCAGCCCTCCTTTTGTTTTCATTGACCACACAGGTCAATGGCATCATTATAATCCCATTGACTCCTGTGGTCAATAGGGAGACAAGCCTTATTTTTTACAAAAATTTGAATGTTTATTGCGCTTTATAATATGGCTTATCCGGATGTGCTAACATGCATGGTGAAGGAGGTGGATCATCATTAATCTAAAAAATAGAGGTCCATCATTAAAGTTAGAAGGATTAATTGCTGCGCAATATCGGTTATCCAGCGGCCATCCTTGTATGCCTATTTTGGCTGCCAAACAATCTTCGGTCGAGGCCGGGATTGGAGGGGGGAAAAGAGTTGCTGAGATTTTCCAAAAACATTCATTTCCATTTGATCACCGCATTTTCCACGATTTATCTCCCAAATCTAATGAGCAATTTCAAATGGACAACTATTTTATGTCTCCCTGGTATGGCTTGGCTTTAGAAGTTAAAAATATTACAGGCGTTTTGGAGTTTAAGGATAATCCTCCTCAATTGATTAGGACCAGAGAAGATGGGCATATGGATGGTTATGAAAGCCCTGTAGCCCAATTAGAGCGGAACCGAGATTTGTTGGGTGCCTGGCTGAGACACCGCGGCATCAATCTCCCCATTTATGGGGCGGTTGTATTGGCGTATCCGAAGCAAATTGTGGCAGTTCCTCCTGCGAAAACAAAGATATATTCCCCAATTTGATTCCATCCTATATTCGAAGCATCCCACCACAAGGCAAACAGTTAGATATAGACACCTCCAATTGGCTTTCTAATGAACTTCTCAACAGTCATCAACGATTTATTCCCAAACCAATAAGTGAGAGTTTTTCGATACCTTTTAGGGATTTCAGGCCAGGGGTAAGATGTGTGACATGCGGTAGGTTTGGAATGAGCACGCTATCCGATAATTGAATTTGCTTTTTGATGATTGGAGGGCGCTATCCGCCAATTGACTCGCCCTATCCGCTGATTGGGGCACGCCATCCGATAATTCGATGACACTCCCCTTAAAATGTGAAACCGCTCCCACAAAATGATATGATATTCATGTACAAAAACCTATAAAGGGAGTGTAGCAATAGTGAGAAACGAATTGATTGAAAGATTTACTTCCTACGTAAAAGTTGACACTCAATCTGATGAAAACAGCGAAACTTGTCCATCAACAGAAGGTCAATGGACACTGCTTCGCATGCTCGAGGACGAATTAAAAGCAATTGGGATGGAAGAAATCACACTTGATGAGAATGGCTACCTAATGGCGACCCTGCCATCCAACACAGAAAAGCAAGTACCAACCATCGGCTTCCTTGCCCATGTCGATACCGCAACAGATTTTACTGGTAAAAACGTTAACCCACAAATCGTGGAAAACTATGACGGACAAGAAATCGTTCTCAACGACGCACTAAAAGTAATCATGTCACCAAAAGACTTCCCGAGCCTGCAAGACTATAAGGGCCACACCTTAATCACGACCGACGGCACGACTCTCCTCGGGGCGGACAATAAAGCGGGCGTCACTGAAATTATGACGGCAATGGCATACTTAATTAAGCATCCGGAAATCAAGCACGGTAAGGTCCGCGTTGCGTTCACACCGGATGAAGAGATTGGCAGAGGGCCTCATAAGTTTGACGTTGCGGCCTTCAATGCCAGCTACGCTTATACTGTTGACGGCGGTCCGCTAGGGGAGCTGGAGTTCGAAAGCTTCAATGCTGCGGCCGCTAAAATTACTGTCAAAGGAACGAATATTCACCCTGGCTCAGCCAAGGACAAAATGGTCAACTCCATGAAAATTGCCATGGAATTACATAGTAAACTTCCAGCACAAGAAGCCCCAGAGCATACCGAGGGATACGAAGGCTTCTATCACCTAATCTCTTTTAATGGCGAAGTTGAGCAAACGAAGCTTAACTATATTATCAGAGATCATGACAAGGCAAAATTCAACGAAAGAAAAGCTACAATGGAAAAAATTGTTGCTGACCTACAAGGAAAATACGGCACAGACTCCATTCAGCTAGATTTAAAAGACCAGTATTACAACATGGGAGAGAAAATCGAGCCAGTGAAAGAAATCGTCGACATCGCTCACCAGGCAATGCTGAATCTGGACATCACACCGATCACGAAACCAATCCGCGGCGGCACCGACGGCTCCCAGTTGTCTTATATGGGACTGCCAACGCCGAATATTTTTACTGGCGGTGAAAACTTCCACGGCAAATTTGAATTTATTTCCGTTGATAACATGATCAAAGCCACCAACACAGTAATTGAAATCATCAAACTTACCGAGCAAAAAGCTTAATCAAAAAAAGCTAACCTATATGGTTAGCTTTTTTCCTTTAAAAAGAAGGAAGCCGCACACTGCCGTAGACTGCAAGCTGTCTCTTCCCGCTGCGTAATCAGCTGTTCAACCGACCACTTGCCGCCGTTATTCAGTAAGTCCTTTTCGATCAGCAGGAGCATCCAAATGGAAAAAGCCGCCGCGAATAAATAATACTCCTTCATAAAATCATCGTCATTAATCTCTAATTCCACTTGGCTAAGATACGATTTTAAAATCATTTCGCGAAATTCACTCGTAATCGACCTTGGGAAAAGGGGATGAGACATATCCAAAACATGATATAAATCCCAGTATGGCGTATTTAGGTGGGTATGCTCCCAATCCAAAATCATCATTTTATTTTCCACGAAAGCATAGTTTCCGACATGTAAATCCCCATGTGATAAAACCAGCTGCATAGAAAAATCCACACTCTCCAAAAGCAAATAGATTTTCTCTATGAGCTTTTCTTCAATTTGCAAGTCCGGCAATAACTGAAGAAACATAGCTTTCCTATCACAAATATCAACAATTATTTCACCAATCAGCGGCTTCAACCCTTTAACCGGAAGATTTCCCAGTTTTTTCACTGGGAGGGAATGCCACCAAGCCACCCACTTGACCACGCCCATGACCGTCTCCTCATTAAAATCGTGCGAAAGCTGACCGAGGTCCTCTAGAATCATCCAGCTCAATTCCGGATTATCACTTTCCGAATAAGAGAGTATTCTAGGAAAAATAGCAGGGAAATGGGGGAGCACCTGCTCATGGATCCATGCTTCCTTCCCTAATTGATCGTTATTGGTAAGTGGCTTAAAAATATAGCTTTCTGCCCCAGACAAATAGAATCGTTCGACAAGCCTGCCGTTCATGCCCTTATAAAGAATTTCCCTTTTCATAATTAACTTTTCATTTAACATACCGTTTTCGAGAACAATATTATTAGGCAGCCCCAAAGGTCCCACCACCTATTCTAGCTTAATAGGATAATAGATTTACTTTTATAGAAAACGTTTCCACTATGAATATAATGCTAACTCTAAATCATCGCAAGTTTTCCGATTCAGGCACAGGAAAAAGCTCAGACAACCTCTTCACCTGACCATCACTAGCTTTAAAAACAATATGGTCACGGGTAAATTTCCTTGGAGTATCAATGCCGCATGCGGCTGCTAAGGCAAACAGTCCTTGTCGGACATTAATAATATAGTTCATCACACGCCACTTCTTTTCTTCTGGCACCAATGCTTCCTGATGTTTCGGATCTGTTGTCGTCACGCCTGCCGGACATTTACCGGTATGACACTGCAGGGCCATGATGCAGCCGTTCGCAATCATAAAGCCGCGGGCTGAGTTCACCGCATCAGCACCTATTCCCAATGCAATCGCTATTTTATCTGCCGAAATCAATTTCCCTGACGCAAAAATCTTAAATTTATGGCGGACCCCATACTTACAAGCTGTATCGACGACTGCAATC
Source organism: Neobacillus sp. DZ-9 (assembly GCF_059587065.1). Lineage (NCBI taxonomy): Bacteria > Bacillati > Bacillota > Bacilli > Caryophanales > Bacillaceae > Neobacillus > Neobacillus sp. DZ-9. Next base: position 255,538 of record NZ_JCAIOL010000007.1, read on the forward strand.
AAAGCAGGATAAAGGGGGAGCCCCATCGAGTCTGCCATCGATTTAAAGGTCGCACCCGTACCGCCTTCACCACCATCAACCGTAATAAAATCAGGGTAAATCTGCAGTCGATTCATCGTTTCGAACAATTCATCCAGTTTCGAGTGATGCCCAACAACGATTTTCATTCCAACTGGTTTTCCGCCTTCTTCTTGCAGTGTTTTGATAAATTGTAACGCTCCCACTGCATTTTGCAAAAAGGAAAAGCGATTCGGTGAATTGATCGTTTGACCTTCCCGGACCTTTCTAATTCGAGCAACCTTTGCTGTGACCTTTGCACCCTCTAGATGGCCGCCGCGGATTTTTGCACCTTGGCCGAACTTAAGCTCAAAAGCTTTAATCATTGGTTCTGCAGCCTTCAATTTGAATTCTTCTAGTGAAAAGCCGCCCTCATCATCACGATATCCAAATAAACCAGGACCAATTTGAGAAACGACATCGGCACCGCTTTCAAGATGCTCTGGTGCCACACCTCCCTCACCGGTATTGATCCATGAACCGCCAGCCATCTTGCTGCCATGCCCCGTTGAAAGAATATAATTTTCACCTACAGAACCATAGGAGGTTGCGGAGGCACCAAAAGGACCGCGAAGCCTCCAGGGTTTCCTCCGCTTCGGACCCACGACAATCGTATCTTCGTCATGAAAAAGCCAGCGAGTAACCTCTTCCTCTTCAAGGTGCTCTCGTCGGGTAAACAATCCCTCATGGTCTATTTTATATTTCATGGCATGGACCTTTTCCTGATTATCAACCTTTAATTCATCATTTAAGAGCGGAAATAACTCGTTTGCGATAAAGTAACCGGGCTGCTCAAAATCCCGCTTTGAGCCAAAGCTCAACAGATCGCTGCGATATTTAGCAGAAAAAACAATCCCTAAATAATCGGTGCGGGAAAACGGTCCCGTCCCATTATCACTGTCAAACCAATATTGCCGCAACTTAGGTCCCATCATTTCGAGAATATAACGGAACCAGCCAAAATAGGGATAGGACCTGATAATGGAATGCTGCGGCTTTTTTGCCAAGTTACGCAGCCAGAGGAAAAAGCAAAGCGGACCGCCGATAAATACAAACAAAAGAATGATTAGAATCGTTAATACCATTCAAACTCCTCCTCCATTCTTTAATATTTATGTACGGTGATTAAATTTTAAATCCAATATCTGCCTAGGAGGGGAGAAATTGTATGTTTTTATAGCAGAATGGTTACATTAACCATTGTTCTAAACGTAAGGAGGGTTGCGGAATGGATAATAAAAGTACACATGAGTTTGTAGAGGATTTGCGTGAAAAGCAGGAAAAGGACAAGAAAAATAAAGAACATCAAGGTGATAATCGCCCTGCAAAAAAATTACCGAACCATAGTCATTAATTGAAACAAGCCATGACATTCCATCATGGCTTGTTTTCTTATTTATTCATATTAGCCAAAAACCCGCCAAGCAGGTCCTCTACTTCATCTTCTCCTTCACCCTCAACCACTTCCGTAGTGGTCGGCTGCACTCTTTCGACCCTATCCCAATCAAACCCATCTAAATCGTCATCCAAATCATTTAGATCAATAGTGACATCCTCCCCAATCCCGGCAGACACCTCTCGATAGCTAACAGAAAGTTCCTCAGGAAATACTTTCTCCTGAAGGTATAAAGCCTCATCTATATCCAAAGATTTACTATTTAAAGAAGCCAAAAGGGAGGTTGCACGAACTGGGTCAGAGATCAGTTGAAAAAGGATACTCCCAAGCATTGCCTCTGAGTGCTCATGCTTTAGCCAATCCCGCTGTGCTTTCGTTAGCCTCTGGGGGAGGGGAATCGTAATGGTTTCTTTTTCACGTGAAACCGAACTGCTGATTCCCTGCATGACGAATTCCGCAATTTTACTTGAAAAATTTCTGCGCTCGGTTTCCTTCAATTTTTGAAGATGCTTGACAATATGGTCAGGTGTATCGGAAGGGACCCGGAAGGATATTGCCTGGCCCCGTGTTAATTCATTGGTCGCAGCCTTTTTCATCTCATCACCTTATTTATCTTTTTACAGGTTGTGGTTGTTTAACAATGTTTTGGTTTTGGTTTTGGTTTTGGTTTTGGTTTTGTTTCTCCGTTTTTCTGGCAAAATCCATGACGAGTTTATAATAGGCATTTGCCATCATCCAAATACTTTCTTTATCGTCTTCAAAGAATTCCAGATTATATCCGTCGAGATTATTATTTAATGTTTTAATATAATCCTTCAATACGTGGGCCCCGCCGCCAACAAAGTAGCAGATTTCCGTTTGTGAGTTCTTTGACCATACATTTCGTAATAAACGATACTGTTTTTTGGCTAGATCAAGCAGAATTCGATCAGTAATATCATGGACACTTGTTCTGCTTCCTTTTACCATAATGTGGTTCCGATCATTCTTTCGTGTGATGATTTCGACTACGTCACGGCGGCTATCCAGTTCAACGCCGTGCTTCGTTCTGATTTCCTCACGAATGGCTTCCAATGATTCTGAAACACCAAGGTTAAAGCCCTGGGCTTTATCATCATCAACATTTCGATTTTTGATGACCGCAATATCTGTTGATAATCCGCCGATATCTTGAATGAGAATGCGTCTATCAATTAAGTCCTTATTGATAATTTTTAAGTTATTATCCATCACAAGGTTAATGTAAGCTGCAAATCCTTCTGGATAGACCTTTACTTCACTGAACTTAAGGTTCACCTTTAAGCCTTGGTATTTTGGAGTTACTAGAAATTCAACTTGATGGACAGAGCCCATTAATTTCGAACGATATCCGGCATCTTTTCCTTCCTTTACTTCGCGAAGGGGGAGGCCAGTGCCTAATGTATAATTGGCATCAATGACATTCTTTGTTTTTAGGAAAGTGGCATCATCTTTTACTGCATCTAATGCTAATGTTGTAAATAGCATAATTAAGGTTTGGTCTTCTTCTGACTTGCTGCTGCCCGGATCTAATTCGGTAGCATTATTACTCTTAGTGGCTAAATTACCGACACGATAGATTACGTTATTTTCTTTCAAGGCAGGGGAGTGGATTTTAACGTGGATTCCGTCTAATGGATTTTTATTATCAAGTTCTTCTATCCCAATTACGGGACGATCCTCAGTATCCCTTGCGATAATATTAGGAACATTTAATTCATACTCTAATTCCCCGAAAATAGCTTTTATGGAGTCATTACCTACGTCAATAGCAGCAATTCTGGACTTTGTCATATACAATCATTCCTTTTTTGTTAATAGATTTAGTTTCAAAATTAAGATATGTAAAACTAGTACATACTATTAGGTTATAGGAGATTAATAGATTCTTCAATAGTCCAACAGAAACGAAATACAAGTGTAAAGAAGTAAACATTCTGTAAACATCGCAGAGATGTAAACTTTTATGTAAACATTGATTACAATAGTGTATACATTGCTAAACCACGGGAAGCATACAATTTCGTAAACATGTTTACATTCCTGTTTACGTGTACACATTTTTCGTAAACAAACATGTAAACTTGTAAACGTTTTTGTATTCACGAGCAATCCCCTCGAAAAAACTAGACTACTAGTACTTTGGATATAAGTGGTTCAACTCTTTTTTTAACTACGGTAAAATTTTACACCAAGAAATACTTTTCGTGTAGCTTCATGATTGCTCATCAAGGGCCATAAATTCTTTCTAAAAAACGTGTTAGGAAATTGATTCATATTAATCGCTGTGTCACCGGCTATTCTGATTACCATCGATTACTTCCCATTTCTCCTCAATTGGGAGTGACCCTGTTAAAAAGGGATCTCCTAAAATCTGCGCATATGGATACTCCAGGTTGTATTTGCACCAAAATTAAAAATCCATTGTAGTATTAATTGACCCAAAAAATATACCTTTACGTTCGTAATGATTTAGTATATAAATCCGTAAACGCATATGACAAACCTGTATACATAGCGTCATTACTAGTTGTCTACGGTTTTGTGTACTTGTTTACAATTTCGTTTACTGAAATGTATGCTTGTTTACAATTATGTAAACACCATGTATACAACAAGGTAAACAAGTAAACGTGTTTGTATACGTTAAAATCAAAAACCTAAAGCACCATCTACATTATGAAAGCAAGGAACGTTATTCTGTCTACTCTCATCCTTTTACCGTTACCGCAAAGCTTCCAATAACTGAACAAAATCCCAACAACTAGACTAATTATCTTTTGCAGGTTCTAAAATTATCACTTCTTTATTGGCTACTGGTGCGTTGATGGCCAATACAGCCTGTCTTAATCATTAAACTGCAGTATTTTTATAGTGGACACCATAATCCATTAATACCTCCATTTCTCCAGTTAGTATCGATATGCACAATAAAAAAAGACTCTTGTTGTGATGGGTGCCTTGTTAATTGATATTATTATTTTTCTATTAGTCTATCGCTTTCCACCCCCCTAGCCACTACATGATAGCCAGCAAGGCTTAGGTGGATGTTCGATGGATTTGGCAGATAGACTGCAAATTCGGCTACATTTATCACTTGTACAGTTGGGACGAATGTATCACCAAGAGCTGCAGCCTGTGCTTGTGGGGCATATGGGAATGGGTTATAGCAGCCCATTACATAAACCTTTACATTTGGATTCAGCTGATCAACTGTGCCTAGAATTACGTTTATCTTTGCAGCAACCGTCCCACAATTGCTGTCGGTGCTTTTGTTGGGTCAGCCTGAATGGCTGGAATCGCTGCAAGCAGGTCATTCGCACCCCTATCAATTGTAACGTGAGTAGCTTCTTTTATTTCTTTTTTGAACATCTGGATTACTTAATTGTTTACACCAATTTAAAAAAATCCATTGTAGAATTAATCGACCAAAAAATATACCTTTACGTTCGTAATGATTTAGTATACAAATTCGTAAACATATAGGACAAATCTGTATACATAGCGTCATTACTAGATGTCTACGTGTTTGTGTACTTGTTTACAATTTTGTTTACTGAAATGTTTACTTGTTTACTTATTTGTAAACATTGTGCATACAACAAAGTAAACAAGTACACGTGTTTGTCTACGTAAAAAATAATAAACCTAAAGCACCATCTACATTATGAAAACAACGAACGTTATTCTGTCTGCTCTCATCCTTTTACCGTTGCCGCAAAGCTTTCCAATAACTGAACAAAATCCCAACAAATAGGCCAATTATCTTTTGCAGGTTCTAAAATTATCACTTCTTCATTGTCTACTGGGGCGTTGATGGTCAATACAGCCTGTCGTAATCTTTAAACTGCAGTATTTTTATAGTGGACACCATAATCCATTAATACCGCCAGTTAGTATCGACATGCACAACAAAATAAAGACACCCGTTGTGGAGGGTGCCTAGTTAATTGATATAATTATTTTTCTATTAGTCTATTGCTTTCCAAAACTCCCCAGCCACCACTTGATAGCCAGCAAGGCTTAGGTGGATGCTCGTTGGATTTGTCAGGTACTCTGCAAAATTGGCTACATTAATCACTTGTGCAGTTGGGACAAATGTATCGCCATGAGCTGCAGCCTGTGCTTGAATTTGGCCATTAAACGCTGTTAATAATTGATTTAATTGTGAAATCTTATTTGGATCCTGTTCATACGGGAATGGGTTATAGTAGCCCATTACATAAACTTTTACATTCGGATTTAGTTGATCAATTGTGCCTAGAATTGCGTTTATCTTAGCAGCAACCGTCCCAATTGCCGCTGGTGCTTTAGTTGGATCAGCCTGAATGGCTGGAAGCTCTGCAAGCAGGTCATTCGCACCAATATCAATGGTAACGTGAGTAGCTACTTTTATTTCTTTTTGAACATCTGGATTACTTAATTGAGTGATTACATTATCAGTTGTATATCCTGAAACCCCTAAGTTAACAAAATCAAGAAATTGATAAGCTTTTGATTTTGCAAAATTATCTGCAATATAATTTGGATATCCCCAATCCGGATCTACTCCGTTTGCCACTGGTCGATCTACTCCCTGTGGAGTCATACCTGCTGCTAAGGAATCACCTAAAGCAACATATTCAACTTGGATCCAGGCACCGTCTGCACCTAGTTTATAACCCTCAACCACCGTATTGGCCGCCATCAGGCCGTCTTTGTTGAAGTAGTACCACTTGCCTTCAATTTCCTTCCATCCTTTTACCATCGCGCCATCATTGTTAAGGTAGTATTTTTTTCCTGCAAGATCTAACCATCCGGTTTTCATGATCCCGCTGCCTTCAAAGTAATACCAAGTTTCTTTAACTAATCCCCAGCCGGTTCTCATTGCGCCGTCAGGCATAAAGTAATACCAATCATTTCCTGATTTTAGCCAACCTGTTTTCATCACACCGGATTGTTCAAGATAATACTTCTTTCCTCCGTATGTTAGCCAGCCCGTTTGCATGACACCCGATTTATCTAGATAATACCATTTCGCTTTATCAAATACCCAGCCCGTTTTCATGGCTCCGGAATTATCCAAATAGTACCACTGGCTATTATAGGATAACCATCCGGTTTTCATTACACTAGAACCATCAAAATAGTACCATTTGGTGTTAATGTTTTGCCAGCCTTTTTGGGCAACCCCTTTAACATAGTAGGACCATTTACCACCTGATAGCACCCAGCCATCTGTATTCACTTGAAAACCATTTGCTTTTGCAATTGCGTCGAAGCTGCTGCTAGAGTAAGTAATGATTACCGTAGTATATAATTGGACTTGGTCAAACAGCCAGCGGATTTCTGTATTATGCATCCGCACGCAGCCCGAGCTTACGTATTTACCAATAGAGCTTTCATTGGCATTTCCATGAATCCCATAAGTTGTACCATATGTACCCCTTGCTTCTAGACCCATCCAACGGTCACCTAACGGATTGCGCGGGTCGCCCCCAGGAATATTTTTTGTATAGTAGGGACGATTCTTAATCTTATTCACAATTCTAAATGTACCTTCAGGAGTTAAATCCCTTGATCTCCCTGTTGCAACACTAAAGGTTTTGACTAACTTGCCCTCATTATAAAATGCTAGAGTGTTAGTCTTTTTGTTAATAATGATCAACTGAGAGCTTGCTGCGTCTGCTTGTCCGTTAAATAACAAGATACTTAATAGGAACACAAAAACAATCGATAATTTTTTTATCATATATCTCTCCCCAATTTTGTAGTTATTATTACAATAACATGTCAAACGAGAGGTTTTTGTCATAATTTGGTGAAAAACTTGTAATATTTTAGTATTTTTCTAACAAATTAGAATAATAGTCTTTTTGTCTCTCGACTATAATGTTTTAACAAAATAGTCATCATCTATCTTTTCAAACTATGTCTATTTACGTTAAAAAATATGTTGAATGGTATTTATTTACACCTACCCTTTACCATGATAAAGTTACATATATTTAGTTCAAAAGGAGGATGTCCTTTGAAAAAGAGAAAAACCCGTTTGGTTTTAAGTAGTTTATTATCTATGACATTAGTATTTCCTCTGTTTGCACCAGATGCGTCTGCAGCATCTAAACTTGATGGGCTTAAGGAAAGCCGCTCGCTGTCTTCCATCCTTAAAGAACGATCTGCCAAAAATCCTCTAGCAAGAGTGACCACATCCCTGCTTCCGCCTATCATTGGGGGACCGCTGCCAATCGCTCCCGTTCCAACAGACCCAATCCAAGAAAATGATGTATTTAAGATGTTCTCTGTCAGTAATAGTGCCATTTCTCCAGATGGTGATGGGAGAGGGGACACAGCGGTTATTACATATCAAAATAAGGTAGAACGCAGTTTAACTACTATCTATGTCTATAATTTATTCAATCCTGGTTCTGGACTTGATGAGTTCGGTCTGCTGGGAGATGTTTATTATAAGGACGGCCTTGATCCAGTCGGAATTCAAACAGGGATATTTGATGGACAATATTTTGATTATCAGCCTGAAATTTTAGATTACCGGTCATTACCTGATGGACTTTATGCTTTTAGAATTGAATCCCATACTCCGGACGAAGTTGATGATTCCGGCCATGGAGTGAATCTCTATCCGCTTTTTGTGAAAAGGACAAAGCCTGTCATTAACATCGCGAGCCAGCATACTGCCATAGGTGCAGCCTATAAGTTAACGGGTATTATTGTTGATAAATTCGTAGATTACAAGACTCTAGCTAATCAATATGGAGTACCTTATGATGTAAATAAATATTTAAAATTGTCTTATGTCATAAAGGATAAAAGCGGAGATATCTACGATTCTAATTCTATTAATTTAAAAGATGATGGAAGTTTCTCAGTACCATTAACGAATTTAGAAAAGGACAATTATATCGTTTCTCTAACTGCCCAAGACATTGCACAAAATGCCACAACCAAAGATCAAATCATGCTGAATGTAAAAATGGGATGGGATTTAGTTGATGGGAAATGGTCTTATTATCTGCCTTCCGGGGAAAAAGTATTGGGATGGAGTAAAATTAATGGGCCATGGTACTATTTCAATTCTAATGGAGAAATGCAAACAGGCTGGATTAAATTAGGGGATACCTGGTATTACCTGACTGGAAGCGGCGCAATGCAGACAGGCTGGCTGAAATGGGGCAGCAATTGGTATTTCTTAGCGGCAAGCGGCGCAATGCAAACGGGCTGGATCTATACAGGCGGCAAATGGTATTACCTCTATCCAAACGGGGTAATGGCTTATAATACATGGATTGGAAAATACAGACTAGGACCGGATGGTGCCTGGAGAAAATAATAAAATGAAAATACAAAGGCTGTCGAAACTGACAGCCTTTGCTTTATAGATTTCCTTCTACCCATAATGGAATGTATACCCTAAAGGTCGTTCCTTCCCCTTTTTCACTTTCCACTTCAATTCTGCCTTTCATTCTTTCCACGATTTGATAACAAACCATTAGCCCGATACCCGTTCCTTTTTCCTTTAATGAATAAAAAGCTGTCCCTAGTCGTTCCATTTCCTCAGCCGACATGCCAATACCGGTATCTTTAATTTCTATTAATCCATAGGTTTTAAAACTCTTAACGTTAATGGATAAGATACCGCCTGATCGCATGGCTTCAATACCATTCTTGACAATATTAATGACCACTTGTTTTAATTCACTTTTATTACCTCTTACAAGAACTGCTTCATCCAAATTGGTTTTCAAAGAAATGTTTTTCGACATAAAGGCAAAGGTGTTCATTAAATCAGATACTTTTATGACCACATCCGTTATATTTACCATCTCAATATGATCGAGAGCCGGCTTTGCAAGAGACAAATATTCATTAATAATTTTCTCAGCCCGGTTTATCTCATCAAGCATTAATTGAATATAAGACAATTCCGCTTCACTTAATTGTTCATGCGATAAAAAAATTTGCAAAAAACCTCTCACAACCGTCATTGGATTACGGATTTCATGAGCAACCGAGGCCGCAAGCTGCCCAATCGCATTCATTTTTTCAGCTCGCTGCAATTCCTTTTGGATTTTTGTTTTAGCAATAATTTTTTCCATTTCACAAATGGCTTCTTCCACACGATGGACATTGCCGATATTTTCCGGTATTGAGCCAAATTCTCTATACGTATCTGAAAGCCGTTCAAACAGTTCCGTCAACTGTGCGGTCATATGGTTAAATTTCTTTCCTAATTTCCCCATGTCAGACTGGTTTGATATCCCAACCTTAACATCAAAATTACCTGAACTCACTGCATCGATTCCTGAAATGATTTCATGTACGGGCTTCAAAACTTTACTTAGCCCCCATCTCAATATAAAATAAACCAACATTGTGATAATTAACAATGAAGATAATAAATACACTCCAATTTTCCGTTTAAAGTGATCAATGGTCGAAGCATCAACATCTACTGCTAATACTGCAATCACTTTCCCATCGTTATCTAAAATAGGCTGGAAGGCTGTAATCCATCCACCATAACGATCATAGTAATGACCGCTGCTTGTTACCTTTTTTTCGGAAATGGCACGTTTGAAGGCTTTAAGAAATTCTGTGCCTGCTTTATACGTGCTAAAGCTGTTAATCTCACTGGTTTGGTCTGCTTTTGAAACGGCTAAAAATTCCAATTCATTCCCTTTTTCTATCTTTGCTTCCATGATATATCCTTCTAGATATTTTGCGTTTCTTGTTTGAATTAAGCCGACTAAATAATTCAACCTTTGTAAGGAAGGAGCTTTAGGATCATGGGAGTTGATTGCTTTTTCCACTTCCTCAGCTGGGATCGTGACACCCGAAAGACTGGCAACACCTCTTGCCCGATCTGTTAACTGATTCGTTAGCTGTTTCGATTCATAGCAGAAAGTAAACCCCGCTGTCGAAACAACTACCACAAATGTAATAAGAAAAGAAAGTAATAGAATTTTTCTATAAAATGGTAAGTCATTCACATGCTTTTTGCACATAGATAGTAGTCCTTTCAGAAGCTTCATAAGGTGAAAATTCGACAGCCCTGAAGGAGAATCCTTTTGTTAACAATTGACATTAGAAAAATTTTTGTTAAATTAGCTCCTGTTTGTTGGAACATTGATAAAAGACTATGATCTGCCCGAACTAGGGCTTACTGTTCCGCTTCCCACCGTGAGATTTCTTCCCGAACCCGCGGCGCAACCTCTGTCCCCAGCAGCTCAATTGCCTTCATAACATCTGCATGCGGCATGGACCCAACCGGTACATGAAGCATAAAGCGAGTAACTCCTACATTCTTACGAAGGTGAATAATTTTCTCTGCCACTGTCTCTGAATCACCAACGTACAGCGCTCCTTCAAAGCTACGTGCTGCATCAAAGCTCGCACGGCTGTAATTACCCCAGCCACGCTCCCGTCCAAGTACGTTCATGACTTGCTGGGTAGGAGGGAAAAATTTGTCCGCTGCCGTCTCGGTATCTTCAGCAATAAAACCATGTGAATGCGACGCAACCGGCAGCTTAGATACATCGTGTCCAGCTTGTGCTGCCGCTCGCTTATAAAGCTTAACAAGGGGCGCAAATTGAATTGGACTGCCTCCAATAATGGCTAAAACAAGCGGCAAACCAAGCATTCCTGCCCGGATGACTGATTGGGTATTACCGCCGCTGCCGATCCAAACAGGAAGGGGATTTTGCACTGGTCTTGGATACACACCCAGATTGTTAATCGCCGGACGGTGTCCGCCTCTCCAGGTTACTTTTTCAGATTCACGTATTTTCAACAATAACTCCAGCTTCTCTTCAAACAGTTCATCGTAATTTTGTAAATCATAACCAAACAATGGAAAGGATTCGATAAACGAACCGCGTCCCGCCATAATTTCTGCTCGTCCATTTGAAATGGCATCCAGCGTAGCAAAATCTTGGAATACACGGACCGGGTCTGCTGAAGATAGCACCGTTACCGCACTTGTCAGCCTAATCCTTTTTGTCTGTGATGCCGCTCCTGCAAGCACCACAGCCGGGGAAGAAGCCGCAAAATCTTCGCGATGGTGTTCACCAACACCAAAAACATCCAACCCTACCTGATCAGCAAGGACAATTTCCTCGACAACTTCCCGGATTCGCTGGGTATGACTAATCACTTCGCCAGTTTGAACATCCGGCGTTGTTTCTACAAACGTACTGATTCCTATCTCCATTGACTGTTCCCCCTATTTCCATCAAAAAATAATATCTTCATTTTGAGACTTTATCTTGTTAAATTCAAGTATTCCCTCTCCGTCTATGTAAAAGGCATCAATCAAGGCAATTGATGCTCTTTTTCTTCATTATTCCTCATTAAAGATATCATCAATGACTTCTCGCGCTGCCCTTTCTCCCGACTCGACTGCTCCGTTTAAATAACCAGCATAATGAATGGATGTGTGCTCACCCGCAAAGAATATATTGCCTTCCCGTTCCCCGATAATCCCGGCAAACTTCGTATATTGGCCAACCTTCCAATACGAATAAGAGCCCTTGGTCCATTGATTGCTAAGCCAGTGATCAACAGTCGCTAAGCCATTCCAACTGCTGACACTTCCCGGCAAAACAAGGTTTAACTTGTCCAAAAATTGCTTCGTAGTCTCATTTAATTCCGCTTCAGTTAAAGCAAACTGCTTGGCCGCTGTTTCACCGCCTGTAAAATTAACCAATATGCCGGAAATACCTTGCTGAGCCCTGGTTGACTCAAACGTCTGCTGATAACCAGTATCCGTAAAAGTCTCACCATTATTGCCGATACCATTCCAGAACCGTTCGACAAATTGCGTATGGAGTTTCGTATTGACTCCCATTCCAAGCTCTTCAATTGCAAGTTTTTTTAACTTTCGAAAACTGGTATTCTCAAAATCTATTGTTTTTAAAATTTTAAAAGGAATAGCTAGAATCACTTTATCCGCCACAACTTCCCAATCCCTTTCGCCATTTCGAAAAACGAGCTTGATTTCATTTTCAGCAAATTGTTCAATCTTTACCAGCTGGGAATGGAATTGAATTTGACCATCATCTAAACTTTTTGCGAGCATTGCGGGGAGCTGATCATTACCACCCCTAATATGAAAGCATTCATCAGAGTCGCCATACATTTGAAATTGATCTTTTTGAGTAAATCCTAGCAAATAAAGGAGATTTAATGCGCTCTGAGAATTAGCATCCGCTCCAAATTCAAGGGTATAGGCAACCTCTAGTAATTTCCCAAATCTCGATTCCATTCCGCCGGGCACGATTTCATTGATATACTCGACAATTGACATATGGTCCAGTTCATATCCACGTTTCGAAAAACGATTATAAAGAGTCGTTTCACCTACTTCATCTAGATCCCTTTGCAATTTGGGCAAGATGCTCATAAAGTCATTTGTTACTTCTTGAAAAGAGTAAGAGGATTGGTCAAAGAAGTAAAAGGGGTTCGTGCCCATTGATTCTGACTTGATTAAATGATCTAATTCCAAGCCAAATTCCTTTGCCAGCTCTTGAATCTCATTATGCCCCGTATCGATTAATTCTCCGCCCCGTTCAACAATTTGACCATCCTTGAAGAAGCCCCTTCTCGTCCAACATCGTCCCCCAACCCTGTCTGTCGCTTCATAAACAGTTGCTTGAATCCCTTCCTGCTTTAGCCGATAGGCTGCCGTGAGACCCGCCAATCCACCCCCCACAATAACGATTTTCGGATTATTTTTTCCATCGCTGTTATATTTAATAGCCTGCTTCTTTTCCGTTTCTGGAGCAGCCTTTTGTGATGTAATACCCTCTTTGCGGATTGCCTGTCCAGTGCTTGCTTGTTTTTCTAGTTCAGCACTAGCCATCGCAAAGGATTTCTGCAGGATACTTGCTAATGGTGTCCGTGCCAAAAACCTACCCTCCCTATTCAAAATCGATTGATAAACTATCGTACGATAGTAAATATCTATCCATAAAATATGCACGGGGGCTTTTATTTGCTTTAGGCAGAAAGTTGGTTTCACATTTATTTTTAATATTTAAGTTCACAAAACTTTCACAAACACCCTCCTTAACATCAGGGAATTCAGGCAATAATGCTAATGCGAAGCATGGGGATGTTTTCGTAATAAGCTACTGATTAAGGAGGGGTGAGCGTGACAATAAAGCGATTAGCTTTGTTAACAATTTTGCTCACATATTTATTAATTGTTTTTGGAGGCTATGTGGCTTCCTCAAAATCCGGGATGGGATGCGGACCTGAATGGCCATTATGTAATGGGGATGTTGTACCAACCTTACATGGGGACACGTTGATTGAATTCACGCACAGGGTGATTGGCGCCATTCTTGGCATTGTCTCTTTTCTTCTATTTGCCAAAATACTACGGACGAAAGTAAGTCCTTCAGTTCGATCTGTTGGATACTGGATGCTTGTTTTGCTTATCATTCAAGTCTTGCTGGGTGCAATCGTAGTGTTAAAAGATCTGCCGACAAGTGTTATAGCAGGTCACTTAATCATTGCTTTACTCTTTCTGGCCAGTCTCATCTGGATTTGGCGGCGAACAGAAGAAGAGGGCGAAATTCACCACTTGCCTGCGGGTCATTCTGAAAAACAAAAAGGAATGAAACGACACTTCCATATTGTCCTGTTTTTTTTGCTAGTGGTTTTTGGATTAGGGGCCTATGTGAAGCACGAATCGTTGGGAATGATATGTGGTGCATTTGCATGCAGAGATTCATTTTTACCGTTGACAGTTCCAGAAATGATTCAAACCATCCATCGGGGATTAGCCTTCGTTTCCGCGTTTTACATCTTCTTTCTTGTCTATTTGTCGTTCAAAAACGGATGGGGAGATAAACTGCAGAATCGGCTAATTTTTTCGGCAATAACGGTTTTCATTCAAATTATATTAGGAGTTCTGACGATTATGAAGGTTATTGACATCTCGTGGGCGATGCTTCACCTTGCAGCAGGCACCCTCCTGTTCGCACTCGTAGTGGAGGCACGGGTATATTTAGGCACGGCAGCCTTCTTGAAAACAAAGCCGAACATGGCGACGAATCAGCCAATAGCAAATAAAACAGAAGTGTAAAAATAGCAAGGGTGCCCTAACGCTTTTAGGGCACCCTTTTTAAAACGGAGTTATATGGAGAACAATTGAAATAACAAGTAAATAGCCATAACCCATATTATAAGGGCGGAAACTTGATTCATCTGTTTTAAGAGCTTCCCATTTCTATCAATTTGGCCCATCTTTCTACCTAAGATTGCTAGGGAGAAGAACCAAAGCCAAGACACCAATATACAGGCTAAAGCAAATATCCATTTTTCATATCCTGAATAAGCCAATGAACTAGTTCCAATGACTCCAATAGTATCCATTATGGCGTGAGGATTAAGTAATGATACGGACGCAGCAAAGGTGATCTGACGGCGTGCAGAAAAACGGCTTTGCTCTTGGTCAGTGCTAACTTCAGGTTTACTTTTCCACATAACCCATCCCATATAGGCTAGGAAACAGAAGCCAATTAAAAATAGTAAAATCTTTAACCATTCAAAACTAAATACAATAATCGATACCCCGGCTACAGCCAAATAAATCAGTATTGTATCACAAACCCCTGCAGTTAGAATGGCAGGTAAAGCATTTGTGAATTTTTTATGCGTTGCTCCTTGATTAAAAACAAAGACATTTTGGACACCTAAAGGCAAAATTAAACCAAATGCCAATATGATTCCATGAAAGAATGGTTCCACGCTGACTCCTCCTATTCCTATTAAGAATAACGGAGGATGGGCCGGATGTCTCCAACCAATTGGATGGGAATTAATCCAACCATTTGGGTATAATAAACATAGGCTTTGTTAAAGATTATTGTTGATTTTTTAACACTGCTGATTGGAGCGCAAATCAGCGGCCAAGTTTAAGACAGTCTAAAAAGAAAAACGGAGATCGTCTATGTCTGAAATAGAATGGAAACCACAAAAAAACTCAGCAATTCCTTTGCATCAGCAAATCTATAACTATATGAAAATGAAAATAATGAACGGTGAGTGGACAATAGGGACGAAAATACCTCCACAAAGGCATTTAGCAAAACTATTTCAAGTAAATCGCAGTACTATTGTAATTGCACTAGAAGAACTAACGGCTGATGGACTCATTGAATCTAAGATTGGAAGCGGTACAAGGGTGATCAATAATACCTGGGGCCTGCTTTCGTCAACACCTCCTCCAGATTGGGTTAGTTACGTAAAATCCGGTATCCATAGACCCAATATATCCATCATTCAAGAAATCAATAAGGCAGAAGCAGATCCTTCCTTTATTCGGCTTGGAACGGGCGAACTTTCACCAGATTTGTTACCAACCGAAAAAATGACAAAAATACTGCAAATAGATAGTGGACATTCTTTATCACTTGGATACATCGAGCCTAAAGGAAGTCTATCTTTGCGAAAAACAGTAAGTGAATATTTACAATCAAAAGGAATTGAAGCCTCTCCTGAATCAATTTTAATTGTTTCTGGAGGGCTTCAAGCACTGCAATTGATATCAATGGGGCTATTAGAGAGAGGTTCGACTATCTTCCATGAAACACCTTCCTATTTGAACTCCGTACACGTATTTCAATCAGCTGGTATGAACTTATTTGGGATTCCATTAGATGATGAAGGGATTAGATGTGATTCAATTGGACGAATAAAGCGGCAGCATAATGCAACGTTGCTTTATACTATCCCCAATTTTCATAATCCAACAGGCACTTTAATGTCTGAGAGAAGAAGAAGTGAATTACTAAAGGTTTGCCAAAGAGAATCCCTTCCTATCATTGAGGACGATGTTTACGGTGATCTATGGTTTGAAAGCCCGCCGCCAAAGCCTTTGAAAGCCCAGGATACACAAGGGAATGTATTATATATCGGAAGTATGTCCAAAGCATTGAGCCCTGGTTTACGAATCGGATGGATTGTGGGGCCTGAACCTGTCATTGAACGTTTGGCAGATATAAAAATGCAAACAGATTACGGCTCAAGTTCTATTTCTCAATATGCTGTAGAAAAATGGCTTTGTAGTGGCTTGTATGAGGATTTTTTAAAGGAACTAAGGGTTGAATTAAAATTCAGAAGGGCTTTCACACTTCAGATTTTAAAGAAACATTTTTCTGAAATTGCTGCCTGGAGCGTTCCAAAAGGAGGATTTTATATTTGGTTGAGGCTGCAGTCAGGAGTTTCCACTCGAAAACTATTTGATTTAGCCCTTCGAGAGGGGATTTTATTGAATCCAGGAAGCGTATATGAAAAAACTGATTACCAGCACCTTCGTATTTCCTATTCTTATGCTTCAATAGAACAACTTGAAAAAGGGCTGATCTTTTTAGCAAAACTTATAAACAGTCGTTCAAAAAATTGAACCTTACAAAGCCGCAAAATATTCATCTAAACTTGAATATTTGCGGCTTTTTGTTGCAGTTTTAATGATGAAAAGTACGGTTCACCTTAACGGTCTTAACGGCGAAAGTTAAAAAAGGAGGAATCCACCTAGAACATATAATATTTCTTCACATACATTTATATAGAAATATTATTCTTGTCCTATATTCACACATTCCTATTGGAGGAGGAACAACAAAATGAAAGTTCTGTTATTTACACCCTCATATAAACGTCCATTCATGCTTCGTCAATGTATACACGATATCAAAAACCAGTCTTATACAGATTTTACCCACTCAATAAGCATTAAGTATGATGAAGAATCTGAAGTCTCAAATTATGAAATCATTTTTGATGATATTCTTGATGATCGATTTATTATCAAATACAAGCAAGATTCCAGCCATCATATAAATGCCTTGACTGCAATAACACAATGTCCAGAACCTTATGATCTTTATATTAAAATTGATGATGACGATATCCACAAAAAGGATTATGTCAAAACAATAGTGGAATATTTTGAGACACATAAATGTGATATTTTAAGTTCAGAAATTGGTTATCAGTTAAATAATTATTATGTATCAACAGGTACTTTTAGGAGCCTAGGCGGTCATTTTCCAAATAATACATTTTTGATGCCTCAAACATTTGCATTTAGTCATAAAGCATTTCAAGTTTTACCTAACATTGTAGATAACGGTCAAGTTGATGATTTGCTGTGGCGGGATGCTTGGAGCAAGAATGGATTTAAAGACGATAATGTAGATAATTCCAGTAACATCATCTGGCATATCCATGGCAAAAATGCAACAGTGGGGAATTGGTTTCGTCCCTAATTAAAAATCTATGGTACGGTTCTCCCTTTTAATTCAAGGGGCAAAAAATTAAGCATTGGGTTCTAAATCCCAATGCTTTTTTGTTCTTATTAATTCTTTCCTTTTTTATATGGAAACTATGGATTCACTATTCATTACTCATTATTTTCATTAGTTCTATATATTCCTTTAATATTCCAATATCGTAACGGTTACCAGATATAATCTTCCCATAGACTGGTTGTTTTTCCAACAAACTTTTAATGGCATCTGTCAGCTGAATTTCCCCTCCGACACCTTCCCTTGTATCCTCTAAACATTGAAAAATCTCAGGAGTAAAAATATATCTTCCAATAACAGCCATATCTGAAGGAGGGGCTGATTTAGGTTTTTCCACGATATTTTCAATTTCAATGAGATTTGTTTTATTAGATCCCCGGATAACCCCATAGTTTTTTAATTGTTCTTGTTTTACTTGCTTTAATCCGATCACACTGCTATTTGTTTTTTTGTATTCATCAATTAATTGTTTAAGAGCAGGAGTCTCATTAGAAATAATAAAATCATCGGGTAACAGTACTCCAAACGGTTCATTTCCGACAAATTCCTTTCCAATTCGTATAGCATCTCCAAGTCCTTTTGCAGATGGTTGTATCATGAAATAAATATCTATGTTTGGAAGTTCCAAACGTTCAAGCAAATATTCTTTATTTTTGCTTTTTAAAAAGGCCTCCAGCTCCAGTGGATAATCAAAATAGTCCAAAATTGAGTGTTTTAAATTTGAAATCACAATTAGTAATTGATCAATACCTGAATGAGCTGCTTCCTCAACTATATAATGAATTGCAGGTTTTAAACCTAAAGGAAACATCTCTTTAGGTAATGCCTTTGTTATTGGAAGACTTCTAGTGCCATACCCTCCAGCAGGGATAATTGCTTTTCTCACCAATACCTTTCCACCTTCTTTCTTATTGTTTAATTAATCAAGGAAAAGTTTTTTTGAACAGCACAAAACTTCAAAAAAATAGGGTTGTCTTATTCTTATGTGAATGGATATGAAAGGGGAAGGGCTTGTATCATACTCTATAATCAAAAACTATTTAATACTTCAATTTATTATTCTACATTCCCATTTGTTCATTTGGACAAGCACCAAATTTGACTTATCCCCATCTACTAATAGTGGATTATTAAGAGGTGGTGAAATTATGTTAAATAAGGTATCTGTACTTTTTCCTTTTGGTACCGACAACGGTCCAAGAGAGCAAAATTTTAATTGGACTAAAAGGTTTTATGAAAAGATGATGCCTGGAATAGAAATATGTATTGGGACGTCTAGGGATCAACCTTTTTCAAGGTCACAGGCGATTAATCATGCGGCTTCACAGGCAACAAGAGACATTTTCGCGATTGCTGATACAGACATAGTTTATGATCCAGCGATTCTCATAGAAGCTATTAAACTACTTGATGTTTACACATGGGTACTCCCGTTCGACAAAAGTTTTAATATGGAGCAGCAAAGTTCAGAAGAGCTTCTTAAATTAGAGCCAGGCTGGCCACTTCCTATTAATGTTAATGGACACATACCAGGACAAATCGGATATGGATTATTGAATGTTATCCCTCGAAAACATTTTGAAGCAGTTGGAGGCTTCGATGAGAGATTTCTAGGCTGGGGAGGAGAGGATGATGCTTTTGCTTGCAGCGTTAATGGTTTGTGTGGTTGGCTATATAGAATGAACCACACAGGATATCATCTATGGCATCCACCCGGTGACTATACTCATTACGGAGAAAACTTAAAATACTTGAAACCCTATTATGACGGAGTCGAATCTGTAAAGAATGAAATTGAAAAAAGAAAAAAATAAAACAAAAATTTCACATCATAAAAATTAGACAGATTTTTACCTATTTATCGAGATTTTGGACAGATTCCTTATCCCCTTCCTGCAAATAAATCCATAATATGAATAGACAAAATTAAAAACAACTTATTTTTATTTACATTCTAATACTCCATAAACAATAAAGGGGATTTACTTAAATGCGTAAACTTAAATTGTTACTAATTACCAGAGACTTTAGCAAATGGGTCCATACTGAACCCTACTACCTAGCAAATGAATTATCCTCCATAACGGACCTCCACGTCTGGCATCAGCCCGGTAACATACACGATATTTTAAAGAATATACCATTCGTTCCGGACTTTATCTTGATATATCTTTATGGGTCAGCGGCCGCGTTTTCTCCAACTATTTCTGGTCTGGAAACATTAGAGGTCCCTTATGGCATATATGTCGAGGACCTTCATAATATTACCGACCTTCAAGAGGGTGTTAAAAAAGACAATATTAAACATATCTTTGCTTGTTATCGTGATCCTTTTCATAACTACTATCCGAATCTGGCAGATAAAATGAAATGGCTGCCACATCATGTAAATATTAATATTTTTAGAGATTATCAATTAAAAAAAGATATTAAAATGCTGATGATGGGTGCAGTTCACGACGGTCTATACCCACTTAGGTATAAAATCCTCAAATCTTTTTCAAGTAACAGTGACTTTGTGTATCATCATCACCCGGGTTATAGAGATATTAATGAAAATGAAGAAGTTTTCGTTAAAGAAAAATATGCCAAAGAAATTAACAGAGCCCAAATGTTTTTTACAGATGATTCCTCCTTTAAATATCCGATACTAAAATATATGGAGGTATTAGCATGCAAAACATTGTTACTTGCATCAAACTCACCTGAACTTTATGATTTAGGGTTTCGTTCAGAAGAAAATTTTGTTGAGATCAATGAGGAAAATTTTGTAGAAAAGGCGAAATTTTATTTAAATCATAGCAAAGAAAGGGAAAGAATCGCTCAAAATGGCTATACATTAATACAAAATAGACACACTACGAGTATTCGGGCAAAGGAACTTCAAGATATGATTATAAAAATACTTGAAGAGTAGATCTAGCCCAATATCAAGTCTAGCATTATCAAATCGGATCTAAATTTGAGCCAATGATAATGCCAGGCTTGATAATGAATTTCTTGTTCTTCTAATCGTTTAAATGAGGCTATATTTTAATGACTCATCATGAAATGAGGGGAAGTAAATGAATAAAGCAATTGTAACTGGAGCCAATGGATTTATCGGAAGTTATCTTGTAAATGAGTTACTATCTCATGACATAGAAGTAATTGCTGTAGTAAGAAATGAGAAATCAAATATAGACACCTTACCTAAAAACGATAAACTTAAAATTGTATATTGTGAATTAAATGAACTTCCAAATTTACCTCAAAAAATCAGTGATAAAGATATTGATGTATTTTATCATTTTGCATGGACAGGCTCATCGGGGAATGCTCGAATAGATGAAACACTTCAAACTCAAAATGCATTGTGGACAGTAGATAGCGTAAGAGTCGCAAAAGAAATAGGTTGTAAGAGGTTTGTAGGTGCGGGTAGTATTATGGAAAAAGAAACTATGGCTGCAGTATATACTCAAGAGAATCAGCCAGGGTTGGCTTATATATATGGAGCAGGTAAGCTTACAGCACATTGTGTTAGTAAGTCTGTAGCAGCACAAAAAGGTATTGAGCATTTATGGGGAACCATTACAAATGCGTACGGCCCCGGAGAGTTATCACCTCGTTTTGTAAACACTACTATTAGAAAAATTATAAAGAATGATCCCTTACAATTTACATCTGCAATACAAAATTACGACTTTATATACATTACAGATGCAGCAAAGGCTTTTTATCTAATTGGTCTGCAGGGCAAACCTTTTTGTAACTATACAATAGGAAGTTCAAATCCAAGACCATTAAAAGAATTTATTATAGAGATGCAGCAAACGTTAGCTCCAGAAAGAAAGTTAATCTTTGGTGACATTCATTTTACGGGAATTAATATGGGCCTCGAAGAATTTAGTACTGCAGATTTAAAAAGAGATACTGGATTTGAATGCACTATATCTTTCTCTGAAGGTGTTAAAAGAACAATGGAATGGATTAAAAGAGTGGAAGAGATATAATGATTCAAAAATTTTCTTTTCATATAATAGATTTAGGAGGGGTTATTGTCGGTTAAATTCATTATAAGTAAACCTATACACTCTGTTACCCGCCAGAGTGTTTTCCCCATTTAGGAGCATGACCGAAGATTCCTTAATTTAATTTGGCTAAACGAAAAAAGGCAACACAAGTTTGTTGCCTTTAGTTATTATTTCTCATCCCCATGAATGAAGGAAATGATGAATGGTATGCGTATTTTCTGTTAAAGTTATTTTCCTACTATGAAAACTTTTAGGACTGAAATAATCCCTTGGATAAATATGGAGATTATTTTTAAGAACCTGATATCGATCATTTCCTCGTTGTAATCCGAAATTCCATTCTGTTATTTCCGTAATAGGAACAACATTAGGAATAGGTACCCAACTACCATCGTCATATATAAAAACTCTGTCTTTATAGAATTCTAACAATTCGTATATCCATGGATGATGTTGAATTGCCCCCATAGTCCCTGAACTTAATACCCATTCATCCTCAAACCCTGCAAAAGCCGCATGCTCTAGCAAGGGATCAAAATTCTTAATTACTTCTACATCAGTATCCAAATATATCCCACCATAATGGTAAAGAGCATGAAGGCGAACATAGTCACTTACAAAAGCATATTTTTTTGCATCATAGGCTTGTTTAACATATAAATTTGAATTAATATCAAAATTTTCTTCATTCCATAAAACCTTTTTATAATCTGGTAAAAGACGATCCCAACTTTCCATACATTTCTTAACCTCATCTGGATAAGAAGCTCTACCAAACCAGCAAAAGTGAAGAATTTTCGGTATCAAAATCTTGTTTCACCCCCTTTTTGAATTAATATTTATACTAAAAACAATTGTAATCATTGCTACAACCACTCTCTATCAATATATGGAAGGAAAGTATACAAGGAATAGGTTAAAGACATAATTAAATATGTTTTCCTGCACCTATTTCTTAAAAGTGAAGAATTTTCTTAACGCTTTACTGTGTATTTGGGTTGCTTTTCATTATTGATGAGACATACAGAAAACGGTCTATCAGCCCAATACATATTTAATAGATTAAAATAATCATCCCACCAATCGCTACATCCCTCATAAGATACAACAACTATAGCCATATCAAGGACATTTTTACTATCGGCAGGATTATCTGTATCATTCTTATGGTTATACCTACTTTAACTTACTTTTAAACTCCTCAAAGCTCTGTAAATTCTTATCTTTCTCCGATAAGATAACTTGATCTATTAAATTAAGGGGCCAATTTATTCCGATATCTGGATCATTCCACATTATTCCGTCATCATTCTCACCATAAAACTTTTCAGCACACTTATAGGAAACAATAGACGGTTCCAACACTAGGTATCCATGGCCAAAATGCATTGGTACATAAAGTTGATTTTTATTTTCTTCAGAAAGATAAAAGCCTCTCCATTCACCAAATGTCGGGGAATCTTTTCTTAAGTCAACAATAACATCATAAATCTTTCCAGAGATACAACGGACAAGCTTAGGCTGCTCATTTATTCTTTGAAAATGAATGGCTCTAATAACACCTTTATGCGAGTTTGTATAAAAAACCTCTTTTAAATCATGGTAAATACCATTCTCCTCAAATACTTCTTTGGAATAATCTTTAATAAAATAGCCTCGCTCATCATATGCAACAAAGGGCTTGATTAAAAATGAACCCTCTAAGTCTAATTTCTCAAATGAAAACTTTTGAATCATTTTTTGTCCTCCACAATTAAATGATTGGTATATTAACTCATCTTAAAGTCTCTCCTATTGTCCGTATAAAACTTGTAGCTCCTGTAATGTAAGCAATACCCGACGACTTCTTTATCC
The DNA here is from genome assembly GCF_059587065.1 of Neobacillus sp. DZ-9. Classification (NCBI taxonomy): domain Bacteria; kingdom Bacillati; phylum Bacillota; class Bacilli; order Caryophanales; family Bacillaceae; genus Neobacillus; species Neobacillus sp. DZ-9. The sequence continues at coordinate 279,192 of NZ_JCAIOL010000007.1, forward strand.
CTCGTACTCATGAATTTGTGTTAGACATACACCTCTAACGTCTTTCCCAGTTTTATAGGCTAGCGACCATTCGATAACTTTATCCAATGCGTATTCCAAATTCCATTTTGGCTTCCATCCTAATTCCGATTTTGCTTTTGAACAATCTAATTTTAAATAATGTGCTTCATGCGGCCCATTGTTAGGCACAATTTCAAAAGATGCCCCTGAACCCCACTTATTACATAATCTGCTTACGGTCCATTCCACTGTTTTCTCACTTTCAGCATCAGGTCCAAAATTCCAGCCTTCTGAGTACTGAACACCTTCTTTATACAATTTTTGTGCCAATAATAAATATCCACTTATTGGCTCCAAGACATGCTGCCACGGACGGATAGATTTGGGATTCCTTATTTTTATTGTTTCCCCTTTTAATAGGCACTGAATTCCATCAGGTATTAAACGGTCTTTTGCCCAATCGCCTCCTCCAATAACATTTCCGGCTCTTCCAGATGCGATTGCAACACCATGAGTTTCATAGGTTTTCGGATTAAAAAAAGAGTTTCGATAACAAGCAGTAATTAATTCCGAACAGGCTTTACTATTTGAATAAGGGTCGTAACCACCCAGGGGTTCATATTCCCTGTATCCCCATTGCCATTCCTTGTTTTCGTAACATTTATCCGATGTTACATTTACAACCGCTTTTATTTTTTTGTTTTGCAAGTTTACTAGCCTGATGGCTTCAAATAGATTTGCTGTACCCATTACATTCGTTTCATAGGTTTCTATCGGATTTTCGTACGACATCCTCACAAGCGGCTGGGCAGCCATATGAAAAACAATATCTGGATTTGATTGTTGCAGGGATAAACGTAACTTTTCCCGATCTCTAATATCACCATTAATGGTGTTTGTGATCTTGTCTATTTCACACAATCCGAACAAACTCGGATTAGTGGGCGCTTGTAAGGAATAACCCGTAATTTCTGCACCGAGATGATACAGCCATAAACAAAGCCAAGACCCTTTGAACCCCGTATGTCCAGTAATAAACACTTTTTTTCCTTTCCAAAATTCTTTATCAATCATGGTCCCACCCCTTTTTTCTACCTCCAAACTTTCCAAGGAGGGCTTTCGGACATCCACAGCTCTTCCAAATATTTTTTATCTCGTAACGTGTCCATTGGGTGCCAAAAACCATCATGTTTATATGCCATTAGCTGACCCTCATTTGCTAAATTTTCAAGTGGTTCTTTTTCGAGTACAGTACTTTCATCACTAATATAATTGAACACCTCTGGTTGAAAGACAAAAAAACCGCCGTTAATCCAGTTGCCATCGCCTTTCATTTTTTCTTTAAAACTCACCACCAATTGATCCTTGTTCAAAGATAAAGCACCAAATCTTCCAGAGGGCTGTCCAGCTGTCAGCGTTGCAAACTTTCCATGCTCCTTATGAAACTCAACTAGTTTTTTCAGATCTACATTCGCAACACCATCACCATAAGTAAGCATAAAAGGTTCGTTTCCGATATATTTTTGTATCTTCTTTACTCTCCCTCCCGTCATAGTTTCAATACCAGTATTTGCTAATGTAATCTTCCATGGTTCTGCTGAATTTTGATGGATGATATATTGATTCCCCTGGCTAAAGTCAACTGTTACATCAGATTTGTATAGAAAATAGTTCAAGAAATAGTCTTTTAACATATGGCCTTTGTACCCCAAGCAAATAATAAACTCATTAAAACCATGAGCAGAGTAAATCTTCATAATATGCCATATAATGGGGTATTCGCCTATCTCTATTAAAGGCTTAGGTTTCAAATGTGATTCTTCACTAATTCGGGTTCCGTACCCACCTGCCAAAATAACAACTTTCATCCTACAACCTCTTTTCTTAATTCTTTAATAAAGGATAAATACCGTAAACTCCTGTAAGCTGCCACTCAGGATATATAATATGATTAATAACTGAGCTTGGGATGGTTGAATGTAATTGTTTGGAATTTTTTAGGAGGTTAATTTTTAAAAGGGGAAATAAGAAGTTGAATAGTAGAAGAAAATTCATTTTCGGTTCATTAATTATCTATGTAAAATAGAAAAGGCTGAACTATATACATTTTATATATGCATATTTCAGCCTTTAATGAAGTTCTTATTTTTATTGCTTTTTTTCTTTGAAGGACAGTCGAAAAAAACAAAGAGCATTAATAAAATAATGGAATTCTCAATTTTACGTACGACGCATATAGGCACGGACCGTAATAGGTGCAAAAATGGCCACGATGACAGCTGCTCCAATGAGGGAAATAACAAAATCGGATCCAATGTTACTGTTGTTAACAAGATTACGGACAGCAGTAATCAGATGTGAAAGTGGGTTTATCTTTACAAACCACTGCAGCCAGTCGGGCATGGTGTTGACCGGCACGAAAGCATTAGAAAGAAACGTTAAGGGGAACAGCGCAAGCATCGAAATCCCCTGTACACTAGAAGCAGTTCGTGCAATCACGCCAAAGAAAGCAAAAATCCAACTAATGGACCAAGAGCACACGATGACAAGAATTGCGGCAATAACTACGTAACCAAGGCCTCCATCAGGTCGATAGCCCATAATATAACCCATGGTAAAAGTGAGCACAGTCGCAATGGTATATCGAATTGTATCTGCTAAAAGTGCTCCCGCTAACGGAGCAATTCGTGCAATCGGAAGGGACTTAAACCGGTCGAATACTCCCTTATCCATATCCTCACGCAATTGAACTCCCGTGACAATGGAAGTCGTAATAACTGTCTGCACAAGGATGCCGGGAATTATGACCGGCAAATAGCTCTTTACATCGCCTGAAATGGCACCGCCAAAGATATAGGTGAACATGAGGGTAAAGATAATTGGCTGGAGCGTGACGTCGAAAAGTTGCTCGGGTGTACGCCGTATTTTCAGTAAACCTCGATAGGCCATTGTGAATGAATTTCGTACCGTCTGACCAAAGCTCGTATTGTTTTTCAGGTGGCGATTAAATGAAGTACTATTCATCCTCTTACCTCCTCTGCTTCGGGCAATTCATTTGGCGCACTAGATGCGTCCGCGTTCACTCCATGACCAGTGATAGTCAGGAAGACCTCATCAAGGGTCGGTTTCTGCACACTTAGTTCTGCTAGTTGGATTCCCGCCTCACGAAGGGCGATTAGCAGATCCGCTACTCGGTCGGCATCCGCCATCGGTGCAGTAATCTTCCCGCCTTCCGACGATACATTCGACTTTACGTTTAGCACCCTTTCAACGGTATGACGAGCCGACCCTATATCTAGAGAATTTTCGATTCTTAAATGCAAGGAAGATCGCCCAACGGATGACTTTAATTCATCCACGGTACCCTCCGCAACGACTATGCCTCGATCGATTACCGCAATCCTGTCTGCCAGTTCATCTGCTTCTTGTAAATACTGCGTTGTTAACAGTACGGTTGACCCCGTACTCACTAATCGGCGGATAGTATCCCACATTTGATTTCGTGTACGAGGATCAAGCCCCGTAGTCGGTTCGTCTAAAAAAATGAGCGGCGGCTGCGAAATAAGACTTGCCGCCAAATCTAGCCTGCGGCGCATGCCGCCGGAAAAATTTTTCAACGGACGCTTTGCGGCTTCCGTTAACCCAAATTCCTCGAGCAACTCCGCTGCCTTACGTTTTGACTCTGCCCGGGAAAGACCAAGCAGCCGGGAGAAAATGATCAAATTCTCGGTTGCGCTTAGCGACTCGTCGACAGAGGCATACTGACCAGTAACCCCAATTAATTGTCGCACGATCTGGGACTCCTTCATCACATCATGTCCAAAGATGTGTGCCGACCCTGCATCCGGCCGGAGTAAGGTTGCCAGCATTCTGATAGTGGTGGTCTTGCCTGCTCCATTCGGGCCAAGCAGGCCGTAAATGGTGCCAGCACGCACATTCAGATTTACGCCGTCAACTGCACGATTTTCACCAAAATTCTTTATAAGGCCGCGGGCTTCAACGGCCCAATCACCATTGTTTGGTATCGTTCGGTGTATCATTTTCATTCCTCCCTTATCACTGGGTACATGGTAACAAACGTTTGTGAACTGAATATGAACTTTCTCCTCCCTCTCTTGTTCATATTAAGTTCATAAAGAAGGAGTATGCTAAGAACAGCTTGAATATTTTTAAAGAATGTAATTTATGAAAAAGGATTGAATGTCATGGCAAAAATTTTAATGGTTGACGATGACCCTCATATTCGTAAATTGGTTCGGGTCCTCTTATCTGAGGAAGGCTTCACGACCCTAGAGGCGCTGGATGGAAAAGAAGCATTATCCTTGCTTGATTCCGAAAAGGCCGATCTCATCATTCTTGATATCATGATGCCAAATATGGATGGCTGGGATTTCTGCCGGCACATTAGAGAATATTATTCTGATTCCCTCCCAATCTTAATGCTGACGGCAAAGGGAGAAACTGCTCAAAAAGTAAAAGGCTTTGAACTCGGAGCTGATGACTACTTGGTCAAACCCTTTCATCCCGCTGAATTGATTGCCAGAATCAAGGCATTACTCAAACGTTACCAAATTAATCTTTCAAATAAGGTGAATATCGGAAATGTGGCGCTGGATCGCACTACACACCAAGTCTTTGATGGTCGTAACGAAATCACTATGCCGCTGAAAGAGTTTGAGCTTTTGTATAAGTTCACTGCCTATCCGGGACAAACATTTTCAAGAGAACAGCTGATTGAGGATATTTGGGGTTATGATTACGAAGGGGATGAGCGCACCGTGGATGTTCACATTAAGCGCCTGCGGCAGCGCTTTTCAGATGAAAACTGCCCTTTTAAAATTACGACGATTCGCGGGCTAGGTTATCGGTTAGAGGTGAAATAATGATAAAGTTTTTAAAAAAAAGCGGAGAAGTTATTGCTTTTTTACTTCTATTATTTTTATGCTGGTCAGCCGTTTTTTACATCGCCCCCTGGTTATTCCATGTTCTTTCAATCAAAAGTTTCTATTTGAGGCAGATCATCAATTCCTTTTTGGGCATTTTCCTCTTTGGTCTAATCATGTACGGCCTTTCCAAAATTAGATTTTTTCAAGAAAAGCAAAGTCTCTTTTTGCGACCAATGATTGAAGCGATGGAAAAGATGGCTCAAGGGAATTTTAATATTGATCTTTCTTTCTACAAAAATGAGTTTGGGAATCGAAATCATCCTTTTAATGAAATAGCAGAAAGTATTACCCATATGGCAGCACAGCTTGGTGAAATGGAGCAAATGCGCCAAGAGTTTATTTCCAACGTTTCTCATGAAATCCAGTCTCCGCTTACATCCATTTCAGGTTTTGCCCATGCATTAAAAACTTATCAATTATCTGCTGATGAGCGCAAACAATACCTCGAAATCATTGAAGTGGAGAGCATGCGGCTTTCAAAGCTTAGCGAAAATTTGTTAAAGCTGACGTCTTTAGAGTCCGACCATCCGCCATTTGAGACGAGAACCTATCGTTTAGACCAGCAATTGCGAAGAGTAATCCTTTCGAATGAGCCACAATGGCAAAATAAAAACCTTGAAATGGATGTTTCCTTAGATAAAATGACTATCCATGCAGATGAAGACCTGATGGATCAAGTTTGGATCAATTTAATCCATAACAGCATTAAATTTACACCGAACAATGGAATAATAATGGTTGAATTAATAAAGAAAGACTCAGATAAGGTTGAAGTGATCATTAAAGATACAGGAATTGGAATGACGAAAGAGGTTCAAATGCATATATTTGAACGTTTCTATAAAGCCGACCCTTCGAGGAGCCGCACAAATGGCGGGAGCGGATTAGGACTATCCATTGTAAAGAAAATCATTGAAATGCACAAAGGAGAAATACAGGTAGAAAGTTTGCCAAATGAAGGAACGGAAATAAAAGTGCTATTGCCGATTGGTCAATAATAGCGGGCTGGAAGTTTGCACTTAATAAGGATACCGTTTTATATGCTTGAAAATACAGGATTGGTTGGGTATTCTTAAATCACAATCTCCTTTTAAGGATGTGTTTAACCTGCGATTAAATAAATATATTTCCGAGTCTGGAAAAACATCTAGACGCGGTGCGGATAAATTGATTAGTGAAGGAAAAGTGTCCATTAACGGAAAAGTTGCCACATTAGGAAGCCAAGTCGAACCAGGGGATGATGTTCGTATTGGTGGAAATCCGGTCAAGGTGGCTAAAAATTACGTTTATATTGCCCTAAATAAACCGGTTGGCATTACGAGTACGACAGAAAGACATATTAAAGGAAATATTATTGATTTAGTCAACCATCCATTAAGAATATTTCATATAGGAAGACTGGATAAAGATTCAGAGGGTCTTATCCTTCTGACCAATGATGGAGATATTGTCAATGAAATTCTTCGGGCTGAAAATAAGCATGAAAAGGAATATATAGTGACAGTAGACAAGCCAATCACTCCTGAGTTTTTAAAAAGAATGGCAGGAGGCGTAGAAATACTAGATACAAAAACGCTGCCCTGTAAAGTAGAACAGCTTTCTAAATATGTTTTTCAAATCATTTTAACACAGGGTTTAAACCGACAGATTCGCCGTATGTGTTCTGCCTTGGGATATCAGGTTTGTCGACTGCAACGAACACGAATCATGAATATCCATTTAGGGAACCTTCCTATTGGCCAATGGAGAGATTTATCAAAGAAAGAACGCACTCAATTATTTAACGAACTTCATTATGAGCCAAAAGAATGGTAAAAAAAGAGTGTGGACCGAATCGAAAAACAATTTCGGTCCACACTCTTTTTATATTAAAATTTGATTTTAGTATTACGGGAATTACGGATTTCAAAAAACCTCATTTACTTATGATACGGTTCACCTCGATTAATCCGAAACGCCCGATAAATCTGTTCGACCAATATCAACCTCATCAGCTGATGAGGGAAGGTCATCTTTGAAAAGGACAACTTTTCATTCGACCTCTTCAAAACCTCATCGCTAAGGCCCAAGGATCCCCCAATAATAAAGGCAATTTTGCTTTTTCCATATGTAGCAAGCTTATCTAATGTATCCGCAAGTTCCTCTGATGATTGTAATTTCCCTTGAATCGCCAAGGCGATCACATATGTATCCTGGCTAATCTTTGCTAAAATTCTTTCGCCTTCTTTTTGCTTTACCTGCTGCATTTCCGTATCGCTTAGTTCTTCCGGCGCCTTTTCATCGGCAACTTCTATTACTTCGACCTTGGCATAGGACGTTAATCTCTTCAAATATTCCTCAATGCCTTGCTTCAAATATTTCTCTTTTAATTTACCAACCGTCACAATCGAGATATTCACAATCCACAGCCCTTTATTTTTAGATTACAAACAGGTTACAAACAAGATATCCACAGAAGTTATCCACATTGTCCACATCTTTATCCACATTTAGTATGGAATCACTTGTTCGCCACAATATATACAGCCGTGTTTTGACAATATTCACAGGTTGTTGATAAATTATCCACATCCATTTTTGATAAAACCGGAAAAGTTTCCGTTTCATCCACAACCGTATCCAATGCAATATCCACATGCTCTTCGCAGCAATAAATCATCGTTCATCTTCACCTTTCTCACTTTTTAATCCTAGTGTTTACGTTCCAGATGCCGCTCATACGACAACTATCATATCATAATAAAAACAGGACAGCTTCCGCTATCCTGTTTTTCGCATTCTTATTGTAATCTTTCTCCCGACAGTGTCAGTGTTGTTTCTTTAAGCTTGCCATCGCGGTAAAATTTGATCTTCAATTTATCGCCGATTTTCTTTTTCTGATATAGGTGCTTGCGCAGGTCGATGACATCATTTATTTTTTGACTATCCATCTCAACAATGACATCCAGTTCTTGTAATCCTGCTTGTGCAGCTGGGGAGTTTGGGACTACCTGTCTTAAGGCAACACCGTAATTGACATCACTCGGCAATTTCAATGCTTCTTCTTGGTAGTAAGCTGGTATTTCAGATACTGATTTTAAATCGACACCCATATATGGGCGTTTAACAGAGCCAAAATGCTCGAGATCATCAATGATGGGCTTAGCCGAATTGATTGGAATTGACAACCCAATCCCTTCAACCGCCTCCTGAGATATTTTCATGGAGTTAATCCCAATCACCTGTCCGGCCATATTAATTAAGGCCCCGCCGCTGTTTCCTGGATTAATCGCAGCGTCTGTTTGCAAAACCTCTGATTGCCAATCAACAACCCCATTTTGATCGATATCAACTGGAATGGTCCGTTTAAGACCTGAAATTATTCCTTGTGTAACTGAGCCAGAAAAAGTCGCTCCAAGTGGATTTCCGATGGCAATGACTGGTTCGCCCATTTTTAAACTATCAGAATCTCCAAATACCGCTACTTTTTTTACCTTACTCGCATCAATCTCAAGTACCGCTAAATCTGTCCAAATATCGCTGCCAAGGAGCTTGGCAGGAATCTTCGTTCCATCTGTCAGACTTACTTCTAGTTTTGTCGCCCCCTCGACAACGTGATGGTTGGTGACAACAAATGCCCGGTTGTTGTCTTTTTTATATATAACCCCTGAGCCCGTTCCGGCTGCTTCTTCAGAATTATCGCCAGCACCATTACCATTACCATTGTCAGACCAAAATCCCGTTGACTGGATATTATCGATGCCAACAACTGCTGCAGCTGTTTTATCAACGGCATCGGTGGTATCTGTTTTGACATCATAGGATACCTGCTGGTGAATGACGTTCTGTTGATTCGAATTATCTGTTGTATTGGTTGCCGTATTTTGATTGGTTTCAATTTTATAAGGGAGCAGCCCTCGATTGGACAGGGCTGGAAGAGCAACGATCACTAATATCGCTCCAAGGATAGCCCCGACTAAGCTGGAAATAAAAAATCCGCCCCGATTACCTCTCTGTTCCCGATAACGCCCCTGTGAATGATCATCATAATAACCCACTGGACACCATTCCTCTCTCTCGAAATGATTGCTATCTTTTATTTTGGCTTATAATAACAATTATACTCTCTAGGCGCAAAATTTAAAAAAATTTGACAATTATTCCATAAAATTTACGACTTTGTTCATAGTTTTTTAATAAATTGGCTCTGTTAAACTTTGTTGTTGATTTGCGCTCCAGGTGCTTCGCTTTCCGCGGGCGTGCCGGGGAGCCTCCTCGGCGCTTTGGCGCCTGCGGGGTCTCCCCTGACCCGTACTCCCGCAGGAGTCTTCGCACCTTCCGCTCCAATCAACAGTGTTAAAAATTAACAATGCCCTTTAACAGAGCCAATAAATTAAAAAAAGAGCAAAGATTTCTCTTCGCTCTTGGAAAAAACACTATACTGCTGTTAAAATCGTAGGTATTTTCGGATCTGTATCGTAAAGATTGAATTGTTCGCCAACAATCAGGCCGCGGCTTTCTAATGTCTGCGTTACAGACATTTTCGCCAAATCTTTCATGTTATTATCAAGGCTTAGATGGGCGAGGTAGACCCTTTTCGTACGATCGCCAATCACATCACTCATTGCCAAGGCCGCATCTTCATTGGAAACATGGCCGACATCGCTGAGAATTCTTCGTTTAATGTTCCACGGATAACGTCCCATACGAAGCATTTGCACATCATGATTGGATTCAAAAATGTACACGTCAGCATTGGAGATTGTCCCCTTCATTCGGTCGCTGACATACCCTGTATCCGTAATAAGAACAAGCTTTTCCCCCTCATTATGAAACACGTAAAACATTGGTTCCGCCGCATCATGGGACACGCCGAAGGATTCTATATCCACGCCACCGAACGTCTTTACCGTTTCCATGTTAAAAACAAACTTTTGCTCTGTAGGAATCACTCCTACATTTGTTTCCATCGCCTGCCACGTTTTTTCATTCGCGTAAACAGGCAATTTATATTTCCGTGCGAGAATGCCAATCCCTTTAATATGGTCGCTGTGCTCATGAGTGACAAAGATACCAGATAGCTTGCTAATATCGCGGTCAATTTGCTGAAAAAGCGTCTCCATCTGTTTGCCGCTAAAGCCGGCATCCACTAGAAAGGAATGTTCGTCTGACTCTACATAAAGGGCGTTCCCCGTACTCCCGCTTGCTAGAATGCTATATCGCAAAGACATACAATTTCACTCCACACTTATTTTTTCTTCGCTGTTAAAATCAATGATCTCACCTTCAAAGGCATTTACGAACAAACTCTCCTTATCATCGACCACAAAGCGCCAGGTTGGCGCTAATAATTGGGAGGCCGAAAGCGGAACAAGCGTTGAATAGCCGAGCTCGATCTTCGTAATTTTACTCTTCGGTTTCAAGACTCCCTTTTGATGAAGCGTTTCAATCGCCTTTAACGGACGGAGTATCTCTTCTTTATCCGCCAGCTTTTCAATTCCTTCAAGATAGGTTTGCTGATAGGAAACAATTTGATTATCGGAATTATAATTGAAGGTGATCATCCCGTTGATATTGTTATACAAAGGCATATTGTCACTTCGCTGAAAATAGGTGATTGTATTTTTTTTATCATCTTTCTTCCAAAATTGATAATGATCACCGTACAGGACATTTTCGTTTAAAAAAGAAGAAAGCTCTGCTGGTTCAAACTTAGAAGTTAGCTGCAAAGGCTTCACCAGCGTCGACTGCAGTGTCGTCCCCGGCCCTTTAAGAGAAGCAGATTGACTCTTTAGTTTGTCAATATCCCCTTTGGTAAAGGTTTTAGGCTTAGCGCTAAGATATTGAGCCTTTATCGGGTTCTTCGGCAGTTCCACATATTTGATCTCATCTACTTTCAATTTCTCTTCCACAGAGGCCTCCGTTAAAACCTCATATTTATTGGCATCTCTGATCTTCATGAATTGAAATAGGAGATATACATCCAGTATCAGGAACGTTAAAATAAATATCGTTTTAATTTTACTCCAATCCATGCTTCAGTCCTCCCAGATCATCCATCGTGATTTCTTCCCACGAATTATCATAGCGATAAAACCAGGCTGGTTCTAAAAGGATCAGCATATTTTCTTCCGCATCCCTTTCCATCCGATAGCCTAAGACCATTTCTTGCAGGAGCTCTGGCTTAAAGTTCTTTTTGTTTTGTAAAAACTTCAGGGCATCATGGCCGGAGGGACGGATAACCTTTTGGATTTCAGTTGTTAATGGGAGTTCTAAAGCAATGTTTGGACGTATATATTTGTTGATTTCATCCCGGCCCCAAACCTCTGTAATTTCCGACAGTCCTCTTTCATTAAAAACAGGATAGCCATCCCTACTGTACATTCTGAAGGTAACCGAGCGGTTATATTCACTTTTGGAAACGAAACGGTAAGGGTCTGTCCACCCGCCGTGTTCATTAACAAAATCAATACTCCGTTTTACTAAATCATATGAACTGGCAATATATCGTTCCTCTGCCGTTGGATTGACATAGAGGAGGATATTGCTATCAAAATTCACCGTCATTTTGCTAGAATCATCGGTATATTCTTCCCCTGAAGGCAGCGGGCTTTTTTGGACAAAACTTGGATTGCTGAAAAGCGCTTCTTTAAACTCATCGGAATTAAGGTCTTTTGGCAGGTATTTATACCTCATCATTTCCCGATCCCCTTCAGGCAGGAACAGCGTCCGTTTTTCAGATGCCTTATACCCAAAGTAACGCGGCAGGCTCGCCGCATTTTTATAAAAGTTTTGATTAAACTCGTTTAAATTGTTAGAGGAAATGTGGCTGATATAAACCTGCTGATTTTCAGTTGAAACAAAATAAACAATACCATTATCCTTATCAGAACCCTCAACATTAATAATTATTCGATTAAAGTTGAAAGCAGGTATCTTTTTCCCCTCAATGTTCAAGACAGTACGATATAACTCGATTGGGACTTCCCCTGGAAACTGGATCTCAGTATTGCCGCTATTATGGCTTAGTTCCTCAATATTTTCGATTTTCTCCGTTACATTTTTCACATCAAAAAAGGTCCACTGACCTAATTCCTTTACCACTTTGTCAATTTCAGCTGTGTTATTCATTCCATAATGCTGCCCTTTTATATGGAAAAGAATCTGATCAGGCCTGACAATCTTTTGAACCTCTTGTTTTTCACTAACGGTTACTTCGGCAACATAATTACTATTTTCCATTTTTTCGTAATAAGGCTGATAGGTCCAAAGATTCCATGTTAACAAAATACTAACCAAAACCAATATCGTTAAAATCACTGATTTAATATTTTCGTATCTCATGACCATTCATCCTCTTCAGAACGCTCATACGGCAGTGAAAAAGAAATAATCGTTCCTTTTCCTTCTTGACTCCTTGCCCAAATAGACCCGCCATGGGCTTTCACCATTTCTTGTGCAATGGCCAGCCCAAGACCCGTACCGCCCAATTTCCGGGTTCTCGCTTTATCAACACGATAGAAACGGTCAAATATCTTTCCAATATTCTCTTTTGGTATTCCCACTCCTTGGTCCGATACACTAACAATGATTCGATCTTCTTCTTCTTCAATCGAGAAAGTTACCAGGCCGCCTTCAGGCGAATACTTCAAAGCATTGGAAATGATATTGTACAACACTTGCGTCATCTTATCTTCATCGACCTCAACAAAGATAGCCTCGTCTGGCAGCTTTCGTTTAAAGGTGACGTTTTGTTCCTTGGACATTTCAAACCGATCAATAATCCGGTCATAGAAATCGACAAAATTAACCCATTCCATAGTCAGCTTGTAATCGGTACTATCCATTTTTGATAGCTGAAGGAGGTCATTGACAAGGCGGATCATTCTTTCCGTCTCCGTCCGTGTTACCTCTAAAAAATTAGGAGCAATTTCTTCATCCTGCCATGCACCATCTGCCAGTGCCTCCAAATAGCTCCTCATCGTTGTCAAAGGAGTCCTGAGCTCATGTGAAACATTGGCAACAAATTCTCGACGTTCAATATCAATTTTTTCCTGCTCTGTGATATCATGCAGAACGGCAATAAGTCCATTTACAAAACCGGTTTCTTTTTGAATTACTGAAAAATTAGCGCGTAGAATATAGCGTTTTTTCTTCGTGCTGTAGTCCAGTATTAAGGAATCATTTTCTTCTAATAGGTCCTCAAAGGTATTCGCATCGTCTAAATCTAACAACTCCACAATCGGTTGGGACAAAACTGTTTCACGTGAAACATTCAGCATCTCCGCGGCGGGGTCATTGATTAAAATAACCCGTCCTTTACGGTCTGTGGCAATAACTCCATCTGTCATATACGACAAGACGGAGGATAATTTTCTTCGTTCTCCTTCTGTCATGGCCTGGGCCTCTTGGAGCTTTTTCGTTAAATTGTTAAAGGTGATCGCGAGTGTACCAATTTCATCATAACCATACACTTTAACCTTCCGCGAAAAATTCCCCTTCGCCATCGCTAACGCCTGCTTCTTCATATCAGCAATCGGCCTGGTGATGGTTTGGGCGAGCAATATGCCTAAAACAGCCGTAATCGATAAAGCAATGGCTGTCCCGGTTGCAAAAATGCCATTAATGGTTTTCATTTGTTCAAACACATTTTCAATTTTAGCAACAAGATAAATGGCGCCGATCACTTTTTTGTCCGACTTAATCGGGGTGGATAGGACCCAAATCCGATAGCCGTTTTTCCGGTCAATCTTGATGGCGCTTTGTTCCTCTTCCAAGGTCATCGATTGTTTTACCCGGAGCTCTGTTGTCCTTTGGCCTACTACACCCTGACTGCTGGAGGGAGAGGCACCAAGGATTTTAAGTGAGCCGTTTTCAATCACCTGTACCTCCAAAATATCACCAGTCACAAAATCCTTTAGGGTCTTTTTAATATCATCCTCGAGGCTTGGATCTTCAGGAGTTCTTTCTTTTTCCATTTCCTGAACAATATTATAGCCAAGCAAATTAACGCGTTCTTTTAAGGAAGTTTGGAAGTTTGTTCTTAAAGTTTCTTCTAGCTGCCTGACAAAATAAACACCGATAATTTGCATCGCGACTAATATAAGGAGGACATAGATGATAACAAATTTTACGTGTATGGAGCGAAAGAAGCCAACCTTTCTCATCAATGCCTTACTCCTGTTCAGGATTGCGCAAATAGTAGCCAACACCGCGGCGCGTAACAATCCACGTTGGATGGCTTGGGCTATCCTCAATTTTTTCACGCAGACGTCTTACGGTTACATCGACAGTCCTGACATCCCCGTAATAATCGTAACCCCACACGGTTTGCAATAAATGTTCTCTCGTCATAACCTGGCCAATATGCTTCGCCAGATAGTAAAGAAGCTCAAACTCCCGATGGGTTAGTTCAATCGTTTCACCGCGCTTTGACACGACATAGGCATCCGGATGAATCACAAGAGAGCCAATTTCAATTTCGTTCGTTTCCGCTTCAGCATCCGGCTGAGCCAGGATTTGCTGATGACGGCGTAAATTTGCTTTTACACGGGCAATTAATTCCCTTGTGCTAAACGGCTTTGTTACATAATCGTCTGCACCAAGCTCAAGTCCAAGAACTTTATCAATTTCGGAATCCTTAGCTGTCAGCATAATGATCGGCATTTCATATTTTTTGCGGACCTCACGGCAGACTTCCATGCCATCCCGAAGCGGCAGCATAATATCCAAGAGAATTAAGTCTGGCTGAATCTCTTCTACTAATTGGAGTGCTTCATTTCCATCATAGGCGCAATAGACAACATAACCTTCTTTTTTGAGATTAAACTGCAAAATATCTGCAATTGGCTTTTCGTCATCAACAACGAGAATTTTCTTTTCCATACCATTTCTCCTTTTCAAAATGTAATCTATTCAATATAAAAAAATCACTAGTAGTCATACCTATTCTATTTTACTTTACCATTGTTTCAGCTTAAATTCACCTATTAGTAGCATTTGTCAAGATTGGCAAGGTAAATCTTTGCAAAAAAAATAAAGAGAAGTCTCTAGCAGACACTAGAGACTTCAACATGTTATCTTCTTAAATAGCTAAGCGGATTCACCAGGCCGCCGTTTTTATATACTTCAAAATGGAGATGGACACCTGTTGCATCACCGGTAGCCCCCATAATTCCGATAGCAGTGCCTTTTGAAACCGTTTGGCCTACTTTTACATTGATCGATGACATGTGGCCGTATAAGGTTCGGAAGCCATTTTTATGGTCGATTATTACTTTATTTCCATATCCTCCATTATCGTATCCGGCAGATACAACAACGCCGTTGTCGGCAGCTTTAATGGTTTTGTTGCTAGGTCTGGCAATGTCAATTCCTTTGTGCATCTTGCCCCAGCGATAGCCCATTTGGCTGGAAACATAGCCGCCTACAGTCGGCCAGGCAAAGCTGCCCTCACCACGGGAAGGAATGGCTTTGGTGCCTTTAATCACAATATGATTAACAGGCTGCTGAAGTATTTGTTCGCTCGTTTGCGTTTTTTTAACAGCAACACCGTTTTGTTCTGAAATGTTATAAGTTACAGTCCGGGAGCCATTTTGCCCTTGTTGCTTTTCCTTCGTCTCGCCCTTCGGCATAGAGGAATCTTCAACTACCTGATCCGCATAGGCAATCACTTCTTTTTGATTGACTTCTTTTTCTACGACTACTTCTACATATGGTTTTAACACAGTGACGTTAATTTCCTGGCCGATTTTTAAGAGGGAATCCCCTGTTAGACCGGGATTCAAAGCCAAAAGCTCAGGAACCTTTAAGCCGTTATTATGAGCAATAGATTCAAGGGCATCGCCTTCTTGAACCGCGTATTTCTTTTCCTGTAATGTTCCTTTTTGTAAAAAAGTAACAGCATCACTAGCTGACAAAATTTGATCTGGCTCAATGTTTTCAGCTTCAATAGTGACGTTCTTAGATAAGCGAACATCCAATAAACGGGTTTCGTTCTCTTTCAATGGTGGAAGATTTGTTGCCGCCTGTTCTTTTCTATCATCAAGTTCCTTTAGTTGATCTTCTGACACATATTTCAGTTTTAGGTCTTTAATGACTTCTTCAGCAGTATTTTTATCCGCAACGTAAACCGCTGGCTTACCGTCGATGACAATCGCTTCTGCTTCTGCTTGCAGCTGAAATGTGTTTTTAAGATTTTGGATGGTCTCAAGATCATTGACAGATGAATTGAAAACCTGTTCTGGTATATATTCAACCTGGGAACCTAAATTTAGATCTTTATTAGATTTTTTAAATTCGTCGACTTTGTCATTGATTACTCTGTCTACTACAGCTTTATCGGTGACGTTTCCAATGTATGTACCATTGAGATATACATGATAAACGGTTGATAGTTGGGATGAAGTCGCTAATGCAATAGGCCCATTGCTTAAAGCCACGACAGATGCTGCTAACGTAGTAATAATTGTTGTCTTTATGATTAACTTTTTTGTTTTGGAAATTGTATTCAACAAAAACATTTTTTTCCTCCTAAACCACGGTAAATCCCTATTAATCTAGTAATGAATTTTCCAGAATTTTAGACCTTCTTAACTTTACCATAATTTTTTGTTAATAATTTAATAGTCTCAATAATGTAACAAAAATGTATAACAGTTGACATTTTCCGACATTTACTTGAAATATCATAGTCAAATTTTCACGAATTTCTTTTGTGGATTTTTAATATAACAGGGAGGAATACCTAGTAAATCAAGTATTTTAATAGTGCTAGAGTAGGATGGTGTTTGTTTTACACGGGACGAGCTTAGTATCGGGATTTGTAAAAAACGGGGGCAAATATTGCACTATTGTTACAATAAAAGTGTTTTAAGGGTAAAAAAAGAAGCTTGCGCGTTTGCAAGCTTCTTTTTGGGATGGCTCAGGACGGAATCGAACCGCCGACACAAGGATTTTCAGTCCTTTGCTCTACCGACTGAGCTACTGAGCCAACTAGTGGCGGTCTGGACGGGACTCGAACCCGCGACCTCCTGCGTGACAGGCAGGCATTCTAACCAACTGAACTACCAGACCAAATTATATTAATGACAGTCAGCAAGGAGACCGTCCTTGCCAGCCTTTTGCCGACCGCCAAATGCCGATGACCCCTACGGGATTCGAACCCGTGTTACCGCCGTGAAAGGGCGGTGTCTTAACCGCTTGACCAAGGGGCCATACATATTGAAACATATTTTGCTAATGCAAAAAACTTTGGTGAGCCATGAAGGACTCGAACCTTCGACCCTCTGATTAAAAGTCAGATGCTCTACCGACTGAGCTAATGGCTCGTACTTAAATAATTCACTAATCTTTTATTTCGTCGTCAGATGCCCCCGCCTCAGTATGCTTATGCAAGCAGCAGCTCGGCGTGTGCCCTGAAGCTGTTTCCAAGAAGCTTATTCGATCGTGCTCTACCGACTGAGCTAATGGCTCGTACTAAGTGTCTCGTTTGTGACGACGCTTTTTATATTATCATGGTTTATATTATAAATGCAATACTTTTTTTAAAATATTTTTCAAAAAAAATAATCTAACCTTTTTCTTGATTCACTTTGCCGAAAAAAACAAAAGCCCGCAAAGCAAGCGGGCTTCTCACACATATTTAAATCTGTCTCCAAGGACTGCGAACAACATTTGTTTGAGTACGATCCGGACCGACTGAGAACGTCGATAACGGAATACCAGTCAGCTGTGTTACACGTTCCACATAGTGGCGGGCATTTACAGGCAGTTCATCTAATGATTTAACGCCAGTAATGTCTTCCGTCCAACCTGGCAGCTCTTCATAAATCGGTTCACATTGCGATAAAACCTTTAGATTTGCTGGATACTCGGTAATTATCTCATCCTTATAACGATAAGACGTACAAATTTTTAATGTCTCAATGCCAGTTAACACATCTATAGAATTCAAAGACAGATCGGTTAAACCGCTGACACGGCGTGCATGGCGGACAACGACGCTGTCAAACCAGCCGACACGGCGAGGGCGGCCTGTTGTCGTACCATATTCACGGCCAACTTCACGAATGCGATTTCCAATTTCATTATTTAACTCAGTCGGGAATGGCCCGTCCCCAACACGGGAAGTGTAGGCTTTACAAACACCGACAACATGAGTAATTTTAGAAGGACCCACTCCAGATCCAATCGTTACGCCTCCAGCCACTGGATTTGAGGAGGTTACGAATGGATAGGTACCTTGGTCGATATCCAGCATAACACCCTGAGCACCTTCAAATAACACACGCTTACCTTCATCCAGCGCATCATTTAAGACAACAGAGGTATCACAAACATATTTCTCAATCTGCTGGCCATATTCGAAATACTCATCAAGAATATCTTCCTTTTTGAATCCTTCCGTTTCGTAAATGCGTTCAAATAGCCGATTCTTTTCTTCAAGATTTTGTACTAATTTTTCTTCAAAAATTTCACGGTCAAGTAAATCAGCGATGCGGATACCAACGCGGGCTGCCTTATCCATGTATGCAGGTCCGATACCCTTTTTCGTTGTTCCGATTTTATTAGCACCTTTACGCGTTTCTTCCACTTCATCTAATTTTAAATGGTAAGGAAGGATGACATGGGCACGATTGCTGATGCGCAGATTTTCAGTTGAAATTCCTTTTTCATGTAAATATGCAAGTTCGGTTACCAAAGCTTTCGGATCGACAACCATTCCATTTCCGATTACACTAATTTTTTCTTTATTAAAAATTCCTGATGGAATCAAGTGCAATTTGTAGGTTTCTCCGCTGAACTTAATCGTGTGGCCAGCATTATTACCGCCCTGATAACGTGCAATGACCTCAGCATTTTCTGAAAGGAAATCCGTAATTTTCCCTTTTCCTTCGTCTCCCCATTGCGTACCAACAACCACTACTGATGACATGTAAGGCACCTCCAAAATTTTTAACGTCCATTAATTTATTATCACACCATCATAGTTTATCAATTATGTGACCAAAAATCAAACGAAACACGAACATTTTATATCAGTCTATTAAAATATGTTCGTAAAATATTAAATTGTGATTCTAGCTGCAACAAGGCACCTTAAAGATAACCTCTCCTATTAATCTATCAAAAAAAGAGCCAGCCATTAAAATATGGCTAGCTCTTTATGCTCCTGGCGGGGAATCATACCTCGTCTCGATGTTGACGAACTTATTATATTCTTTGACAAACGCCAGCTGCACGGTTCCAACTGGACCATTACGCTGTTTCGCAATAATAATTTCAATGATATTCTTTGCCTCGGATTCCTTATCATAATAGTCATCACGATATAGGAAGGCAACAATATCGGCGTCCTGCTCGATCGACCCGGATTCACGGATATCGGACATCATCGGACGCTTATCCTGACGCTGCTCGACACCACGGGAAAGCTGAGATAAGGCAATAACAGGTATTTGAAGCTCACGGGCTAACTGCTTAAGGGAACGGGAAATTTCTGATACTTCCTGCTGACGATTTTCGCCGGAACGGCCGCTTCCTAAAATGAGCTGCAAATAGTCAATCAAAATCATACCTATACCATGCTCCTGCTTTAAGCGGCGGCATTTTGAACGAATATCACTGATACGCACACCTGGGGTATCATCAATAAAAATCCCCGTGTTTGACAAGCTTCCCATTGCCATCGTCAGCTTACCCCAGTCTTCCTCTGTCAGGGAACCGGTACGAAGCCTTTGCGCATCAATATTCCCTTCGGCACAAAGGAGACGCATGACCAGCTGCTCAGCACCCATCTCAAGACTAAAAATGGCAATATTCTCGCCTGTTTTTTTGGCAACATTTTGGGCAATATTTAAGGCAAAGGCTGTTTTACCAACGGAAGGACGGGCGCCAACAATGATCAAGTCATTGCGCTGAAAACCTGCTGTCATCCGGTCAAGGTCAACAAACCCTGTTTCAAGGCCGGTAATATCACCAACACGGTTATGCATAACTTCGATATTATCATAGGTCCGCACGAGTACATCTTTAATATTATGAAAGGCACCGGCATTTTTCCGATTTGCTACTTCCATAATATTTTTTTCCGCTTCACTTAAAAGGGCATCAACCTCATCCTCACGGGTATAGCCATCTTGAGCAATATTGGTAGCCGTACGAATTAATCTTCTTAATAGTGATTTCTCACCTACGATTCTAGCATAATACTCAATATTAGCAGCTGTAGGAACAGCCCCGGAGAGGTCGCTCAAATAGCTGACGCCACCGATATCCTCAATCAATTTAGCCGCAGCTAATTCCTCGGTAACGGTAATCAAGTCAACGGCTTTCCCTTGATCATTTAAATTCAGCATCACATTAAAGATTTTTTGGTGGGCAGCACGATAGAAATCTTCTGGAATCAGGATTTCAGATGCCATAGTCAAAGAAGACGGTTCAAGAAAAATAGCCCCTAATACAGCTTGTTCAGCTTCAATATTTTGCGGGGGCATGCGGTCTGCTAATAAATCATTACTCATATATATTCAAAACCTCCTAATGAAGAGGAATAATTCAAATCAATCATATCATATTCGATATCCAATCAAGAAAAAAAGTGACCAGTTATAACCGATCACGTCCCATTGCTTACTTTTTATATTCTATCATGATTATTTTAAAATGAAACTGGCAAATTTTTTACAGTCTATTATTTTACTTCTTTCACCGATACTGTTAACGTCGCTGTTACTTCATGATGAAGTTTTACAGGCACTTTCGTGTGACCAAGTGTGCGGATGGCATCATTTAATTCCATTTTACGTTTATCAATTTTGATTCCTTGCTTCTTTTGCAGCTCTTCAGCAATTTGCTTTGTCGTAATCGAACCAAACAAACGGCCGCCTTCGCCAGCTTTAGCGGTTAATTCAACCGTAATTTGATCGATCTTTTCTTTAAGCTTTTTGGCTTCAGCAAGCTCTTCTGCCGCTTCTTTATCCTGCTTTTTCTTCTGGGCATCTAATGAACTGATATTTGCATTATTGGCCTCAACTGCCAGGCCTTGCTTAATTAAAAAGTTATGGGCATATCCGTCGGCTACATTTTTCACTTCGCCTTTTTTTCCTTTACCTTTTACATCCTTTAGAAAAATTACCTTCATTCCTTTTTTCCTCCTTCAAAGTAGTCATCTATCGCCAGCTTCAATTTGCCTTCTGTTTCCGCAATGGTTAAGCCGGACAACTGGGTCGCCGCATTGGTAAGGTGTCCGCCGCCTTTTAAGCTTTCCATGATGACTTGGACATTGATGTTACCTAATGACCTGGCACTGATGCCAATCACACCTTCGTTTCGTTTCGAAATGACAAATGACGCCATCACTCCGTCCATCGTCAATAACGTATCGGCAGCCTGGGCTATAATGACCTGATCATATAAATCATGTTCATTTCCTTTGGCAATCGCAATCCCTTCATGATAGAAGGAGACCGATTCAATCAGCTTGGACCTTTTGATATATGTATCAACATTTTCTTTCAAAAACTTCTGGACGAGGATCGTATCGGCACCATGTGCCCGCAGGTAGGATGCTGCATCGAATGTCCGTGAACCTGTTCTGAGCGTAAAGCTCTTTGTATCGACAATAATACCTGCTAAAAGGGCAGTCGCTTCAATCATCTCTATTTTCCCGCGCTTGGGCTGGTATTCTAGGAATTCCGTCACCAGCTCAGAAGTCGAAGAGGCATAGGGCTCCATATAAACAAGCAGCGGATTCGAAATAAAATCCTCACCGCGGCGATGATGGTCAATGACAACAACATTATCAATTTTGTTTAACAGCCTTTCTTCCAAAACCATCGATGGTTTATGAGTATCAACTACTACTAACAAAGTTTTATCAGTAGCAATTTCAAGCGCTTCTTCTGAACCGATAAAATGTGAAAATAAGTGCTCCTGGCTGCGGATTTCATTCATAAGTCGTCCGACACCGTTGTCAATATCCATTGAATTTAAAACAATATAGGCATCCTTTTGATTCATTTGCGCCACTTTATAAATTCCAATGCTGGCCCCGATGGAGTCCATATCTGGATTTTTATGACCCATTACAATGACTTTGTCGCTTGCTGTAATTAAATCCTTTAAAGCGTGAGAAATAACCCTTGCTCTGACTCTGGTCCGTTTTTCTATAGGATTGGTTTTACCTCCGAAGAATTTCACCTTGCCGCTTGGAAGTTTAATCGCCACCTGATCTCCGCCCCTGCCGAGGGCCAAATCGAGGCTTGATTGCGCAAGCGTCCCTAATTCAGGCAAGGACGTGACACCGGTCCCGACACCAATGCTTAAGGTAAAGGAAACATTTTGTTTTGAAGTCATTTCCCTAACCTCATCCAAAATGGAAAATTTCCCTTTTTCCAAAATATGAAGGATTCTTTCACTGAAAACAGCGATAAATCGTTCAGAGGAAACCCGCTTCAGGAATATCCCATTGTCTTGGGCCCACTTATTTAAAATTGAAGTGACCAAGTTATTGATGCTCCCGCGCATTTGGTCGTCCATGCCTTGAGTAAGATCATCATAATTATCTAAAAAGATAGTGGCAATAGCGGTCCGGTCATCCTGATACTTTTTCTCAATTTCCGTTTGCTCGGTTACATCAAAAAAGTATAGAAGACGTTCCTCACGTTTATGTATAACCCGGAATTTCCGCTCATGGAGCGTAATGATTTCTGTTTCTACTTCCTGTTTTATTAGTGGAATCAGCGTGTCAGCTACATCATAAAGCGATCTTCCCACTAGTGTGTCTTGGTCAAAGCAGGAAGTAAGAAATGGATTTGTCCATTCGATATAATAATCATCATTGATGAGCATAATCCCAATCGGCATTTCCATTAATGCCTCTTCGCCGACTTTTTTGACCCGATAGGAGAGGGTTGAGATATACTCCTCCATTTCCTTTCTTTGCTGCCGTTCAATGACGAACATATAGTAAAGCGGGATGAACATTAAGAAAAGACCTGCCAGGCTTAATATCCAATTATATAAGGACAGGATTATAAGCAATACCACTGTAACGCCTATTAACCCGTAAAATGGGTAACGGATCGATCGCTTTTCTAAAAATGCAGGCATTATTTCAGCTCCTAAACGCAAGTCTTACTCTTTTTTTTCAAAACGTTTTCTTAAATCAAATCCTATATCGGTTATTCCTAATATCATTATTATATAATGAACAATTGGTATCATGAAAGCAAGAATTACTACAAGGACACGAATCCCTTTAGGAATGGACCTTTGATGGAAAATATTAAATAAAAATCCGAGCCCCTGGACAACCATAAACGTCCCCAATATGTAAATCGCATTACTTAGAACAGAAAATAAATAGGTGCCCTCTTCCGGTCTTACAAGTAAATTTGCTCCTAAAGCTATTAAAAGATACCAGAGAATACTTCTTGGTAAAGATAGATTCCTCAAGCTTCCCCATGGCTCAACATTTATACCAAATCTCTTAGCGATAGGAAAACAAACCCACTGAATGATAAAGGAAAGAACAATGGACCCCAAAATTAGAACGCTTGGTAAAAGTGTTAGGACCATATCAACCTGTTTTTTCAGCTGTTCTATTTGGCTTTCTTTTCCCACTGATTTAAGCATTTCCTCTGACTGTTTTAAGGAATGATTTAAAGCTGCCTGCAGTTCATGGATGATATCCATTTTCATAAAAGCGGAAGTTACTACAAAAAAAATAATGATTCCAGCCATCATGGCCAGGGAACTAGCAATTAAAATGGCAGATCTGCTTTTATTTTTTTGCAGCATATATCCAATGATCATACCAGTTGTTCCATAAATAAGCATCATGGCTAATCCCATAAAAGAAGCCGCAATAAACGAAATGATTATACTCGCTACAAAAAAGGCTGCGATGTTTTTAATATTATTTTTAGCTGTAAATATGATAAACGGTGCTGGAAGTACAATATTTATAATGGAACCAATGAGTGGGATATAAATGGTTATTAATAAGAGCACAGTAAATGCAGCTAAAAGGATGGCACCCTCTGTTAGTTTACGTACATTTTTCACTACTTCACCCCTAAATTTTCTGGAAATCCATCTCTTTATTTTAGCTAGATATTAGGTTGTATTCAACCTTATAAAAAAGGCAGCAAGGGAAGAGCCCCTGCTGCCTTACGCTTTATTATTCACCTGCTACGAATGGTAATAATGCCATTTGACGTGCACGTTTGATTGCAACTGTTAGTTTACGTTGGTATTTAGCGCTTGTACCAGTTACACGACGTGGTAAAATCTTTCCACGCTCAGAGATGAATTTCTTTAGTAAATCCACATCTTTGTAATCGATGCGAGAGATGCCATTTGCTGTGAAATAGCACACTTTACGACGCTTTGCGCGACCGCCTTTACGTCCTCCTGCCATGAAAATTCCCTCCTTTATCGTTTTTTATATCGTTACGTTTTAAAAGGTTTTTTTAAAATGGTAGATCGTCATCAGAGATGTCAATTTGACCATTTCCTGCAAACGGATCTTCATCCATGCGGGTAAACCCTCGGTTTTGGTTTTGATTCTGATTCTGATTCTGATTAGGACGTTGATTCTGATTGCTGCTGCCATATGGATTACCTTGTGGTTCCATTGGAGGAGCTCCGTAATAATCGTTGCCTCTTCCACCGCCGCCGCCAGAAGAAGATTTAGGCTCTAGAAATTGAACACTTTCTGCTTGAACCTCTGTAACGTATACACGTTTACCATCTTGTCCTTCATAGTTGCGGGTTTGAATGCGGCCATCGACACCTGCAAGGCTGCCCTTTTTCAAGAAGTTCGCCACATTTTCAGCAGGTTTACGCCAAACAACACAGTTAATAAAGTCTGCTTCACGCTCTCCTGCCTGACTAGAAAATGGTCGATTAACTGCTAAAGTAAAGGTAGCAACAGGAACCCCATTTGGTGTATAACGCAAATCAGGATCTTTTGTTAAACGGCCAACAAGCACGACACGATTCATCATCAGAATCAACTCCTTTTCTTTTGGAAAGATGTTCCACGTGGAACATTTTTACCAAGAAATATATATAAATCTTATTCTTCTTCTTTAATTACGATATGGCGAATGATATCTTCGCTGATCTTTGCAAGACGAGAAAATTCTTGTACTGCAGCAGCTGAAGTTGTAGTTTTAGCGATTTGGTAGTATCCGTCACGGAAATCGTTGACTTCGTAAGCTAGACGGCGCTTACCCCAATCCTTTGTTTCAGCAGTTTCCGCACCGTTATCAAGAAGAATTGTGTTGAAACGCTCAACTAGAGCCTTCTTCGCTTCATCTTCAATATTTGGGCGGATGATGTACATGATTTCGTACTTATTCATCACAGTCACCTCCTTTTGGTCTAAACGGCCCGAATGGGCAAGGAGCAATTATTCATTACTCACAAGTTGAAATTATAGCACAAGAAAAAAAGAAAAGCAACGACCTTCACATTTTTGCCAATATAAAAGCTCTGCATAAGCTGCAGAGCCACTATTTTGTGCGGTGTTAACCTTGTCTGTTGATTTCCGCTCCAGGTGCTTCGCTTTCCGCGGGCGGTTCGGAGAGCCTCCTCGGCGCAAAGCGCCTGCGGGGTCTCTCCTGTCCCGTACTCCCGCAGGAGTCTCGCACCTTCCGCTCCAATCAACAGAAGTGCAAGATTAACATTGTGCTTTTACTTAGCCTAAACATTAAAGCGGAAGTGGATAACGTCTCCATCCTTCACAATATAATCCTTACCTTCTAGACGTACTTTCCCAGCTTCCTTCGCCGCATTATGACTGCCAGCAGCTAATAGATCATCAAAAGAAACTGTTTCAGCACGGATAAAGCCGCGCTCGAAATCAGAGTGAATAACCCCGGCACATTGTGGTGCTTTCATGCCGTTTCTAAAGGTCCAAGCACGGACCTCCTGAACACCTGCCGTGAAATAAGTAGCTAAACCAAGCAGGCTATAGGCGGCACGGATTAATTGGTCAAGACCGGATTCTTCAATGCCAAGCTCAGAAAGGAACATCGCTTTTTCTTCACCTTCTAGTTCAGCAATTTCCTCTTCGATTTTGGCACAAATTACGATAACCTCAGCGTTATCAGCCTTGGCAAATTCCCGAACCTTTTGAACATATTCATTTTCTGATGGGTCGGCAATATCATCTTCGCTCACGTTGGCTACATAAAGGACAGGCTTGATTGTTAATAGATGCAGTCCTTTTACTAATTTCATTTGTTCTTCTGTAAAGTCAACGGTACGAGCAGGTTTTTCTGCTTCAAACGCATCACGAAGCATCGCAAGGACTTCAAATTCAGCTGCTGCTTCTTTATCCTTTTGCTTAGCCAATTTTTCCACACGGCCGATGCGCTTTTCAACGGATTCCATATCAGCCAGGATTAATTCTAAATTAATCGTTTCAATATCGTCGATTGGATCCACTTTCCCCGATACGTGGGTAATGTTTTCATCTGCAAAGCAGCGGACTACTTGGCAAATGGCATCCACTTGGCGGATGTGGGAAAGGAACTTGTTCCCCAGACCTTCACCTTTACTTGCGCCTTTCACAATCCCGGCGATGTCAGTAAATTCAAAAGCCGTTGGTACCGTCTTTTTCGGCTGGACAAGCTCGGTTAATTTTTGTAATCGGTAATCTGGAACCTCTACAATTCCAACATTCGGATCAATGGTACAGAAAGGGTAGTTTGCCGATTCCGCGCCTGCTTGAGTTATTGCATTAAACAATGTAGATTTACCAACATTCGGCAAACCTACAATACCAGCTGTTAAAGCCATTCACGTTCACTCCTCTAGAAAAATAAATCTATTTGAATAAAAATTAGTTGCTAAATATAAAGACAAGCCTTTCACAATTATAGGCATATGAATTAAAAAAGACAACTGCCGCTTCAATTACGGCAGTTAGTTTATTTTTTCAAGATTTACTAAACAATCGTATAAAGTACTGCCAAGTCCATTATCAGATTCCCTGTTGGATGTCAGCAGATTAACAGACCCACCAAATTCCTGCCAAATCCCTTCGTCGATATTAATCGTGTCCGGGTGGGCGTTCGCAAAAATGGAAATAAAACCTTTTACTTCACCGCGGTCATTCCATACCCGCACATAATCACCATTGTTTAATGACAAATCAGCGGCAATATTTTCAGCAATCTCTACCTTTAATTGCGGCTTTAATGCGAAAAGATGATAGTTTTGCGAATGATTGGAGCGCATCGGGTGAATCGTCAGCAGGCTATAGGGATATTTTTCCGCCAGAGCAGGATTCGCCCAACTCGATTCTTCCGGTACGGCTAGTTTCAAGAGACCCTCATCCCCTTTAAGCGAAGAGGAAAATTCGAATTTACCGCTTGGTGTTTGGAATTTCCTGTCCTGCCAGGGAATGTAAGCCACCGGCAGTTCCACCGTATGATTTTCTTTAAATTTGGCAAGCGTAATCCCGTTTTGTGCCAATGGTTTCAGCGTCATCTCAAGGAATTGGTCTCTGGAAAAAGCAAATTCCTCACTAAATCCAAGTTTTTCCGCTAATTGTGTCCAAATCCATAAATCGGATTTAGCTTCGCCCGGCGGGTCGACGAGCTTAGGACCATAATTGACATAATGATGGTACATCGAGGAGTAGTAAAAATCCTCCTCTTCAAATGAGGTGGTCGTTGGCAATACATAATCAGCCATTCGTGCAGTATCGGTCATGTATTGTTCAATGACAACCAGCGTCTTGACTGAAGAAAAAGCCTCTTTAACCACTTGGGTGTCAGGCACCTGAGTCAACGGGTTCCCGCATGTCACGATAATCATTTGGATTTCCGGGTCTGCAGCTTTAAGCACTTCTTCTGCCTGCTTCATAATTGAAAATTGCCGATGATTTTGTTTGCGGCCAGCAAGCGTTAATTCCTCAAAGGCAAAGCTTTGCCCCACTTGTAGGTTGGCATAATTGGCACCGCCGCCGGCAATTCCGATATTCCCGCTGACGGCAACAAGGGCATCAATCAAGCGGACGGTATTCCCGCCGTTTCGATATCGCTGCAAGCCTAAGCCCATATAAGTGGAAGTTGGTTTATCCGCATAAATCCTAGCCAGCTGAGTAATGGTTTCTTCCGCAACCTCTGTCATTTCACTTATTTTTTCAAGGGAAATGCTGCCAAGCAGCCCTTCTAAATCTTTATAGCCGTGTGTATGCTGTTCAATAAAGCACTGATCCTCTAAACCTAAGCGGAGTATCTCTTTCATAATTCCAGCGGCCAGCAATCCGTCCATTCCAGGTTTAACCGTGATATGTTGATCGGCAATTTTGGCTGTCGCATTAAAAAGGGGATCAATCACATAAAGGTTTGCGCCGCGCTTTTTCGCCTCTATTAGCTTTTCGTAGAAATGCATATTCGTCCTCGCGACATTTCTTCCCCAAACAATGATGTTTTTGCTATTAAAAATATCAGCCGGTTCATGGCTGTAGGCACTGCCAAAATCCCATTTCTGCGCTTCAATCCCTGCTCCCCAGCATAGCGAGCCATACAGATCCGTTACTCCGCCATAGGCATTAAAGAAACGCTGATCCAAATTTTTCAACATACCGTTATTGGCATAATCGTGGCTGTGAAGAACCGCTGTTGTACCGTACTGTTCTTTGATTTCTATTAATTCTGCAGCGATTTCACCAAGTGCTTGCTCCCAGGTTATTGGTTCGAATTGACCGTTTATCTTTTTTAAAGGCTGCAATAACCTTTTTGACGAGTTCGTTCTTGTTTCCAACTGACGGCCGCGGCCGCAAATTTTCCCCTTTGTTATCGGATGGGATGGATCGCCGTCGACTTTTATTACTTTATTATTTTCTACTGTTACATTTAAACCGCAGCTATCCCAGCAATTTAATGGACAAGCCGACTGTATAATCTTTGCCATACGCTCTCCCCCCAAATCATTTTATCTACTAAGAATAATACAGCATCCCAAAAAAAGAAGCATGAAAATTATTCTTCATGCTTAACCAAAATTTTCTTCATTTTTCTTGAAAACTCTCTTCTTGGAATAAGAACACTGTGGCCGCAGCCTTCACATTTAATACGAACATCCATCCCCATGCGGATAATCTTCCAGCGATTCGTCCCGCACGGATGCTGTTTCTTCATTTCAACCACATCGTTTAAAGCAAATTCTTTTTCCTCCACCCGACTCACCATCCTTTAAACACTCGGTTCTTTTACATTACTTGAATCTTTCGAGAACATCACCATGCGTGGATATGGAATTTCAATTCCATTGGCATCTAGTTGAAGTTTGATATCTTTTCTTATTTTCCTCGTAACTGCAGCATGCTTCATTGGCAGTGTTTCCGCTATAATTCTAATCATTACTTCTGACGGTCCAAAATTTTGTATGCCTAAATATTCCGGAGCTTTTACTAATTCCTCATATTGTTCCGGCATTTTTGTAAGTAAATCTTTAATGACTGTCTCAGCCTTATCAATATCTTCATCATAAGCAATTCCGACATCGATTATCGCAATGCTATTATTGAGGGAAAAATTGGTTACTTCCATTATGCTGCCATTTGGCAAAATATGGACCTCACCAGTCCAGCTTTTTAATTTGGTCGTCCTCAAACCAATTGACTGAACCGTACCCTCAAACTGTCCGATGCGGACATGGTCGCCGACTGAAAATTGGTCTTCAAAAATGATAAAGAATCCTGTAATCACATCTTTAACCAAACTTTGTGCGCCAAACCCTACAGCCAAGCCGACAATTCCTGCGCCGGCAAGAAGGGCCTTCACATCGATTCCTAAAACGGAAAGAACCATCATAAAGGCAATAAAATAAACCACGTAGGAAAGGATATTATCCAAAAGCTTTGAGAGGGTCTCTTCGCGTCGTTCGGATGTACTGAGCGGAGAGAGGTTTCTTATTTTAAATATGTTGTGAATGGCCAATTTTCCAATGCGGATTAATATATTGGAAATGATAATAATGGCGATAATTTTTAATAGTCCTTCGCCAAGGTTTAACCACGTATCTTCACTTTGGAATTTATTAATCAATTTTTGCATGCCTTTTTCAGTTAGACTCATAAATCCACCTTCCTTAATCTAAACACATCTATTTTATCAATTTTCTTCCTTACATTGTAGCATTATGATTTTTTCATTTTCTATCCACTTCATGTATAGATTTACTGAATTTTCCGTATACTAATTAGAAAAGCGGAAGCGCCTTGATCAGGGGCGACAAGCATAAGACGAGCCGGCGGGAAGGTTGCTTTTTAACCTTCTCGACGGATTGGCTTATGACCTCGAGCCCCTAGGCGCTGGAGCTAGACAGGGCCGACTTAGAGTAGGGAGTGGGATTAATGAATCTAAAAACGAATTTTTTTGACAGGAGGGGCAAGACCCGCATCATTCATGATGATGATCAGGCATCCGAAAATTTGGCGGAGGAATTGCTGGCCACCATTCCAAAAGTGACTAGCCGCCCGATCGTGTTTGTTTGTATTGGGACTGACCGCTCCACCGGAGATTCATTAGGACCACTTGTCGGAACATTGCTTGAAGAAAAAAACCTGAAATCTTTTTATGTATATGGGACATTAGATGAGCCGATCCATGCGGTGAATTTAGCAGAAAAGCTAAAGGAAATTCATATTAAGCATGTTGATCCGTATATTATTGGAATCGATGCCTGTTTAGGGCGGATGAAAAATGTCGGCGTGATTCAACTTGGGCATGGCCCAGTCAAGCCAGGTGCCGGGGTAAACAAGGAACTTCCTGCTGTTGGCGATATCCATATCACTGGTATTGTCAATGTCAGCGGGTTTATGGAGTTCTTTGTATTACAAAATACACGGTTAAATCTGGTGATGAAAATGGCGAAAACGATCGCCAGCGGAATTTACGAAGCCAGTCTCCTGTATCCAAAGCAACGCTGGAACGATTTAAAATGGTTAGATGAAGAGAAAACAAACTAAAAGAGCACGTTGGTGCTCTTTTAGTTTGTTCCATTTATTGTAAATAAGTGTGATAAAGGTAAATAATCGTGACAATGATTCCCGTGATTACAATGCCAGGAAGGAGGTTCGCGACCTTAATTTTCACCATTCCAGTAAGATTAAGACCGATGGCCAAAATCATAATACCGCCTGTTGCTGTCATTTCCACGATAAATTGATCCATTAAGGCCTGAGGGACAAAACGGTCAATTTGTGTGGCGAATAAGGCGATCAAACCTTCATAAAGCACAACAGGAACCGCAGAAAAAATGACGCCAATCCCAAGTGTCGTTGTTAAAATTAACGCAGTGAATCCGTCAATCAAAGATTTCGTATACAATACATCATGATCGCCGCGAATACCGCTGTCGAGAGCTCCGATAATTGACATGGCGCCAATCACAAAGATTAAGGTAGCAGTGACAAACCCTTCTGATATACTGCCTTTACCATTTGAACCGACCTTTTTTTCGAGCCAAATGCCCAAATCATTTAATTTATCCTCAAGTTTTAACAGTTCACCGACTACCGCACCAACTACTAAACTAATAATGACAATAAGGAAATTTTCGCTTTTTAAGCCCATTTGCAATCCTAAAACCATAACGGACAAGCCAATGGCATACATGACCGTCACTTTCATTCCCTCTGGAATTCGGTTTAATAGCTTACCGAGAAGAGTGCCAATCACAATTAATAGTCCGTTAACTATTGTTCCTAGTAAAAACATGATGTTTCACCTTGTTTAGCCTTTCGAAATAATTAATATTACTAAACTATCATATTAAGATAAAAAATTAAACCATCCCTTTGGATGGTTTTAAAACGATTCTTCCTGGCCAAGCATTTCAAGAATCCGTTCCAGGTCTTCTTGTGAGAAAAATTCAATTTCAATTTTCCCTTTATTTTTATTTTGTTTAATATTCACTGATGTGCCAAAGCGCTCACGCAATGAATGCTCGCGTTCCTGAATGAAAACATCCTTTTTCTTTTCAGGCTTTTTTGTTTCACGTGAAACATTTTCATTTAATTGTTGAATTAATTTTTCTAACTGTCGGACGTTTAACGCTTCATTGATAATTTTTTCGATTAAAACAGGAAGCTTAGCTTTTTGTCTTAGTCCTAATAAGGCACGGCCGTGACCCATTGATATTTTTCCTGTTGAAATCAACTCTTGAATATGAGGTGGGAGGGAGAGCAGTCTGATATGGTTGGCGATATGCGGCCGGCTTTTGCCTAAGCGTTTCGCCACTTCCTCCTGTGTCAGCTTCAGCTTTTCCATTAACGTTTGGTAAGCAATTCCCTCTTCAATTGGATTTAAATCTTCCCGTTGGAGATTTTCAAGGACAGCCAATTCCATCATTTGCTGTTCAGAAAGCTCGCGGACTACCGCCGGGACCGTTTCAAGCTTCGCTTCTTTAGCAGCTCGGAAACGGCGTTCACCTACAACAATTTCATAGCCTTTAATCGTTTTCCTGACAACGAGCGGCTGTAAAATTCCATGTTCTAAAATCGACGCTTTTAATTCATCGATTGTTTCTTGGTGGAAGGTTTTACGTGGCTGGTAGGGATTCGGCCGCAGTTCCTTAAGTTTAATTTCTTGGACTGTTTCTTCTTTGCCGACATCCGCAAAAAATGCATTAAGGCCTTTTCCTAATCCTTTAGCCATTTGAGACCACTTCCTTCGCTAAATCTAAATAAACTTCTGCTCCACGGGATCTTGCATCATAGGTAATGATCGGTTCCCCATGACTTGGAGCTTCACTTAGACGCACATTCCTAGGAATAATAGTTTTATAAACCTTGTCCTGGAAGTATTTTTTTACTTCTTCAATAACTTGAATGCCAAGATTGGTCCTTGCATCAAGCATTGTTAGTAATACTCCTTCAATTTTTAAATCTTGATTTAAATGCTTTTGCACCAGTCTTACGGTATTCAAGAGCTGACTTAAGCCTTCGAGCGCATAATATTCACATTGGACTGGGATTAAAACGGCATCGGAAGCCGTTAATGCATTGATAGTTAATAAGCCTAAAGATGGCGGACAATCGATAATAATATAGTCAAATTGATCTTTCACTTCTCCGAGGGCACGTTTTAAACGGACCTCTCTGGAAATCGTCGGTACGAGTTCAATTTCTGCTCCAGCCAGCTGGATTGTTGCTGGAAGTGCGTATAAATTTTCAACAGATGATGGTTTAATAACGTCTTTTACTTCGACATCGTCTACTAAAACATCATAGATACACTGTTCAACTTCTGCCTTTTCAATTCCAATCCCGCTTGTTGCATTTCCCTGCGGGTCAATGTCTACCAATAAGACACGTTTCCCTATGTATGCTAAGCAGGCGCCTAGGTTGACAGAGGTAGTCGTTTTGCCGACTCCACCTTTTTGATTCGCGATTGCAAGAACTTTGCCCACGATGTCACCTACCCTTTATATCTTGAAAAATTTTATTCTCATATTCTATTAAAAATTATCCTCTATAAAAGAAAGAAAGTAAAATTTCATTCCTATATTTTAACATGAAATTGATAGGTTTTTGTTTGTTTTCTAAAAATATTCCAATGAGTTAATTTTTCCAATAGATTACTTTTAAATTCGCCTGATGATTTCCGCTCTAATCGCAAAATCAACAATTGGCTTTTTAAACAAAAAAATAAGAACCAAACAATATGATTGTCTGGTTCCTCTAATTGTATATTATTTTTTCTTTGGAATCCGAATTGTGAATTGGTAAAATTCGTCAAATTCTTCTTCCTCAGCGTCAAGATTAATCCCGCTGTCAGTTACCATTGTCAGTGATTGACGAATGGTATTGACAGCGATTCTCATATCCTTGCTAAATGCCTTGCGTTTCGGCTTTGGTTTCTCATTTTTTTGTTCAAGCAGTCTGACAACGCGTTCCTCGGTCTGCTTAACATTTAGATTTCTTTCAATAACCTCAGCCATGAGGGCGACTTGTTTCTCTGGGTCCTTAAGTGGAATCAGAGCACGTGCATGGCGCTCAGTAATGATCTTATTTAACAAGGCTTCCTGTACCGGCTGCGGTAATTTTAAAAGTCGCAATTTGTTGGCAACGGTCGACTGGCCTTTTCCAAGCCGCTGTGCTAGTGCTTCTTGCGTCAGATTGTGCAGTTCGAGCAGTTTTCCGTACGCAATCGCTTCTTCAATCGGCGATAGCTCTTCCCGCTGCAAATTTTCAATCAGCGCTACAGAAGCCGTCTCGGTATCTGATAAATTTTTTACGATGGCTGGCACTTCTGTCCAGCCTAGTTTTTTCATGGCCCGCCAGCGGCGCTCACCGGCGATTATCTCATATTTGCCAATTGCAAATTCTCTAACTACAATCGGTTGAATGATACCATGTATGTGAATCGTTCGTGATAGTTCTTCAATCTTATCTTCATCAAATACTGTTCGCGGCTGAAAACGGTTAGGCACTATTTGGTCAATTGGTATTTTTTTGATTTCTTCATTTCTTTCTACTTCTTCGATTTCTTCTATTTCTTCCTCAAGACCAACCGCAACCTCTTGTTCTCCTTTATCGGCAAAGCCAAAAAAGCGTGTAAATGAATTTTTCATCCCCAACACCACCTTTACGAAACTCCCTATTACTAATTCTATAAACGAATAATATCTTCCTGCCTAACAAGGTAATTTTCACGAAATTTGCGAGCCTTCCATTACTCGATTGGCGCTTTACCTGGTGTCCCTGGTTTCCGCGGATATTTCTTCGGCGTCTGTTTTTCTTTTTTTATTATTAAGATACTTCTTTCACTTTCTTCAAATGGCAATGTAAAAGTAAACATTTTATCCAGCTTGCCGCCGAGTGTGGTTATCGCCTTTTGACCCACTGCTAATTCTTCTTTCGCTGATGCGGCCTTCATCGCAATAAAATCCCCACCGACTTTGACCAGCGGAAGACAGAACTCACTCAGAACTGACATTCTTGCTACAGCCCTTGCTGTCACAACATCAAAGTTTTCGCGATATTCCGGATTCACCCCAAAGGTTTCCGCGCGGTCATGGACAAAATGAACATTTTCCAATTCCAAAACGTTAGCGAGATGGTTTAAAAAGGAAATTCGCTTATTCAATGAATCGACAATCGTTACTTCTATTTCCGGGAAAACTATTTTTAACGGGATGCTCGGAAATCCGGCACCCGCCCCGACATCACAGAGATGAAAGGGTTTGGAAAAATCAAAATAAAATGATGCCGTAATGGAATCATAAAAATGCTTTAAATAGACATCTTCCTTATCGGTGATGGCCGTTAAGTTCATTTTTTCGTTCCATTCAACCAAAGTTTCATAGTATTTTTCAAATTGGTCAAGCTGCCGGTCAGTTAGGGTGATACCCTTTTCCTGAAGGCTGGCTTGAAATTGATCAATATTCATACATTTTCCTCACTGTCTAGCTCCAGCGCCTAGCCCCTTTTTGGTCTAAGCCAATCCGGCAAGAAGGTTAAAGAGTAACCTTCTCACCGACTCGTCTTATGCTTGTCAGGGCTGTATAAGGCGCTTCCGCTTTTCTTACTCATTAGAAATTCTTGCAACCCGGCCTTGCTCTAAGTATACAAGCAAAATCGAAATATCCGCAGGGTTTACCCCGGAAATTCTAGAAGCCTGGGCAAGAGATAACGGCTTGATCTGCTTTAGTTTTTGTCTTGCTTCTGTTGCCAGTCCTGTAATTGCATCATAATCGATGTTATCCGGGATTTTCTTATTCTCCATTTTCTTTAAGCGATCTACTTGCTGCAGAGATTTTTCAATATATCCCTCATACTTAATTTGAATTTCTACTTGTTCCTTTGTTTCGCCATCAAGCGGAGCATCAGATTTAGTTAGAGTCTCCAGCAATGCATACGTCATTTCTGGTCTTTTTAACAAATCAGAGGCACGGATTCCATCCTTTAATTCACTGCCACCGATGCTTCTTATAAGTTCTTGCACCTCAGCAGAAGGCTTTAAAATAATGGAGCGTAAACGTTCCTTTTCTGTCTCAATCGCGTCTTTTTTCGCTAAAAATTTCTGATAGCGTTCATCGGATATTAATCCAATTTCATGGCCGGTTTCAGTTAAACGTAAATCGGCATTATCATGACGCAGCAGCAAGCGGTATTCAGCTCTTGAGGTTAGTAATCGGTATGGCTCATTTGTTCCTTTTGTAATCAAATCATCGATTAATACACCGATATAGGCATCGGAACGGCTTAACACTAATTGCTCGCGGCCGAGCGCATTTAGTCCGGCATTTATTCCCGCCATTAAGCCTTGGCCTGCCGCTTCCTCATATCCGGACGTGCCGTTAATTTGCCCTGCTGTATACAAGTTTTGCACGACTTTTGTTTCAAGCGTCGGCCATAATTGTGTAGGGACAATCGCATCATACTCAATCGCATAACCTGAGCGCATCATTTGCACGTTTTCAAGGCCTGGAATGGTTTTAAGAATTTGCTGCTGCACGTCTTCAGGAAGACTTGTCGATAAACCTTGGACATACACTTCCTGCGTATTTCGGCCTTCGGGTTCAAGGAAAATTTGGTGACGCGGCTTATCATTAAAACGCACGACTTTATCCTCAATCGATGGGCAGTAGCGTGGTCCTGTTCCTTTAATCATCCCGGAATACATCGGTGAGCGATGCAGGTTATTGTCAATTAACTGATGTGTATGTTCATTTGTATAGGTTAACCAGCATGGCAGCTGATCGGTAATATATTTCGTTGTTTCATAGGAAAAGGCCCTTGGCGTTTCATCACCAGGCTGAATTTCCGTTTTGCTGTAATCAATCGTATGACTGTTTACCCTTGGCGGCGTTCCTGTTTTAAAACGGACCAAATCAAAGCCAAGCTCTTCTAAATGCTCAGACAGTTTAATGGAGGGCTGCTGATTATTCGGACCGCTGGAATATTTTAATTCACCAAGGATGATTTCCCCGCGCAGGAAGGTACCCGTTGTAATAACAACCGTTTTTGAACGATAGACGGCGCCTGTTTTGGTAATAACACCTTTGCAAATTCCGTCTTCGACAATTAACCGCTCGACCATGCCTTGGATTAACGTCATATTCGGCTCATCTTCAATTGTCTTTTTCATTTCATGCTGATAGGCAAACTTGTCCGCTTGCGCTCTTAGTGCCCGTACGGCGGGCCCTTTGCCCGTGTTCAGCATTCTCATTTGGATATGGGTTTTATCAATATTTTTGCCCATTTCTCCGCCTAACGCATCGATTTCACGTACGACAATGCCCTTGGCAGGACCACCCACCGATGGGTTACATGGCATAAAGGCAACCATATCAAGATTTATTGTAATCATTAATGTTTTAGCACCAAGTCTTGCCGCTGCGAGGCCTGCCTCACTGCCAGCATGACCGGCACCGATGACAATCACGTCATAACTGCCTGCTTCGTATTGCATGTGTTACCTCCTTTTCCGCCTCAATAAGCGGAAACCTAACTATTGTCTAGCTCAAGCGCCTAGGAAAAAATGAACTGCTTTTTACCCTGATCAAGGCGCTTCCGCTTTTCTATTTCCCTAAACAAAACTGTGAGAATAACTGATCAATGAGGCTTTCATGGACGCTTTCGCCGATGATTTCCCCAAGCAATTCCCAAGTTCTTGTTAAATCTATTTGTACAATATCAATCGGAGTACCCATTTCTACACCTTCGATTGCTTCTTCGATTGAGTTTAAACTTTGGTTTAATAACGCAATATGACGGCTGTTCGAAACATAGGTCATATCCCCTGCTTCAAGTGAACCAGCAAAGAATAAAGAGGAGATTGCCTCTTCCAGTTCATCCACACCGCGGTCTTCTAAAAGTGAAGTCGTTACTAGCTTATACTCCTTCGCTAATTCCTTCACCCGTTCTAAATCAATTTGCTGTGGCAAGTCTGTTTTATTGACGATAACGATGACATCCATTCCTTTAACCGCTTCGAATAGATTTTCATCCTCTTTTGTCAGCTTGTCTGAGTAATTCAACACAAGCAAAATTAAATCTGCCTCTTTTAATACCTGTCGAGACCGTTCGACACCAATCCGTTCGACGATATCCTCTGTTTCCCTGATTCCCGCCGTATCCAATAGTCGCAGCGGTACACCGCGCACATTGACATACTCTTCAATTACATCGCGGGTAGTCCCTGGTATATCAGTGACAATCGCCTTGTTTTCTTGAACCAGACTGTTTAATAAAGAGGATTTCCCAACATTCGGCCGACCGACAATAACAGTGGAGAGGCCTTCTCTTAAAATTTTTCCTTGCTGAGATGTTTGCAAAAGATTGGTTATTTCCTCTCTGACAATATGAGCTTTTGGCATCAGCATAGTATGAGTCATCTCTTCAACATCGTCATATTCCGGATAATCAATA
Source organism: Neobacillus sp. DZ-9 (assembly GCF_059587065.1). Classification (NCBI taxonomy): domain Bacteria; kingdom Bacillati; phylum Bacillota; class Bacilli; order Caryophanales; family Bacillaceae; genus Neobacillus; species Neobacillus sp. DZ-9. The sequence goes on from NZ_JCAIOL010000007.1 coordinate 317,526, forward strand.
TTTACTTCAATATGGGCCAGGATTTCTAAAATTTCCTGACGCAGTCGTTTAATCAGCTTAGATAAGCGGCCTTCCATTTGGCCAAGGGCCACATTCATGGCTCGGTCTGTTTTCGCTCTGATTAAATCCATGACCGCTTCTGCCTGCGATAAATCGATCCGTCCATTTAAAAATGCCCTTTTTGTAAATTCACCCGGTTCCGCTAATCTTGCTCCATTTTTTAATACATGCTGGAGGACTCGATTGACTGAGACTATTCCGCCGTGACAGTTAATTTCCACTACATCTTCTTTTGTAAAGGTTTTTGGCCCCTTCATCACGGAAACCATCACCTCTTCAACCACTTCGCCGCTCTTCGCATCGATTAGATGGCCATAGTGAATCGTATGGGTCAGTTGTTCAGACAGCTTCTTTCCGCCAATCCCTCTAAAAAGCTTATCAGCTATTTTTACCGCATCATCCCCGCTCAACCGGACGATGGCGATTGCTCCCTCACCCATTGGCGTTGAGATCGCCGCAATTGTATCAAACTCCATCCACTTCACCTCACTTAAAAACCATATTTATATATGAAAATTATTTTTTTATCCAAAACACTAGAATACCACATTGATTTCTGTTAAAAAAGCAAACCTTTTCGTCAAAAATTATCCACAGTACATTATTGTCCATTTATTATTTTAACTTATCCACATGTGAATAACAATAAAACAAAAATAAGGGAACATCTTCAGATTTATGCACAAAAAAACATCCTACCGTTTTTTCAGGTAGGATGCTTTGTAAATTATTTATCTTCTTACTGGTGATATGACAATAAATCGATGAGGCTCCGATCCATCGGAAAAAGTTTTCACGCGTTTATTTTCGGATAAAGCGGAATGAATAACTTTACGCTCATAGGAAGGCATCGGCTCTAGTGCAACATCTTTCCCAGTCTTGACTGCTTTTTCAGCAAGACGATGTGCTAGTTGAATAAGGGTTTCATTTCGTCTGTTTCGGTAATCTTCCGCGTCCAATATAACGGTTAAATACTGATTAGAAAAGCGGTTAATCACTAATTGTGTCAAATATTGCAATGAATTTAACGTTTGCCCTCTTTTTCCAATCAATAGCGCAATCTTTTCCCCAGTCATGATGAAATGAACTTGCTTGCCGTCGCGTTTGATTTCAATTTCCGCAGGGGCACCCATTTGTTCACTTACTTGAGTAAGAAATTTCTTTGCTTCCTCAAGCGGATCGATAATGACGGTTACCTTTACAACAGCTGGACGTGAACCAAAAATACCGAAAATCCCTTTTTTACCTTCGTCAATAATGTCTACATCTGTGCGGTCTTTTGTTGTCTTTAATTGAGCTAAAGCTGATTCTACTGCTTCTTCGACTGTTTGTCCTGTAGCAGTTACCTGTTTCACTTTTTTGCTCCTCCCGCTTTGCCGGTGGCTTGCGCCTTCAAATCCGGCCCTTTAATAAAATAGGTTTGAACAATCATAAACATATTTCCGACAACCCAGTACAAGGACAGAGCTGCTGGGAAATTAAAAGCAAAAACGACAATCATAATCGGCATCATCCAAAGCATCATTGCCATTTGTGGATTCTGCTCCTGACCGGCCATCATCAATTTTTGCTGAATAAACGTCGTGATACCTGCAACTATTGGTAAAATGTAGTATGGATCCTTTTCTCCAAGGTCAAACCACAGAAAGCTGTCTTGGGCAATTTCCCTTGTTCTTGAAATGGCATGGTAAAAACCAATCAAGATTGGCATTTGCACGATTAACGGAAAACATCCAGCCATTGGATTTACGCCATGCTTTTGAAAAAGGGCCATCGTTTCCTGCTGTAGCTTTTGCTGTGTCTTTTGATCCTTCGAGCTATATTTTTCACGAAGAGCTTTCATCTCCGGCTGCAAAGCCTGCATTGCTTTTGAGCTTCTTGTCTGCTTGATCATTAACGGCAAGATAGCCAGCCTGATTAAGATCGTCACGACAATAAGTGATAAACCAAAGCTGCCGCCTAGTAAATGAGCCCCTTCTTTAATTACCCAGGACAAGGGATAGACAATGTACTCATTCCAAAAGCCCGTACTTTCGGCAGTAATCGGCTTCTTTATTTCACTGCACCCTGTGAGGAACAGAAAAACAGAAAGAAGGCCGAATGAAAGTAATATTCTTTTTTTCAACCAATTTTTCCTCCTTGCAACATATATAGTGAAAAAGTGTGTAGGTAAACTTTTTATGTATATATTTCTTTAGGATATATCAAAGGTATTTTATCATTTATTTAAATGAATTGTCTTCATTACTTTTACAATTATCGCCTTAAAAGTTTTTCTTCAAAACCTTGCCGACCTTTAGAACATGGGTCAGGCTCTTTTTAACCTCAAAAAAGTCCATTTCAGCAGCAGGCTTCCTCGCAATAATTACGAAATCATTTCCCGCAGCAAGCTGATCTTTAAGTTCGAAAACAGATTGTCTAAGGTATCTTTTAATCCGATTCCTTGTAACAGCATTACCAATCTTTTTGCTGACAGATAGTCCAATTCGAAAATAAGCCTGTTCTTCTTTTGATAAGGCATAGACAACAAATTGCCGATTTGCAAATGAACGGCCCTTCTGGAAGGCTGTTTGAAATTCTTTATTCTTTTTAATTCGGAATTCTTTTTTCATAAAAAAACTCCTTCACTTGATAACGTTCTTTGAACTTTGATAGCTATCCAGCTCCAGCACCTAGGGGCGCTGGAGCTTTTAATTAGAAAAAAGACCACTGAGACGTTTCAGTGGTCTAAGCTGATAATACTTTTCTTCCTTTACGACGGCGACGAGCAAGAACCTTACGTCCGTTTGCTGAGCTCATACGACTGCGGAATCCGTGAACTTTGCTGTGTTTACGTTTATTTGGTTGGTACGTTCTTTTCATATATGACACCTCCCCGAGGAATAACTCTCAATTACAAATGACAGTCTTAATTATTATAAAGATGTCCACCTCAAATTGTCAACCACTCTCCATCTATTGTTTCCTATTTCCAAATTTTTTTACATGCATTCGTTAAGACGAACGCTATGAAAAAAAATTTCATCTTAGATCCATTTTTCCGCACCTGTGGATAAAAAATCGACATATTTCGCATTATCCACACAGGATATTGACAGCTTTTTCACAAAATCAATTCTTGTGGACAATTATTATACACACAATGTTACAGTTGTGGATAAACTTCTAAAAACCGTTGCATACCTTGCTATTATTTGATATTATATTTGTGTTTTCACTCTGAATAACTTCTTCTCCAAAAATGCTTATCCACAAATTGTGGATAACATGTGGACATGTTATTCTAGGTCTCTGTAAAAACTTGTCCACAAGGGGTGGATATTGTCGAAACTCCACTTTATTTCCTTATTATATGTTTTCCACAACCAATGTTTCGTATATTGCTAAATTTATAGATTTTACTCCTGGACTGACAAACCATTTTCACTAAAACTTTGTCGAATAGGATACCTGGTTGAGAAAAGAATACTCCATATACAAATAATTTTTTTCGGAGTTAGACAGCAGCGAAATGTATTTAAATATAAAAAAACAGAAAAAAGGAGGGAAACTAGTTGGAAAATATTGCGGATCTTTGGAATGCAGCTCTAGCCAATATAGAAAAGAAAATAAGCAAACCAAGCTTTGACACTTGGCTAAAGTCGACAAAGGCTCATTCCCTTCAAGGCAATCTGCTTGTCGTGACAGCTCCAAATGAATTTGCCCGCGATTGGCTGGAGGAACGCTACTCTCAGTTAATTGCCGGAATTCTTTATGAAATAACGGGAGAAGAATTATCGGCCAAGTTTATTATTCCGCAAAATCAGAAAGAGGAAGAACTCGAACTGCCAACGCCTCCAAAAAAGGCGAAAAAGGACGACGCGGAATTTTCACCAAACATATTAAATCCAAAGTACTTATTTGATTCGTTTGTTATCGGTTCCGGCAATCGATTTGCCCATGCAGCCTCACTTGCTGTAGCTGAAGCGCCGGCAAAGGCCTACAATCCCCTCTTTATTTATGGAGGCGTTGGATTAGGGAAAACCCACTTAATGCATGCGATTGGCCATTATGTAATAGATCATAAACCTTCGGCAAAAGTGGTTTATTTATCGTCCGAAAAATTTACCAACGAATTTATTAACTCGATTCGTGACAATAAAGCGGAAAGCTTCCGCAATAAATATCGAAATGTGGATGTCCTTCTGATTGATGATATTCAGTTTTTGGCCGGAAAAGAATCAACGCAGGAAGAATTTTTCCATACCTTTAATGCTCTCCATGAGGAAAGCAAGCAAATCGTGATCTCAAGTGACCGGCCGCCTAGGGAAATTCCAACACTGGAGGATCGCCTGCGTTCCCGCTTTGAGTGGGGTTTAATTACCGATATTACTCCGCCAGATTTAGAAACGAGAATTGCCATCCTTCGTAAAAAGGCAAAAGCCGAAGGACTTGATATACCAAACGAAGTCATGCTCTATATCGCCAATCAAATCGATACAAACATCAGGGAACTAGAAGGTGCCTTAATTCGAGTCGTTGCCTATTCATCTTTAATAAATAAAGACATCAATGCGGATTTAGCTTCGGAGGCATTAAAGGATATCATTCCAAGCTCGAAGCCAAAGGTCATCACCATCCTTGATATTCAACGGATCGTCGGGGAGCACTATAGTGTCAAACTTGAAGACTTTAAAGCCAAAAAGCGGACAAAGTCTGTTGCTTTTCCACGACAAATTGCAATGTATTTATCACGTGAATTAACCGATTATTCTTTGCCTAAAATAGGAGAAGAGTTCGGCGGCCGGGATCATACGACAGTGATCCATGCTCATGAAAAAATATCTAAGCTCCTCCAATCTGATTCAACGCTGCAAAAGCAAATGAAGGAATTGAATGAGCTGTTGAAAATATAACTAAATTGTGAATAACTCCCTAAGACTTGCACACAGTCTGTCCACATGTGGATAGGCTGTGTTTCTATTGAAAATCTTAGTTATCCACATACTAACAGGGCCTACTAGTACTTCTTCTATATTTTTTAAAAAATAATATTATATGCTTGCGCAAAAAAAATATGCTTACAGGGAGGATTTAATTATGAAATTTATCATCCAGCGCGATCGTCTTGTTCAAAGTGTTCAAGATGTTATGAAGGCAGTTACAACGAGAACAACTATCCCTATTCTTACTGGAATCAAAATTGCTGCTACAACAGATGGGGTTACTTTAACAGGAAGTGATTCTGATGTTTCCATTGAATCCTTTATCCCAAAAGAAGAATCTGGTGATGAAATTGTTGAGATCAAACAACCAGGAGCGATTGTTTTACAAGCTAAGTTCTTTAGCGAAATCGTAAAAAAGTTACCGACTGATTCCGTTGAAATTGAAGTACTTGGATCGCTGCAAACGGTTATCCGCTCTGGGAAATCAGAATTCAACCTTAACGGCCTTGATGCAGAAGAGTACCCTCACCTGCCGCAAGTAGAGGAAAATAATAAATTTCATATTGCGACCGATCTGTTAAAAGCAATGATTCGACAAACGCATTTCGCAGTGTCCACCTCAGAAACACGCCCGATCTTGACAGGTGTAAACTGGAAGATTGAAAATGGCGAGTTAACCTGTATTGCAACAGATAGCCACAGACTTGCATTAAGGAAAGCGAAAATTGAGACAGAAAATAACGAAAACTATAATGTCGTTATTCCAGGGAAAAGCTTGAATGAATTAAGTAAAATTATTGATGACACAAATGAATTAATCGATATCGTAATTACAGAAAATCAAATTTTATTTAAAGCCAAGCACTTATTATTTTTCTCAAGATTGTTAGAGGGCAACTATCCGGATACGTCAAGATTAATTCCGAGCGAGAGTAAAACAGACGTGACCGTTAATACAAAGGAATTCCTCCAGGCGATTGATCGTGCTTCCCTGCTTGCACGTGAAGGAAGAAATAATGTCGTTAAGTTCTCGACTATTGAGGATGGAATTATCGAAATTTCTTCGAATACCCCAGAGATTGGTAAGGTTGTAGAAGAAATTCAAAGCGGTGCGATAGAGGGAGAAGATTTAAAAATTTCCTTTAGTGCGAAATATATGATGGATGCCCTAAAGGCATTAGAAGGAACCGATATCAGAGTGAGCTTTACTGGTGCCATGCGCCCATTCCTGATTCGTCCGCTTCATGACGAAACCATTTTGCAGCTGATTTTACCTGTAAGAACGTACTAAATATTTATACAATCTCGTGTATATAGCTACCGTACCATCGGTGGCTATATTTGCTATTGTAAGATAACTTTCGAGAATTCTTTGTATCTAAGGAAAAAATTTAGTAAAATAAAGTATTGAGACCATTTTAGGAATGAGGGTGACTTGTGTGCCTGGAAAAATAAAGCTGAGCACAGAATTTATTACATTAGGACAATTTTTAAAAGCAGCTGATGTGATCCAATCTGGCGGCATGGCAAAATGGTTTTTAAGTGAACACGAGGTATTTATCAATGGTGAACAAGACCAAAGAAGAGGAAGAAAGCTTCGGGCAGGTGACAAGGTTCAAATTGTCGGTGTTGGGGAATTTGTCATTACCGAGTAACTAAAGGATGTCCTGCGCATGTATATTGAAAAATTAGCGTTAAAAGACTATCGCAATTATGATGAGTTATTTATAGAATTTGAAAATAAAGTAAATGTAATCTTGGGAGAAAATGCCCAAGGTAAAACCAATGTAATGGAATCCATTTATGTGTTAGCAATGGCTAAATCACACCGAACGTCAAACGATAAAGATCTTATTCGCTGGGATCAAGATTATGCTAAAATAGAAGGTAGGGTTCAAAAACAACACAGCTCGCTGCCGCTGCAATTGGTGATTTCCAAAAAAGGAAAAAAGGCAAGGCTTAACCATATTGAACAGCAAAAATTAAGCCAGTATGTGGGGAATTTGAATGTGGTCATGTTTGCGCCAGAGGACCTTAACTTAGTAAAAGGCAGTCCGCAGGTGCGAAGACGGTTTATTGACATGGAAATTGGTCAGGTTTCGCCAATTTATTTACATGATATGAGTCAATATCAAAAAATACTCCAGCAGCGTAATCATTATTTAAAAATGATGCAGATAAAAAAGCAAACCGATCAGACAATGCTTGAAATTTTAACCGAACAGTTTATTCAGATGGCCGTAAAAATTGTCAGCAAAAGGTTTGAATTCCTCCAGCTGCTTGAAAATTGGGCAAAACCAATTCACCAAGGGATATCACGAGGGCTCGAATCGCTTGAAATAAACTATAAACCTTCCGTAGAGGTATTAGAAGGACAAGATTTGTCGAAAATGGTAGCATGCTTTGAAGAAAAGTTCGGGAAGGTACGCACGAGAGAAATTGAGCGAGGGACAACCATGTTTGGACCTCATCGCGACGATTTGATGTTTTTTGTAAATGGAAGAGATGTTCAAACCTTTGGATCACAAGGTCAGCAGCGGACAACAGCACTGTCTGTCAAGCTTGCAGAAATTGAACTAATCTATGCCGAAATTGGGGAATATCCGATTCTTCTTCTGGACGATGTGCTATCAGAGTTAGATGATTACAGACAATCCCATCTGCTCAATACCATCCAAGGCAAGGTTCAAACCTTTGTGACGACCACGAGTGTGGAAGGAATTGACCATCAAACCTTAAAAGAAGCCTCCACCTATACCGTGGATTCCGGCTCTATAAAGAAAATCAACTGAGGTGGAGCATGTATATTCATATCGGGGAAGATCACAATATCCGGGACAAGGATATTATTACCATCCTGGATAAAGAAAGTGCCAACCAGTCGGAGCTCGTGGAAGAGTTCTTGAACCACCATAAAGAGAAAGTTATGAATTTATCAAAAAACCCCTTTAAGTCGATTATTATTACCTATGACAAAGTTTATTTATCCCCAATTGCTTCTGGAACGTTAAAGAAACGATCCAGCCAATTGAATATCCAGGAATTTTAATACATCATATTTTTATTGTTTTTGAAAACGAAAATATAGCTATATTTTTGTATGAAGGTGCAGGTGAACAGGTATGACTATGGAACAAAAAGCGTTAGAAGAACAATCCTACGGTGCGGAACAAATCCAGGTTCTAGAAGGACTTGAAGCAGTAAGAAAAAGGCCTGGTATGTATATCGGTTCAACAAGCGGTAAAGGCCTCCATCATCTCGTTTGGGAAATCGTCGATAACAGTATTGATGAGGCGCTTGCCGGCTTCTGTAATGAAATCAATGTGTTCATTGAGGAAGACAATAGCATCACAGTAAAGGATAACGGCCGTGGTATTCCGGTTGATATTCAAGAGAAAATGGGCAGACCTGCAGTTGAGGTCATTATGACGGTTCTTCATGCCGGAGGTAAATTTGGCGGTGGAGGCTACAAAGTTTCCGGAGGACTTCATGGGGTTGGGGCATCAGTTGTTAATGCGCTCTCCACCGAACTTGAGGTTTATGTTCACCGTGAAGGTAAAATCCACTTAATAAAGTTTGAACGCGGAGCGGTCGTCAAGGAATTAGATGTAATTGGGACTACCGATAAAACGGGTACGATTACACACTTTAAACCAGATGGTGAAATTTTCACTGAAACTCTGGTATATGAATATGACATTCTAGCCACTCGTCTTCGTGAACTTGCCTTCCTTAACCGAGGAATCAAAATCACGATTGAAGATAAACGGGTTGAAAATAAACATAATGAATATTACTACGAAGGCGGTATTAAATCCTATGTTGAGCATTTAAACCGTACAAAGGAAGTCATTCATGAAGAGCCAATCTTTATTGAGGGCGAGCGCGATGGCATTAGTGTGGAAGTCGCTCTTCAATATAACGAAGGCTATACTGATAACATTTACTCCTTCGCTAATAATATCCACACCTATGAAGGTGGAACACATGAATCAGGCTTTAAGACAGCCTTAACTAGGGTCATTAATGACTACGCCCGAAAAAATGGTTTGATTAAAGAAAATGATACGAACCTTTCCGGAGAGGATGTTCGTGAAGGATTAACAGCCATTGTTTCGGTCAAACACCCTGATCCACAATTTGAAGGACAAACAAAGACAAAGCTCGGAAACTCTGAAGTAAGAGCGATTACCGATACTGTCTTTGCTAGCCATTTTGAAAAATTCATGCTGGAAAATCCGACTGTTGCCAGGAAAATTATCGATAAAGGCTTAATGGCTGCGAGAGCAAGGCTTGCAGCTAAGAAAGCCAGAGAATTAACCCGCCGGAAAAGCGCGTTAGAAGTTTCTAGTTTACCGGGTAAATTAGCGGATTGTTCTTCTAAGGATCCCTATGAAAGCGAATTGTATATCGTTGAGGGTGATTCTGCGGGCGGCTCTGCAAAACAAGGCCGTGATCGCCATTTCCAAGCGATTCTACCGTTAAAAGGGAAAATCCTTAATGTTGAGAAAGCGCGCCTAGATAAAATTCTTTCTAACAACGAAGTTCGAGCAATGATTACTGCAATTGGAACGGGAATTGGCGAGGATTTTGAAATTTCAAAGGCACGGTATCATAAAATTGTCATCATGACGGATGCCGATGTGGATGGTGCTCACATTCGAACGCTTATCTTAACATTCTTTTACCGTTATATGAGAAAAATTTTGGAAGCGGGTTATATCTATATCGCGCAGCCTCCGCTCTATAAAGTGCAGCAAGGCAAACGGGTAGAATATGCCTATAATGATAAAGAGCTTGAGCGGATTTTCGCAGAGCTGCCAAGCCAGCCGAAGCCAAATATCCAGCGTTATAAAGGTTTGGGAGAGATGAATCCTGAACAATTATGGGAAACGACGATGGATCCATCAGTGAGAACGATGCTTCAGGTAAGTCTTGAGGATGCGATCGAAGCAGATGAAACGTTTGAAATGTTAATGGGTGAAAAAGTTGAACCCCGCAGGAACTTCATTGAAGCCAATGCACAATACGTTAAGAACTTAGATATATAAAAAAGGGTAGAGGTTTAACCACTATCCTCCTTTTCTTTTACCTGGGTGGCCAGGTGATCATTATAGGAGGTACCAAATATGGCTGAAACACCAAATTCTCAAATAAAAGAGATTAATATCAGTCAGGAAATGAAATCTTCATTTCTTGACTATGCAATGAGTGTTATCGTTTCACGTGCCCTTCCAGATGTTCGGGATGGTTTAAAGCCCGTACATCGCCGTATTTTATATGCTATGCATGATCTTGGAATCCATGCGGACAAACCATATAAAAAATCTGCCCGTATCGTTGGTGACGTTATCGGTAAATATCACCCGCATGGCGATTCCGCGGTTTATGAAACGATGGTTCGGATGGCGCAGGACTTCAACTATCGTTATATGCTTGTTGATGGGCACGGGAACTTTGGTTCCGTAGACGGGGATGCCGCCGCAGCGATGCGGTATACCGAATCAAGAATGTCCAAAATCTCGATGGAATTATTAAGAGATATCAACAAGGATACAATTGATTACCAAGATAACTATGATGGTGAGGAAAAAGAGCCTGTTGTTCTGCCGGCAAGATTTCCAAACCTATTGGTCAACGGTACAACAGGGATTGCCGTAGGTATGGCTACCAATATCCCTCCCCATCAGCTTGGTGAGGTCATTGACGGCGTATTGGCGGTCAGTCATGACCCTGAAATTACTACTCAAGAGTTGATGGAGATAATTCCGGGTCCGGATTTCCCGACTGGAGGAATTATTCTTGGCCGGAGCGGTATTCGTAAGGCCTACGAAACAGGCCGAGGATCGATAACTATCCGAGCTAAAGTAGAGATTGAACAAAAATCGAATGGCAAAGAAGTTATTATCGTAAATGAATTGCCATATCAAGTAAATAAGGCAAAATTGATTGAAAAAATTGCGGAATTAGCACGTGATAAAAAAATTGATGGCATAACTGACCTTAGAGATGAATCTGACCGCAGAGGAATGAGAATTGTCATTGAGGTTCGTAAAGATGCCAATGCTAATGTCCTCTTAAATAACTTATATAAGCAAACTGCCCTGCAAACTAGCTTCGGAATCAACACCTTGGCCCTTGTGGGTGGACAGCCAAAGGTATTAAGTCTAAAGCAATGCTTAGTCTATTATTTAGATCATCAAAGAGTAGTAATCCGTCGGAGAACAGAATTTGAATTGCGTAAGGCGGAAGCACGTGCCCATATTTTAGAAGGTTTAAGAATAGCGCTGGACAATTTGGATGCAGTCATTACCCTTATTCGAAACTCGCAAACCACTGATATTGCTCGAGAAGGCTTAATGAGGGAATTTAACCTATCTGAAAAACAGGCACAAGCGATCCTGGATATGCGCTTGCAGCGTTTAACTGGATTAGAAAGAGAAAAAATCGAGGATGAATATCAGACGCTCATGAAGCTTATTGCTGAATTAAAAGCAATCTTAGCAGATGAAGAAAAGGTTCTTGAAATCATCCGCGGGGAATTATTAGAAATCAAAGAACGTTTCAATGATAAGCGCCGTACAGAAATCCAGGCGGGCGGCATTGAAAATATTGAAGATGAAGATTTAATTCCACGCGAAAACATTGTCATCACCCTAACACATAATGGCTATGTTAAACGCCTGCCAGTATCCACCTACCGTGCGCAAAAACGCGGCGGCCGTGGAATTCAGGGAATGGGAACGAATGAAGATGATTTTGTGGAACATTTAATCACTACTTCAACCCATGATACGATTTTATTCTTCACTAATAAGGGAAAGGTATATCGTTCAAAGGGCTATGAGATACCAGAATATAGCCGTACCGCCAAAGGAATTCCAATCATTAACCTACTTGGTATTGAAAAGGGAGAATGGGTGAATGCCATTATTCCGGTTGAAGAATTTGTCGATGATTGGTCACTATTCTTTACTACAAAAGAAGGTATCTCTAAACGATCACCACTAACCTCCTTTGCGCATATCCGCAATAATGGTTTGATCGCATTAAGCCTCCGTGAGGGTGACGAACTTATTTCGGTCCGCCTAACAGACGGAACTAAGCATATTATCATTGGAACTAAAAATGGTATGCTAATCCGTTTTCCGGAAACTGACGTTCGATCAATGGGACGAACGGCGACAGGAGTAAAAGGGATTACCTTAGATGCTGACGATGAAGTGGTCGGCATGGAAGTTTTAGAAGAGGACAATGATGTCCTCATCGTGACGAAAAATGGGTATGGCAAACGCACACCGGCCGTTGAATACCGAATTCAGGGAAGAGGCGGAAAAGGAATAAAAACCTGCCATGTTACTGAGAAAAATGGAAATCTCGTTTCCATGAGAGCTGTAACAGGCGAGGAAGACCTCATGCTGATTACCACTGGCGGGGTCCTAATCCGAATCGATGTAGCGGGTATTGCAAGAATTGGCCGAAATACCCAAGGTGTAAAGCTCATTAGCATAAAAGAAAATGAGAATGAATTTGTAGCAACAGTAGCTAAGGTAGAAAAAGAGGAAGCTGCTGATAATGAAAGTGACGATCAGGGTGAGGAACTCTCATTTGAAGAAAGTTCTAATAATGTCCCTGAGGGCGAAGAATAAGAAAGAAAAAGGGGCATACTTGGTATGTTCCTTTTTCTTTTCTTAAAAAAGAAAAAAACATTTAAAAAATCGTTGACTTTAATTATTGTGGATGATATATTTATTAAGTCGCTTACGAGCGATTGAGAAAATCGACCTTTGAAAACTAAACAAACAAAAACGTCAACAAACAATAATATTCGTTTCTTTATGAAACGAGCCAACGTTTTATTTTATGAGCTAATCAACTTTCTTGGAGAGTTTGATCCTGGCTCAGGACGAACGCTGGCGGCGTGCCTAA
>NZ_JCAIOL010000008.1:0-173912 GCF_059587065.1 Neobacillus sp. DZ-9
TATAACTTTATTTTAACAAAAAAACGCCCTAACGGGCGTTTCTTCTAAAAAATGTAAGTGTTTTGCAGTGCCCTCAAAGACGGGGGTTTTTTATGTAATAAAACTCTTTCTCCCTGAAAAAACTAAGCTATCAAAATTTTTTAAGGAGAAGATTGTTATGTCTGAAAAATGTTTTTATTGCACCGAGGAAATTGAGGAAAAACATCTCCATCTTGTATCGTTTTTTCGGCAGATTCGGAAAGAGATGAAGCACTTTGTGATGAATGCTATCAAGAATGGCTGCACGGGTTTAAGGGCTAGACTCCTCTTAACAGGATCCAAACCGCTATTTGCTCATCTATTTTAGATGAGCAATTAATTTATGGGAGTGTTGCGTCATTGTCTATCAAGAAAAAACTTCCACTTATTTTTTGCCTTTTAGTTTTTTTAATTTTGCTAACTAATAATGCTTTCCATTTTTTTCGCTCCAAAAATCAATTACTTGATTATAACGAGCGGGAGATTTCGATGATTACAAAAGAAGTTTCCTTTCAGGTGAAAAATACAAAAAAAGGTTCTTTATATGTAGAGGACATCCTCGGAAGGGACTTGCGTATGGCCTCATTGGCCATAAAAGCGAAACTGCCGCCTAAGTATCAAGATATTACCAATGACCAGCTGACGAAATTGGCTAAAGATGTAGGTGTTTCCCATATAACTTTGTTAGCACAAACACCTGATGATATTATCGGGGTGCGTTCTTCGGATCCTGAAGAAATCGATATGTCCACAAAGGAATGGGGCTACTGGTATGACGCATTCCAGCAGCTTCTTTCGTTAGCCCCCGTAAAGGTTGAGAAAGGAATCACTTTACCGCATTATTGGTCAGGTCCGATTGAAATTGCTGATTCCAATCCAGAGCATATAGATAAATGGGGCTATTATTATGATGGGACGACAAATTATATAATTAATCCATTTTTACGTGACAATGAAGTATTAGAATACGAGAACCGCTTTGGTCCCCAAAGTATTATCAAAGATTTCACGAAGGAGCAAGGGATATTAGAGCTAATTGTCCTTAATCCAAAACACTTTGGAAAAAAGAAAGAAGTTGTTCATTCAAATGGCCAAAGCTACACCCGAATTTCCGCAGAACCCTATTGGTACGGGGACTACAAATATCCGAATATCAAAAAAGATTCGGATTATATCAAAAAAGCAATCAAAAACAAGGATGTCCAATCATACAAGGATCACATAAATGGCAAAAACATCATGAAAACGTTTGTACCTGCATTTAATGGGGATCCATTTGTTATCGAGCTCGTGTATGATTATGGGCTTATTCAAAAGGAACTCGCTCACGAACTGAAAGTACATATTCTTCTTTCCATTGCCATTATGATTATCGTTTTAATTATTAGCTTTATTTTTTCACGTTCGATCACACAGCCAATTGGCTATATTGTCGAGCAGGTCAATGAAATTGCACAAGGAAACTTTGGCAAGCACCTGCACTTAAATCGAAAAGATGAATTAGGTCTTCTCACTGAAAATGTCAATGCCTTATCAAACCATTTGCGCAGCTATGTAGATGATTTAAAACGAAGTAAGGAGCTTATCGAATTCCAGGCCTATCATGACCCTTTAACTGGTTTGCTCAACAGGAGATATTTTCAAGAAAAAATCAAACATATTATTGATACAAATGATACAAGCAGAACTTTATCAGTTTTGTTTATCGATATGGATCGGTTTAAACAAGTAAATGATTCATTTGGTCATAATAAAGGTGATGAATTACTAAAAAATGTCGCTGACCGAATTAAGCAATGCTTGCCTGATGAAGTCAGGAACATTATTACTCGTCAAGGCGGCGATGAATTTATTATTTTATTAGTCAATTATGATTTACAAGAAACAAAAGCAGCAGCCGAAAGAGTCATTTCGAATTTAAAAAAATCATATTCTATAGATGGCAACGAGATCTACCTAGGTGCCAGTTGTGGAATTAGTTTATACCCAGAACAAACAGAAAACTTTGACACCCTCGTAATTTATGCAGACATGGCTATGTATTCCGCTAAAAAGATGGGGGGCAACCGCTTAACGGTTTACTCTGAGCAATTAATGAAATCCAATATCGGAAGGCCGCGTCTTGAAGCCCGCTTAAGAAAAGCGATTGAAAATGAAAAAATGGAAGTTTATTATCAACCCAAGATAAATGCTGAATCTGATACGCTTTTTGGTGCAGAGGCACTACTCAGGTGGACGGATGAAGAATTAGGATTTGTGTCTCCAGAATTATTTATCCCGATTGCTGAGGAAACAGGGCTTATCCAGCCCTTATGGGAATTAGTGATGAAAAAGGCCTGCGGACAAATGAGTCAATGGAACAGGAATCGTTCCATCCCTTTATCGATATCGGTAAATTTTTCAGCCCGCCAATTCCAGGAACCGACCAGTATGGTCAAGCAAGTGAAAGAAATATTAAATAAAACGAAATTAGATCCGCAAAATTTTGAGATTGAGATAACTGAAAGTATTCTCCTCAATAATTCTTCGGACATCGTTGAATCGCTCCACTTCCTTCAGGATGCTGGAATATCTATTTCTATCGATGATTTTGGAACAGGGTATTCTTCTTTAAATTACTTGAGGAATTTACCAATCAATACTTTGAAAATTGATAAATCCTTCATACAGGACATCAAGGAGGATTGGGGGAATTCAGAAATATCTGAAGCGGTTATCAACCTTGCCCGCAGTCTTCATTTAAATGTAATTGCCGAGGGAGTAGAACAAGAGTATCAAAAGGAATTTTTACTATCGAAAAATTGTGTGCAAATGCAGGGGTATTTATTTAGTAAACCATTAAGAAAAGAGGAATTTGAGCAATTTCTTGATAGTAAGGAAAAAGGGCAGCGCTAATGGCTGCCCTTCAAAATTATTAAAGAATATGAATGAAATAAAAGGCTACCTAAAGTTTTTCGACAGCCACAAGTCTGTTGATTTGCGCTCCAGGCGCTTCGCTTTCCGCGGGCGTGCCGGGGAGTCTCCTCGTCGCTTCGCTCCTGCGGGGTCTCCCCTGCCCCGTACTCCCGCAGGAGTCTTCGCGCCTTCAGCTCCAATCAACAGAGTGTTTTTAATTGGACAAATGTTTTATAAATTTATTAAAGGAAAGAATTGAGTGCAGCTTTGCAGACTTAAAGAACTGTTCGAGCTTCGCTACTATCATATAGAAGATAAAGTGTGGAAGCGAACGCATTTAGCCTAGATGGAAAATGTGTGTTGCTATAACTTTGGTTGATCTACCTCCCTGTTGATTGGAGCGGTGGGCACCGACTCCTGCGGGTATAGAGGTCACTGAAGACCCCGCAGGCGCTTTCATCGCCGAGGAGGCTCCAGGACCTCCCCGCGGAAAGCGAGTGCCCGGAGCGGAAATCAACAGGCCAGTAGCAGAGACATTCAATTTATAAAAAAATTGCCGAGAAAAAACCCTTTCTCGACAATCTGAAGGGCAGCGCTAATGGCTGCCCTTCTTTTTCAATAAGTTATCTGACAAACTTTTCAACTTCTTTAATAATGCTTCCGTCATTATCGACTTTTAAATGCTTTACTGTCATTTCTGTAAATTCACTTTGTAAAACTTGGGACAGCAGTTTGCCTTGTCCTTTTTCAGTAAAGCATATGACAGTCGGACCGGCGCCGCTTAATGCTACCCCAAAAGCCCCATTGGATTTTGCCACTTGTTCAACCTCTTCATAAAAGGAGATTAGCGGTTTACGATATGGCTGGTGGAAGAGATCCTGCTCCATCATTTTTCCCGCTACTTCCCATTTTTGACTTAAAAGTGCTGCGACTAATAGATTTGCCGTCGATGAGGCTTGGATTGCTTCCTGCTGGGAAAAAACTTCTGGAAGAACATCACGTGCGTCCTTTGTCAGTAAGGTTTCTTGCGGAATTGCCACTACCACTTCAAACGATAAATTTGCAAAGTTTAGGATGTCGACCTCATTTTTTTGATAGCAGCCAATGACAAGTCCGCCATAAATGGATGCACCAACATTATCCGGATGCCCTTCCATTTCTGTAGCAATGAGGAGCTTTTCCTGTTTCGTTAAACCTAATTCCCCAATACGGTCGGCAAGTTCAATTCCGGCAATGATAGCTGATGCGCTTGACCCTAATCCTCGTGCTAACGGAATCTCACTTTCGATTTTAACCTTACATGGTGATAATATTTTCCCATATTTCTCAGCGGTTTTAATAGCTACTTGGCCGATAAAATGCTGTTCATCATTCGGAAGCTCCTTCAGTTCATCTGATGTGGAATAGAATTCCCAGCGACTGCTTCCTTCAACTTCTAATGTTAAATATAAGTCGAGCGCCAGGCCAATAGAATCAAAGCCCGGCCCAAGATTGGCAGTGCTTGCCGGAACTTCGATAATAAATCGATTATTTTGAGGCATTCAGGACAACCCCTCGAATATGTTCCGTAACGGCTTTTTCATCATTTGGAAGCTGCACTGGCTTAATGAGACTAGTTTTGATGGCAGTGTCAGGATCCTTCAAGCCGTTTCCTGTCACGACCGCGACAATTTTTGTTCCTCCCGCGATTTTTCCTTTTTGGATGCTTTTATACACTCCAGCAAGAGAAGCAGCTGAAGCTGGTTCAACAAAAACACCTTCAGAAGATGCCAATTTTTTATAAGCCGCTAAAATTTCTTCATCACTAACTTCATCAAAAAGTCCGTCTGATTCCTGAACAGCAGAAACGGCTAAATCCCAGCTTGCCGGATTTCCAATCCTAATCGCGGTAGCAATTGTTTCTGGATTTTCAAACACGCGATTGTGAACGAGAGCAGCTGCACCTGCCGCTTCAAAACCAAACATACGTGGCAGACCAGTGCCCTTCTTATCGGCAAATTCCTTAAATCCTTTCCAATAAGCACTAATATTACCGGCATTCCCAACTGGAATTGCTAAAATATCTGGTGCAAAGCCCAGCTGATCGCAAACCTCAAAGGCTGCTGTCTTTTGTCCTTCTAGCCGAAAAGGATTGACGGAATTAACGAGCGTTATTGGTTCTTCTTCACTAATGTTACGGACCATTTGCAGAGCTTGGTCGAAATTCCCCTCTATTGAGATAATCTCTGCACCATACATCATGGCTTGGGCCAGCTTGCCCATCGCAATTTTCCCTTCTGGAATGACAATGATGCATTTTAAGCCTGCGCGGGCTGCATAGGCTGCAGCAGCGGCAGATGTATTGCCTGTTGATGCGCAAATAATCGTTTTGCTTCCTTCCTCCACTGCTTTAGCAACAGCCATAACCATTCCACGATCCTTAAAGGACCCTGTAGGGTTTGCCCCTTCTACTTTTACATAAAGCTCTATATCCCATTCCTTGGAAAGACGTTCAAGCTTGACTAACGGCGTATTTCCCTCATGTAAAGTTAATTTAGGAGTTTCATTATTAATTGGTAAATATTCTTTATATGCTTCTAATAATCCTGGCCATCTCATAACGATTTTCGCACCACCCTATATGCACTTTTTACTTCTTTCAACGCTTGGATATCATATAATTCTTGTAAAATTTTATCATAATTTGTTAATGATGCATGGTGTGTCACTAGAACTATTTCTGATGTTTCATTTTTCTTAATTGGCAGCTGGAGTATTTTTTCGAAGCTGACTCCATGTTTGGCAAACACAGAGGTAATATCGGCAAACACACCAACCTCATCTTGTACATGAATGCGTAAGAAATATTTAGAATACTTTTCGCCATCATCCTTTAAGAGTTTAGCGTATTGCGGAGTCACAGCGCTTTTCCCATTTACTCCAATCCTCAGGTTTTTAATGACGCCGACTAGGTCTGAGACAACTGCTGTTGCAGTCGGCAGACTTCCTGCTCCTGGACCATAAAACATCGTTTCACCAACTGCTTCCCCATAAACATACACAGCATTGTATTCGTTTTGTACAGAGGCAAGCGGATGATTATTAGACAAGAAGGTTGGGGCTACACTGACCTCTACTTTTTCACCCTCCCGATGGGCGTAGCCTATCAGCTTCATTGTGTAGCCTAATTGTTGTCCATAACGTAAATCTTCTTCAGTAATGTTTGAAATCCCGCTTACTTTAACATCTTCTAAATCAATATGCATCGAAAAACCAAGTGTAGCAAGGATGGTCATTTTGCGGGCAGCATCTAGTCCTTCCACATCAGAGGTTGGATCCGCTTCGGCAAATCCAAGAGCTTGTGCTTCTTTTAGGACCTCTTCATATGACCTTCCTTCAGTGCTCATTTTGGTTAATATATAATTGGTAGTTCCATTAACAATTCCCATCATTTGAGTAATACGATCTGAGGCAAGCCCATCAACTAACCCTCTTAAAATTGGAATGCCGCCGGCAACGCTTGCTTCGTAAAATAAATCACATCCATGTTCAGATGCCACTGTTAATAACTCTGATCCATGTAAAGCCATCAAATCTTTATTAGCCGTCACCACATGCTTTCCTTGACGGAGCGCACTAATGAGATGATCTTTTGTATCCTGCACACCGCCCATTACCTCGATGACCACATCAATTTCATCATCATTAAGGATATCGGCAGCATTTGAAGTTAAAAGACTTACGTCCACTTCTACGGATCTCGCTTTATGTACGTCTTGTACGAGGATTTTTTTAATGACAACCGGACAACCCACCTGATGCATTAATTTATCTTGATGATTTTTTATGATTTGCACAACTCCACAACCCACGGTGCCTAAGCCTAATAATCCAATCGATATTGCTTTCATGATTTCCCCTCCAGTTCGTGTCCTTATGTCGCGTACAAATGTATTTGTATTGTAGACATTATATGACTCTCTTTATTTTTTTACAATAGATTTGTTTTCACTATTTCGCAGTGTAATCGCTTACTACTGCGCCATTACTGAATTTCTTTTTTTCAGTAAAATTTTTCATCAAATAAAACTGAATTTTTTCTACTTAATCCCTTTACAATTCTGAATGGATGGTTGTAGAATAATCCCTATATTCAATTTAAATTTTGAAATTTCTCTTAATTCTAAATATAACATGTGATGATGAAGACGGCATTAAGAAATGGCTTCAGAGAGCCGGTGGCTGCTGCGAACCGGTGCTTTTTTCTTAAATAGCCCAGCCCTTCTGAACTGGCTGCTGAACGTATAAGTAGGCTAGCCCGGTTAAAACCGTTACATTTTTTTCGAGGCTGCGGCTATTTTTGCAGCAAAAGAGGGTGGCACCACGTTCCTTCACGTCCCTCATAACACGACCACTATGTCTTGTTATGAGGGACTTTTTGTTTAATTTAAAATTGAAAGGATGGTTTCGATGTTTAAAGTTCTAGTTACGGATGGTATCAGCAACACAGGTTTAAAGAGTTTAATAGAGCATCCTCATTTTGTAGTAGAAAGGCAGCCGACCCTTCCAACGGCGGAATTAAAAAAGATTATTGGTGACTATGATGCTTTGATTGTGAGAAGTCAAACAAAGGTAACCGAAGAACTGCTTCAGGCAGCTGACCGGCTTAGAGTTATTGCCAGAGCCGGGGTTGGTGTCGATAACATTGATGTTAATGCGGCAACACGTAAAGGGATTATCGTTATTAACGCTCCAGGTGCAAATACGATGGCTGCCACTGAGCATACATTGGCGATGATGCTGTCATTAGCGCGAAAAATTCCACAGGCCCATCAAAAAACCGCAGGAGGCGAATGGGACCGTAACTCCTTTAAAGGGGTGGAATTGTACAAAAAAACCCTTGGTGTTATCGGCATGGGTAAAATCGGGACAGAGGTGGCCAAGCGTGCCAAAGCCTTCGGCATGAATATTTTGGGATTTGACCCCTATTTAACGGAGGACCGAGCGAAAAAACTGGGAATCACGAAAGCAAGCCTTGATTTAATTGCTGAGGAATCTGATTTTATTACCATCCATACACCGCTGACCAATGATACAAGAGGAATTATAAATGATGACTATTTACGGAAAACGAAAAAAGGCGTCCGTTTTGTTAACTGTGCCCGCGGCGGTATTATTGACGAAAAAGCATTAGTCCGCGCGATTGTGGCAGGTCATGTAGCCGGAGCTGCACTGGATGTATTTGAAAAAGAACCAGTAGCTGACCCAGATCTGCTTCAAAATCCAAATATCATTGTCACACCGCATCTGGGCGCATCTACTGTCGAGGCACAGGAAAAAGTTGCCGAAGAAGTCAGCGCCGAAATTATCGAGATTTTTGAAACTCAATCAATTAAAAATGCTGTTAATATGCCGCAAATGTCAGGTGAAACACAGGCAAAGCTTCAGCCATATTTATTGCTTGGCGATCAAATGGGCCAGCTAGTTATTCAGCTATCGAAAAAGCAGGCACCTACTAAAATCGAAATTAATTATTACGGCGATTTAATTGATGAAGATACGGAATTATTGACACGGACCTTGTTGAAGGGTGTACTATCCTATCATTTAAGTGATTCTGTTAATCTGATCAATGCTCTTCATCTATTAAAAGAGCAGGGTGTTTCTTATAATGTGCAGAAAAATGCTACTAATAAAGGGTTTGCTAACTTCATGGAACTAACTGTTACCAATGGATTTGAAACCGCCAAAATTGGCGCAACCGTGTTAAACGGTTATGGTGCTCGGATTTTAAAAATTAATGAATATCGGATTGACGTAAAACCAGAAAAATATCTGCTTTATATCAAGCACCGCGACGTACCAGGAATGATAGGCAAGGTTGGTTCTCTATTAGGCGATTACCAAATTAATATTGGTACGATGCAGGTTGGCAGAACGACTGTCGGCGGAGAAGCAATCATGGTATTAACCTTGGATAAAGCTTTAAAGGCGAATGTTCTAGGTGAATTAACGCAAATTGATGGACTTGAGGAAGCACAATTACTAGAATTGACTAATGTAGAAACGTTTGAACCTGGCAGGATTGAACCGGAGAAGGTTGAAAGTATTTAATGGAAAGAGGGATTGCGCTGTGTGGCAATCCCTCTTTTTCCTGTTCTTTGGATTTTTTTGATTCGTTGATAAAATGGCCGGATTCGCTGATAAAATTTGATTCGCAAATAAAAAGCATTTGTCCGCAAATAACAATCGAGAATCAGGTTATTTTTTTATAGAATACTTCTCAAATCAAGCACGGAATCCAAAATATAATCCGCTTTATGCTTCTCAAACTCACTTTTAGCATCTTTTCCAGACAGTCCAGTTAAAACCGCTGCAAATTGACAGCCCATTTGTCTTGCAGCCAGAAGGTCAGCTAAAGAATCACCCACAATAAGAACCGTTTCTCCATTTTCAATCGGCAATGGAAGGCTTAAACATTCTTCAACTGTTAACTCCTTACGATAGAGACCAAAAACATATGTATACGGATGCGGCTTTGATAAGGCTTTCCGTTCTGTAAGCTGTTTTTCAGCCTTTAGGACATCATTTTCTGTTACTATTCTATTCCTCTCAAAATGCTGAAGCCATTTTAGATGCTGGAAAGGCTGGATGGTTTCAAGCTCAGGCCTACCTGTGCCAATGCCGATTTCATAACCATTAGCGCTAAGGAATCCGAAGAGTTCAGCAATTTCTTCTTGAGGGGCTAATGTGGATTCATTTGCCAAGTAACCTTTTTTACCTGTTTGCACGGATGGCCTGCCTGTAGATTCAAGAACATTTTCATCACCAACATACCATTCCTGAGAAACATGCTCACAAATAGACCATAACTCATCTTTCCCTTTAAAAATTGATGTTTCCACCTCAAGCTTTTCTTTTGCGACAACATTTAAATATTCCATGAGCTCCTGCTTCGTCGCATTGGACTGTTCAAAATCCCCAACAAACAAATTAAAATCTACTTCAGCATTATAATTACTTAGCACCCTGCCGATCTCTAATAGTGTTTCTCGATTGATTGGTGCCTGACACCATTGACTGATTTTTTCGTATTCTGTGTCCTTAATTTGCGACATTAAGTGGATTAATTGATAGCTGAATGTTAAATAAATCATATCCCAGTTAGAGTTTAATCCGCGTGATTTCATAAACTTAAGGACGTTGTCGTGATCAAACACGCGCTCTCTTATTTCCTTAACCTCGTTCTCATCATAATCCGTTTTTAATTTTTCAGGTGACAAGGCTAAGTAATTGCAGCTAATTAACATCTCCCAAACGGTTAGAGCCGATGCATCAAAATAATGCTCCTCACTCAAAAGTACTCCATCTACGTCAAATAAAATTGTTTTAATCAACTTCCCCACCCTCATTTCCAAGTATGCTTTTATACGCTATCGTAACACAGCGAACGAAATAATATAAAGTAATTTATCCAATTATACAGATATTAATAAAAGGATTGACTTTCCAAATAAATTTATGTAAATTAAATTGTGTGCAATCAAATAGACCAGGAGGCATTAACTTTTGAACTCTGATGATTTTTTAAAACTTGATAATCAGTTATGTTTTGCGATATACGCTTGTTCTAGAGAAATAACCCGGTTATACCGGCCAATATTAGATAAGCTTGAACTAACCTACCCGCAATTTTTGACTTTAACGGTTTTATGGGAGCATAAGCGACTAACCGTCAAGGAAATTGGCGAACTCCTTTATTTAGACAGCGGCACCTTGACACCTATGCTAAAACGAATGGAAGCGATGGGCCATTTAAGCCGCGTTCGGGCAAGTGATGATGAGCGCAAAGTATTTGTAGAGCTGACCGAAAAAGGCATTCAACTTAGAGAAAAAGCACTGGAACTGCCTGAAGAGTGTATTCCCCATTTTGGCCTAGGGAAAGGGGAATATAAAGACTTACTTTTTAAAATGAATCAATTAATCGAAAATCTGCAAAAAGTAACGAGATAGTTTGGAACCATATTGATACACAGCCAGAGGATCATGCGACGATTGATGCAATCTTAGCAGTATTAAATAAACATTAAAAAACAAGCCGTGCAGGAATCCCTCTGAACGGCTTGGTTTTTTATTGATTGTATTGACTTTATAAATTTGAGCATTTACCGCCTTCCCGTGAAAACAGGCATTTAGAAGTCTATACCAATCGAAATATATTTTACTTCTAAAAATTCTTCAATACCGAAATGTCCTCCTTCGCGGCCTAGACCGCTTTCTTTATAGCCGCCGAAAGGAACCTGAACGGCGGAAGGCAGCGCATCATTAAGTCCGATGATCCCATACTCCAGCTGCTCCGTTATTCTAAAGGAGCGGCTTAAATTTTCGGTATACACATAGGCTGCTAATCCGTAACAAGAATTGTTGGCCCGTTCAATGACTTCCTCTTCTGTTTTGAAAGTAGAGATTGGTGCCAGCGGACCAAAAATCTCATCCTTCATACATTCCATCTCGTCATTAATATCGGTTAATATTGTCGGAGCATAGAAATAGCCGGTCTCTTTCGCAGGTTTAAGCCCAGTATAGGTGACTTTCCCACCCTTTTTAAGGGC
The DNA here is from genome assembly GCF_059587065.1 of Neobacillus sp. DZ-9. Classification (NCBI taxonomy): domain Bacteria; kingdom Bacillati; phylum Bacillota; class Bacilli; order Caryophanales; family Bacillaceae; genus Neobacillus; species Neobacillus sp. DZ-9. The sequence goes on from NZ_JCAIOL010000008.1 coordinate 11,505, forward strand.
ATCGTTTACCAAACTTTCTACTTTCTTATAAGCAGCTTTATCAATTAATGGGCCGATATCCGTTCCCTTTTCAAGTCCGTTGCCGACCTTAAGCTTTTCTAGTTCCGCCTGAAAAAGATTAATAAATTTGTCGGCTATTCCCTCTTGGACATAAACTCGGTTGGTACAAATACAGGTCTGACCAGCATTGCGGAATTTCGATTGAACAAGGCCGACTGCCGCTTTTTCCAGATTGGCATCCTCCATAACGATAAACGGGGCATTTCCGCCAAGCTCGAGAGACACTTTTTTAACATTTTCGGCTGCTCCCCGCATTAACATTTTTCCTACTTCAGTTGAGCCCGTAAAAGTTATCTTCGTTACACGCGGGTCCTTTAACCACACATCCCCAATTTCCGAGGATCTGCCTGTAATGATATTAATGACTCCATTAGGGATGCCAGCCTCATGAGCAAGCTCCGCCATTTTGAGGGCAGTAAGCGGGGTTTGAGTAGCCGGCTTTACTACGACTGTACAACCAGCTGCAAGCGCCGGACCTACCTTTCTTGTAATCATCGCAGCAGGGAAATTCCAGGGAGTAATCGCAGCTACGACACCCACAGGCTCTTTTCTGACAAGAATCCGTTTATTCGGATGGGATGCGGGAATGGTTTCCCCATAAATCCGTTTTCCCTCTTCTGCATACCAGGAGATAAACCCGTTGGCATACTGGACCTCTCCAAGAGCTTCCTTCAAGGGCTTCCCTTGTTCAATCGTCATGATTCTAGCAATCTCATCTTTATGTTTTTCAATTAAATAGAACCATTTCATTAACAGCTGATAGCGTTCATCGGCTGGTTTTTTCGCCCAAAGCTTGAAGGCCTTATGGGCAGCATCAACGGCCTGTTTGGCTTCATAGGCACCCCCGGCTGGAACAGCCCCGACTACTTCCTTTGTAGCCGGGTTAATGATTTCGGTAAAAACCTCATAATCACTGCCAATCCAATCTCCATTTAAATACATTGGATAGATTTGATATTTTTGCTTAAGCGTATCCATTTCATTTCCCCCCAATCGATAAGGCAGGATCATTCAGATAAACTGCTTCCATCGTTTCCTCAAGTATTTGTAAGCCTTCTTCAAGCTGGTCATCTGTAATCGTTAAGGGCATAAGAATACGGATGACGTTTCCAAACAGTCCGGCGCTAAGCAACATCAAACCACGCTCTCCAGCTGCTTTGACTATTTTACCAACGGCCTCTTTATCAGGAGTTTTAGACTGCCGATCCTTTACAATTTCCATCGCGCACATCGCTCCCAAGCCGCGGACATCTCCAATACATTCGAATCGGCTGCCAAGAAGGGCCATCTTTTCAATCACACGGGCTCCCAGCTTATCTGCCCTAGCATTGAGGTTTTCACTATCAATAATATCCAAAACTGTTAGCGCAGCCCGGCAGCCAAGCGGACTGCCGGAGTAAGTCCCGCCGATTTCCCCTGCCTCAGCAGCAGCCATAATTTCAGCACGGCCAATAACACCGCTGATCGGAACACCGGCCCCCATTGATTTGGAGATGGTAATTAAATCCGGAACAACTTCAAAATGATCGATCGCAAAATATTTTCCAGTCCGGGCAAATCCCGTTTGAATTTCATCTGCTATAAATAAAATTCCATATTGAGTACAAATCTCTCTGACTCTTTTTACAAAAGCGGCATCAGGCACAATGAAGCCGCCCTCGCCTTGAACAGGCTCCATTACGATTGCAGCAATTGTTTCCGGGGCGACTTCAGCGAGAAGGAATTGTTCAAATTGCTCTATAATCATCTCCGTATATTGCTGTTCATTCACTCCATCAGGGCGTCGATATACATATGGATATGGCGCCTTATAGATCTCTGGGGCAAAGGGGCCAAAACCGAACTTGTAAGGCTTCACCTTGCTTGTCATCGTCATTGTCATTAAGGTTCTGCCATGGAAGCCCCTTGTAAAAGAAACAATCCCCTGACGCTTCGTATATCTTCGCGCAATCTTCACTGCATTTTCAACAGCTTCCGCACCACTGTTAAAGAAGGCAGCCTGCTTGTCAAAATTGCCTGGTGCAAGCTCGCAAAGTCTTTCGGCTAGATTGATATATGATTCATACATCATGACATTAAAGCCCGTATGAACATATTGGCTTGCCTGTTCCTGAAGCGCTCGCACCACTCTTGGGTGAGAATGTCCTACGTTAACCGTTCCAATTGCACCAGCAAAATCAATATAGCGATTACCGTCCACATCTTCGACTACGGCTCCTTGTGCTTTTTTAACAAAGGAATGGCAGTTATTGCTGATTCCTTTTGGGACAAACTTATTTCTACGCTCCAATATTTCCTTCGATTTCGGTCCTGGTATCTCTGTTTGGAGCTTGACGTATTTCTTTTCCAATTTCGTGCTCCCCCTTTTACCTATGCATACCTTTAAAAATAACCGTTACGCTTTGATCTGTGCTAAAACCTCTTTGAAGGTGCTGACAACCTTATCAACCTCTTCATAGCTAATTGTCAAAGCCGGTTCAATACGGATGGTCTTTGAATTGATAAGGGTTCCCGCCACTAGAATGCCGTGGTCAAACATTCCCTTTGAAACCTCATACCCGATTTCATCTTTATGGAATTCAATCCCAATCATTAAGCCTTGGCCTCGGATTTCCTGGACCTTGTCTTCATGTCCTTCTGCAGCTTCTTTCAGCTTATTAAGGAAATATTCCCCTACTACCCCTGCTCTTTCTGGCAGGTTTTCTTCTATTAAAATACCTATTGTTGCAATCGCCGCCGCACATGCTAATGGATTGCCTCCAAAAGTTGTTGTGTGCATGAACGGATTTGGGAACCAGCTTTTAAACACTTCTTCTTTTGCGACAATCGCTCCTGCCGGCATGACTCCGCCGCCAAAGGCTTTGGCCAAACAGATAATATCCGGAACAACATCATACAATTCAGCAGCAAACATTTTCCCGGTACGTCCCATGCCTGTTTGCACTTCGTCAAAAATTAACAGAGAACCGTATTGGTCACAAAGCTCACGAACTTGATTTAAGTAGTTTTCCGGCGGAAGAATAATTCCGCCCTCGCCTTGAATAGGTTCTAAAATAACCGCAGCGACGTCTTCTCCGACCGAAGCGCATACTTCAAACGTTTTTCTCATCATGTCGATATCCCCGAAAGGCACATGACGGAAGCCTGGAATTAATGGCAGAAATGGCTTACGGAACATTCCTTTCGCTGTTCCGGACAACGAACCTAGGCTTTTTCCATGGAAAGCACGAGTGGTGGAAATAAAGGTGGTCCGCTCGCTGTACATTTTTGCAAGTTTTAATGCAGCCTCCACACTTTCGGTTCCGCTGTTGGTAAAAAAGGCATATTTCAAATCACCTGGGGTGATATCTGCTAAAATTTTTGCCAGCATGGCGCGAAGCGGGTCTAGCAAGTCCTGGCTATGAAGGGCCTGGCGCTTTAGTTGATCGGTTACAGCTTTAACCACCTTTGGATTGCGGTGGCCAACATTGTAAATCCCGAAGCCGCCAAGACAATCAACGTATTCCTTCCCATTTACATCCTTAAAGCAGGCGCCATTATCGGACCATTCAACAGCGGCGAATTGACCGCCTTCCGTAACAGTTTTGCGATATTCCAGGAAACCAGGGTTTACGTGCTCACGGAAGCCATCGACTGTTTCTTTTGTGATCCATGCCGCCTCTTCCTTGTTGATTTGTTCTTTTTCTATTAAACTCAAAACCTTGTTAATATATTCAGTCACATTTTGTTTTTGCTCAGTCTTTGTCTCTCGTGTTAAATCGATACTCATGTTATCGCTCCTCATTATTAAAATAGTAAATACAACGGGCGCTTACGCTTTTAAGATGAAAACCAGCCTACTGGCTCAACTTGCAAATTGATATTTATCTGTTTAATCTCTTGGAATTCCTCAAGGCCAAATGTTCCTAGACTGCGGCCGATCCCGCTTTGTTTATAACCGCCCCACGGCGCTTCATTATAAGTAGGATGATAGGAGTTAATCCAGGTAATCCCGGCCCGAAGCTTTTTAATAACCCTAAGTGCCTTAGCACCATCACTGCTAAATACGGAACCGGCAAGCCCATAAACTGTACTATTCGCGAGCTTTACCGCTTCTTTTTCATTCTTAAACTTTTGAATAACCACTACAGGACCGAAAATTTCCTCCTGGACGATTCGCATATCTTGCTTGACATCTATAAAAACGGTAGGCTCAACGAAATATCCTTTTTCTAAGCCGTCACGGACGATTCGGCTGCCGCCGCAAGCGACCCTTGCACCTTCCTGCTTTCCAAGCTCAATGTAATGAAGAACCTTTTCCAAATGCTCCTGGCTGACAAGCGGGCCCATCTCAGTGGAAGGATCGTTGCCTGGACCTACTTGGATTTTCTTAGCCCTATCAACAAAACGTTCGACAAATTGCTCGTAAATACTTTCTTCAACCAGAATTCTGGATCCGGCGGAGCACACTTGACCGGCACCGGCATAAATTCCAAATAGCGCATAATCGACAGCGGTTTCAAAATCTGCATCAGCAAAAATAATATTCGGTGATTTTCCGCCTAACTCAAGCGATACCTTTTTCATCGTGTCGGCTGCTGTTTTCATAATATGTTTGCCTGTTTTCGTACCGCCGGTAAATGAAACCATATCCACTTCCGGATGGGAGGCAATTTCATTTCCTGCAACTGGACCAGCGCCCATCACCATATTAGCTACACCCTTTGGAAGACCCACCTCTTCAAAAATCTCGAATAATTTTTTAGGAGTCACAGGAGTTACTTCTGAAGGTTTGAAAACAATGGTATTGCCGGCAGCTAGAGCAGGGGCAATTTTCCAAACGCTCATTAAAAGCGGATAATTCCATGGAACAATCAGACCGCACACACCCACTGGTTCACGGACAACCATTGCCTGCATTGGGTCAGCTACATGATACGTATAACCATCTGGTTTTGTAATCAGGCCGGCATAATAACGGAAACAGGCAGCGGCATCGCCTACATCAAATCCTGCCTCTCTTAAGGGCTTACCGTTATCCATGGTTTCAAGTTGCGTAAGCTCATCTGCATACTCATCGATTTTGTCAGCTATTTTAAATAAATAGGAAGCTCGCTCCTGTGCGGATAGACCTGACCAGACACCTTCCTCGAATGCTCGGCGGGCAGCGTAAATGGCCGCGCGCGCATCAGCAACTGTTCCTTCAGGGGCATATGAAATTACCTCGCCATTGGCAGGATTAATAACTGGGCGTGTTTCTTGATTTTCAGCATCTTTCCATTCACCATCAATGAACATTTTTAGGTTAATCACTCGATTTTTTACCTCGACCATTATCAATTCCTCCTTTTAATTCCCTCACTTACTATTAATGCAAGAAGCGTGCCAAAACATAAAACCTAATAAAATTGTGCTTTTAGAAAAATTAAATTGCGAGTCTATGCATTTTTGCATAACTATAGTATTTTCTGCATAAACAAAAAACTGCTTCCAGAATAGTTATCTGGAAGCAGTTTTCACTTAAATGGTAGACAAGTTATCGATATTCATATTTTTCTCACTTAAGATTTTCTGATATTTCCTACTGACGGAAGATTGACTGATTCCCAATGCTTTTGCTGCTTTTGTAGTTGTCTTGTACTGGTTCATTGCCAGGACAATCAGTTGTTCCTCGACATGATCGATGGCTTCCTGTAACGGAATAACCCTTGTAATGACTGGCTTCACTTTTTTGTGCTCATAACCTAATGATAAAAACTGGCTGACGAATTCAGCATCAATGGCCGAATGGTCTGCTGTAACTACTAACCGTTCAATTATGTTTTGCAGCTCCCTGACATTACCCGGCCATGGATAGAATTCCATGACATTCACGGCATCTGGGGTTAAATGATAATTTCGGTCGTATTTTTCATTCAGCTTCTGCAGAAAATGGAAAGCCAGTAAAGAAATATCTTCCGTCCGCTCCCTTAATGGCGGTATATGGAGAGGAATAACATTCAAGCGATAAAATAAATCTTCTCTGAAAGTCCCGTCCTCAACCATTTTTTCTAATTTTTTGTTGGTAGCGGCGATGATTTGCACATTGACCTTGATTGGCGTAGTGCTTCCGACTGGTATAACCTCCTGCTCCTGAAGCACCCTGAGCAGCTTCACCTGAAGATGCATCGGCATCTCACCAATTTCATCAAGAAACAAAATACCTTCATTCGCCTGTTTAAAATAACCTTCTTTTCCATTCTTATCAGCACCGGTAAAAGCACCCTTTGCATAGCCAAACAATTCGCTTTCCAATAAGTTTTCAGGAATGGCCCCGCAATTTAATTTGAGGAATGGTTTTGAAGATCGTTTTCCTAACTGGTGTACCGCTTGGGCAATCACTTCTTTTCCGACCCCAGATTCTCCATGAAGGAGAACAGTTGAGGAGAAGTCGGCGATTTTCTTCACTTGGTTCATAATCTTTTCCATCTTTGGGCTGCAGTAGATCAGCTTTTTTAAGAAGCGGTCTTTAGATTTAAAATCATCTAATTCCTTCTTATATTGTTCTGATATCTTGCGCATTTCCAAAAGTTCGCTTTTTAAGCGGGTAGTCTCGGTAATATCCCTTGAAGCCACAATAATCCGGTCCAGCTCCCCCTTTTCATTAAAAACTGGATTTCCGACGGCTAGAATTTTTCGGCCTGATTTTGTTTCCTGAACAACTGATACCTTTTTTCTTTTTTCTAAAACAAGTCTTGTGACTGAAGGGGTAAACAGCCCTTGATCCTCAAAATCAAGAATATTTTTTCCAATTAATTCTTTGAGATCGACCTTCCAAAAATCCTGAATAATATTATCGCTATATCTGATTAGTTCTCCTTTAGCATTAACCACGAGGATTTCATCATATATGCTTGAAAGAATGGCATTTAAGTCTTTATTCAAGTCCTTAATATATTCAATTTCCATTGCCATTTCTTCGACCATTGGTAAATCCTGGACAACGATAATGATTCCTTCTACCACATCATCATAGTTCATAATCGGGCTGTAATCGACGAGGACACCCATTTCGTTCGTAATCTCCAGGTGATTGAGGAGGGTTTTTCCGGTTGAAAACACATTGTCAATATGCTCTTTGCTGAATATCGTTTCTGCCGGAAAATTTAAGACCCTTTCGGCGGTTGATTTAATCATTTTTAATCCGGCTTCATTACAATTGATGATGCGTTTTTCCTTATCCAGGACAAATATCCCCATCGGAATGGAAGTTAAAATAATTTTAAGCAAATCAACGCTTTTATTCTCTTGTTTAAATAGCTCGGCCAGAACATCTTCTCTTCTTATGTAACCTGAAGGTTTTCCATCCTCGCCTTTTATGATGGCAAACGGCTCCCCGATAATTTGAAACAAAACAGGCAGAGAAATATTCTCGCTTAAATGGCATATACTTTCGATGGACTTTGCTTGGTCGAGCAAAATATCTATTGAAAAATGATTCTCTTTCAGCTTTTCTAGCAATTGATTGTTTAACGATACATAGGCAAATAATTGATTTTGTTTTTCTAAGAATATAAAGGGTTCTTTTATATTGTTTAAGGTTGATTTTAATTTTGCTTGATGTTCCACTGTGACTGAAATAATTGGCTTGATTTTTTCCATAGCGACGGAAAACATATTTTTCATCCCCTTCTATCCTATCAACCTTATACTACCACTTTAATCAGAATTTTTTAAATAAAAAATCAGTAAAAAAGAAGATGCATTGTCCATCTTCTTTTTTAATCGTTTAATCACTACCAGTTATAAATAAATCTTCTTTTATATAGGCAAGGACCATTCCAGGAATAACGTTATCTCCTTCCTGTACCTCGAGTGACTCTACCTCACCACTAACACCGGTTTGGATCATCTCCACATGTCCGTCATCAGCTTTTATCATGAATAATGGTTCCCATTCGTATATTCTTTCTTCGCTTTTGATTTGAACTTTCTCAACCCTCCCGAAGCAAGGGCTTATAACCACTCCTAAATACATAGGGCTTCTCCTCCAATCCCGGCTTAATATTGTTCCTGATATGGCGCCGTTTGTAATACAAGACCAAAGAACTCTTGGAATTCTGGAATGTCCTCATGCTCGATACCAAGTTTGTCGGCCCAAAGTTCATCTGCATAGGTATCCTCTTGGCAGAGCAAGACCATGTTCGCTGTTTGTAATGAGGTTACCATTGCTTTTCCAAAAAAGTGCTCTGAATAGCCGACTGTCAAATCATAACGATGATTATTAGAAATTAAGCAAAAATAATGTAAAAGCTGGCGTTCTTTTTGTTCAGATAATATTTCTAATTTCATGGTTTATTCCTCCTTTTTAATATTTCAGCCAGCCTCTAAGTCTTGAAGCTTCAGCTAATTTCTGAATTCCTTCGATATAAGCAGCAATTTTTAAATTAACACTATATTTTTTGGAGGTGTTAAAAACATTTAGGAAACTCTGAGTAATTTTTTCTTTGAGTCTTTTATCAACGGTTTCCTCCGTCCAGTAATATCCCTGGTTGTTCTGGCACCACTCGAAGTAAGAAACGATTACGCCGCCTGAATTTGCGAGTATATCCGGAACCACGAGAATCTCACGTTCATCGAGAATTTTCAGCGCTTCTTTTGTCGTTGGCCCGTTCGCCGCCTCGATGATAATATTGCAGTTCAGACGGCTGGCATTTTGTTTATGAATGACCCCGGAAATCGCTGCTGGAATTAAGATATCGCATTCTTTTTCTAATAATTCCTGGTTTGTCATCGAGCTATTAAAGCGATTTGAAACAATCCCAAAAGAGTCTCGATTTTCAAGGAGGTATGGGATATCAAGGCCGTTTTCATCATATAAACCGCCTAGAACATCACTAATGCCGACAACTTTAGCTCCTAGATCAAATAAATATTTCGCTAAGAAACTGCCTACATTGCCAAATCCTTGAATGATAACTTTCATGTCTTTTACTGGCTTTTTCTTTAATTCGCAAACCATTTCAAGGGTGTACAAAACGCCTTTCGAGGTGGCTGTTTCTCTTCCTTGTGAACCGCCTAGTGCAATGGGTTTTCCTGTAATAAAACCTGGGGAATCAAATTCGCGGATATGGTCGTATTCATCCAGCATCCACGCCATAATTTGCGAGTTTGTATACATATCCGGTGCGGGGATATCCTTGGTCGGCCCCACAATTTGACTGACCGCTCTTACATAGCCCCTGCTAAGGCGTTCTAGTTCGTCAGGGCTCATTATTCGGGGATCGCAGACAATACCGCCCTTTGCCCCGCCGTATGGAAGATCGGTTATCCCGCATTTTAGACTCATCCAGCCCGCTAATGCTTTTACCTCTTCAGGGGTAACATCTGGGTGGAAGCGTATGCCACCTTTTGTCGGACCTGATGCATCATTATGCTGGGCCCGGTATCCTTGAAAAATTTCTGTTTGCCCGTTATCCATTCTGACGGGAATACTTACTTCTAAAAATCTCATCGGCTTCTTTAAGAATTCAAAGACCTGCGGCGGATAATTTAGGATTTGAACAGCCTCTCTGAGTGTTTCCTGAAACTCAGTTAAAGAGTTATCCTTTTCCTTTAATACCTCGCTCTTTTTCAAATCTAAAGAATCGATCGCCATCATAACACCTCATTTTTTGTTGTTACTTAAGGTAGAAGCAAGATTCGTGCCAACTTAAGAAAGGGGCAATATTGCTACTTTTTTTGAAAAAGAAATTCAGGTATTATGAAAAAGTGACTGATTTATTCATTTCTGCATAATTGGTTTTTCGTATCCTGATAAGGGGCTTTCGGGCTGATGGTATACTTGAGTTTTAAATTTTCCTGTGGTAGGTAGATTCATCGATTTTAGTAGCTTTTGTCCGATATGGGGAGAGTCGATATGTAGAAATTGGCAGAATTCCGTTTTTGTTATCCAAGGCTTGATTAATAGAAAATAATCATGGATGGCTTGAATATGTGCTTTATTGGATTGAGCATTGCACTTCGGACAATTCCATTTTCCTCTTTTATAAACCATTAGTATGGAGCAACTTTCAGGGCACTTTACACCGGTTAAAATATCATTGGGAGATAAATGGTAGGTTTTTAGGATATCAGGGTTATCTGGTGTGTGGTTGGTCAAGAGGAGACGCTTTATTTTGTTAAGCTCTTTTTTGTTTAGTTTGTCTACTTTATAATATTTTTCTATTTGATCTATTTTCTCTAAGAGGTTTTCGCTATTACAAATATGTTGAGTAATCTGTTCATTTCTAATTTCTGTTCTTATGATGGTTCTTTCATTACTATTTATAAAAAAATAAAGAATAGGGATATCGCTGCAATTATGTTCCAGCAGCCAATTTTTTAGCTTTCTTGCCTGAAGTTTTGCTTGTAAAACGGGATTTTTGATTCTTTCTTCATTCCCATTTCTTTTGCAGGTGGTTTGATTATGATCCTTTTCAAAGGATAATTCTCCAGACATGTTTTTGACCTCAAGAACGATCCCAAAGGCGGAACATAATAGAAAAAAATCCATTTGGAAGTAATATTGCCGATATAATTGGCGAAGTCCATGAAATATTAGATATTTTGAGTCGGATAGCATACTTAAGTAGAAGCCTAAAGATTTCTCTCCGCGAAAACCAGCCATTCTGCCTTTATAATCTGCCATAACTTCAGGCCATTTTGGATGAAAAGTGGATAATCTCCTAGTAAGTGCCTCTAGTTTTTCAATTCTTGGTGTTATATGAATTTCTTGAGCGAACAAAAATACCACACCCTTTCATTTTTCCACTAATTTCTTGCTCTTTCTTCCAATTTCCTGCAATAATCGACAATAATTGTGAGCACTTTTTGAACTTTTAAATTCCTTTTGGATAAGGAAAATTGTTACTCGCCTTTTTGAAGGTTTTACTCGCCAAAATTACATTTTTCTTGCCGATTTTCATTAAATACTCGCGAATCTTTCCCTTTTACTCGCCATCCCCTACCTCCCGCCACAAAACACCTAAAAGCCAGGCATCAAGCCTGGCTCAGGTAACTTTTACTTATAAAGTGGTAGGTTGCTCCGCTTCATCAAATTGAAGGTCTACAATACTCGTTTTTGAGATTTTAGTTTTAAAGGCTAAATAAATTAATCCGATGACAATCCAAGCAATTCCTCCGATGAGGGCATCCGCTTGGAGGTTGTACCACAAAATCCCCGTGGTACCTGCTCCAAGGATAGGCATAACGAGAAAGGTGAAAATATCTTTACCAGTTTTGTATCTTTTTTGACGGAAAACGAAATGGGCAATAACCGACAAATTAACAAAGGTAAACGCAATCAACGCCCCAAAGTTAATAAAGGAAGAAATAAGCTCAAGGCTAGGTGCTATCGCTAGCAATGATACTACTCCAACGAGAATGACATTAAAGGCAGGTGTCCGGAATTTCGGATGAACCGAACCAAATAGCCTTTTCGGAAGGACTCCGTTACGTCCCATTACATATAACAGGCGTGCCACACTCGCATGGGATGCCAGCCCGGAAGCGACAGTGGCTGCAAACGCACCCGCAAGAAAAACTAGTTTAAAAAACGTTCCTCCAACAAACAAACCAATTTCGGGTAAGGTATCATCCGTTACTTTAAACCCCGAAACATCTGGGAATAAAGCTTGCGCAAAGTAACCACAGATGAAAAAGATGGCTCCGCCGATAAAGACCGTCAACATAATCGCTTTCGGCATTGTTTTTAAATCAGTGGCCTCCTCAGCGTACATCGTGACGGCATCAAAACCAATAAAGGAAAAACAAACTACTGTAGCACCAGTCAAAACAGCACCAAGATGGACATTGGAATGAAAAAGTGGTTCCGTAGTGAAAATCGTCCCTTGCCCCATCCCTTGGGATAGCTTCACAAAAGCGAGGACTACAAAAGCACCAATTAAGACAACTTCAAAAATAACAAGAAGGGAATTCAAATTTGAGGTTTTACTCATACTCCATACGTTAATGCCGGTAACGACGCCAACATAACAGACAACCCAAATCCATGCTGGAACCGAAGGAAAGACGGATACCATATAAATACGGATAATCAAGGCATTCACCATGGGTAAGAGGATATAATCAAGCAATGCTGCCCAGCCAACGATAAATCCAAGATGGGGGCCCATTGTTTCTTTCGTATACGTATAGGCAGATCCAGCGCTTGGAAACACTTGGACCATTTTTCCGTAACTAATCGCTGTAAATAACATAACAGCTAATGCCGTTAGATAGGCAAGGGGAACAACACCATTTGTTTCTTCAGAAACGATCCCGAAAGTATCAAACACAATAGTTGGGGTCATATAGCCTAATCCAAGACCAACTATGGCCCAGAGTCCGAGTGAACGTTTAAGGGTTACATTCTCCAATTTGAACAACTCTCCTTTTTTAAAAAAAAATAAATGTAAGCAGTTTCATTTTTTGTTCAAATCAATATGAATACAAATAGAACCTCCCCTTCAAAATAATTATATTACTATTCAAAATAGTTGCAATTTTCATGCCAATAATTTTTATCTAAGGAAATCATAAAATAATCCTTAAATCTATGAAATTTTGCATAATCTAATCTTATTTGCATAAACAAGAGCATCAAAAAAGCCTTCAATCTAAAATGATTGAAGGCTTAAAAGCTCATTATGCTTCTTCTGCTTTAAATTGTGGCGGCGCTGCCCGAAATGCTTTTGTTAGATAGAGCAAATAGACAAAACCTACCCCAAACCATATAAGGCCCATGGTCAAGGAACTTATCTCAAGATTTACCCACAAGATTCCTACTGCAGCGGCCCCAATTAATGGCATGATGACGTAATCAAAAAACCCTTTTGGAGTCCGATGCATTTTTTGCCGAACGGCAAAATGACTAATAACCGAAAGATTTACAAATGTAAACGCCATAAGGGCGCCAAAGTTAATTAACGACGTAGCAGTGACCAAATCAAAGAACCAAGCCGATAAGGAGATGGCACCGACAAAAATAACATTAAATGCCGGCGTCCTCCATTTCGGATGGACAAAGCCGAACCACTTCTCCGGAAAGACTTTATCCCGTCCCATGACATACAAAAGTCGGGATACACTTGCATGTGAAGCAAGTCCTGATGCCAGAGTATTGACAAAGGTTGTACATAAGAAAATCGATTGAAACAGCTTTCCCCCCACATATAGAGCGATTTCCGGCAGGGCTGCATCGGGATTTTTGAATCTTGAAATATCAGGGAAGAATAACTGAATAAAGAACGATGTGGTGATAAAGATGACTCCCCCCCATAAAGCTGTTAAAAGGATCGCTTTTGGAATTGTTTTTTCAGGATTTGGCGTTTCCTCAGAGAGGGTTGTAACCGCATCAAAACCAAGAAAGGAAAAACAGAGAATCGTAGCTCCTGTAATTAGGATAGGAATGTTCATCCCTTCTAGAAAAAAAGGCTTCAAGCTAAGGACGGTTCCGGCTCCTTCTCCTCTATTTAGCCCTTTAACGACAAGGATAATAAAGACGATCATAATCATGATTTGCACGGCCACAAAAATCGTATTAAAATTTGCCAGGATATTAACGCTTCGTAAATTAAGAAAGGTAACGATTCCGACAAACACTAATACCCAGAAAAAATCAGGAACGGATGGAAACAAAGCATTTAAGTACAGTTTGGTTAATAATGCGTTTACCATTGGTAAAAATAAATAATCAAGTAAAGACGACCAGCCAACAAGAAATCCTAAATGACCGTTTATCGCCTTTTGCGTATAAGTATAGGCCGAACCCGCCTGCGGAAAAACCTTAACCAGTTTGCCATAGCTTGCCGCCGTGAAAAGCATGCCGATCAATGCAACAATATAGGCGCTTGGCACGTGACCATTGGTTATTCCTGAAACAATTCCGAACGTATCAAATACAACCATGGGGGTCATATAAGCAAGCCCCATAATAACAACCTGCCAAAGCTTTAAAGATCTTTTCAACTTTACGCCATTTTCCACCTATCATACCTCCCCTTTTTTAAACCGCTTTCAATTTAAGAGAACCCCTTTATCATCCTTTTAAAATTTTTTATTCCCCCTTATTTTTAAAATCAGTTTGTAAGTTTGCAATTTCCGTGCCAATCATGAAGAGTTCCCTCCTTTTATTTGGCATAAAACTTGCATTATTTAATTTAGAAAAAGCAGAAATGGGGGAATCTAAATATGCAATATCCTTTATCACCAGACGTAAAACCTGAATTTTGTACGACAGGCACGTTTATGAGACTGCCTTCCACAAGAGAAAATGCGAAATTAGCGATTGTCGGTATGCCGTTTGATACTGCCGCATCCTTCCGTGTTGGGGCCCGCTTCGCACCGCAAGCCATTCGTCAGGCATCGATGACCTTATTCCCGTACCATCCGATTCACAAGGTGTATCCGTTTGATGATTGCAATGCCATTGATATTGGCGATGTTTCCGTGATCCCTCATAATATCCATCGCAGTTACGAGGTCATTGAAAAAGCAGTCATGGAATTGATGGAAAAAGGAATCATTCCCATTGGGCTTGGCGGAGATCACTCTGTGACATTGGCCAACTTAAGAGCAGCTGCCAAGGTGCACGGACCAGTTGCCTTAATTCATTTTGATTCCCATACCGATACATGGGATACCTATTATGATGAAAAATATTGGCACGGTTCTCCTTTCATCCGAGCCTACGAAGAAAATCTGCTTATTCCAGATAAGGTATTTCAGGTGGGGATTCGGGGTACACTGAATCATCCAGGCGATATTGATGCTAGTAAGGACTTGGGCTACCATGTCATTACCACACCTGAATTAAAAGAACGCGGAATAGAGGATGTTATTAGAGAAATCAAACAAAAAATTGGGGATACTCCTTGCTTCCTTAGCTTTGATATTGATTTTGTCGATCCTTCCTGTGCTCCCGGAACTGGGACACTTGAGGTCGGCGGATTAAATAGCTTTGAAACCTTACAAATTATCCGTGCCCTAACAGATTTTAATTTTATAGGTTTTGACTTAGTCGAAGTGCTGCCGCCATACGACACAACACAAATTACTTCCCTGCTCGCTGCCACTATCATTCATGATTTTGCTAGTTTAGTAGCTCTTAAAATGAATAAATAAATACAAAAAAGCAGTGGATTCCCTTTTGAAATCCACTGCTTTTTGCATAAAAATCTATTTTTTTTGGAATGTTAATGGTTATCTTGCAAATCGATGATTTCCGATTGTTACCGTAACAGGGCGTGTTAGAATCCATTGACTTTGCGCTGTTTTAGGGTTGTAGAAAAATAATGAGCCGCTTCCTTTTCCACTAAAAGCGATTGCTTCATTAACAGCTCTCTTTGAAGCATAATCCGCTGGCTGATTAATCTGACCGTTTTGGACAGGAGTAAAAGCATAATGCCCATTTGCAATTTGATAGATAACTCCACGAACTGTATTTGGGAAGTCAGGGCTTTTTACTCTATTTAAAATGACTGTAGCAACTGCTACTTTCCCAGCATAAGGTTCTCCCACCGCTTCTGCACGGACTAGACGTGCCATTAGATCTTTCTCTGCTGCTGTATAAGGAGAGTTCGGGATCAACATATTTTGCCCTGCATAAAGTGGCTTAGATTGATTAGCCACCATTAAACTATTTAAAGGTACACCAAAACCTTTTGCAATTTTCCAATAAGTTTCTCCAGACTGAATTTTATGAGTTGTCGTAGCTGCTTCTGTCTTTCCATTTACCGTAAATGCTGACATTGATAAGATAAGACCAGCTGCAATTACTAGTTTTTTAAATTTGTTCATTTGAAAACCTCCTAGATTAGTAGCTCGTTTCTCTACAACTAAGGCTACCAGTTGTAACATACGAATTCATTAGCCAAAAAGTGGAATGCAGAAACAAGCAAAGCGACCGCCTGATATCATAGCGTTCCTCACCAAAAAGGAAGGTCTATCCAATTCATATTAATCTCCATAAAAATGCTTTATTGGATAATGGAGGGTATATTATTACATTTTGTTTCAGCCATGTAACATGGTAAATGAGAAACATTCACCAATCTGACAATAATTCCCTTGAAATCATACAGGATTTCAAGTGTATCTTTGGAAATAATATAAAGAGATGATAAAAAGGAGGATTTTTTATGAATAATCAATTAGTGGACGTACTTAACAAACAAATTGCCAATTGGTCTGTATTGTATATGAAGTTACATAACTATCATTGGTATGTGAAGGGCGAGCAATTTTTCACACTCCACGCCAAATTTGAAGAGTTTTATAATGAGGCTGGGCTCCATGTCGATGAATTGGCAGAACGGTTGCTTGCAATTGGAGGTAATCCTGTCGCAACCATGAAAGAATGCCTCGAAATCTCATCTATCCAAGAAGCAACAGGCACAGAACCGGCTGAAGATATGGTTCAATCGATTATTAACGACTTTTCGATTATCATTGGTGAAATAAAAGAAGGAATGAGTTTAGCTGGAGAGTTAGATGATGAAACCACCGGCGATATGCTGCTCGCTATCCATTCCGGCTTAGAAAAGCATGTTTGGATGCTGACGGCGTTCCTTGGAAAAACACTTTAATTAACTTAAAGTCCAACATTAAATTGTTGGACTTTTTTTAAATTAGAATTATTATTAAAAAGGTTTGACTTTTATTTAGTATTAATATTATTATTGTAATTAAGAAAAACTTTTAGGAGGTACCCTAAATGTCCAAAAATGAAGTCATCGTATATAGCAGCTCAGGCTGCCCTTATTGTGAAAAAGTAAAATCGTATCTAAAAGAAAAGGGAATTGAATTTGAAGAACGTAATGCCTCGATTCATAAAGAATATTTTGATCAGTTAAAGGAACGGAAAATTTTCGGAACACCCGCAACCTTTATTAATGGAAAGCTAGTTTTAGGCTTCCAGGAGAAAAAATTTATTAAACTTCTTGAGTTGTCAGAAGAGGACAGGCCAGCATCAGCAGAACCCCCGCAACCTGAAAGTGAAGAATCCATTTTCCAGCCAGTTAATGAAAAGATCCTTGAGGAAGTCTATGACTTTGTAACCATTGGCGGAGGACCTGCTGGAGCGTCTGCTGCTGTTTATGCTGCCCGCGGTAAATTAAAAACTCTTGTTATTGATAAGGCACCAAAGGCAGGAACATTAGCGATTACTCATAAAATCGCTAACTATCCAGGGGTGCGTGAAGAAGTAACAGGTCTTGAACTGCTGACAAGAATGCAAGCACAAGCAAAAGACTTTGGGGCAGAATTCGTACGCTCTACTGTTCTTTCCGTTGATTTTTCAAATGAAATCAAAATGATAGAAGTAGCTGAAGGAACGATTAAGGCTAAAAGCGTTTTTATTGCCGTTGGCGCAAAAGCTCCATCTAGTAAGATTAATGGTGAAGAAGAATTCACCGGCCTTGGTGTCAGCTATTGTTCAACCTGTGATGCCGCCTTTTATCAAGATCAGGTTGTCGCTGTTGTTGGTGATAATGACGAAGCTATTCATGAGGCAGAAACACTTGCGAAGTATTGCAAAATAGTTAAATTATTAATTCCTAAGGAACAGTTAAAGGGGGAAACCGACCTTTCATCCCTAGAAGATAATCCAAAGGTCGAAATATATCGACGTCACCGAGTCAGAGAAATAACTGGTACAGATAGTGTTGAGAAAATAGTTATTCTAAATGATAAAAAAGAAGTGGAAACTTGGAATGTCGATGGTATTTTCTTATACCTTGGCGGGATGAAACCGGGGACTGATTTCCTAAATGGAGCCGTCATGAGAGATGAGGAAGGTTATGTGATAGTTGACGACCATCTTCGTACAAATATTGATGGGGTGTTTGCAGGTGGCGACGCTAGAAGAACACCGATTAAACAAGCCGTTATTTCTGCAGCCGATGGTGCGATTGCAGCATTAAGTGCCGAACAGCACGTCAACAAACGAACAAAACTAAGACCGCAATATAGTTAATTTCATTCTTTTTTTCTGCGATTCAACGTTTGTCCATTTCAGAGTTTCTCCTATTTGCATAAATTGTAATTATTAAATAGGAGGTGACTTTGGAATGGGACACAGTAGCATGAGCTTTGCTCTAATCGTTGTATTGTTTATCCTTTTAATCATTGTTGGTGCATCTTTCGTGTACTAATCCTGGCAAAGGCCATTACACCTTAATAAAAAGAGGGGCGGTAAAATCTCATGGTTTTACTGCTCTTTTTTTTCTCTTTTTCAAGTTCTTTGTTGAAAAAAACATGCGATTATTAAAGAAAATGTCTTTTGGCTAAAAATCATGATGGAGCACTCACGTTTTATTGCATCCCTGCTCGATCAATCGGAACGGAATTTAGTTAGAGTAGCACTAAAATTTGGGGATGATTTTGAAGTTCTCCTCAACCAGGCAAGAGACGTGGAATCGATGCTGTATAAGAAAAAACCAACCTACCCGATAATTGGCAAGCTTAATAAAGATAGTGAAAATGCAGCACAGGAGATTCGTGCCTTTAAACAGGCCGGACTGGATTTCATTAAAAACTGTCAAATTAAAAATGTCATTGACCCACTACTTGCTGACCATGTACTTAGGGAAGCTGATCATTTCTTGCAAATGGTCCATGTTTTAGAACAACGATTAAAAGTCAAACAACAAGAACAACAGCATATGTAGAAAAAAAGAGACTATCCTTGGATAGTCTCTTCTTCCTTTTGACTGCGAGCGAGAATCACTAAGCTGATCGTTATGGTAATAAAAGCAATCAGCGCTAAGAGAGGAATCGTTATAAATCCCAGCCAATTGATATAGTCCTTTGAACAGGGAACCCCGCTTGTACACATTTCAAACTGTTGTAAATAAGGAATCTTTTGCAATAAAGTATGGTAGCCTGAGATTAGGATTCCGATGATTGACAGCGGCAGTACATATTTATAAATTCCTCTATCGTTTCGGTAGACAGCAATTCCCAATATGATGGCTAGCGGATACATGAATATCCGCTGGTACCAGCAAAGCGTACATGGAACGAAGTGCATGACTTCACTAAAGTACAAGCTGCCGAGTGTTGCAATTAAAGCAGCAACCCACGAGACTAATAAGGATTTATTCATGCTATTTCCCCTTCGCGGCTTTATCAACCATCTTTTTTAAATCGTCCATACTTCCGCCTTCAAACTTCTTGCCATTTACAAAAATGGTTGGCGTTCCTGTTACACCTAATTTTCCAGCATAATCCATATCCTTTTTCCATGCAGCATCCGATTTCTTTGCCTGGAAGTTTTGGACAACCTTATCCACTTCTTTGTCGCTGGCTACTTCTTTCAATGTATCTGTTAAGAATTTTTCTGTATATAGATCGATTTTTTCATATTTAGTATCTTCTGGCTGTTTTTTGTAAAGGAGATCATGGAACTTCCAAAACGTATCGTTTCCTAATTCCTGATAAACAGATTCCGCAAATTTAGCAGAGCGTTCAGAATCAACATTGATAAACGAATCATTCATAAAATACAATTTAGCTTTTCCTGTATCCACCAAATCTTTTTGAATCAGAGGAATTACTTGATCAGCAAAGTTTTTGCAATTTGGGCATTTATAGTCGCCAAATTCAATGATAGAGACGGGTGCAGATTTATTGCCCTGGAATGGCTGATTAGCGTAATCAATTTTTTCGGATGCTGTATTATCCTGATCCTTATTATGATTTCCGAATAAAATAAGTGCCAATATTCCAACCGCAACTAGACCGACTACCCAGAAAATAAACATCGATGATGAATTCTTATTAGTTTTAGTGTATTTTTTGTTATTTGCCATAAACAGACTCCTTATGTAAATTGTTGTCCTTGATAGTATAAATATTACCTATCCTTATTAATAAAGCAAATAATAGGTTTTATTTTGTTACAAAAAAAATACCATTTTAAAATGGTATTTAGATTACTTTTAAAGGAATTATTTTGTTAATTATTTATCTTCCAATAATGACCTCTTAAACTCATTAATTCATAATGTGTCGGGTAGCATTCTGTATGGTAGAAAGCCGATGAGCAATCTCCCTCATTGTAAGATCTTACAGTGTGGGGGGCTTTAATTCGCTAAACCTTCATTTTTCAATACTTCTTCTAGTTTTTGAATCGCAGCATCTCCGTCTATGCCTTCTGCTGAAATTTTAATATCAGCTCCGCTAGGGATCCCTAAAGACATGACACCCATAATAGATTTCAGGTTTACTTCCTTTTCTTTGTATGCTAGCGTTACATTCGCTTTAAATTGGGAAGCAGTACTTACTAGAATCGTTGCCGGGCGGGCATGTATACCTGTGTTATCTATTACAGTGAATGTTTTTTCAACCATTGTTTTTTGTCTCCTTTTGTTCGATTTTATTATAAGATATCACCATTGCTATCAATTACATCTTTATACCAGAAATAACTTTTCTTTTTAATGCGTCGAAGGTCATTTTCACCCTCTTCGTGTTGGTTGACATAGACAAATCCATATCGTTTTTGGAAACCGTTTAACCAGCTCAATAAATCCGTAAAAGACCAAACACAATAACCCAACATTTCCACTCCGTCTGTTATCGCCTCCTGAATCGCCTTTATATGAGCCCGGATAAAATCAATCCGGTAATCATCATTGACGATATCGCCTTCCTCGACTTTATCGAAGGCACCTAAACCATTTTCACTTATTAAGATTGGCAGGTGATAACGATTAGTGATTCTGCGAAGCGCAATTCTTAATCCTTGTGGGTCAATATTCCAATCCCAATCCGTTTTTTCAAGATTTGGATTCTCGACGGTTTTAAACATGCCAGGAATTCCGGTATCCTTGGAAGTCCCTTTTTTCCCAGTGGTATTCATCTCACCGGCACCAACTCCGCCCATTAATGGGTTTTCTTCATAGGTGGTAGTCTGATAATAATTTAATCCCATAAAATCAGGCGTTCCAGCACGTAACAATTCAAAGTCGCCCTCTTCAATCGTTGGTGCTAGGCCATTTTGTTCGAGAAAATTCCAGGCGGCCGTTGGATATTTTCCCCAAGCATAAATATCCATCCACCAATGGTTGTTTAGCTCCTCGGCATTTTCAGCAGCAAGGATGTCACTTGGTTTCGAGGTTAATGCATATGCTGGACTATAGGCAAAGCTAGGACCAATCTTCCCATCTGGAACATACTTACGGAATTCCTTAATGACACTAGCATTCGCCAGATTTGCATGGTGATTAACTTGATAGAATAACTTGTCATCCTTTACCCCTGGAGGATGGGCTGCCATCCGGTAGCCAAACATGGTAAAAATATTTTGCTCATTCAAGCTGACCCAGTATTTTACCCGATCACCAAATCGTTTAAAAAGTTCAACACTATAGTTCGTGAAATCTTCGACGATTTGCCGCGATTCCCAGCCCCCATACTCATCTTGAAGTGCCTGCGGTAAATCCCAGTGATATAACGTCAAAACTGGCTCAATGTTATTTGCCTTTAGTTCATTAATTAACTGATCATAAAATTCTAAACCTTTTTCATTTAATTGACCTTTTCCGCTTGGGAATATCCGTGTCCAAGCAACAGAAAAACGATAAGCCTTCATTCCCATCTCAGCCATTAATTGGACATCCTCTTTATAGCGGTGGTAATGATCTACTGCCATATCCCCTGTTGTTCCTTTAAATGTTTTTCCGGGAATTCGGACAAACTTATCCCAATTGGAAACACCTTTTCCATCTGTATCCCATGCACCTTCGACTTGATATGCAGCAGAAGCAGCACCCCATAGAAAACCATCAGGAAATGGCATTAATGCTTTATGTATCACCATCATCACTCCTTCACATTAAAATAATAAAGAAACTCGCAGACTGGCGAGCAACAAGTCCTTCGACAAAAGAGAGTTGCCCTAATGAATAATAGGAAAGAGATTCTGCCATCTAGAAAAAAAGGAACAGAATCTAGTTTTTTATATACAAACGTAATATTCCATGAAGCTATTCATTTCATTATTTTACGTTTTGCAAGTTTACCCTTTCGTACATATCCACAAACTCAGCAGCTAAATCTTTAATCGTAATCGCATTCATCAGATGATCCTGGGCATGAACCATTAATAGAGAAATTTCTGTTTTTTCGCCACGTACTTCTCCCTGAACAAGGTTTGTTTGAATTTTATGGGCCTCAATCACCGCATCACTTGATTCCTTTAGCTTCTGTCTAGCCCCTTCAAAATCTCCGGTTTTTGCTGCAGCAATAGCTTCCATTGCTGCACTTTTTCCATTTCCTCCGTGAAGAATAATTTGAAAAATAACTGTTTCTAAGTTTTCCATCATGTTTCCCTCCAAGTAGTGGTTAGAAAAGATATCCCCCAATGAATGCCTAAATGGGGAATATCCAAGTTAGTTAAGATGCTTTTTTCGTATCAAATCGACTTTCTTCTGTTAATTTTTGCTTATCCCAAAGTTTAAAGAATGGCAGATAGATCGCAAAAGCAATGGCCATATTAACGAGTTGTAAAACAGCTCCAGAGAGTTTACCACCTGTCGCTAAGAATCCACCAAATATAGGAGGCGTTGTCCAAGGAAGCGATATTCCTACAGGCTTTGCTACTAACCCCATTTGCATCGCAAGGAAGCTGGTAGTAGTGATTGCGACTGGAACTAGAATAAACGGAATAATCATGATTGGATTCATAACAATTGGCATCCCGAAGATTATCGGTTCATTGATATTAAATAATCCTGGTGCAATACCTAATCTGCCTAATGATTTCATTTGATTACTTTTTGCCGTAAATAACATGGCAAGAACGAGCGCCAGAGTTGCCCCTCCACCACCGATTAAGACGAAGATATCAATAAACTGCTGCGTAACGATATTTGGTACTTCATTCCCTGCTTGGAAAGCAACACGGTTCGCATCCATTGCTGACAGCCATATTGGTCCCATCACTCCACCTACGATCGTTTGACCGTGTAAACCTGTGGACCATAGCATTTGGACTAGAATTAAAGCTAAAATTGTTCCCCATAATGTACCACCTAAAGCACTAAGCGGATCTTGTAATAATTGAGTGACAACATTGTGAAGACTTTCAAAGCTTGTTTGTTCCACTAATAAACGTAACAACCAAACAATAATAACAACAATAAAACCAGGAATTAAGGCAACAAATGATTTACTTACTGCCGGCGGAACACCGTCAGGCATTCTGATCACAATTTTCTTTTGAATAATGAAGCGATATATTTCCGTAGAGATAATAGATAAAATCATTGCAATAAAAAGACCTTTACTTCCAGTTAATGCTGTAGGAATCGCCCCACCAACCATGATGGCTTCTGTCGAACCATCAGGTGTAAAAGAAACTTTGTATGGGGTAGCTAGCAAAAATGCAACTATCGAGATAATCCCTGCTGACAATGCATCAACGTTATACTTTTCAGCTAAGCGATACGCAATGGAAAATGCTGCCACTAGAGCCATAATATCAAATGTTGCTCCCACTGGATATAATAATTTCCCTAACCATTCATCTCCGAATATACCTGCCATGAAATCAGAGTAGCCATCAATTGGAATAAAACCTAAGATTAAAAATATCGACCCAATAATCATCAATGGCATCGTGGCAACTAGTCCGTCTCTCAACGCTTGCAGGTGTCTTTGACCAGCGATTCGGCCAGCAGTCGGCATAACTTTTTCTTCTAAAAAAGCTGTTAGTTTATTCATCCGCTATTTCCCCTTATTTTTTTTATTTGTCCAGAACCTATTTTTTAGCTAATTGGATTGCTGCTTTTAATACCTCTGCCCCATTAACCATTCCGTAGTGAACCGCGTTAATCGCATCCACAGGGACATTATTTTCTTCTCCTAACTTTTTCATCGTTGGCAGCATAAAGCGTACTTGAGGCCCAAGCAATAGAACATCCGCTTGATCAATATGGTTTTTAACTGCGTCGACACCCTCTGCCCAAATTCTACATTCAAGTCCCTGTTCCTTAGCGGCAGTTTCCATTTTTGTTACTAATAAGCTAGTAGACATTCCTGCTGAACAGCATAATAAGATATTCATTTTTAAATCCTCCTTAGATTTTTACAAGAGATGTAGTTTAATGTGTTTATTTCAAGATGGTATGTAGCGCTATTAGATGATTTTTTGCTTCGCTCTCTCGATAGCTTTATTTTATTTTAGAACCGCTTTCATTTACACATATCCTTTTTCCGTTACACAACGGAAACAATTGTTCAAAATTGTGTAAAAAATCCAGTATATCTTTTTCAATAGAGGAAAATGTGAAAAGGATGAGTCGGTATCACTCATCCTTTTTGTTTCGAAGCTATTAATTTTTCAGCAAACCTTAGAACTTCCTTCCCATTAAAAGTGCCATAATGTACTGTATTAATTATTTCAACGGGAATCCCTTTTTCTTCACCTAACTGTCTAAATTCAGGCAGGAGATAGCGGAAATGTGGTCCGATCAATAAGACATCTGCCTTTTCAATTTGTTTGCGAACAATATCTATCGGAACGGCCCAAATATTACACTGTATTCCTTGCTCCTTTGCACTCTTTTGCATTTTGGATACTAATAAACTTGATGACATTCCTACAGAACAGCATAATATTATATTCACGCCTAATATCCCCCGGAAATAGAATCTTTTTGAAAAATGGTTTGAAATTCTTTGTACGTTTTACATTTAATAAGCTGCTGGACAACTTGACTATTATCAATTATTTCGACTAAATGATCATACATAGACTGAAGCTCAAGGCTAGAATTTTTTTCAACATTTAACAAGCAAACAAATTGAACCCTCTTCCCGCCCCAATCAATCGGCTTTTGTAACGTACATATTGTCCAAAAGGTAGAATCGGTTTGCGGAGTAACCGGATGAGGAATCGCTACAAAATTTCCATAGCTGGTTGGCGAAAGAGCTTCTCTAGCGAACACGTTATCCAAATAATGTTCATCTACGAGTCCCATTGATTGCATATGTACAACTAAGAATTTCAAAACTTCCTCTCTAGTTTCAAAAGACTTCTGTAGAAAAACCAATTCTTCCTTGATAAATTCAAACTTGTGATCCACTCCTTCTATTAATAAATGTTCAATCTTTTCCAAATCCCTGCCGCCAAGAATGGTGTTTACTTGTATAACCGGAATAGGCAAATGCATTGAAATAGGAATCGTGCTGATGAGGAAATCGATGGTGTGCACGGAAATTTGGTTTATCATGTAAAAATTGGTTGTCCCGACTATGTTTATTTTCGCCCCGAATTTGGATTGGAGCTTCGAAGCTAATAACCGAGCACTGCCGACACCAGACGCACACACAATAATGCATCTTTTCGGTGGATGCACTGCCTTTTTATTTTCCATTGCTGCACCTAAATGAAGAGCTAGGTATCCCATTTCATTTTCATTGATGTCAATCATTAATTCCCGTTTAAGAACCATTCCAGCAATTATCGCAGCCTGAAAAGCGGCAGGATATTTCGATTTAATATCTTCAATTAAGGGGTTGGGCAAATTAATTCCATATTGGAAACGGTGAATGGCAGGGCTTAAATGAAGACAAATGGCAACAAACAGCTCCTGGTCATCCTTTATCTTTAAGCAAAGTTCCCGATCAATGGTTTCTAAAATCTCCTGAACGATTCGATAGATTTGATGATCAAAGATACCTTGAATATTAACTTCATTCAAGGGAAGATGTGTCACCATTTTTGTACCGAGTAAATGAATCGTTATATAACCAACTTCCGTTTCAGGGAAATCCACTTCTAATTCTTTTTCCAGCTGGTTGACTATTTCCTGAGCCACCGCATACTGCTTTTGTTCCTTCAATTCTTCTAGCTCTTGAGCAAGAGTCACATACTTTTCGTCTTTTATTCGGTTATAGGCAATCGCAATATGAATAACTAGATTATTTAAGCCGATATCTGATAGGGCAATTTGAGTCAAGTTAATCTGTTCAAGAATAATACTGCGAATAATCGTTAACGCTTCTTTTGAAAAAAT
Source organism: Neobacillus sp. DZ-9 (assembly GCF_059587065.1). Taxonomy (NCBI): domain Bacteria; kingdom Bacillati; phylum Bacillota; class Bacilli; order Caryophanales; family Bacillaceae; genus Neobacillus; species Neobacillus sp. DZ-9. The sequence continues at coordinate 37,589 of NZ_JCAIOL010000008.1, forward strand.
CGAATCATTTTCACTGTCGACATCCAGTTGATTCTCGATATGATCAAACAGATAGTCAGCCATGCATAGGCGGAGTTTGAATTCGGTCCCGTTCAATTTCAATCCGAAATTCGGGCGCTTACTAAGCGTAATTCCATAACGGTGGAATTTGTCTTTAACATCCTTTAAATCGTTTTGTAATGTGGACTTACTGATAAATAATTCCTCCGCTATATCATCAAGTTTAATGTACTCGGTAAGTAAAAGTCGTTTGATAATATACTGAACTCGTCCTTCAGGAAGCGTCGGAATCTCAATATTATTGTCTTTTTCCGTAACCTCTTGTACCAAATGGCGAAATAATTGATCATCATGAACAAAAAGCTGGTATCCTGTACCTCGAATAGATTTAATGGAAGCACCAAAATCGGAAACAGTTGATTCCAAGTCTTTCAGATCATTTCGAATTGTTCTTGATGTGACATCAAGAACATTTGCTAGATATTCACTTGTAAGAGGAGTATGCGCTTTCATTAATTCATGTATGATAACAGTCATTCGAGCATTTAGCATTAGAATTCTCGCTCCCTACAAAACTCAGCTTGATTAATTTTTATATTTTATCATACTAGTTTACTAAATTAACTATAAATTTCGAAAATAATAAGACTATAATTTTTTCCAGTAGAAGAAAGTAATATTCCCTATGACTTCCTTTATACTCCGGAAAAAGGATGTGTGTAAAATTATTCATTAATGGACTAATGTAAACCTATGCAAACTTTTCAAATCGTTATTGGAGCTGAAATCATAAAAATAATGAATGTTTTAATTTTGGAGGAATATCTGTATGAAAGATTTGGTCTGAAAATAAATCTTTCTAGAACTATTTTAGAAGGAGTTGGTTACTGGCGGAGTAGCTGATGGGTGGACCTGTTGGATTAGGCAGTGTGGTTTTTATATTTTTCCTTGGTACCTTAATACAAATTTGCAATAGAAGTGCCGAAAGAATTCTTTTAAAAGTATGGCTGTGTTAAAGGCCATTGTTGATTTTTAACACTGTTGATTGGAGCGAAGTGCCTGGAGCGCAAATCAACAACTAAGTTTAACAGAGCAAAAAGTATAAATAATGAGTAAATGCAATCAGTAATGATAAAATATAAATGAAATTAATTAATGGGAGCGTTGGTAATGTCAAATCAAAGCAAATTTCTAGGGTTTATTGGAACCTATACAAAAGGAGAAAGCAAAGGGATCTACTCCTTTACTTTAGATACCAACACAGGAAAAATAGAGGATGTTTCTGTTGCGGCTGAATTGGAAAATCCTACATATTTAGCAATTAGTACAAACAACCAATATCTTTATTCAGTTGCAAAGGAAGGAAACGCTGGCGGAGTTGCCGCTTTTTCTATTAATGAAGGGGGCGAATTAAAAGCACTCAATAGCGAAGGTTCAGAAGGATCCCCTCCTTGCCATCTTAGTGTAGACAGTAAAAATCAGTTTGTATTCAGCGCAAATTATCATAAAGGCTTAGTAGAGTCCCAGCAGATTAACCAGGAGAATGGCGCTGTTAAACCAGTTATTTCATCAGTAAAGCATGAAGGCCGTGGCCCAGATCCAAGACAGGAAAAACCGCATACCCATTATGCAGGACTCACCCCTGATGAAAAATATCTGGCTGTTGTGGAATTAGGAATTGATGCACTAATAACCTATGAAATCAGTGCTGAGGGTAAATTATCAGAGGTTAGTCGTTTACCTTTAAAGGCAGGAAGCGGGCCAAGACATCTAGTTTTTCATCCGAATGGAACAATTGCCTATGTCATGACGGAATTCAGTTCAGAGGTTATTGTTTTAACCTATCATCCTGAAAATGGTCATTTTACTGAAAAACAATATATATCGACGCTTCCGGATGATTTTAAGGAAAATAACCAAGGCAGTGCGATTCATATTTCCTCTGACGGCCGCTTTGTTTATGCCGCTAACCGGGGGCATAACAGCTTGGCAGTATTTAGAGCAGATATTTTATCCGGAGAGTTGAGCTTTATCGAGCATACATCAACTGAAGGGGATTGGCCGAGGGATTTCGCTTTAGATCCTACCGAGAAATTCATCGTGGCATCTAATCAGGAATCAAGCAATCTTGTATTGTTTTCCAGAGATGATGCAACTGGAAGGTTAACGCTTATTAATTCTGATATTGTTGTTCCTCATCCGGTTTGTGTGAAGTTTTTATAGAAAGTTAAAAAACCAGGTTTAAAATTCATTTAAAGTTCTTTATGATTTAATACAACCCAAGGAAGCTTTCCTTGGGCCTATTTACTTATTTTCAGTCTTGCTACTGTTACAACAAGAATTCCTCCATCGAATTAATTAGCAAGGATTCATGCATCTGTTAATGCGATCACCTCATAGGTTTAGACAGATATACACAAGGAATAGTGATATGGAATGCAGCACCAGTAGTAGCAGGTAAAGTTAAATGAATAGTTGTTGCTAGTGGTAAATCGCGAACTTTGCAACCAACCGGAGCAATTGATGAATTTTTACCACTAGCAGCATTTTATTCATAATACAACTTGCTTATATTTATTATCAATAACTCGGCATGGTACTCCTACAGCAGTACAGTTATTAGGCAAATTCTTAAGTACCACAGAGTTCGCTCCGACCATAACTTCATTGCCAATAGTTATCTCACCAACTACAACTGATCCAGCGTACAGTGTTACATTATTTCCGATTCTCGGTGCAATTTTGCTAAAATTATTTTCTCCAACTGTAACATTCTGAAATACGCGTAAGCCTGTACCTGCTGTAATTGCACCAATAACGACACCGACAGTGTGATACATAAAGAAATCACTACCAATGTCAGCTGCTGGTGAGATGTCACAAGCATGTAACCATATATTTAGATACCAAAAAATTCTAGCAAATAACTTTAGCTTATGTTGATGACACCATGAACTTAATCTAAAAATAAATACAGCTCTTGAACTAGTTCCAATTAACAAACGACCCATTAAAGTAAGTTTGTTAATCCCCTTAAAATCTTGAAAAATATACATTAGATTAACCCCCACCCTTATTTCGGATTCTTCTGCTGCAATCTCCAGGAGTCACGACACATATCTTCTATTCAAGCCCTGGAACCGATCCTTATTCACAAAAAGCCCTAAGATTAACCAAAAATAAGGAGCCACGGAAATGACGCTTATATTAAAAAATCCCTGTACCAGATATCCAACAATAGCCGCCAGCATGCCAATAGAGAACAACTTCTGGTCAATATCCAATTGTTTTACTTGTCTAATCCCTCTAATCAAGATGATTGACAAGATTAGTAAATAGATTAATAATGCCGGCACCCCCATTGTAAAGGCTATTTGTAAATAATCATTGTTTTCGTCATAAACTTCATTCCCTGAACCTAAATAGTTTTTTATTATTTTTGAATCCTGTGAATAAAAAACCTCTTCAAATGTATTCGGACCATTTCCAAGCCATAAATGGTTTGAAATAAGAGGGAGAGAAATTTGCCAAATATCCAAACGGGAAGAACCTGCAGAACCTGCATCTTCATTAGTGATGATTTTATGAATATCATTCGTAATCGTTAAAGCTCGAGAAAAGTACCCTTGGTGAGAAACCAGATCAGAGATCGTAAAGATGAAAAAAGCTGAAATTATAATAAAGACTAATTTCTTCCAAATCTCCCTCCTATTCCAGACGACCCAAACTAAAATAATAGTTAAACTGATAACTATTCCCAGCCAAGCACTCCTAGTCTGTGACTCAATTAAAGAGAGAAACTGAAAACATAAAATAAAAAAATAAAGAACTCTCCATTTCCTATCTTGTGATAAGAAATAGTTTGTAATGGTTAAAGGAATGACCAATACCAAATAGGAACCAAAATAGTCCGGATTATCAAAAAAGGAATAAGTTCTTTGATCAAATAGTAACTTATCAACTGAATCTTGAGGCAAAATAGCTAGATGATAATACTGAATTACACTATAAAAAGAAGCAAAGAATGAACTTATGATAATAACTTTGCTAAGCCTTTCTAAATGCACTGAATTTAATCGAGAAGCCAAGCTAAATAATATAATATAGGACAGCATGATAAGCAATCCTTGGTGCTCTGTCCCCTCCCCAACCCATGATATTTTGATGGAATGAAGAGTTGAGAAAAAGAGCAGGCATAAAAAAGCAACCAAAAGTGCGTCCAGTTTTTCTAATTTCCAAATCAACTTATTATTCCCCAACCAAACTCTTAAAAAGTGAAAAAGACTAAGAAGAAGAATCCATCCTATGAAATAATAGGCTTTTGCATTCGCATAATAATAAGATTCTCCCCAGGGATAAATGAGAAATACATATATACCAAAAAAGTAATAAAATAAAGAATTGTACGCTTTATCCATTGGAAAGACCATTAGGAACCCACCAGTGTCCTAGAACCCAACTTTATTTTATTTGTAAAATACTTAATAACATTATTATCAGTGGTCTCGTCAAATTTTCTTGCAAAAAATTGATTTGAGTCCTCAATAAAACTTATATCTTTGGTTGTTAAACACACCGGAGAATTTGTTTCACTTAACGTCTCTCCCATTCTCAAATACACGAGGTTATTTGAAACCACTTCTGATTGAAAATGCGAGTTCATTATAATTGTGTGAAAAAACCATTCATCAGGAATTAACGTGTTTTCAAAATATTTATAGTACCATTTATTTTCATTTAGGAAATCAATGATATATGCGGCTACATTAAGAGGAATGTTAAACCATTGAGAACCACAATAAAACTTATAATCCACCGGCCAATAATTCGTGTTAGGAAATAAATTGATTCCTTTTCCATACAAGTCTTTTAAAATTCGTCGATAAATTCTATAAGGATGCATATTGTTGTACCTTCTCGTTGTTACTTTTGGCCAATTAATCTTCAACGAACTTAAATTATTATCTGATATTTCCCTAATATCCAAAAATACACTATTCCTTTTTTCAACTAAAAAATCTTTAAATCCCTCCTTGACTAATAAATCTTGACCACTTCTTAAACAAATAAAGTCATAGTTTTTTTGGGAAGATAACACTTCTTTTAAAAGGAGGATAGTTGTATCAACTTGACTGATGTCACCCCATTCACAATTAATGCTATTTTCAAGTATCTTTACATTTGGACTTTTTACTATTTTGTTATACATGTATTTATAACTCTTTTGATCAATGTGTACATAAACATCTGCTAGTTTTTCATGTATTAATTGGTTTATAAATAAATTAACTTGTTCCGGATTCTTATGAACTTGTAAAATAAATGCTGTACTTGGAATTGAATTCATTTTCTTCACTCCATTAAACATATTATTTTTTTATAATAAATAGATTTGTTCTTTTTATAGTATTTTTAAGATATGAAAAATCACTTACTTAATGGTTATAATTTGAATAGAACTGTAAGTTTTATCATTTACAACCAAGTTTTGAATGGGTCTGCTTGAATTTGTCGTTCGATTTTTAAATTTATTGAATTGATTTCCTTGAAATACTAAATCCTTAATACTGGACTCTTGATAAAAATCAGTCGATAAAACACTATCAAAATTAGTAAAGGTATTATTGATAAAATGTGTTTTTTGGATCGATGCTCTCAAAGCCCATAAAAAGATTGCATCCTTATTTCCTTTTCCAATGAAGGTATTCCCTTTTATTAAGGTATCTATTGAATCAGTCCGAATCGCAATTGCTGTGTTATCGGTGGTAATTTTATTATCATATATTTCGGTTCCAACTGATTTTCCATATTCACCTTCGATTAAAACCCCGTTTTTCGTGTTAATAATATTTTTGTAAAGTGCTAAATTATCATTTTGAAACCAAATGTTCACATCCTTAGTAGATATGTCATTATTCTTAATTTTTGCGTCAACTGTCCTAGTGATCGTGATTCTTGTATTCTTACCTTTAACTATATTGTTATGAAATTCAATTCCATGAAACCTTCCACTATCTGTTCCTCCCATAATTTGAATAGAATCGTATTCAGTTGCATTCGTATCAAATGTATTATTATAAATTTTTGCGTTTTGAAGTTGAACCTCTTTAAAAGGCTCGAAGTGTAATGTTGGTCTTCCAATCTCCGATTTGCTGAAATTGTTGAATATATTGATATTGTTTACCTGTTCAATTACTATATTGGAACGATGATTATTAATTAAAATATTATTGGAAATAATTACATTATTGCTAGCCTTTTTAGACCCCGTAACAGAAATGCCATCTGCAACCGCATTTTGCATTCGGCAATAATCAATTAACACATTCTTGCTGTCCCAAATAAAAATGTCATGCATATGTTCGATACCTTTTTTATGTTTTTCATAATTTCCGTCAAACGTTATATTTTGGACTTTTACATTTTTTACTTCGGAGATATTTAATAATCTGGTTTGTTCTTGATCATTTGCTTTATCTGTAAGTTTTAATGTCACCAAATCTCGATTTTCACCAATTAAATTCACATTTGACTTTAAATAAAACGAATGTAATATATAAGTTCCGGCGGGAATATAAACATTCCCCCCTCCATTTTTGCTTGCTTTGTTAATAGCTGATTGAAATGCTTTGGTATCGTCCGTATAGCCATTTCCTGCAGCCCCAATATCCTTAACATTTATTCGGTCGTTTACTCGTGGAAGACTTGGTGTTTCCTGTTTCATACTATTGGGCAAGACGAATGAAAATGACTTTATATCATTTAATTTCCAGACGATAATAGTGGTCAATAACACAAGAATACAAGCAAGAAATAAAATTGGATTTTTTTTCAAATTATTCCTCCATTCTGAAATTTGAGGAAAATAATATATATTCGAACGGGAATTCTCAAATATGTAGTAAGTTTTTACTTAGATTAAAATAATCCCCGCCTGTCACCAAGGCGGGGATTATTTTATAAAGCTCCAATTTCTTTAAACGATCATATATTTCGTCAAAATACCGACCTTTATATACTTTTTGTTTGTACGAATGATGTCCTAAATGACCCCTAAATAAACGCCGGCTCCGAAAATGGCAATTTTCCTCACGATATTTCCTCTTTTTCTTTATTCCCCGTAAAACTTTCGACAGTAACATGCCCCTGCTTGTTTATTCCTTCTGATTTAAAAACCTTTATAACAGTAAAAAATAATATTTTCATATCTAACCATAAAGATTGATGGTCTACATACCATACATCTAACTTAAACTTCTCTTCCCAAGTAATAGCATTACGACCATTAATCTGCGCCCAACCTGTAATACCAGGCCGAACATCATGCCTTCTTGCTTGTTCTGGAGTATATAATTGAAGGTATTCCATTAATAGTGGTCTAGGTCCCACTAAACTAATATCTCCTTTAATTATATTAAAAAGCTGGGGCAATTCATCTAAACTGGTTTTTCTTAAAAATTTTCCAAAGGAAGTTAAACGAAATTCATCCGGCAGAAGATCACCCTTATTATTTCTGGCATCCGTCATTGTTCGGAACTTATAAATAAAAAAGGGCATCCCATGAAGTCCTGGACGCTGCTGTTTAAATATTATGGGAGAACCTAATTTCCATCTGACCAATAAAGCGACAATTACAATTATTACTGATAATAAAATTAAAAGAAAAAATGAAGTAAAGATATCTATTACTCTTTTCATAAGATACCTACCAATCTTATATTCTAATTTTTGTCCTCTCTTTGACTTATCCGGCTATTATATATAACGTGAATATATGTCTTCCATTTCACTTAATACATTCATTAAACTGTAATTCTGGATTCTTTGTTGACCTTTTTTCCCGTAAACAGTCCTTAATTGTTCATCCTTGATTAAGGTGATAAAGCTTTTACGAAGATGTTCATGATCACCTAGATTGACCACTATTCCGCAGTGACCATTATCTACTAAGTCTTTTGAGCCTCTTATATTTGTAGTAATAATTGGTTTTGCACAAGCCATTGCCTCCATCAAGCAGCGGGGCAGCCCCTCCTGTTTAGAAACAAGTGTTACAATATCAGAAACGGCAAGAATTTTTGGCACATCACGCCTATGTCCCAAAAGATGAACATTTATCATACCCTGTTCATGAATGAAAGTATTAATTTTATCAAAATCTTTTCCGCTGCCGATTATTAATAAATGAGCATTCGGGCAACAGTTTACAATCTCCTTCCAGTTTTCCAGCAAGAACATTTGGTTTTTTCGGGCTATTAACTCTGCTACACAACTGATAATAACTGCATCTGAGCTCAGACCTAATTCGCTCTTGATATCCATCCCTTTTTCTGTTCTCGCATTGAATTCGTGTAAATTCACACCAACGCCGTGGACGCGAAACATATTATCGTTTTCTTTAAATCCAAGCCTTTTACCCAACTGGTAATCTTCCTCGTTCATCACCAGCAACCCATCTGTCCAGCGTTTAGCCATCTTTTCTGCAGGATAAAAAAGAAGCCAATTCTTTCGAGATGCTCCTTTAAAAAAATGAAATCCATGCGCTGTATATAGAACTTTACCTTGGTCATGTTTAGAGGCAACATATCTTGTCAAAAAAGCCGCAGTTGGTGTATGAACATGTATTAAACTAAAATAGTTAACCTGGAATAAGTGATGGAGTTTTTTTATGGCTAATAGATTATTTTTGGAAAATGGTGAACGATCAAATTCGATGTCATGACATATAATCCCCATTTCAAGCAGTTCATCTTTGCTGTTCAAGGAATTACTTCCGGCTGCATGAACTTCATATCCTTTTTCCTGAAACATTTGCATAAAAGGTTTATGAAATGCAGCAAAATGGCCGTAAATCGATGCTACAAATAATACTTTTTTCAATTGATAGCCCTCCATTAAGAAATAATACGACTTTGCAATTTAGTTTGTTGCTTCTCGCTGATCCTGTAAGCCAACACACCTAAGAAAAACCAAAACATTCTGGAATTATTTAAGGAAATGGCAATTGATCCAATTAACAAAATGATTAGTATATCCCTTAATACAATATTGGTCACATTCTTGATTTTTTTATCAATTGTAACTTTTAACAAAATGGCGGCTAGATACATGAAAAGGATTGTTGCAAATAACCCTCCCCATTCAGAGTAGACTTGAATATACGTATTGTGCGCAACCGCCCCTATTCCTGCTATTTTCTCAGATACCGCAGGATACATCCCGATTCCGACACCAAACAGAGGAGATAAACTAATTAGATGAATACCTGCCATCCATATGGGCAGTCTGGATGAACCATTCCCATTTATGGCTTCATCAAAATTGGTGAACAAAAGGGAAATTCTTTGAAATTGTACGAATTTGTCCAAATTTAAATTCAAATTTGAGCCGATTAAAAGTATAGCTACACCTAGGATTGATAGAAATAAAATGGCAGAAAACCCAAATAAAATTGTTCTCAAGCGCATTTTGTTTTTTAATACCTCGCCTAAGCCAAATAGCATTGTATATATGATTAATGTGATAAATCCTGTTTTTGATCCTGATAGAAAAATACTGAGCATCATTATGGCATAAGTAATTATTTTGGCCTTAAGTGAAATATTTTTGGATCGTAAAAAATAAGGAAGTGCGCTAATTTGAATTATCGCAAAATAGTTGGGATCGTTCATAAAACCGTTATAACGATCAAATATACCAAAATTATAGATACGAAAAAGAAATTTCATTCCCAGGATATATATGAATATCCCCAATATCCCTGTGAATAGTGCAGCATATGAATACCACTTTAATGATAAGCGGACCATTTTTTCTTGAATAAAATTATACCCTCCTAACAGATACATAGATACTGCTGCCAGTTTTATATATTCTTTTATTGTTGAATTTAAGTCTAATGGAATACCAAATTTATAAGGGGTATAGAAAAAAGCAGTTGCTACGGTCACAACAGACAAAAACAAAAAATACACGAAGTGATAACCAGGAACTTTGATTCCTTTACAAATCACGAAAAAAAGCATAAAGGGAATAATTAAATCACTTAATGAAAAATTAATTCCTCCGATTATACTTGTTTGATTTAAAAAAACGGAAAATAAAACCACAAGATAAAAAAAGAGGTTCCTTTCCATTTCCTTATGATTAACAGCGGTTAAACTATAGATGTCTCTCCCCCCCCTCATATATTAGGTTTTTGGATATTTCCCCTTTCGTAATTCATTACATTTCTTCAGTTGTAACGACTCTTTTTCTTGAGAGAACCACCTTGAATCTATGGAACACCTTTCGGGACATTTTAGGGTCCGCAATGATATTGCCGATCACTATGACCATTAAATTCCAAATGGATAGAATTACGGCATATATAACCCATTCATAAGCATTTTTCGGATTTATTTTTATCAGCCATTGAACAGGAATCACCGCAACTATAGATAAAGCTAAATTGATGCCCAATTTAAAAATGGTAGGTTTTAGTGAACTATTCAATATTTTTCTGGAAGCATAAAAAATGAGATCCACTGTCCGAAATATGGAAGAACAAAAAGCACCAATCAATACACCTTCTGTTCCAAATTTCTGGATAAAAATAAGAGATGCCACCAGGTTTATTATAGCTTCAGCAATTGCGCCATTCCTTGTTTCTTTAAAATGTCCGGCAGAATTAACGAGAGTATAGGCCGGGATTCTAATATTCATGACAATTCCGGCAACAATAAACCATATCGCCAAATCAGGGCGTATATAGTTGGCATCTAAAATATCAAGAGTATAGATTCTTATAAATGGTATGATAAGCAAAAAAGTTGTTGTAAAGACCCAGGCAATAATCGCATAAAAAATCGATTCAAATATAGTAAAAACTTCAATAACCCTTTGTTTTTCACCCCTTACCAGCAAATCCCCCAAGCCCGCGAATAATGCACTGGAAAAGGAAGTAACCAGTAAAAGAATAGCGGAAAACACCATATTATAAGTTGTAAAAACACTGACTTCCTTAAGTCCCAAAAAGATTGTAATGATAATAACCGGGGAATTAAATACAATAAAACCGGCAATTTGTTGAATAAAAACATCCTTGCGTTGAGCTAATGCAGCCATATTGGGCTGTTCTTTAAAGCTAACGTATGGATAATTTTTCTTGACATATACAAAGACCATAAATGTTCGCAATGCAAACATTAAGGTCGCAATACCATTTACGAGAAGGATATTGAATCCAAACTTAATTAATACTACGTAGGATATCAAATTGATTAGCAGACTTATGATTTGGATATTTGTTAACACATAACCTCTTTGGTCGGCTGTTAGCAATACTTTATATTTGCCGATGATAAAGAAATCTAAAAAATTACTGCTGCCCAATATCAGAACTAGAAAAAAGGAGATTTTGAAATCAACTTGATGTGCAATAAGAAAAGGGTAAATAAATGCGAGCAGTGTGATTAGACTTAAAAATATATATCCTGCCCGCATGTAAAATATTTTTGTTGAAGAAAGAATCCCATTGGCAGCATCTTTATCATTTGATGCTAATGGCTTTAACAAAGCAGTTACCGAAGAAAGTCCAATTCCAGCTTCAACTATATTAAAAAAATTAAGAAATTGCCTAATTGATAAGATCAGACCGTTCATGACCGAACCATAAAAGGTCATAAACAACCTCGGCAAAACCAGCCAAATCAGCGTATAAACCAATTGGTAAGAAAGATTGGAAATCATAATATAAAAAGCCTTTTTTGTTCTCATGAAATGTGTGCCGCCTTTATTTTATTTAACCGCCAGCTAAAATCATATTTTAACTTTCATTTTTAATGAGATTAATGGACTAAAAGATACCCAAAATCCTTTTTCTAATAGGAACCGGTTCCTGTCTATTAATATGTTGACCGTTAATGAGCAATTCAGCATTTTCTCTGAAATAAAAGGTGCGGTTAATACCGAATTTATTTGTGACACATTCATAAGCCTCCCATAAGGAGAAGCACCTTGAATCAGTGTTATGGGCATCTGTTGCAATAAAATGTGCTAAATTATGCTCAATGATTTTTTCAGAAAATGATTTAATCCTTTTACCATAATGACCGAGAATACTGCCAGAAGTAAGCTGTGTCAACGCGCCTTCCTGTATCAGTTCAAAAAGGAGATGAATATCCCCGATCAATGCCCTATTTCTTTCCGGGTGGACAATTATCGGTGTAATCCCTTTTAATAACAGTTCATAAACCACCTCACGGGCGTATGACGGAACTTCACCTGAAGGAAGTTCTAATAACAAGTATTGCCCCTTATCGCCAAGTGTAAGAACTTCATCCATTTCAATTGACATAAAAATTTCCCGATGCAGTCTTAACTCTTGACCGGGATAGACTATAAGGGGAATATTTTCCTTTTGCAATAACTTATTGAGTTCGAGTATACGATATAATATTTTCTTTTTTGAATTTTCATATTGTCCATTCAAATGGTGTGGAGTTGCAAATAAAGCGGTTATTCCATTTTCTACTGCAGCATTCACCATGCCTAAACAATCATTTATATTTCTGGGACCGTCATCGATTTGCGGAAGAATATGACAATGAATATCAATCATATAAATCAAGCCCCTCTAATAATAGTGAGAATTGCAATAGATTTATTACAAAATGAAAAATCTGTTAAGCTTCCTTTAACTGTAATGACCAAAGTAATCATTTTTCTTTGACTCCACTCCATTCACAACTGCACCAAGTATCAGAGTGTTTGTCTTTTCTAATAATTCCTTCGCTTTCATCAGCCTGTCCTTTCTAGTCTTGCCACTGGCAACAACCATGACGACTCCATCACTTTTACTTGCGATAATCTGTGTATCTGTCACCAAAAGTATTGGCGGAGTGTCCAAAATAATATAATCATATGTTAGTTTTAGCTCATCTATCACCTTTTCCATAGCTTTTGAATCTAATAGATCTGAGGGATTGGGAGGGATGGGTCCGCATGTTAAAATGTCCAAATTTGCTATAATTGTCTTCGAAATTGCCTGCTCCAAGTAAATGTCCTTTGTAAGTACACTTGTCAGCCCATCTAAATTACTAACACCAAATGAATGATGCACAGTGGGCTTCCTTAAATCTGTATCCACAAGTAATACTCGTTTTCCTTGGTTCGCCAGAACAATGGCCAAATTGGCAGAGGTTGTAGATTTTCCTTCCGAGGCATCCGGTGAAGTTACAACGATCGTTTTGATATCCTTATCCACCGAGGAAAAGTGTAAATTATTCCGAATTAGCCGATACTGTTCAGAAACTGCTGAATTGGAATCATAATGTGTAATTAAATTTACCATTTTTTTATATTTATTTTTCTCCTGACGAGACAACTGTTTCACTCCCCAATGCAGGTGTAATTGATTTTCTTTTCACCTTTTTATGAACCATTGACATTTTTTGAATTGACCCTAGAACTGGCAGTCCCAAATCAGCAACATCCTGATCATCCTTTATGGTATTGTCCCAGAATTCCAATAGAAGCGCAGTCCCTAATCCCGCTATGAAACCTAATGCGATGGCAACAAAGATATTTAACAGCGGCTTTGGTTTTACAGGGACAGGATTCTTTTTTACTTCTGCTTTAGCAAGAATAGTCACATTATCGACGTTCATAATGCCTTTGATTTCCTGTTGAAATGTTTCAGACAATGTATTTGCAATTTGAGCAGCTAAACTTGCATTCTCATTTTCTACATTCAAAGTAAAGACTTGTGAATTCTCTTGATTGGTAATGGAAATATCTTTATTCAGTTCCTCAGCATTTTGTGGAAGGTTAAGCTCATTGATGACTTTTTCCAGAATAACCGGACTTTTCATAATATCGCTATACGTATTAATTAAATTTACATTACTTTGCATTAGAGTAAGATCAGGCTGTTTGTCCGCAGTTTTTTGATTAACTAGAATTTGCGTGGATACCTGATAAACAGGTTTCAATACTAAATAAGAAACAGCACCGCTTATTAATGCGGCCGCCAATGTTAAGAGCACAATAAACTTCCAGCGCTTCTTCAATGTCTTGAATATATCCATTAAACTCACTGTACTATCCATAATGTCCTCCAATTTATTTGTTTCAAAACAGACCATAATAGAACCAGCCGATGTACAGAATTTCATTAATGTTCCGTTTTTGGTTTTTTCCATTTAATAAAAAAGAAAAGAAGTTGCGAAAGCTTAACTCCCTGGCAGTATTTTTACTCAATTATGTGTACAGTAAAAATTTGAAAAATGATTTATCTATAGCGTTAAGTTAAATTTATAACAGCACCACAACTGCTACAGCCGTTGTTTTATTATGGGATATTGAAATTTTATATTCTTGAATATTCATTTTTTTTGAATATTCAAGAGATCTATTGTGAAGTATCAGAAAAGGCATTCCATTTTCATTATTTAAAATTTCAATATCACTTGGTTGAATAAATTCATTAAATCCGCTTCCGAGTGCCTTTACCGTAGCTTCTTTTGCTGCAAATTTACCAGCTAGACTTTCTATTTTCCTTTTTGCTCCAAGCTTATTTGCAACGTCTAACTCATTTTTAGTGAAAATGTTCAATAGAGATTTTTCATAATCAAGAAGCTTAGAAATTCTATTTGTTTCAATAATATCAATGCCTATATACATAGAAAATTTCCCCAATCCAATTTATGCAAATCTAATATTCAATGATATTGCAGAAGTCTAAATTCCCTAGTTCGATCATCATTGAACTCCATGTCAACCCTGCCCCAAAACCAGCTAGACAAATCTTGTAGGACCTATCTTGCAGCTGCTCACCAAGATGGAATGTAATGGTTGTCGGAATTGTCACACTACTTGAGTTTCCGAAATTAGTAACAATATCATTTGGCATTTTCTCATAGGGAATTTCCATACTATCCGCTAACTTTTTAAGCATGAACTTATTAGGTTGGTGAAACATAAAATAATCGACATCGGCCTTGTTAACTTTACTTATATCTAATAAATCACTTACCATTGGTGGAACTTCTGTTTGAACAAAATTAAATACACTTGTTCCATCCATTATTAAGTCATCCTTACTCCTAAGGTTTCCATCACCTGTGTCTTCCAATTCACTAGTTTCCTGTGTAGAAGGCATCCTTAATCCTCCAGCTGGAATAATTAAAGAATTGGCTTTGCTCCCGTCCATCTTAATGTTGCAGTATATCGGAACATTTTGATCTCCTCTTTCAACAATCGTCACAGAAGCTGCATCACCTACGAGCGGATAACTATTGCGGTCCTTTGATGACGTCTTTCTGCTTAATACATCGGCATTTAATAACACTACTTTTTTAATGGAGTCTTGTTCTAAAAGCATAAAAGCCTGAATCAAGCCCAATAAATATCCGGCACAACCTTGATTAATGTCCATACAAATCATGTCTTGTTTAAGATCAAGCCTCCCTTGGATAATGTTACTGGTAGGAGGTATGAAATGATCGGGAGTCTGTGTTACTAGTATTAAAGCGTCTATGTCGTCTTTCTTTAAAAAATTTGATTCAATTAAATGTTCTAAGCCAAAAACGCATAAATCTGAAACACATGTCTCTTCGTCTACGATTCGATGCTTATTAAACCCCATAATTTTTTTCAATCTTAAGGATTTTTCAATAGGAAAGTTATAATTGGCAGCTTCATCATCGAAATTTACTTCATTTTTAGGAAGAACTGTCAATACGCCTGTTATTTTTTTATTTTGAAATGTTAGGTTCATAAAGTACCACCACTCTTTAATATAAGTTTTTTGATAGATTCGATATCTTCAAAATTCTCAGGAACTATATCAGTTCCATTTATTGATATGTGGAAAGATTCATCCAGCATTGAAACAAGCGTAATGATATCCAGTGAATCTAGGAACCCATTTTGAATAAAGTTGCTTGAATTTTGAAAGTTAAATTCAGGTCTTATCTCTTCTAACATTCTTAAAACCTTTTCCATGTTAATCTCCTTTTATAAATAAGAAACCAATGTTTCCCATAAAATATGTCTTATTACATTCAGACACTTTGACAAAGTAATCATTAACTGCTTTTAGATTACCTTTGTTCAATAGGAAATCCTCTGTTCATGTAAATCTCTTTCAATAAAACCCGATCAATTTTTCCATTTGGATTTAAGGGCAAATGATCTAATTGGATGATTGTAGTTGGTATCATATATTTAGGTACCAAATTCATCAATTGTCTTCTAATATCAGAAACAGCTAAATTATTTTCTGATTCATATACTAAAACAATTCCCTTTTTTTCATGATCATATAGAACACATGCATTAAAAATGGAGTCCAGGCTTATAGCTGCCATTTCTATTTCCCCAAGTTCAATCCTGTAACCCATATGTTTAATTTGTGTATCTTTTCTACCAACATAAATGATTTCTTCATATTCATTTATATAGACTAAATCACCGGTTTTATAAATTTTTTCCTGATAGTTACTGTTTAAGGGGTTTTGGATAAAGCTTGCATTCGTTTTTACCGGATCATTCCAATAGCCCAAAGCTAAAGAACTACCTTTTACACATAACTCCCCAATTTCATTAACCCCAGCCTCTTTGTTATCATCATTTATAATAATGATATTACTGTTACGGCACGGCTTGCCTATTGGTAATGGATCATTATCATCAAAGTCGCGATCAACTATATAATATGCGCAATCAACAGTAATTTCAGTGGGGCCATATAAATTAGCATATAAGGCACTAGGTAAATTTCTTCTCCAATAATTAAGCTGCTTAGTAGGCATTACTTCTCCGGCAAATAGAATTTTCGTTAAGCTAAAATTCGACATTTGACTTAAAATATCAAAATTTGCTATATTTATTAAGATAGAAGGAACCCAAAATATGAAGTTAATATTTAGTTCGTTAATGTATTCCATTAATTTTATAGGAAATGCAAAATACTGTTCCGGAATGATTACTAAAGTACAACCGGCAGCCATGGAAAGATAAATATCCAGAGTTGAGTTATCAAAGTAAAAAGGTGCCTGATTACCAATAATCGTTTTGTCGTCTATATTAAAAGTTATCTTTGCCCATTCAATATAATCGATAACACCTCTATGTGAAATGACAACCCCTTTTGGAACTCCCGTTGACCCAGAGGTATAAATTGTGTAAATCGGATCTGTATCGATCATATTAAATGAAATATGCTCTTCAAAAGACATTGCAAAATTATCCGGTTCTTCATCTATATCCTCAACTTGTACAAATAGATGTTCAGCTACACCATATGAAAGTAAAATACTTCTATAATGTTTATTTGTAACTATTATTGATGGATTAAGATTAGATAATATTGCATTTATTCTTGTTTCAGGGGATTTCACATCCATAGGTACATAAAAGTTCCCGCTGTTGATCGTACCCATAAAGGAAACAATGGCATCCAATCCTTTTGGCAAAAAAATAGCAATTGGTAGATTACGACTTTTTGTTTTTGTTTGTATAATAAATCCTAACCATTTTGATTTTAATTCTAATTCATGAAACGTGATACTTCTTTCCCCATCAATGATTGCTGGCTTATTAGGATATTTTATTGCCGTCTCTTTTAAATATTCTAGTGCATTGATTTTCAAATTATATTTCTCCTCTTACAAATTATTCTTTTTCATTGCGAATAATCCTAAACCCTTAAAGAAGCCAAAACAATTTATCTCTGATATCAAAAGCCAATTTTCCCCTTTTGAAAGTGTACTTAGGGGGCGAACATAATACCGAAATTTTGGTGAAGAGAAATAAAAATATAATTAATGGTACATGAATCGTTTTAAACTTTTAAACCGTCTTCCACTAAATCAATAATGTCTCCAACTTTTTGACAGTTTCTAAGGGATTCTGGGTCTATACTTTTTTCAAACTCCTCTTTAATAAGAGAAAAAATCTCCAATCTGCCCAAGGAATCCCAGCCATCCAATTCATCTAAAACAGTATCAATTGTTAATACATTTTCCTCCTCATATAAAGCCTCAGCGATTTTTTGAATAAATTCCTCTATTTTCATTTTGATCTCCCTTTCTAAATTTAAATTCTTAATTAACCTTAACCGCTGGATTGCCAAATACTGTTGTATTTTCTTTTACCTTACGTGTTACTACACTTCCTGCACCTACTATTGCATTGTTTTGAATATGAATACTTGGCAAAACGGCTGCACTTCCGCCAAGAAAAACAGAGTCTTCTATACTAACGTTTCCCATTACATTACAATGGTCACAAATAGTGCAGCCACTGCCTACTTTTGCATCATGTCCTATAATTGAGAAGCTCATTAATGTAACAAAATCACCAATAGCACTGTTGTTAGAAACAATTGAATAAGGAGCTAATATAACACCTGTCCCTAAAACAGCATTTTCTGCAACTACTGCTGTAGGATGAATTAAATTTGTAAATTTAGCACCTTTTTGTAAAAGTTGATTACAAATACGAAGTTTATCCTTTGGGTTCCCAATCGCACATACTAAATAATCCTCTTTTTGAGGTTCAAATTCCTCAATTGAGGATACGACCTTATTATCAATACTTAATCCATTAAGAGCATCTGGGTTATCATCAATGAAAGCTATTTCCTCCCATAAGATATTCTCTTTTTGAATTTGCTCAGCCCAAAATAATACTTCGTTACCAAAACCTCCGGCACCAACGATCAATAATCTTTTCATACTTAAGATTTCTCCTCACAAAAAGTTTATTTGTTTTACTCTTTTTTTGATACAGTTAATCACTCTCATTTGTTCTTCAATTGTCATACTAGAACCGGATGGTAAGCATATTCCCGTTTTAAAAAGCTTTTCGGAAACACTCCCATTCTTGTAATGCGGAAAGTACTTGCAATTACTGAATAGCGGCTGCATGTGGAGCGGCTTCCAAACATGTCTAGCCTCAATATTCTCCGAATCTAATGACGATAGTAATTCTTCGTTGGTAACACCGAGTCTATTTGCATCTATGGTTAATGCCGTTAACCACCGAGTCGAAAAAGTTCCGGCCAATTCCGGCATAAACGAAACTCCGGGAAGCTGGGCTAATTCCTTTTGATAAGTTTCAAAGATTTTCCTTCTGGCATCGACTCTTTCTCCTAATACCTCTAATTGACTTCTGCCGATTCCAGCCAAAATATTGCTCATGCGATAGTTATACCCGATTTCACTATGCTGATAATGCAGAGCAGGATCCTTCGATTGAGTGGCTAAAAACCGGGCTTTACCTATTGCTTCAGAATTATTAGAAATAAGCATGCCTCCGCCCGATGTTGTAATAATTTTATTGCCATTAAACGAATAAATACCAAATTCTCCGAATGTACCGCTAACTTTTCCTTTATATTTGGCACCAAGGGATTCTGCAGCATCCTCTATTATGGGAACACTGTATTGCTGACAAATGGAAACAAGCTCATCCATTTTGGCAGATTGTCCGTAAAGATTTACGACGATGACGGCTTTTGGCAGTTTACCGGAAGCAACAGCATTCACAAATGCATCCTTCAGTGCTGATGGAGACATATTCCAGGTAGTCGGTTCTGAGTCAATAAATACTGGCTCTGCCCCCTGATATAAGATTGGATTGGCGGACGCTACAAAAGTAAGACTTGAGCAAAATACGGTATCTCCTTTTTGGACATCCAATAAAGAAAGTGCCAAATGAATCGCAGCGGTTCCTGAACTAACAGAAACAGCACTCTTGACACCAGTATATCTGGCTATTTCCATTTCGAAAGCATCGACATTTGGACCTAGAGGTGCAACCCAATTTGATGCGAATGCATCATTAATATATTTCTGTTCTCTTCCGCTCATATGGGGCGGGGAAAGAAAAATTCTCCTTTGCTTTGTTTTAACTACCAAATTATAGGCCCCCAATCATCTTGCATTTCATACTTTTATTCCGGGTTCTTCCAGGAAGAAATAAATTCACATGACAAAAATAATTCTAGTTAATTATCATTCCGGCTATCTGGGAATCTTCTGGAAATTTTTGTTCATCAATATACCCATCAGGATTATTTAATTGCCATCTCCAGGAATCAGTACATATGATTGTTATACCGAAATAGAAATTTGTGACTTACCCTCTTTTTGATTGGCAAGTTGAATAAGCCTTTCCTTAATTTCCTCTTTCTCAAGGCCTGAGAAGATAGTAAGAAATTCTTCTATTTCTTGTATATATAGTTTTGAGCTTTTGCCAATATAAATTTTCGGATAGATTTGTTTATTATGAACTTCATCATTATTTAACAACTCCTCAAAAAGCTTCTCACCCGCACGCACCCCCGTATATTCAATTCCGATTTCTTCAACAGAATTTCCGGATAATTTAATTAGATTTCGTGCAAGGTCGACAATTTTTACTGGCTCTCCCATATCTAAAACAAATATTTCCCCTCCCTCAGCAAGAGCTCCTGCCTGAATCACAAGCCTTGAGGCTTCTGGTATCGTCATGAAATAACGAATCATTTCTGGATGAGTAACGGTAACCGGTCCGCCTTTTTCAATCTGCCTTTTGAATAAGGGAATGACGCTGCCTCTGCTCCCAAGCACATTGCCAAACCGAACTGCAACGAAATTCGTCTTACTTCCCTTACCAACGGACTGCACGACCATTTCAGCCAATCTTTTTGTTGCGCCCATTACACTTGTTGGATTGACTGCTTTGTCCGTTGAGATCATGACAAAGGTTTTGACGCCATTCCAGCTTGAAGCATTTGCAACATTCATTGTTCCAATAACATTATTTTTTACAGCTTCCTCAGGATTACGTTCCATCAAAGGTACATGTTTATGGGCGGCTGCATGGTAAACTACATCCGGTTGATGAGTACGCATCACCAAGTCTATTTTTTCTGCATCCTGGATATCAGCTATTTCAGTAATAAATTCAATGGATAAATCAGTATATACTTCCTTCAATTCCATCTCTATCTTATAAATACTGTTTTCACCATGTCCTAATAGAATCAACTTTTTGGGCCTGAACTGTACAATTTGGCGGCAAATTTCTGATCCAATTGAGCCGCCCGCCCCCGTCACCAACACTGTCTTATCTGTAAGGTAATATGAAATCTTTTCAATATCCAAATCGATAGGATCTCTGCCTAATAGATCCTCTACTTGAACATCACGGAACTGACTAACTGAAACCTTCCCCGTGACTATATCCTCAAGCATAGGTAGGATTTGCGTTTTAGCAGGTGTTTTAGCACATTCCTGAAAAATAATATTTAACTCTTTTCTGCCTAATGAAGGAATGGCAATAACAATATTATCAATGCGAAGTTCATTAACAACCTGAACAATAGAGTTTACTCCCCCAACAACTGGTATTCCTAAAATATCTAATTGCTGTTTGTGAAGATCATCATCAATAAACCCAACAGGAAATAGATCCGCCCCTTGATTTTTAATGAGCTGCCGGGCCACCATTGTCCCTGCTGAACCCGCGCCAACAATTAAAGTCCGTTTTTTATTATGGTTATTATTAATAAGCGAATCACGGTACAGTCTCCAAAAAAAACGGGATCCACCAATTAAAAAAATATGGAGAAACCATGTGTTTACTAGTAGACGAAACTGTATTTCAAGAGTGAAAAACTTCTGAAGTAAAGCTGCCACAATAATTGATGCAGTTACCACCTTAAATATAATTAGCAATTCTCCTATACTCGCATACTCCCAAGCTTTTTTATACAGTTTAAAATATAGCGAGAATAGGTGATGGCTAACTAGGATAGTTAAAGAAGTGACAATAATCGAAAAAGTAATGACATGTACAGTTGCATCTACCAAGAATCTGCTGAAAAAAATTGCGGTTAAGACAATACAGGAATCAACTAAAAAAAATAGAGACACTCTCTGTCGGTAAGTCATACTTTCTCCCCTTTGAATAGAGTAATTAAAATTAAAGATTTTGATTATCCATCTTCTTAAAGTAAGGATCATCAAAATCTTTAATCGGTAATAGTAGGGCATCAAACCCTCCCTCACATCACACTCCCGACGACGAAACGCGTCTAAGGTATTTTGCAACCCACAGCATGACCGAGTGCCTTCATTGATAATGGTAAGAAGACATCACCTATTATTAATAGAACACCTCGTTTTTAATATAGAACAATTCAGATAAAAAAATTTTTACCTTTACCCTTTAATTTTTTTGTTCCAGCTATAAGTTTATTCTGTATAAAGAACATTATAATCCCTTTATAAAAAAATGCAAATTAAAAAAAGTTGAAATTCGTTTACTTTTCCATGATAACCAGCATATATCTATCATTTTTTTGCATTTTCATATAAATATGTTCTTTAAATAGAACGAATTATATAGTATACTATTTTTACCAAAGAATGCTTAATTGAATAATGTTTTTCGTTTGAGCGAACAGTTAACTTGCTAGATTTATAACATTTTTACTACATATAAAATAAATATGGTAATGAGGAGAAACTTATGATTGGAGAGCGTATAAAGAAATTAAGAGAAGAAAAAAAATTTTCGATTACAGAGCTGGCAGAGTTAGCAAATGTCTCTAAATCTTATTTAAGCTATATTGAGCGTAATCTTAATAAAAACCCTTCTATTCATTTTTTAATGAAGCTGGCAAAGCCTTTAGATGTTTCCATGGAGTTTTTACTAACGGGATTGGATCAGTCTGATAATCCTTCGAGTCCAAATGGGAAGGAACTACTGGACGAGGAGTGGCAATTTATTATCGAAAAAGCCATTAATGATGGCATGAATAAGGATGACTTTAAAGAATATATAAACTTTATTAAATTTAAAAACTGGGAAAAAAGAAGATGAAAGCGCTTTAATCAATTAAATGGTTAAAAAACCAATTGACACAATGTCCTCTTTGTAGTAAATTTTATAAAAAGTCAAAATATTTATTTTCTTATCAAGAGAGGTTGAGGGAATGGCCCGAAGACACCTCAGCAACCTTCAATGTATTTTTCATTGAAAAGGTGCTAAGTCCTGCAAATTATTGGTTAATTTGCTAGATAAGAAGAATGACAATGTGGTCGTTTAGCAAAAGTCTTCTTCTTATAAGAAGGCTTTTTTTATTTATATAAACAAGGAGTGTGCATTATGTACAAAATTGATACGAAATTAGCTCAAATTGGAAATCGAAGTGAGACTGTAACTGGAACCGTTAACCCGCCTGTTTATTTTTCAACTGCCTTCCGCCACGAGGGGATTGGGCAATCAACTGGGTTTGATTATATCAGAACCGGAAATCCAACACGCCAGCTTCTTGAAAAGACAATCGCGGATTTAGAAGGCGCTGATCAAGGGTTTGCCTGCAGCTCTGGGATGGCCGCTATATTAACGATTCTTGCCTTATTTGAATCCGGTGATGAATGGCTTGTAAGCGAGGATTTATACGGCGGAACCTACCGTCTATTAGAAAAAGGCTATAAAAAGTGGGGCTTGAACAGCCAATATGTGAATACGTGTTGTCCGGAAGAGATCGAAAAGAAAATTACTCCGCAAACAAAGGCTATTTTCCTTGAGACTCCAACCAATCCGCTTATGCAGGAATCCGATATTGCTGAAGTATCCAAGATTGCCAAAAAGCACGGGATTCTCCTGATTGTTGACAATACTTTCTATACTCCTCTATTGCAGCAGCCGATTGCACTTGGTGCAGATATCGTTATCCACAGTGCAACGAAATATTTAGGCGGACATAATGATGTTCTTGCCGGGCTAGTTGTCGCAAAAGGCAAAGAACTTTGTGAAGCATTGGCCTTCCATCATAATGGCGCGGGTGCTGTCTTAAGTCCTTTTGATTCCTGGTTATTAATGCGCGGAATGAAGACTTTATCGCTTCGGATGAAACAGCATGAGAAGAATGCAAAGGCTGTGGTTGAATATCTTTCTAATCATGAAGGAGTAACAGATGTCCTCTATCCAGGAAGAGGCGGAATGGTTTCCTTCCGTGTTAAAGACGAATCGTGGGTTAATCCATTTTTACAAAATTTAAAACTGATTAGTTTTGCTGAGAGCTTAGGCGGCACCGAAAGCTTTATCACTTATCCAGCAACGCAAACCCATGCGGATATTCCAGAAGAAATTAGAATTCAGTCCGGTGTATGTAATCGTTTGTTGCGTTTCTCTGTTGGGATTGAAGATGCGGAGGATATCATTTTTGATTTGGAGCAGGCATTAGCCAAAGTTAACGAAGGAGTGATTGTGTAATGGAGACTGAAGAATATTGTTTTGAAACGAAGCTTCTTCATAACCGGCATAAATTTGATCCCGCTACAGGAGCTGTCAGTGTACCGATTCAGCATGCATCAACCTTTCATCAATTTGATATTGATAGTTTCGGAAAATATGATTATGCCCGCAGTTTAAACCCAACTCGTGAAGCGCTTGAGGATGTGATTGCGGAGCTCGAAGGCGGAATTAAAGGCTTTGCCTTTTCTTCCGGAATGGCTGCGATTTCGACTGCATTTCTACTTTTATCTTCTGGTGATCATGTTGTGATCACTGAAGATGTTTATGGCGGTACGTTCCGTATGGTTACTGAGGTGCTTACTCGTTTTGGAATTGAGCATACTTTTGTCGATATGACTGATTTGGATCAAGTGAAACAAGCCATTAAACCGAATACGAAGGCATTTTATGTGGAAACTCCATCGAATCCTTTATTAAAAGTAACGGACATTCAGGCAATTAGTGTGCTTGCGAAAGAAATTAAAGCTTTAACCTTTGTGGATAATACTTTTCTTACACCAGCATTACAAAAGCCTTTAGAGCTAGGCGCGGATGTTGTTCTCCATAGTGCGACCAAGTTTTTATCCGGACATAGTGATGTTGTGGCTGGCCTTGCTGTGGTAAAGGACGAAAATTTGGCAAAGCGGCTATATTTCTTACAAAATTCCTTCGGTGCTGTTCTAGGAGTTCAAGATGCCTGGCTGGTGCTTAGAGGACTGAAGACGCTTCATGTCCGGTTGGAGCACTCCCAAAAATCCACATTAAAGATTGCCCAGTTTTTACAGGATAATCCGCTTGTTAAAAAGGTTTATTATCCTGGTTTGGAAGACCACCCTGAATTTGAATTACAGAAGTCCCAGGCTGAGGGAGCAGGCGCTGTTTTATCGTTTGAGCTGGATGATGAAGAAGCGGTCCGCTCGTTTGTTTCAAATGTAAAAATCCCTGTCTTTGCAGTTAGCCTTGGCGCAGTGGAATCGATTTTATCGTATCCGGCAAAAATGTCCCATGCTGCCATGCCGCAGGCAGAAAGAGAAAAGCGTGGAATCAAAAATAGTTTGCTGCGGCTATCTGTTGGATTAGAAAACCCTGATGACATAATAAAGGATTTTTCACAGGCCCTAGCGAAGCAGTACCAAAATGATTTGGTTTATTAACAAGGAGAATGTATATGAGCTTTTTAGAAAAATTAAAAAATCAAATCTTAATAGCCGACGGGGCCATGGGTACATTATTGTATTCGTTCGGTAAGGATAGTTGTTTAGAGGAATTGAACCTTTCCCAGCCAGACCACATCCAAAATATTCATAGGGCTTATATTTATGCCGGTGCTGACGTTATTCAAACTAATACTTATGCCGCAAACTATTTAAAGCTGCAAAGGTATGGTTTAGAGGATTCTGTTAAGGAAATTAACAGTGCTGCAGTTTCTATTGCCAAAAAGGCAGCAGCCCAAAATAGTACTTACGTTCTTGGAACAATTGGTGGAAATCGAGGTGTTAAGCCAGATTCCATTACGTTAGAAGAATTAAAGCGCAGCTTTCGGGAGCAATTATATTGCCTCCTTCTTGAAGGTGTGGATGGATTATTGCTTGAAACCTTTTACGATTTTGAAGAACTTGAAACGGTTCTAACCATAGCCAGAAAGGAAACAAAGCTACCGATTATTGCGCAGGTATCCCATCAAGAGCCTGGATTTTTACAGGACCGGACTCCTGTCAATGACGCATTAAAAAGACTTGAAGCTCTTGGAGCGGATATCGTCGGTCTTAATTGCCGGCTTGGCCCCCATCATATGTTATTAGCTTTGGAGCAGGTCGAATTGCCTGAACGTGCCTTTCTTTCCGCCTATCCAAATGCTAGTCTCCCTGCCTATACGGATGGAAAGTTCCATTATACCGAGGGAGATGGAACTTATTTCCGCAATTCCGCAAAAGCGTTCCGTACACAGGGAGTACGGCTGCTTGGCGGCTGCTGCGGAACAACGCCTGAACACATTAGAGCTTTTGCAGAAGAATTAAAGAATAGTGTTCCGGTTACTGAAAAAATAGTACAATTAAAACCAAAGAAGATCATTGTTGAACCACCAGTAAGGGAGCACACTCCTCTGCAAGAAATTGTGAAAGAGAGAACATCGGTTATTGTAGAATTAGACCCACCTAGAAAGCTGGATGCCACAAAGTTTTTCGAAGGGGCTAAAGCGTTGAAGGAAGCAGGCATTGATTCTATTACTCTGGCGGATAATTCTCTTGCTACAGTTCGAATTTCCAATGAATCATTGGGATATCTAGTGAAAGAACAATTAGGAATGCGGCCGCTTATCCACATCGCTTGCCGAGATCGAAATATTATCGGCTTGCAATCCCATTTAATGGGCCTTCATACGCTGGGTATGCATGATGTTTTAGCCATTACAGGCGACCCAGCAAGAGTAGGAGATTTTCCGGGTGCGTCTTCCGTTTATGATGTGTCTTCATTTGAACTAATCAAAATGATTAAGCAAATGAACGAAGGCTTGTCATATTCCGGAAAGGACTTGGGACAGAAAACGGCTTTTAGCATTGCTGCTGCCTTTAATCCCAATGTCCGCTCGCTTGAAAAAGCTGTCAAGCGATTGGAGAAAAAGGTTGAATTCGGGGCCGATTACTTTATCTCTCAGCCTGTTTTTTCAGAAGAAAAGTTACTTGAAGTCTATGAAAATACGAAGCATTTAGATGCACCTATCTATATTGGCCTTATGCCGTTAACAGGCAGCAAGAATGCAGAGTTCCTTCATAATGAAGTACCGGGGATCAAAATTGCTGATTCCATACGTGAACAAATGGCCAATATGAACGATAATCCGCTGGCAGCAACCCGCCTGGGAATTGACATAACAAAGTCATTAATTGATGCAGCATTAGATTTATTCAACGGGATTTATTTAATTACACCGTTTTTACGTTATGAATTAACCGCTGAGCTTGCTCAATATGCCAATCAGCGGGCAAGTGAAGTGAGGAGGAACAACATTGCCGAAAACATCATTTACTGATCAGTTAAAGAAACGAATCCTCGTTATGGACGGAGCTATGGGAACAATGCTCCAGCGTGTCAACCTTACCGCTGATGATTTTGGCGGTGAGGAATTGGAAGGATGTAATGAAAACCTGAATCTGACCGCCCCTTCTGTTATTGCCAACATACATCGGGAATATCTTGAATCTGGAGCCGACATCATTGAAACAAATACATTTGGCGCTACAAGCATCGTCCTTGATGAGTATGGACTCGGCTATAAAGCCTATGAAATTAATAAAATCGCTGCAATGATCGCAATTGGCGAAGTGCAAAAAGTTTATTCCGAAGAATGGCCTCGTTATGTTGCTGGTTCTATGGGGCCCACTACGAAAACGTTAAGCGTTACAGGCGGAACAACCTTTGATGAACTTACAGCCAGCTACGAGGAACAAGCTCTAGGCTTAATTGATGGCGGTGTGGACCTGCTCCTTCTTGAAACCAGCCAGGATATGTTGAATGTAAAAGCTGGATTCGCAGGGATCCAAAGTGCTTTTTCCAAGACCGGAACAACACTTCCAATTGTGATATCAGGAACGATTGAGCCAATGGGAACGACTCTTGCGGGACAATCAATTGAGGCTTTCTTTATATCGATTGAGCATATGAATCCTGTTGCCGTTGGACTAAACTGTGCTACAGGACCGGAGTTCATGCAGGATCATATTCGTTCTTTATCAGAGCTTGCTACAACAGCAGTAAGCTGTTACCCTAATGCCGGTTTGCCAGATGAAGAAGGACACTACCACGAAACGCCGGAAATTCTGGCGAAAAAATTATCTGATTTTGCTGCTCATGGCTGGCTTAATATAGTCGGGGGTTGTTGTGGTACCACACCTGAACATATTAAAGCAATATCTGAGGCTATGAAAAACTTTAAACCTAGAGAAACAAAACAATCTACTGTACACATGGTTTCTGGTATTGAACCTTTTGTTTATGATGATCCTACATTAAGACCTATCATGGTTGGTGAAAGGACAAACGTAATTGGCTCTCGTAAATTTAAACGATTAATTACCGAAGGAAAATTTGAAGAAGCTTCTGAAGTTGCCCGCGCGCAGGTTAAGGGCGGAGCGCATGTTATTGATATTTGCCTTGCTGATCCAGACCGTGACGAAATCGTTGATATGGAGAATTTTATTAAGGAGGTAGTAAAGAAGGTTAAGGTTCCTCTTGTTATAGATTCTACCGATGAAAAGGTTATTGAAAAGGCGCTTAAATATTCTCAAGGTAAAGCAATTATTAATTCGATTAATCTTGAGGACGGAGAAGAGCGTTTTGAAGCGGTTGTACCATTAATACACAAATATGGCGCTGCAGTAGTCGTAGGTACCATTGATGAGAAAGGCATGGGAGTTACAGCAGAACGAAAGCTTGAGATTGCCAAACGTTCCCATGACCTTTTGGTGAACAAATACGGTCTTAAATCCCAGGATTTAATTTTTGATCCACTTGTTTTTCCAGTTGGTACGGGAGATGAGCAATACATTGGTTCTGCTAAGGCAACAGTTGAAGGGATTAGGTTAATTAAGGAGGAGCTTCCCGGAGTTCAGACCATACTTGGAATAAGTAATGTTTCTTTCGGTTTACCGCCAGTTGGAAGAGAAATATTAAATTCTGTGTTCCTATATCACTGTACACAGGCTGGCCTCGATTATGCCATCGTAAACACTGAGAAGCTTGAACGCTTTGCATCTATTTCAAAAGAGGAAGTAAAGTTAGCAGATGATCTTTTATTTACGACAACAGATGAAACATTAGCTACTTTTACGGAGTTTTATCGTGGCAAAAAGAAAGAAGCAAAGAGTACTTTACCAGATATGACCCTAGAAGAGCGTCTCTCGTATTATGTTGTTGAAGGCACAAAAGAAGGTTTGCTTCCTGACTTGGATCAAGCGCTTAAGGTGTACCCTGCACCACTTGATATAATTAATGGTCCGTTAATGAACGGCATGAAGGAAGTTGGCCGTCTTTTTAATGACAATCAACTTATAGTGGCTGAGGTACTGCAAAGTGCTGAGGTAATGAAAGCATCAGTTGCTTTTTTAGAGCCCCACATGGAAAAAGGCGATGTCTCTGCATCAAAAGGGAAAGTTATATTAGCAACGGTTAAAGGTGATGTTCATGACATCGGGAAAAACCTTGTTGATATCATTCTGAGCAATAATGGCTATAATGTGGTTGACTTAGGAATTAAAGTGACTCCGACTGAATTGGTTCAAGCTATCAAAAATGAAAAACCAGATATGGTTGGACTTTCTGGTTTGCTAGTAAAATCGGCGCAGCAAATGGTGTTAACAGCACAAGACATGAAGGAAGCAGGACTTTCCATGCCTATTCTAGTTGGCGGTGCTGCACTTTCCCGTAAGTTTACAGATACAAAAATTGCTAAAGAGTACGATGGACTAGTGCTTTATGCTAAAGATGCCATGACCGGATTGTCACTTGCTAATCAGCTGCAATCACCTGAAGAACATCAAAAACTCCTTGTTGAAAAACAAGAAAAATTGGCAGCAGCTGAAATTCCAAGAGATATTCCAAGTCGGTCTGCTGTGTCTGTTGCCGTAAAACCAAAGCCATCTGTTTCTACAAAAGTGCCAGTTTTTACTCCAATGGATACAAAAAGACATATCTTAAGGTCTTATTCTTTATCACATATTGAGCCTTATATAAATATGCAAATGCTTATTGGACATCACCTTGGAGTTAAAGGAAAAATCGCCAAATTAATCGCTGAAAAAGATGAAAAAGCTTTAAAAGTAAAAGAAGTGGTTGATCAATTGCTTGCTGATGCGACTGCAAACAATTGGATTACACCTCAAGCTCTTTATCAGTTTTTCCCTGCTCAATCAGAAGGGAATAAGGTAAATATTTATAATCCGGAAAATCCAGAGGAAATCATTGAAACGTTTGATTTCCCTAGACAAGAGTCTGAGCCTCATCTTTGTTTGGCGGATTTTATTAAATCGGTTGATAGTGGAGTTAAGGATTATGTTGGTTTCTTCACTGTCACTGCTGGAAGAGGCATTCGTGAGAAAGCTGACGAATTTAAAGCCGCAGGTCGATTCCTTGAAAGTCATGCACTTCAGTCATTGGCACTAGAAACAGCAGAGGGTTTTGCCGAATTAATTCACCGGCAGATGCGTGACCGCTGGGGCTTCCCTGATCCACTAAACTTTACAATGCAAGACCGGTTCGCCGCAAAATATCAAGGTCAGCGATTCTCGTTCGGTTATCCGGCCTGTCCTGATTTAGAAGATCAGAAAAAATTATTTAAACTAATTAAACCTGAAGAAATCGGTATTGAATTGACTGAAGGCTGCATGATGGAACCTGAGGCTTCTGTTTCAGCCATGGTGTTTGCACATCCAGAAGCTAGGTATTTTAATGTTTTGAGATAAATTAGTTAGATGATTTTTTTCCGCGGATTATATTTCCGCGGATTTTTTATTATATTCCACAAAACACACTTACCTTGACATTTTTCAATTAAAGGAATATAGTTACCTAGGTAACTAATTATTTTTGGAGTGAATCCACATTGAATACCCACGAATTGTTCCATACACTGCATCAGCTTTCACGTCATCTTACCAATAAACTGAATGAGGCATTGAAGCCATTAGGATTATACGGCTCACAATGGTCGGTCATCTTCGTTTTAAAAACAAAAGGTTCCTTATCTCAAAAAGAAATATGTGATTACCTGTTTGTCGAAGCACCGCCAATGACCCGCACCATTCAGCGACTAGTTAAACAAGGATATGTCAGACAGGTGCAAGGCAAAGACAAGCGCGAGAAAATCATTCAATTAACTGACCTGGCATTGTCTGAATACCCAAATTGGGAAAAAGCCGTTTTTGAATCAAATGAATTTTTATTAGATAATTTTCCACTATCTTCACAGGAAGAGCTATTAAGTTTGCAAAAAAGCTGGTTACAGCAGCTTAAATAAGGAGTGCAACATATGGATAAAACAAAATTATGGACGAAGGATTTTATTAGTATTTCCTTAAGTAACTTTTTTCTTTTTCTAACCTTTTATTTCTTACTTGTTACTCTGCCAAATTTCGCACTACAGGAATATCATAGCAGCGCTTCTGAAGCAGGTCTGATGACGACAGTATTCTTGATTTCTGCCATCATTTCACGTCCGATCGCCGGCAAATGGCTCGAACGGGCTGGCCATCAAAAAATTCTTTTAACAGCCCTTATAATATTCTTTGCGGCCTCGCTATTTTACTTTTTTCCAAAAACAATTTCTGGTATGCTGACCATTCGCTTTTTGCATGGGATTGGTTTTGGAATGGCAACAACAGCCGCTGGTACTATTGTCGCTGATATTATTCCGAATTCACGCAGGGGCGAGGGCATGGGCTATTTTATTATGTCGGCCAATCTTGCAATGGTCCTCGGTCCATTTATAGGTATTACTGCTATGAATCAATGGGGAACGAAAGTATTATTTACACTAAGTATAATTGGTGCGTTAGCATCGCTCATTGCTGGATTCTTTGTAAAAATAGAGAAGAGAGAACAACCTAAGCAGGAAGTCGCTTATTCGACTTTTTCATTTCGTAATTTCTTTGAAGCTTCAGCTGTTCCCATTTCACTAATTGGCGCATTCTTTGCACTTGTTTATTCATCGATTCTTTCCTTCGTCAATGTGTATGCAACTGAAGTTCATTTATCAGCCGTTTCAAGCTTATTCTTTGTAGTTTATGCAGTTGTTCTTTTAATCTCAAGACCTTTTACTGGCAAATTGTTTGACCTCCGTGGTCCAAACGTGATTGTTTTCCCTTCTATTGTTTTATTTGCCATTGGGATGTTTCTATTAAGTAATAGTGGTACAGCCGGCACATTCCTATTTTCAGCTGGATTGATCGGCTTAGGGTGGGGAACACTTTTTCCAACTTTTCAAACCATTGCCCTTCAAGATGCCCCTCCTAAAAAACGAGGGCTTGCAACTGCAACCTTCCTATCGATATTTGATACTGGAATTGGATTAGGTTCATTCGTTGTAGGCTTGTTAGTTGCAAAAATGGGCTTTGGCTCGTTTTACTTTTTAAGTTCATTTTATATCCTTATCGGGATCGTCCTTTATTACTTCCTTCACAGTCGTAAAAAAGAGAAAGTTAAGCAATATAAAGAGCGAATTAATTAAACTCGAAGACCCCCTTGATTTTCAAGAGGGTCTTTACTTTTATTTTTTCTTCAGGATTTCATTTATTTTTTCATATTCCTCGACACCAATTTCCCCTGATGCCAATCTTTTTGCCAGGATTACCTGTGCATCGGCATTACCTTGAAAACAAAATCTGCCTCTACGCCTCCACATTATAAAATTAGCTGCAAAAAAAGCAATGAAAAGTAAAGGGAAAATAAATGCGAAAGGGTGAAAATATCCCCAGTGATGCATATGAATCAACTCCTAAATTTATAATGGTTTTTCCTTAATAGTTTTGTTGCCCTTTCAACCATGTGAGGAAAGCAAAGCCTCCAATTTCTTAGGTGGCGGTGCTAACTCTTTTCCCCCATGGTTTAATTACTGAAATAATGTACATCAGCACGAGTGATATGATTTGAATAATAATCCCAGTCCAAAGCTCGGTTTTGACAAAGAAAAGGTCATCTGTTTTGCTTATAGCTTGAAGGGTCCAAGTGTACATACCCCACAAGTTTAGAACGATACAAAGTACTGTCAGGCCCTCTTTTGAAATGATCCAATAATATTTGAACAATCCCCATTTGGTCCAAACGGAAAGTAGAATGCCTGTTATAGTCGTTCCAATGGTAGAAGCTCGCACTGATGTTTTCGAAAGGATATGCATGGCTTGATAGCATGCTTGAATTAAGCCATCATCACTTGCCGCTGCTGCTGTAATACTAAAAATAAGAAAAGCCGTCATATTTCCCAGCATGATTGCTGCGAATAATATATGAAAAATCAGCAGCCATCTCTTGGCTTTATGCGAAACTTTCAGCCCCGTCACCTCCTTGATGTTTTACAAGCTTTAGTTTAAACAGAATATCTAAACTCCTTCTAAAGCAATTCTTAAATATTTCTAAACTTTATCGTTATTGCGGACTCGGATGCACCTTTTACCCAATCGTTCGAAATAAAAAACAGGATGCCCCCGCTAGCAGGACATCCTCAACAAGCAATTTAATATCCTTTAAATCGATACCCTGCTCCCCAAACTGTTTCAATATATTGAAGATTGGTTGGATCAGTTTCGATTTTCTCACGAATTTTTCTTACATGAACGGTTACAGTTGCAGTATCCCCCATCGATTCAAGTCCCCAAATCCGTTCAAACAGGTGCTCTTTCGTAAAAACCTGGTTAGGATGAAGGGCTAAGAAGGTTAACAAATCAAATTCCTTCGCTGTTAAGATTACTTCCTTTTCATTAATAAAAACCTGACGGGAGGATTTATTAATCTGCAGGCCGCGAATTTGAATTTCATCGAGCGGCACACTTTTTCGGATCAGCCGCTCATATCTCGCCAAATGTGCTTTAACTCTGGCGACAAGTTCACTTGGGCTGAATGGTTTAACGATATAATCATCGGCCCCCAGTCCCAAACCGCGAACCTTATCTATGTCCTCATTTTTGGCAGTAACCATAAGGATAGGGATGTCTTTCTCTTTTCGAATTTGCTTACAAATCTCAAACCCATTAATATTTGGCAGCATTAAATCCAGCAATATTAATCGGTAGTTTTGATTAAGGGCAGCCTCAAGCCCCGTTTTTCCATCTGTTGCAATTTCAACTTCAAAGCCTGCAATTTCTAAATAATCACGTTCCAGCTCTGCAATACTCCGTTCATCCTCAATGATTAATATTTCACTCATTAGTTTTCACCTTTATCATTCGATTTTGGAAGAGTAAAATGGATACTTAAACCTCTTCCAGAAGAATTTTCTGCCCAAATCTCACCACCATGGGCTTGAATAATTTGGGCAGCTATAGCAAGTCCTAGACCGCTTCCACCTGTATCCGAGCTGCGGGAAGGGTCGCCACGATAGAAACGGTCAAATATATTGGAAATCTCATTAGCTGGGACTCCAGGCCCGTTGTCACATATAGAGACCTTTACCATTTCCCCCTGTTCTTTGAAGGAAATCTGAATTCGGCATTTACCTTTTTCGATATATTTCACACTATTAAAAATAATATTATTCATTACTCGGATGATATTATCTCGGTCCATATACACCGCTATTCGGAAATTCGTCAGCAGGACTAATTGCGTACCTTCATAGCTCAAATCCAGCCTTATTTCCTCGAGATAATCTTCTAAAAAGGGAGTCAGTTCAACTTTTTCAAAATTAAACGGGACACTATTGACGTCTAATTTTGAAAAAAGAAATAGTTCATTAATTAAACGGTCCATATGAGTTGCCTTGGCATGGATGGTATCTAGGTAACGCTCGAACTTTTCTTCTGTATTGGCAACTCCATCTTTAATTCCTTCCACGTAGCCCCGAATAGATGTAATGGGAGTCTTTAAATCATGGGAAATATTAGCAATGAGTTCACGGCGATTTTTTTCGTATTGTTCCCTGAGTTCGGCTGATTTTTTTAATTTCTCTCTCATTTCATCAAAGGATTTTACTAGTGTTCCTAATTCATCTTTTCGCGTTGGTTCCAAATGGAAATCAAGATTGCCTGCACTAATTTTTGCTGCAGCTGCGGACATTTGATTAATTGGCTTAAGAATTCGTCTTGACATAAAATAGGAGAGAACAGAATTTGTTAGTACCAAAATAAGCACAAATCCAATGAATATCATCGGAAAGAATCTTCTAGCAAATTGGATAAACGGCACCCCTTTATCGAATAAAAAAATGGTACCTTCTGTCCCGTCCTTAAAATAAAAATCATGCTGCCTGATTGAATAAGGCTGCTGTCCAAGCCTGACCATAGGTTGATATCCTTCATTTCCGAAAGCTGGCAGCGTTTCTTTTTTCAAATTACTTACATTATCAGATGAAAACAAAACTTTTTTATCTTTTCGGATAATGATACCGGCATTCATATCCTCCAATTCCTTGGATATGGCACCCTGGTATGACGGGTTCGAAAATTTCTCCTCTTCTAAAGAGGCGGTTTTCTTTAATTGATTAAATACTTCAATATTCTGTCCGCCTGCCCCTGATTGCCAGCCACGGTGATAGTTATTGCTAAGAAGTTTAAAATCACCGCTGAACAAGACATTCAACAGGGTAAAATAAAGAATGAAGATGATGATCGGCATAATGACCATGGCAGCATTCGAAAGAAAGAGACTTTTACGGATTGACATGAAAATCCACCTTTTAAAAATTTGCATTTATCTTAGAATAAACCTAAATTCTAAAGAACTCATAATGAATTTCTTAAATTTTTATAAATTTGTTTTCAGAATAAAATAATTGTTATATAATGGAATGAATTTAATTTAAGGAGTGATTAATTTGGCAAAATCTAATGCCAAGAAATTACGAGAAAAGCTTGAGCGTGAAGGAAAAATGAACCCAGAAGTAAAGCGCAGCTCGTTTGTTTATGTAGATATGAGAACAAGATTAACAAAGACTAAGAAAGACCATTTATATCAATTTAAACACAAGAACCATCAATCCCAGGACGGAAATGATGGTTCTTTTTATTTTACTAGTTATTTAAAATTAAAATTCGGTTTATGAGTCAGTTCAATTTTTAGAAGATGAACGTCTTCGCTATAGTTTTCTTCTTGTAAAACAATTGTCCAATTTTTAGCAATCATTTCACGGAGTGCCTCCAGGTTGTCACTGGTCATTTTTACTGTGTCTAAAAACTCGCCAGTATCAACGAAATCTTCGCCTTCATTCATCGCAAACTTAATATTCAGCAAAGACTTGAGTGCTCCTTTTGTCATAAAAGAAAATTCATAACCTTCCTTTAGTGCTTGGTGGCATTTAACTTTGTTCATATGGTAATAGTCGATCAACGATTTCCATGTAGGAATTCCTTCCCCCATGCTCTCAAGCAATTCTTCCTTTCCCTCATTTAAGAGAGCAACGATGGTTGGATTATTGAATCCTTTTGCTTTCATCATTTCCAGCATGAGTGCATAATTTAACGCTAATTTTACTTTTTCCATTAATTTCATCCACCTTCGTTTAGTATAAATGGCAGGCGACAAAATGCTCTCCATCCACTTGTTTCATTTGCGGATCGACTTCTGCACAGATTGGTTTGGCAAATGGACAGCGCGATCGAAATCGGCAGCCGGTTTCCATTTCTATTGGACTCGGAAGCTCTCCAGTAATAATTTCACGTTTGCTATTTTGTGCCTTGATTGGATCTGGTATTGGAATAGCAGACAATAACGCTTGCGTATATGGATGCAGCGGTTTATGGTATAACTCGTCGCTGTTAGATATCTCGACCAGTTTACCCAGATACATGACACCTATTCGGTCTGAGATATGGCGGACCATGGATAAATCGTGTGCGACAAACAAATACGTAAGCTTCATCTCACTCTGTAAATCTTCTAACATATTTATGACTTGAGCTTGAATGGAGACATCCAGAGCAGATATGGCCTCATCACAAAGAATGAACTCAGGATTTATCGATAACGCCCGTGCAATTCCAATCCGTTGGCGCTGTCCACCGCTAAATTCATGCGGGTATTTTTCCAGGTCTTCTTTCTTTAGACCGACCTTTTCAAGAATATCAACCATGATTCCTTTTCGTTCATTTTTCGAAAGAGAAGTGTGTATCTCCAGCGGTTCATCGATGATTTCTTCGACACTCATATATGGGTTAAGTGATGAATACGGATCTTGAAAAATCATTTGCATTCTTTTTCGATAGGGCTGCAATTCTTTATTCGATAGATTGGCAATATCCTTGCCATCAAAAAGAATTTCTCCTGACGTCGGGTCGTACAAACGATTGATAGTCCTCCCCAATGTGGATTTGCCGCATCCTGATTCACCAACTAGCCCAAACGTTTCCCCTTTATAAATATGAAACGAGATATCATCAACAGCTTTCACAACTTGTTTATTTTTACTAATAATGGAGGATTTTAAAGGGAAGTATTTTTTTAGATTGTTAACTTCAATAAGTTTTTGCTTAGACTTAGTCATCTAGATGATCCCCTTCCCCTGCTAAAAAGCACATACTTCTTTGCGTTGATGAAAAGCTCTTGTATTCTGGTACTGAAGTGAAACATTTTTCAATAGCCAAATCGCATCTTCCTGCAAATGGGCAGCCGCTCTGTATATTTTGAAGCGATGGGGCAGCCCCTTTAATTGGCTTTAATCTTGTTTTCTCCCCATCCACTCTAGGAATGGAATTTAATAATGCCTTTGTATAAGGATGCTTAGGTGAATAAAAAATTTCATGGGCCAACCCTTCCTCCATCACCATTCCGGCATACATCACCAATATTCGGCTGCAAATCGTCGCTACCACTCCGAGGTCATGTGTAATTAACACGACTGACATATCGTTTTCTTGCTGAAGTTTTTTTAAGAGTTCCAGGATTTGTGCTTGAATTGTGACATCCAGTGCAGTTGTAGGTTCATCTGCTATTAACAGCTTAGGATTGCACGCTAATGCCATGGCGATCAATACCCTTTGCCTCATTCCTCCGCTAAATTCATGCGGATATTGGTCCACGCGCGTTTCAGGAGAAGGGATACCGACCATTCTTAACAGTTCAACAGCCTCAAGCTTGGCTTCCTTCTTGTTCATGCCCCTGACCCTTGTTAATAATTCAATCAGATGATCCCCAGCTTTTTTTAAGGGATTAAGAGCAGTCATCGGGTCTTGGAATATCATAGCAATATCGCGACCTCTAATCGCCCTTTTTTCTTTGTTCGATAGATTTTCAATACGCTTTCCATCTAAAACAATTTCACCGGCATCTACTTTCGCGTTCCTCGGGATAATGCCGAGAATCGATTTAACCATGACACTTTTTCCGCTCCCGGATTCACCAACAATCCCTAGTATTTCTCCCTTTTGCACAGTGAAATCAATTCCTCGGACTACTTCCATTTTTGCTTTGCCATTGTAAAAGTTCGTCCGGAGGTTTTTTACATCAAGTAATCTATTATTCTCTTCCATAATGGTACTCATTTCATCCAACCCTCCTATTTCCCACTTGTCTTCGGCTCGACTACGGCCCTAAGAATATCTCCGAGTCTATTAAAAGAATAAACCGTCAGTACGATAAGAAGTCCAGGCAATATGGCCATATAGGGAGCATTCCCTAAGTTCCCCTGTGCATTTTGAAGCATGCTTCCCCATGAAGATAATGGCTGTTGAATTCCAAGACCAAGAAAACTTAAGGCTGATTCCATCAAGATCGCATTGGCGATACTAACGGTGGATGCGACGATAAAAGTAGGAAAGACAGCTGGAATAATATGCTTCAAAATGACTTTTTTCAATGATTGTCCTGATGATTTCGCATATAAAACATATTCTCTTTCTTTTATCGAAAGAGTTTCGGCACGTACAAGCCTTGCCGTACTCATCCAGGTAAACAGACCAATGACGAGAATAATCGCTTTTAACCCCGGTGTCAGATAAATACTTACAACTGTAACAAGAATCATCCACGGAATCGAAGAAATCACATCAACCGTTCTCATTAAAAAGTTATCTACCTTTCCGCCAAAATAGCCGCTTATCGATCCCACCAATACGCCAATACTAGTCGAAATAAGCATGGCTAAAATTCCGACAGCAAGGGAGATTCGTCCGCCATATAAGGCTCGTGTTAAATAATCTCTGCCAAGCTCGTCTGTACCGAACCAATGGTCCGCACTTGGTCCCTGAAGGACACTAGTTACATCGACCTGATCAGGAGGATAAGGTGAGAGAAAGGCGAAAATGGATATGACTAAAATAAGAATAAGAAAAATAAGGGCAATGGCAGCCGTTTTATTACGTTTTAATTCATTTTTAAACTGGGTCATTCTTCTATTTTTCTTTCCGGCCATGTTCTATTCCCCCATTCCCTTGATTCTCGGATCGACGATGCAATATAAAAGATCGGATAGCAAATTACCGATAATCACAAGGCTTGAGGACAGCAGCATGATGGCCATAACAACTGGGTAATCAAACCCTTGGATTGCTTTGACAAAATATGTCCCAATTCCAGGCCAGCCAAATACCGTTTCTGTTACGACGGCCCCGGTAACAAGCATCGGAAGGCTCATCCCTACAATCGTAATGATGGGAAGCAGAACGTTTCTGAGTACATGCTTAAATAAAATCCAACTAGAAGCGGCACCGTATGCCTGTTGCACCATGACGTAATCTTCGGAAAGCTGTCCAATGGTGGATGAGCGTACATATCGAACAAGCTCAGGCATGAAAGACAGCATCAACACGGTGCAAGGAAGCACCATATGACTTAGCAGGTCAGAGAATGATTCTTCACTCCCAATGGTGTGCATCCCAAGGATTGGTAATAAATTAAGAAGATAGCCAAAAATAAACACTAGAATCATCGCCATCCAAAAGCTCGGTATCGCAATCCCAAACGAGCTTAAGCCATCAATGATTTTATCCGCCCATTTCCCTCTATTCGCTCCTGCAATCAACCCAAGAATAATAGAAAATAAAAGTGCAAGAATGTAAGCAGGAAGGACAAGCAGAATCGTATTCGGTATCCTTGCGGAAAGATCATTTGTAATACTTTCATGCGTTACAATAGAATATCCCCATTCACCGCTCAAAATCCCTTTTATCCAATAAACATATTGCATATAGGCTGGCTGGTCTAATCCATATCTTGCTTTTATTAGTTCCACTGTTTTCTTCGTCATGTTTGGTGTTGTCATCGCGTCAACTGCATCATATGGAGCCAATTGAATGAGCGTAAAACAAATAATCGAAATAATGAAAAGCAAAGGGATTGCCTGTAAAATTCGTTTCAAAATATACTTTAACAAAAATAATCTCACTCCTTACGCTGTCCTACTCTATCATTTTATTCCTTTTGGTCTTAATAAATAAAGATAAACAGCGAACTGTTTATCTTTATCTACTAAAACCTTTATTTTTTTAATAGGATAGCTTTGACATATCTTCAAATGTGTAAACTGGAACTAAAGCAGCTTCCTCAATACCTTTGATTCTTGAATCAATCGAAAGGATTCGTTTGTTCTCTGTTAATGGATAGAACGCAGCATCATCAATGATGAGCTTTTGAATTTCTTCATAAATAGCTTTACGTTTTGCATCATCTTTTTCTACACGGCCTTGATTAAATAACTCATCCACTTTTGGATTACTATAGTGCATGTAGTTTGCTTCACCATTTGTAACAAATAAGGAATTAAAGGTATCTGGGTCAATTCCCATGATATATCCGCTTAGATACATATCAAAGTCCGTTTGGACGCTTTGAAGCTTCTTGCTTAAAGCTGTCGCATCCATACCAACTAACTCAACTGAAACGCCTGCCGCTTTCAAGTTTTGTTGAATAACAGCTGCTTGCTTTTGCTGGATTGGATTATTGGCGATAAATGCTAGTTTTAATTTTAAATTAGATGCTCCGGCTTTTGCCAGTAGGTCTTTTGCTTTTTTTGTATCGAATTTATGTTTTTCAACATTTTCAGTGAAATAGGTTGCTTTTTTGGGTAAGAATGAATAAGCTGGCTTGGAATAATCAGTTGAAACATAGCTTGCTGTATTGATTTCGTCACGATTCAAACCGAAGGCTAATGCGGTTCTTACATCCTTTGATTGTACTGCTTTTGAGCTTAAGTTAAAGGCTAAGTAACCGATTCGCCCTTCATCGTATGGTTTAATCGCAACGTTGTCATTACCTTTAAACTTACTTGTATCGGATGGCTGGATCGCAAGGGCATTAATTTCCCCTTTTTGCAGAGCCAATGTAGCTGTATTTGGATCCATGATGATACGGTAAACAACTTTTGCAATTTTAGGTGCGCCTAGGAAATAATCATCATTCTTTTCAAACGTGACGCTTTCCCCTGCTTTATATTCTTTTAATTTGTATGGACCAGTACCAACTGGAGTGGCATTTTTAGGGCTGTTAGCAATATTTGCTTCCCCTTCATAAACATGTTTCGGCATGATGAAAATATTGCCTAAAGCTTCCATTGCTCCCATACTGACAGTTGGTAGCGTGAATTTTACTGTATAGTCATCCACTTTTTCAATTTTAACTGGTTGGTTATTAAAGATCAGTTGGCTTCTTGCCCAGCCGCCATTTTCTTCTTTTAACATTTGCTCATACGTGAAAACAACATCATCGGCCGTAAATGGCTGTCCATCATGCCATTTTACACCTTTTCTTAATTTTGCTGTATATGTTAAGAAATCTTCTGAAGGAGTCATGCTTTCGGCCAAGAAGTACTTAACATTATCCTTTCCGTTATACATATACAATGGAGAGTAAATAGTTTTAATTTCCATTAATCCATAACGGTCACCTGTTGAAATAACGTTTACTGCGTTACCTGGATCTCCGTCAATTCCATAAATAAAGGTATCTGGTTTATTTGCAGTATCACCTTTATCTTTAGTGCTTGCATTATCCTTCGTCTTTGAAGAACAGCCTGCAAGTACTAATAAAATACTGAGTAAAATGGCTACAAGAATATTTACATTTTTACGAACCATTTTGTCTTCCCCCTATGCTTTATATTTTTATAACAACAAGAATAGTAGTTTTAGTGAAGTATTTTAATCCCTACTATTTCTATATGTATTGTACAAAATACATTTTACCTGATAGGCTACTAATAGTAAATATAATTAATTATATTATTTCCAATTTCCTGTCCGGCTGAGGATTCGGTCTTATCACTGTAAAAATTAGGACTTTTTATTTTGCTGCAAGCGACAAATGCTTTAATAAAATCTGATTTTGTAAATACAAATGTTGTGCTTCCTCTAATGACATGGTGGAGAACTGTATAACGGTGTCAGACACCGCCTGAGCAAGCTTTGGAAGATCTGTTGAAATAACCGTGCCTATTCTGGTGTAACCCCCTGTAGTCTGCCGCGAATGGCCAAATCACCAAGCGGAACAATTTCCACCATCACTATCACCTTCTTAAATATTACAGTATATGGATGTTAAAAATAATACAAGAGAATCTTATCAATTACTTCGTTTTCCCAATATCTCAAACAAGCAATTCATTTTACTTTCATTTTTTGTTACGCTACGATAATACAAGAAATAACTTTAAAAAGTGGAGGTTTTGAAGATGTTTGATGTTGTAGTTATTGGTGCAGGCCCTTCTGGTGCTAGTGCTGCCTTATTTACAGCTAAAGCTGGCAAGAAAACCCTGGTAATCGATAATGATAAGAGCGTGACAAAGAGAGCCTGGATGGAAAACCATTATGGCGTTTTAGAAATCTCTGGACCAGACCTTGTTGAAACGGGCAAAAAACAAGCCAGCAAATTTGGCGCTGAACTGGTTAAAGCTACTGTAACAAACGTAACTAAAACCGACGGTGGATTTAAAGTAGAAACCGACCAATCAGCATATGAAGCAAAGCATGTCATTGTTGCAACTGGTTTGATGGCTGACCTTGCTGAAACAATCGGCTTAACCACAAAGCCTGGAACTGAACCAAGAATTAAAACGATCCTTGACGTTGATGCTCAAGGAAAAACAAATATTGAAGGAATTTGGGCAGCCGGCACTATCGCTGGTGTTAGCATGCACACGATCATCACGGCTGGTGACGGTGCAAAAGTGGCGATCAACGTCATTAGTGAAATGAATGGCGAACGTTATGTCGATCACGATGTTTTAAAATAATCAATGATTTAATCCCCTTGCAAAAGGGGATTTTTTTTATTGTTTAAAATTTATTTTATTTCACTCATCAGTTAAAATAGTCATCAGGAGGAGGACTCGTGGCAACTATGGCCAATACCCTATAAGACCATTTTAAGGAGATTTTTATGATAAAAAAAGACAGTAATATAAAACCTGTTGTTGCAGGCTTACTATTAGGTATCCTGATGGCAGCGATGGATAACACGATCGTCGCAACAGCAATGGGGACCATCGTTTCCGACCTCGGCGGACTTGATAAATTTATTTGGGTAACCTCAGCCTATATGGTTGCTGTTATGGCGGGAATGCCGATTTTCGGTAAGTTATCTGATATGTACGGACGGAAACGCTTTTTTATTTTCGGATTAGTCGTTTTCCTTATTGGGTCCGCTCTATGCGGTATCGCCCAGAGTATCGTTCAGTTAAGTGTTTACCGAGCGATTCAGGGTATCGGCGGCGGTGCTCTTATGCCGATTGCCTTTACGATTGTTTTTGATATTTTCCCGCCTGAAAATCGCGGAAAAATGACGGGCTTACTTGGTGCCGTATTTGGGGCATCCAGCGTTTTAGGGCCGTTGCTTGGTGCCTATATTACTGATTATATCAGCTGGCATTGGGTTTTCTATGTAAATGTTCCGATTGGCATTGTTTCAATTATCTTAATCGTTCGTTATTATCATGAATCACTTCAGCACTCTAAGCAAAAAATTGACTGGGCTGGAGCGATCACGCTAATTATTTCTGTCGTTAGCTTAATGTTTGCCCTTGAATTGGGCGGCAAAGAATACGACTGGGATTCTATTCAAATCATTGGTTTATTTGCAAGTTTTCTTGTCTTTTTTATTGCCTTTTTCATTGCCGAATTAAAAGCAGCCGAACCGATTTTGCCACTATGGCTTTTTAAAAGGCGGTTATTTGCTACCTCGCAAATCTTGGCCTTTTTATATGGCGGCACGTTTATTATATTAACAGTGTTTATTCCGATTTTTGTGCAGGCAGTCTACGGGGGCAGCGCGAAGAATGCCGGACTTATTTTGACGCCGATGATGCTGGGGTCTGTAGCGGGAAGCTCGATAGGCGGTATATTCTTAACGAAAACTTCTTATCGAAATTTGATGATTATTTCCATTATTTCATATGTTGTCGGCATGTATCTCCTCGGAACCTTAACTGTTGATACCGCACGCTGGCTATTAACGATTTATATGATTCTTGTCGGTTTCGGCGTTGGGTTTTCTTTCTCGCTATTACCGACGGCATCGATGCATAATTTAGAGCCCCAATTCCGCGGTACAGCCAACTCTACGAACTCATTCCTGCGTTCTTTTGGGATGACACTCGGGGTTACTATCTTCGGTTCGCTTCAAAACAACTTATTTACGGATAAGCTCAAAGAGGCATTTAAAGGCATGCAGGGTGCTGGGGGACAAGGTTTCCAAATGGGCGATCCACGACAAATTTTCCAAGCAAGCGAACGCTCGAAAATCCCTAGCTTTATCTTGGATAAAATTGTCCAT
This sequence comes from Neobacillus sp. DZ-9, assembly GCF_059587065.1. Taxonomy (NCBI): domain Bacteria; kingdom Bacillati; phylum Bacillota; class Bacilli; order Caryophanales; family Bacillaceae; genus Neobacillus; species Neobacillus sp. DZ-9. The sequence continues at coordinate 82,265 of NZ_JCAIOL010000008.1, forward strand.
GCAATGTCGGATTCGATTACACATACCTTTGTGCTTACATTAATCCCGATTGCCCTAGCTGCCATTACGATCTTTTTCATGGGCAATGCCCGAGTTATTGTGAATAAAAAGGGTACAGCAAAAAGCTAACACAAACAAGCACCGGACTACTCAGGTCCGGTGCTTGTTTTTTCTCATTATTTCCACATTTATACCTCAAGACTTTGCCCTTCCTCGACGATGTGAAACATAAGATGTGCAAGATGATGAATGGGGCCGTATTCCTGGTCCTCTTCTTCCATTTCTTCGCTAAATCCAAGATCACTTAAGTAAAGCGCCATAAATTCATAAAAATCCTTCAACTGGAACGAGTAACAAGCCATTGGCTCTTCATTGTCCTCTTCATATTGGAGCACCATGTATGAGACCAGCCCATCAGCATCCTCTCCATCAAAAAAAACAAAAAAGCCAATGTTGGTATCAAGTTCAAATAAATGCCGCGTTCCGCCTTCGGTTGCTTTATCAAAATCCTCTTTGCTTAGTTTTTGAATTTGCATTGCATCTACATTGTCTTCTTGGTGAAAACCAACAACAAATGATTTCATCGTATCCTCAATCCTCTTCCATAATTTTTCAACACATGTGATTAGGATACCCTTATTAGCGTTGGTTTCATTCCTTTTATGGGACAAATAAATTGGCGTTTTCTTTAATAATTTCAGTTCCGCCTACAGCTTCCAATATTGCACCTAATCCCTGAATCCAATCACCCGTTACGGCTAATTTTTGTGCACCTAAGCTCATCTCGCCGCTGTCAATGCCAATTTCTTCTGTAACGCCAATCGCTTCTAAAAATGTGCCGATTGTTTGCAGGGATGCTCCTGTTAGAATTTGATTTTCAATCATAGGTTCGTCTTCATCACTAATAAGATAAAGCCTGTATAAGCCCACCAATTCAATTAATTGTCCCACTGCTTGAATCCAGACACCGATGGCAATTTGTTTTTCGTGCTTAATGATTAACTCTTCCCTTTCAGATAAAACCTGTTCATTTTCCTTTTTCTTAATATCCATTGTGATATCCTTTCAAAGAAATACTTTTTATTATTATTATTATTCAACTAGACATTTCAAGGTATCGCGTTTTCCGCAAAATAAAAACCCCCTGGTGAACAGGGGGTAAATTATTTACTGTATTATACTGGAGGCAGAATAGGGTGATCTGTTGCAGCATCTGCGACATTAACAGGTTTCGCGCTGCTGACTGGTGAGGCTAAAACTAGTAATGCAACTGAAAATAATAGAATGAAAGCCTTTTTCATTTTATATCCTCCTCATGTAATTTTATTTAAATAGTTAACTGCTTCCAAATAGGTTCCTTGTTGACTATAGAAATCTGAAAGCATTTTGTAAAAGCGGGTAAGATCATTATGATGTTCGTTTGTAGCTTCAAGATAGGGAATCACTTTTGATTCTAAGTATTTAAACGCCTTTTCTGGAGAAACGATGTGGAAAATATAAAAATCTGCCAGCAAGCGATATTTCTTAACACCTAGCTCCTTCGCTAATGAACTGACAACCTGAAAGCACTCTTTTGCTTTAGCCGTTTCTTGAAGTGCATATTGGTTCTCACCAATTGAATACAGGGTCACCAGATAATGCGGATTGTTGATTGGCTGAAGGGCCAAGCTTTTTTCGTAATAACTTATCGCTTCCTTAGGATTTTTCTTTTTGTTTTGCAGGTAGCCCATATTGTGATAAATTTGCGGAAGCAGCTTTTCCTGCTTTAATAATTCGGCATTGCGGATTAAGTGTTTGAAGCAGTCTTCAGCTTCCTCATAAATATTCGATTGCGTATAATTAATTCCTAACATCATAAGCGTATGAAGGATTCGGAAGAAATTATGTTCGTTCATAAACAGCTGCAATGCCATTTTGCCAAAATGAATGGCATGTCCTGATTGCTCTAACGCGCTTTTTACTATTGCACGATGATAAAAAAATTCAGCGTTAGGCCTATCATTACTTGGATCAATATACAATGCCTCGAGTAATTCATCTGCAGCTTTATACTGTCCCTTCATAATTAAACATATCGCATTAAAGTAGCGAAATAAATACTCTTCATGTTGGGAAAAATTTTTCTTTTGTTTAAATAATAAATCCTTTTGGCTTTCGGCCTCAGCCAAAAATCCTTTAAATAATAGATATCGATACTTGTATAATTCATAGGTATGAATAAACTTTGAAAATGGGATGATATGCTCCATTTCCTGGAGTTTTTGATAGATTTCGTCGATTTTATCTTTTAAATAATAATTGATTTTTTCCCCAAGCTGTCCCAATAGAGTCTGGATTAAGCCCTCTTTCTCGTCCATTTCCTCCAGTCCGATTTCCAGCCGTTCAAGTAAAAGGGAAATCGTTTCCTCATTTGCTTCTTTCGAGTTGTTTTCAATCTTACTTAAATGGGGGACAGAGCAGATTCCTTTAGCAAGCTCTGCTTGCGTCATTCCTTTTTGTGTACGATAGAATTTAATCAGGGCTCCAAATTCCATATGGCCACCTAGCTTGCCTTCCTTTTTACACTATTTTACATGAATTGTCACTCTCCATACAGTTATTTTTCTGATTTTTTTAAAAATAAATAATATTTTTACAGGGCCATCCAATCATCAGTGCCGGATGGCACATATTCATTTAATTTACTCGAGGGAATCCGAAGCCGGATGCATAATCATCCCCTATACCCGCTCCTGTTCCGCCTTTAATATCATTCGCTTTGGCGCGATTTTGCAATTCTGTGCGAAGCTGCTTATTATCCCAAGATGGATTTGCAGCCCAGATCTTTGCGGCAAGACCCGATACGTGCGGAGTAGCCATCGATGTACCGCTGATTGTGTTATAACCTCCATCCTTCCACGTCGATTCAATTGCCCTGCCAGGTGCCGAAACCTCGACATCCCGCTCTTGAATGTTATAGTCACCTGCTGTAGCCGGATTGCCTCGGGAAGAGAAATCTGCCACACGGTAGGTGCCGTTCTGCTGAACATTCTCTAATGCAGCAACGGCAACAACATTCACTAATGCTCCAGGATATCCAATAGTGTTGACTCCAGGACCGTCGTTTCCAGCAGCCGCTACGATTAGCACACCTTTACTGTAGGCATAATCAACAGCACTAGAAATAAGCGAATCCTTTGAACTTGAACCGAGCGACATTGAGATAATAACGTTTGAATTACCTGCTCCATCTGCCACTGCCCTGATTGCAGCCGCAATATCATCTGAAAAACCTGAGCCACGGTCGTTTAATACTTTATAGGACCACAGTTTTGCCCCTGGTGCCACACCATAGATTCCTTTCCCGTCACTGCCTCCATTTGCAAGAACGGTACCGGAAACATGTGTCCCATGTCCATTTCCGTCAGAGCAACTTCCATCAACTAGTGGGGTTTTCATTTGGGAGAAATCCTTACACTGAAGAACTTGATTAACTAAATCCTTATGGTCCTTTTTAACACCTGTATCAAGTACGGCAACTATAATACCGTTTCCACCGGAAGTTGCCTTTATTCCTGAATCATTATAGATGGCTTCAATCCCCCAAGGAGTTTGATCACTAGGCGCTGCAGCCGTTGTTCCTCCTGGCTTTGCGGCTGCATCCTGGTTTACGCCAAGCTGAAGCTCTGGAAGTCTTTCAATGTTTAGATTTTTATTTTTCAATAGTGCCTGGTATTGCTGAGCGTTTACCGTTGTTGTAAATCCTTGCCCTTCAAACTCCCAGCGGGCCCCATAGCTTGCCTTAGCTTTTGCTTTTTCCGCAGACGGGCCTTGAATCAAGACGCGATATGATTCCTGATTGGCAGATTGCTGTCCGAATGCGGCGGTTGCAAACATCGATATCCCCATGACCGCACTCATTACCGCAGCCCCTAGAATTTTCCCTTTTTTCATTCAAAAACTCCCTTCTCCCTTTGCACTACAGCCGTTTTGCTGATGTTCTAGCCTATTGTTAAATTTCTTATATAATAACAATCCGCCAGCTATTAATGTTGGGAAAATTTTTAATTTTCTATAAAAATAATTAGAACGTAAATAGATTATTTTTTCTGGTAATAAAAAATAGGGAAATTTTATCATTGAAAATAAAAAAACCAGCCAATTGACTGGCTGGTAATCTAGAAATATTTCTTTTTCCAAAAAATAAACGCTGTTAAACTCGTTAAAAAGGCAGAGATCACTAGCGGGATTGCATAGGAATGTGTAGCATGCTGGAATGGAATATCCACGTTCATTCCGTAAAAGCTGGCCACCATCGTTGGGAAAGACAAGATAATTGTAATTGAAGTTAAAAACTTCATCACAATGTTCAGGTTATTTGAAATGATCGAAGCAAAAGCATTCATCATCCCGCTCAAGATCGAACGGTACGTTTCCGCCATTTCTATTGCCTGCGTTTTTTCAATTATCACGTCTTCTAATAAATCCTTGTCTTCTTCATACATTTTTAAATAGTTAAAACGCAGGATTTTATCAAGGACGACTTTATTTGATTTTAAGGATGTCGTAAAGTAAACCAAACTTTTCTCTAAAGCTAAAAAGGCATAAAGTTCTTTATTTTTCAACGATTGGTGTACTTCTCGTTCTATTTCATTTGTTTTCTTATTGATTTGCTTTAGATACCGAAGATAATAGGATGAGATTACAAATAGAATCTGCAAAGCGAAGCGCGTCTTTTTAAACGTAAAAAATTCTTTGACGCGATTTTTTCGGAATTCCTCTATAATTGGAGAATCCTTTAAGGATACGGTAATAATATTATCCTCCGTTAAAATAATCCCAATTGGAATCGTTTCATAAACAGCAAGACCTGTTTCATCATGGATAATATAGGGAAAGTCAACGATGATATAAACTCGGCCATCATCACGTTCAATCCTCGGACGCTCTTCATCATCCAGCGCGTCTTTTATAATATCGATATCTACTTGAGCATCATTTGATACCTTTGCTATTTCCTCGGGTGTTGGAGCATAGATATTGATCCAGCAGCCTTTGGAAATAGAATCCACTTTTTCCAGCACCCTCGCATCGGTGCTTTTAAACATTTCAAGCATGCCAAAACCTCCTCACTCACTTTGTTTGAGGAAGCCAACATCCAATTCTAGAGTTGATATTCTTGATAATCAATTCAATCAATTCAAAAATAACATTGACTTCCCCTCGCCTACTTGGGTCCGGGTCAACGGAATAACTCAAAAATATCAACTCCTTCGATCTTTTTATATCATATCCTATCATAAACCCAAATGGTCCAAAGTACAAAGGTGTTTTTTTTGGAATTAATTATCTTCTGGAAAATAAGGGTTTAAATGAATTAAAACTTCATCGATGTTATCATAATTTTTCATAAGCTTTTGTTTAATCGATTTGGCCAGATCATGCCCCTCTTTGATTGTCTTATAATGATCAATGGCAATCCGCAAATCCACCAATATATAATGGCCATGCTCTCTTGCCCGGATTCTGTCAATTCGCTTAACATCAGGAAAATCATTAATTATTTTAGTATACTCTTGAATCGTTTCCGTGCTAATGTTCCGCTCCAAGAGAATATCAAATGCCTCTGTCAGCATTTCCTTTGAAATTTTAAAAATTAAATAGGCGACAAAAATACTTGCAGCTTTATCTCCATAAAGAAGAAGGTGAAGATCGAATCGTTCTCCTAAAATAGAGATAAGAACACCAATAGCCGCAGCAATAGAAGCAACAATATCGGCTTTATGGTCAAAAGCAATGGCTTCAATGGCCTTGCTATTATGCTGTTTGGCTACTTTTAATGAACTGCGGTATAGAATGATTTTCATAATATATGAAAATAGTGCGACCCACATGGCCAACAGGCTAGGTGATTCCACTTTGTGAAAAAAGCCGCTTATTCCTTCATAAACAACATAAAGGGAGACAAGAAAGAGTAAGATTCCAACAATGCCAGAGACAATGACTTCTGCCTTTCCGTGTCCATAGGGGTGTTCATTATCCGCGGGTTTATTGGCAATTTTAATGACCAATAGAACAATAATAGACGCGAAAACATCGGCGGCGGAGTGAATCCCATCTGCAAATACCGCATCACTGTTTCCATACCAGCCTATGATGATCTTTCCGAATGTAAGAATAATATTACTGATCACACTGATCCAAGCGACTTTTTTTGCCAGCGTTTCTCTTATTACCATATTAAACCACCTTTGAAATGCCTCTAGAAATCATAGCAAACACAACCTTATTGGGTCTAGAGAAAAATTATTGCCCCTTTCAATCTAATTTGGCTTTAGGCAATATTTCAGTCCTATTTACTCTTTATATTCCTCTTTTTCTTCTTTCATCATTTCAACTTCCTCGATAACGGAAATCCTGTTTATCTGGTCGTGGAGATAATGAAAGGCCTGGTCTAAATCTTCTCGGGTTGGAAATTTCTTTTTATTCTTCATAATAAACACTTCCTTAGCTGAAATATTTTTTAGGAGTAATCCGCTATAAAAAAGAAAAAAATACCGTTGTATCACATTGAAAAGGAGGATCACATGATGGACAAACAGAAACAGAAAGCGAATCCAAATAAAGAAGTTGCCGGGAGCTTCTACCATCCAAGCTATTATCAAGAAAAAGATCAGATTTCATCAGGACTTGCCACCACACATGAACAAATAAGTGATGTGTATGCGGAAGGCGATGTAACGACCGGAAACGAAAATGCAACTGAACAAAGTTAAGCAATAATCAGAGAAAACAGCTCTCAGGAAGAAAGCTGTTTTCTTTTTTTTTTAATTATTTATCATCATGATCCACATATGGGTCATGTTCAAATGCTGGTAAATCTCCGAAGCTTGTCATAATTCCTTCCTCATCGAGCGCTTCCTCATACTGTTCGTGCTGAGGGTTTGGATATACTGTGATATTATTGCCGTACATATCATTCCCGACAAAGTTTTCAAAGTCTTCCACATACCCAATGTTTTCGTCTGCCTCCGCATAAATATCCTGATAATTATCCTGTGGAAAGGCTAAATCAGAAGGAGTATCCGAGGTTCCCCACTGGGCCACCGTTTGCCAGGAATCTTCAGCATCGAAGGCGACGTTCTCATTCTTTTCATCCATATCAAATTTCCCCCAAGGCGGCATAAGTACCCCTTCTTCAACTGGGCGGTTGTGAGAAACTATTTGGTCAGGACTGTGTTCAATACAATAAGTGGTATTAGGCAAGGCCTGCAGGCGTTCTAGAGGAATGTCTTTTCCGCAAACCTCACATTTCCCATATGTTCCATTTTCCATCGCCTCTAAAGCATGATTAATATTTTGAAGCTGCAATCCATAATGCTCATTTAAGGCAATATCCTTTTCACGTTCATATAATTCTGTTCCTTCGTCTGCGGGGTGATTATCATAGCTCGACAACTCCCCTACCGCTTCATGTGCATGGCCTCTTTCTAAACCAAAGTGGTCATTTTGTTGTAAATGTTCCTCCACTTCATTCTTTTCCTGTAATAGTTGTAGACGTAACTCAGCTAATTGCTGTGTCGATAGCATAAGATAAACCCCTTTCATCAAAAAGCGCAATTGTCTATATCATATATTTTCAATTGTTAGGCGGTTGATTATGTAATAAAAATTTAATTCCATCAAAAACCTAACTAAGATTACTTTAAGAAATTGAATAAGAATGTACATGACGTAAATCTTAAAAAAGATAACTTGATAAGAAATGAGGAGATTAGATGGTAAATGAAAATTTTAATAAATTTCGAAAAGTCCAACGTGAGCATGAGGGACAGTATTTAGGAGGAGCCAATAACCAGAATCCAGGACTTAATGATGAAGAATATAACAATCAAAAGGATACCGATAAATCACCAGGTGCCACTGGACGAAGTTTGTAAAAAGGAGAAGTTGTATGAGCAAATCAAAGTCAGCGGCAGAGGAGAAAAACGTTATGAAGTGGTGGCACCTCTCTTTGTTTGGAGTAGGCTGTACGATAGGAACAGGATTTTTCCTAGGATCGAGCTTAGCCATTAAAATGACAGGTCCTTCCATTTTAATGGCGTTTATTATTGCTGCCATAAGTACTTATTTTGTCTTTGATGCTCTTTCAAAAATGACATCAAAAGAGCCCCTTAAAGGCGGTTTTCGCTCTTATGCAAAAAAAGCTTACGGGAGATGGGCAGGCTTCAGCAGCGGATGGGTATACTGGTGCTCTGAAGTGTTAATTATGGGAAGCCAAATGACTGCTCTTTCCATTTTTTCACGTTTTTGGTTACCAAAAGTGCCTTTATGGCTGTTCGCAGCCGGCTATGCCACTCTTGGACTCTTCGTATTATTAATCGGAGTAAGTGTATTGAACAAACTGGAAAACATTTTGGCGATATTAAAAATTTCTGCGATATTAATGTTTATTATCATTGCCTGTTTAGCCATTTTCGGTGTGATTGATGGAGACCGCCCAATACAATATACGAGCAGCCGAAACGATATACTTCCACATGGAATGAAAGGCTTATGGTCTTCCATCATTTTTGCCTTTTACGCTTTTGGCGGGATTGAGATATTAGGATTAATGGCAACAAATTTGAAGGATCCCAAAGAAGCCCCTAAGGCAGGAAGAGTTATGCTGTTTACTCTTATGCTCATTTATATTCTATCCATTGGCCTTGCTGTCTTAATGGTATCCTGGGAGAAATTTAATGCAATGGAAAGCCCGTTTGTCGTTGCTTTAGATGCCTATCATCTTTCATTTATCCCTCATATTTTCAATGGAGCCTTAATCATTGCAGGTTTTTCTACGATGGTTGCTTCTCTTTATGGTGTAACAAGCGTACTTGTTACACTGGGTGAAGAAGGTGATGCACCGAAAAGCTTTTCTAGAAAAGGAAAATTAAAGGTACCGATTGCGACACTCATCCTTACCATGGTCGGTATCACAGCTTCAGTAGTATCTGCTTTGTTAATGCCAAATCTAATTTATGAGTATATTACAACGGCGGCCGGCTTAATGCTTCTATATAATTGGATGTTTATTCTGGCCTCCTCAAGAAAAATTCTTGAATTAAGAATAATGGACAAAATGAAATATACCCTCGGGGCAATCTTAATCTTAATCGCCGTAAGCGGAACGATATTCCATGACAAAAGCCGTCCAGGCTTTTTTATAAGTTTAGCCTTTCTTGGGGTCATTGGTGCCATTACCTTTATGATGAACCTCAAATGGAATAGGCATAAGAAGAAAGTGCTTAAACCTTGGCCTACCGCATAAAAATAAAGCACAAAAACTGGCAATTATTCATGCCAGCTTTTGTGCTTTAAGGAAATAACATTTTCCACGCCTGGATACCAAAATACACGCCAAATCCTACTAAAGAAAAACCCGACATAAGTGAAATCATAATGAGTAAACGTGAGGTGACAAAGGATCGGAAGCTGCTAGAAACCCCTGCCATGGTGATATCCCATAACAAAAGCCCGATAAAAATAGCGCTGCTATAAAATACTAATCGAGTGGTATCATAGGCTGAAGCTGTTTTCGCAAGCACTGAGCCATAAATACCCAGCCAAAAAAGAATTGTTAATGGATTGGAAATCGACATAAAAAAACCGGAGAGAAACGATTTTATGAGCGGCTCCGTCCCCCTTGAATCCTGTAAGTGAATCTTTCCTGCCTTTAAAATCGTTTCAACCCCTGTGTAGATTAGTACAAAGGCGCCGAAAAGCCATAGGAAGGTTTGCATAAAGGACGTTTCAAGAAAATTGACCACACCTATGTAAACCACCAGCATATAGATCCCATCCGCCAACACAGCACCAACGCCAATCAGCCATGAGTGCAGGAAGCCATTTCTAATTCCTCTGTCAATTTGGGCTGCGTTTATTGGTCCAATGGGAGCAGCTAGAGACAATCCTAATAGTATATAGCTTAAAAATACATTCATATATATCTCCCCCACCCAAAATAAAAGCCTGTCTATCCATTTTTATTCAAGGCCAGTAGGTTGTACGACAAAAATAAAAAGAGCTTCCCTCGTCAGGGAAACTCTTTACACAATAAACTATTTATTAGATTCCGCTATTTTTCTATATTCAAGGTTATAAAACTCATCCTCACCGGTTTGGTTAAGCAGACGATGCCTTGGCAAAGGTAAATTAAAGGAATCAATATCAACGATATACTTGGGACGCTGCTTTGCTTCTTTATATATTTTCCCAACATATTCTCCAATTAAACCAATCGCAATTAACTGCAGACCTCCAATTAACCAAATCGATGTAATCAGTGATGTCCAGCCGGTTTCAGTATTCCCCAAAAATTTTAACGTTAAAAAGTAGCCGCCAAAGACAAGGCTCATAAAGAATGAGACAAAGCCAATCATTAAAACAAAACGAATCGGAGAGATTGAAAAGGAAGTAATCCCATCAAATGCAAAGGCCAACATTTTCTTTAAAGGATACTTTGTTTCTCCCGCCTGCCTCTCTAATCGGTCATAATAGACCACGTCAGTTCGAAAACCCAAGAGTGGGACAATCCCCCGTAAAAAAAGATTGACCTCTTTAAATCGCTCCAGCTCTTGCAAAGCCCTTTTGCTCATTAACCGGAAATCCGCATGGTTGTATACGAGATCGACACCGAGCATTTTCATGATTTTATAAAATCCCTGTGCCGTGCTTCGTTTAAAAAACGTATCTGTATCACGGCCTTTGCGAACACCATAAACGATTTCACAGCCATCATGAAATTTCAACATAAAATCCCGGATTACCTGAATATCATCTTGTAAATCAGCATCAATGGAAACGACACAATCAGAAAGTTCCTGAGCGGTAAATAAACCAGCCAATAATGCGTTTTGGTGTCCAACATTGCGTGCTAATTTTAAGCCCCGTACATGGTCGTTTTTTAACCCTTCTTTATAAATCATTTCCCACGTACGGTCCTTACTTCCGTCATCCACAAATAAGATCTTGCTTTGCTTTGAAACTAGCTCATCGCTCATTAGCTCCTGCAGCAGCTGACCAAGCTTCATCATTGTCTCCGGCAACACCTCTTCTTCGTTATAGCAAGGCACCACAATCGTAAGAACTGGTTCCATCATCTGTTATATACCCCCAATGTCTACAAAATCTTATATAAATAAATTTTCCAGGCAGATTTTTTCGATTCAAACACTTTGTCCAGCAGTAACTGATTTTGCTCGGCATTATCGATTGGGATGGCAGAGAATATATAACGGCCGCCCATTTCTTTAAAAACGTCTGTATTTAACTCTAGTTTTTTCAAATGTTGTTTTGAATCCTTTTTGATCATATATCTTTTTCCAAGCTGAGAAGTAAACAGATAGCAGCGCCCGCCCCATTGATCGAAATACGTTCGCACCGTTTTATTTTTCGCCAATTCTTTTTCAATTATTTTCCTAAATTGATGTTTATAGCTTAAAGGATAAAAATTATTATAGGTATCAAGTGTGTAAAAGCCATTATATTGGGAGATTGCTGGATGGATTCCGATACTGGCCACTCGATATTTTTCTTGAGGAAGAGCAATATGCTCTTTGATTTCCCTAAATAATTCCACTGCATAAAATTCCTTCACAGTTGGTTTTTGTTGATAAATGATTTCATCATTAAATAATCCTAAAAAAACAATTTGCATAATAGCTAACCATTTTGCCGTATTTCTCCAGGAAAATCCCTGCAGTGAAATGATCTTTAAGGCAAGGGCAAAACTGGCATAAATCACGAGCGGCCTCAAAAAATGATAGCGAGCAAAATTAAAGGTATCCATAAAATGAAATTTCTTTGTCAAAGGAAGCCAGCCCTCATAAAACCAAAAGGCATACCAAGCCGACAACAAAATATTGAAAACAAATAAAAATACAAAAATTCTTTCTTGTTTCCAAAGCTGTTTCATAAAAACAAAGTAAATGGCAATAAACGTAGCCGGTAAAATAAAAAAAGTATGTACCGTCAGAACATGCGTGTGCCCAAGCAGGTAATTTTTAAAAAAGAGACGAACGGCCCCCCAAAATGGCATCTGTGCATGGAAATATTCATCTCTGCTGTTGGGCTCAGATTTGAATAGAAACGAATAAACTAAGCGATATTCTACTAGCATAAAAATGAAGGTCATATAAACAATGGCAAACAATAAGCGCAGGTTCCAGCCTTTTCTTCTTGCAACGTCTGTCAGCCAGAAGATGCCCATAGCGCTTAAGAAAAAGAAAAAGCCTAAGACAATACTTGCATATAAGGGTAATAAGGTTATTACTAAATAATCCTTCCACGTATCCTCTCGATTCCGAAAATTAAGGAATGACCATAGTGCGAGCGGCATCCCTAACGTACTTAGCATCCCCGATGGCCAAAAAGGCGTTAAAGCAAAAGCCAAAGCCGTTACTATTTGAATGGGAAGCCATTTTTCCCCGGGAAGTAAATGCGCCTTTAACAGTAAGTACATACCAAAAAAGGCCACAAGTCTTGTTAAAGCTTGACTCAAACCATAGGCTGCCATGGTTGGAAGAAGCGCATATAACCAAACAATCACGCTATATTCTGTTCCGAAGGCATTTCTAGGTAACAGTCCATTAATGATTTGCGGGATAGGAGCATGTACACCCCCAAACATCTCGCCGCTTCTAGCTAAAACTTTATACCATGCCAAATTAGAGTCTAAATTATCATGGACACGAATATGGGCATTTTCTTGAAGAATAAAAAGCGGGGAAAGATAGACCGCTATAACAATCAAGGCAAAGAGGATATATCTTCGCTCTTTTTTTCTTTCAATCAGCACCTTATACACCTCATAAATCTTGAAATAATTGGTCACTTTCGTTTAAATTTTACAAATTTGATAAATTTTATTCCTATAAAAAAACCTTCCAAACGGATCGGAAGGGTTTTCGTGTTTTTTAGAAATTACTAGATACGATTATTAGATCCTCCAATTTCGTCCATAATATTACTTAGTAGAAAAGAGGTGTTGGTTGTGCCAAATAGGGTTTATATAAGCTTTTTACGAATGCCGCTTCTAGTAAGGATATTACTGATTGCCCTGCTTGTTTTTCTTACCTTCGGAATAACCATTCATCTATTAGAACCAGAAACCTTTCCAACTATTTTTGATGGAATTTGGTGGGCTATTATCACTGCTTCCACAGTGGGGTATGGAGATTATGTACCTCAGTCGTTATTGGGCAGATTAACAGCGTTATTTTTAATCTTACTGGGAGTAGGTTTTGTTTCTTCCTATTTTGGAACACTCGCAGCTGCCGCCGTCACAAAGCAAGATGCATTTTCAGAGGGGAGAATTCCTTTTAAGGGTGAAAGCCACATTATTATCATTGGCTGGAACGAACGCTCCAAAGAATTAATTAGCAAGCTGACAAATACTAACTTTCCACAAATGATTGTCTTAATCGACGAAACACTTGAAACGAATCCGGTGAAATCAAAATTTGTTCATTTTATTCAAGGAAAAGGTCATGTAGATGAAACAATCCTTAAAAGTGATATCGAAAAGGCAGAAAAGGTTTTAATCACTGCCGACCGGGGAAATGATGAGCTGCAAGCTGATATGAATAGTATATTAACCTTATTAACGATTAAAGGGCTATGCTCAAAGGTTAAATGCATCGTTGAAATATTAACCGCTGAACAAGTGATTAATGCGATTAGAGCCGGTGCTGACGAGGTCATTCAATCTAATAAGCTAACTAGCGTTTTTATGGTGAACAGCCTCCATTCCAATGGTGACGGGCTCTTATCTAGCGTGATCCATCAGCTCCAGGAAAGTCGATTATCTTCCTCTAAAGTAATGGAAACAGATATTGGAAAAACCTTCATGGAGCTTTGTCAGGAGCTGCTCGGCAAAGGTTTTCTTTTAATCGGAATTAAAAGAGGAGAGGATACCATGCTTAACCCCTCCCACTCTTTCAAGATTGAAGAAAATGACCAGCTATTGACTTTTAAATAATGCTAATCGTTTAACAGCAATGACTCTAGCTCCTGAACGAGCGATTTTCCGGATTCGATATATTGTTCTGGAAAACTGGCATCCTTATCAACAGGATCTTGAAATTGATTGAAAGTACCTCCTCCAGAAGAGCCTAGTTGGTCCAATCCTGATTCATAAACATGTGATAACAGAAATGGTCTTTCTAATTGGACTGTGCAATTTCGGGCGTCTAGCTGGCCGTCCACAGCTTTAAATGGCAAGCGCAAGAACTCATAACTATCATCATCATTGATTTTATAGTCGAATGCTCCGTGATCATAATCCCAATTCCCGCCAATCGAATACCCGATTGGTTTTAATTTTTGTTCAAGCTTGTATAAATCAAATTGTTTCCCTTCTACTTTCGATGGTAATTCAATCATTATTTATTTACCCCCTTTAGACATTACCGTTAGTTTCTCCAATTTCAATAAAAAAAGTGCTGATTGCGTAAAATCCAATCAGCACTTTTTTAATTATGGGCCAGTTAAACTTAGTTGTTGATTTGCGCTCCAGGCGCTTCGCGCACCTTAGGGCGGTCCGGAGAGCCTCCTCGGCGCTTTGCGCCTGTGGGGTCTCCCCTGCCCCGTTATCCCGCAGGAGTCTCGCGCCTTCCGCGCCAATCAACAGTGTAATAAACCAACAATGGACTTTAACAATAGCCTATTTATTTCAAACGTTTTTCTAGTTCAGCTTTTTTCTCTTCAAATCCTGGTTTACCTAATAATGCAAACATATTGACTTTATATGCTTCGACGCCAGGCTGGTCAAATGGATTGACGCCAAGCAGGTATCCACTCATGGCACAGGCCTTTTCAAAGAAATAAACCAGATAGCCGAATGTATACTCATCTAAAGATGGAATGGTTACGATCAGGTTTGGTACACCGCCATCTGTATGGGCAAGCATCGTGCCTTCAAACGCCTTGTTGTTGACAAAATCAATCGTTTTGCCGGCTAAGTAATTAAGACCATCCAGGTCATTGTCCATTTCTTCAATGGTAAGCTCATGACGCGGCTTTTCAACCTTAATAATCGTTTCAAATAAATCGCGGCGACCTTCTTGGACATATTGACCAAGTGAGTGAAGATCTGTTGAGAAGTTTGCCGAGGAAGGGAATATTCCTTTTTGGTCTTTTCCTTCACTTTCACCAAAAAGCTGTTTCCACCACTCTGAGAAATACTGAAGCCCTGGCTCATAGTTAATCAGCATTTCAATCGTTTTTCCCTTATTATAAAGAGCATTTCGAACGGCTGCATATTGATAGGCAGCATTGTCTTCAAGTTCGGAATGACCAAAATCCTCCTGTGCTTTGGCAGCTCCTTCCATCATTTTTTCTATATTTGCACCGCTCACGGAGATAGGAAGTAAACCAACTGCAGTTAAAACGGAGTAACGGCCGCCTACATCATCTGGAATAACAAAGGTTTCGTAGCCTTCTTCGTTTGATAATGTTTTTAAAGCACCTCTGGCTTTATCAGTAGTTGCATAAATTCTTTTACGTGCTTCCTCTTGTCCGTATTTTTCTTCAAGAAGCTTACGGAAAATACGGAAAGCAATCGCTGGTTCTGTTGTAGTCCCAGACTTAGAAATAACGTTAATGGAGAAGTCCTTGCCATCAAGGAGATCCATTAAATCCCTCATATATGTGGAACTAATATTGTTACCGACAAAAATGATTTGCGGGGTGGTCCGCTTTTCTTTTTGAAGCGAATTATAAAAACTGTGCTGGAGCATTTCAATCGCTGCTCTTGCGCCAAGGTAAGAACCACCTATTCCAATGACAAGAAGTACGTCAGAATCAGCTTTAATTTTTTCGGCTGATTTTAGTATCCGGGAAAATTCTTCTTTATCATAGTTAGTTGGAAGCTCAATCCACCCTAAAAAGTCGCTGCCCGCACCTGTTTGCTCATGCAGTGAATGATGGGCAACTTTAACGGCATCGCGCAGATATGTAAGTTCATGCTCTCCAAAAAAGGTTAATGCTTTTGAGTAATCAAAACGAACGTGTGTCATGAATGATCCTCCATAATTTTATTTACAATAACCACTTTATCGAATGGCAGACGGATTATCAAGCAGGGTCCTTTCATGTAAGCGTACACATTTTCGATAATTTTTTTACAATTTCGTAGATTTTGTCGAATGGATAACTATTAACATAAAAATAAGAAAACTCGGACACCAAGTGCCCGAGTCCATGCATTTATAATGATGCGCGATATATTGCTAGTGTATCTTCTCGATTCAGCTTTTTAAAGTTTCCATACTCACCATACACCATAGCTTTATCTGCCATAATTTCAAGCTTGCTGTCATCAATATCATAATCTGCTAACCGAGCTGGGGCACCAATGCTGCTCCAGAATTCACGCAGTTTTCTAATTCCTTCATGTCCTGTTTCCTCGGCACTTTTTCCTTCCGGATTAACGCCAAACACTCTTACCGCCAGCTTTTTAAAGCGTTCCGGTTTTACTGAAAGGTTATGCTCCATCCAGTGCGGGAACAAAATCGCAAGCCCGCCGCCATGAGGGATATCATAGACGGCAGAAACCGCATGCTCAAGATTATGTGTCGCCCAATCGCCGCGGTATCCCATGTTTAAAATGCCGTTTAAAGCCATTGTGCCGCAGTATAGAATCGTGGCTCGGTGTTCATAATTTTCTAAATCAGCGAGCAATTTTGGCGCCGTTTCCATTACGGTTGTCAGCAAGCCCTCACACATACGGTCCTGAAAATCCGTATTCTCCTCAAGATGAAAATAATGTTCCAAAACGTGTGTCATCATATCAACCATTCCATAAATGGTTTGATCTCGTGGAACAGTGAAAGTGTTAACAGGATCTAAAATCGAAAATTTCGGGAACGTCACAGGACTTCCCCAGCCATATTTTTCATTTGTTTCCCAATTGGTAATAACCGAACCGGCATTCATTTCTGAACCCGTAGCAGCAAGGGTTAAAACAGTACCAAACGGAAGGGCATCCTTGGCAACTGCTTTTCGCGTTACTAAATCCCAGGACTCTCCCTCATATCTTGCGCCGGCAGCAATCAATTTGGTGCAGTCGATAACGCTTCCGCCGCCAACCGCCAATAGGAATTCAATTCCTTCTTTTTTACAGATTTCAATTCCTTTTTGGGCAGTTGTAAGGCGTGGATTTGGTTCCACACCTGATAGCTCATACACTTCAGCCCCGATTTCATCTAAAAGGGACGTCACCTTATCATATAAGCCGTTTCGCTTGATACTACCGCCGCCGTACACGAGCAGCACCTTTTTTCCAAAGCGGGGAACTTGTGTTTTTAATTGTTCAAGCTGGTCTTTTCCAAAAATTAAAACGGTGGGATTCCAAAATGTAAAATTATCCAAAATTAACACCATCCTTTTCACTAAACATTATTATTGATTTAAGATTTTTTTGCAAAAAAATTACCTTGCATCCATAAAGAATGCAAGGAGAAATTATATCCACCCTCTAAATATTGTGGCATCGGCCATTTTTCTTATGCCAACTATATAGGCAGCTAAACGCATATTTATTTGACGGTTTTGCGCGAGGTTGTAAATTTCATTAAATGACTTGACGATTCTATCCCGTAATTTTCCGGTGATTTCCTCTTCACACCAATAATAGCCCTGTTTATTTTGCACCCACTCGAAATAGGAAACCGTTACACCACCAGCCCCTGCCAGCACATCAGGGACGATTAACACTCCACGCTCTGTAAGAATCCTGGTCGCCTCAAGCGATGTAGGGCCATTCGCCGCTTCTACAATAAGCTTAGCTTTTATGCTTCCAGCATTTTCAGACGTAATTTGATTCGAAATCGCCGCTGGAACTAAAATGTCACAATCTTGCTCCAGTAGTTCCTGATTAGAAATAGCCCCTTCGAAAAGGGTGGTAACAGTACCAAAGCTATCGCGCCTGCTAAGTAAATACTCAATATTTAATCCATCTGGATCATAAAGAGCGCCATATACATCAGAAATCCCAACGATATAAGCCCCCGCCTCGTGCAGAAACTTAGCGATGAAGCTTCCGGCATTACCGAACCCTTGGACAATCACCCGTGCTCCCTTTAATCTGATTCCACTCCTCTTGGCCGCTTCTTCAATACAAATGATGACACCTTTTGCTCCTGCTTTTTCGCGGCCTTCAGACCCGCCAAGAACAAGGGGTTTTCCTGTGATAAAACCGGGTGAATCGAATTGTCGGAGACGGCTGTATTCATCCATCATCCACGACATAATTTGCGAATTAGTATACATATCTGGTGCTGGGATATCTTTGGTTGGTCCGACGATTTGACTTATTGCCCTTACATATCCGCGGCTTAGTCGTTCCAGTTCACCAAAAGACATCGTTCTTGGATTGCAAATAACGCCGCCCTTTCCTCCTCCGAAAGGTAAATCAGCTATTCCACATTTCAAACTCATCCACATTGATAAGGCTTTTATGTCATCCTCTTTCAGCTGATGATGAAAACGGACACCGCCCATGGTCGGCCCGAGTGAGTCATTATGCTGGGATCTAAAACCAGTAAATACCTTCGTCGAGCTGTCATCCATACGAACAGGGATCCTGACTTCGAATGTTTTTATAGGTTCTTTTAGCAGATGATACATATCATGGTTAAGACCGAGTTCAGTTATTGCATCACGAATGATAGTTTGTGTTGATGTAAGAAGGTTTAACGTCTCTTTTTCTTTGCCTGCTCCATCAATTTTCCCCATTTTGGCACCCCTAGCAATCCAATTTAGCCTAATACTTTCGTGATTCTTTCAATAGCCCAATCTAATTCGTTTTTCGTAATCACGAGCGGAGGCGCAAATCGAATGACTGTATCATGTGTTTCCTTGCACAACAATCCCTGTTCTTTTAATTGTTCACAATATTTTCGGGCCGGTTCCGTTAACTCCACTCCAATAAACAAGCCTCGTCCGCGAACTTCCTTAATAATCGGATTGTTAATTTCCTTTAGTTTGCTTAAAAAATACTCACCAAACTCTAAGGATTTTTCAGCTAACTTTTCACTGACAAGCACATCAAGAGCGGCAATAGAGACAGCACATGCCATCGGATTTCCACCAAAGGTAGAACCATGGGATCCTGGATTAAAGACTCCTAAAATCTCCCTATTGGCAACAACACAAGAGATTGGAAACACACCGCCTCCTAGAGCTTTTCCGAGAATATACATGTCAGGTTCAATATCTTCCCACTCACAGGCAAACATTTTACCTGTCCGTGCTAAACCTGCCTGAATTTCATCCGCGATAAACAGGACATTGTTTTCTTTACACAGCTCAGAAGCTGCCTTCATAAAACCTTGCGGCGGAATAACGATGCCCGCCTCTCCCTGAATCGGTTCGATTAAAAAGGCAGCCGTATTTGGAGTAATGGCTTGCTTTAATGCTTCTAAATCACCATATGGCACAAGCTTAATTCCCGGAAGCATCGGTCCAAATCCTCGTTTGTACTCAGCATCTGACGATAATGAAACCGCCGTCATCGTCCTGCCATGGAAATTCCCAATACAGCCGATAATTTCCGCTTGGTCTTCCGCTACTCCCTTCACATCATAGCTCCAGCGGCGTGCCGCCTTCACAGCTGTTTCCACTGCCTCAGCCCCTGTGTTCATAGGCAGAACCATTTCTTTATTGGTTAATTCACTTACCTTTTCATACCATGGACCAAGCTGGTCGTTATGAAAGGCACGGGAAGTCAATGTCACCTTGTCCGCTTGCTCATTTAATGCCTGAATAATTTTCGGATGCCGGTGTCCTTGGTTTACTGCCGAGTAGGCACTAAGCATGTCCATGTATTTATTTCCTTCAGGGTCCTCCACCCAAACCCCTTCAGCACGAGAGATGACGATTGGCAGGGGGTGATAATTTTTTGCACCATATTTCTCTGTTTTTTCAATGAGTTCATTTGTATTTATTTTTGCAGCCATTTACATTTCCTCCATTTCATTAACATGATATGTACACATAACTTTATTGTAGCCGAGCAGGAAAAAAGAATGAAAGTTTTTTATAAAAAAAAGCCAAGGCCAACTGCTTTTCAACAGTATGCCTTGACTTTATTTATGAATTATTTTTTAATTAAATCTTCACGCTGTGATTGGTCAATCCATTCTTGAAGTTTATCCTTAAGAGTATTAAAACCTTGTTGTCCTTCTGTTTCTGGAATGATCGCAGCAGCTTGGCGTTTGCGAGGCTTCTTCACTTTGGCAATTTGCTCGACTGGTGCTTCTTCAGTTGCTCTGATTGAAAGACCGATCTTTCCAGCCCCTTCATCAATCGATAAAACTTTTACCTGAATGTCATCCCCAACTTTAAGATGGTCATTAATATCCTTCACATAACCGTGCGTGATTTCTGAAATATGCACAAGACCTTGTGTATTTTCATCTAATGCTACGAACGCGCCGTATGGTTGAATTCCTGTTACTTTACCTGTTACGATACTTCCTGTTTCAAATTTTCCTGACATGAAAACACTCCTAAGTAAATAATTATTTAATCCCTTATATACGCATTATAAGATTATACCACAAAGGATTGTTTTTATCAAAGAAAGTAAAATAATAGAAACAGAGCGCCTTCCAAATACAAAATTGTCAGTAAATCTTAACATGTGGAATTAGAAAAAAGATTTATCCAATGTTACACTATTAGGGAGTAACTTATTATTTTAAGTTGAGGTGAACAGTATGAATAAAATCGGCCAAACAATCAAAACCGCTCGTGAAATGCGTAACATGACACAGGAAGAATTAGCACAAAAAATCAGAGTTGGAACAAGTACGATTGAAAAATATGAATCCGGTGAACAAATTCCAAGTAGTCAGACCATTTTAAAATTATCTACTGTACTAGATATCGCTGCATCTGAGTTATTAGAATACCACAAACTTCATACAAACTCCTCGTCAGTGGAACATTAATAAATCTTTTTTTCATGGTTGTATAAAAAAGGGGAAATCTGGCAAACCTTATATCATAAGCTTTCTAGTATTCCCCCCTTTTTGAGAGGACACCCCGTATTGGGATGTCCTCTTTTTTTCCTTTTTTTACAACGAGCAAGAATCGTCCGACTTAATATCTAATAGTTCCCCTGCCACATTTAAACAGCTTTCCAGTGGGATGAGCTTTTCAAAGGAAAATTCATAGATGCTTTGAATTCTCTTTGCAAGTGTTAATGGGTGGTCGAGCTCATGAACAGCTGCTATCACATCGGCGATTTCCGTTTCGTAACTGCCATTATTCAAATGGAAGGGATCCCATTCATTTAATAGGTCAACAAATTTTAAATTTGTCTGAATCTCTTTTCTCATTTTTTTCTCCTATTATTTTAACATTTGATGGATTTATTTTATCATAAGAAGCAGAGGGTAAGAAAATATTACAGGTGGTGTGCATATGTCGGTATTTAATGAACGGATAGATCGGTTAAAGACGTCATCAGTGAAATGGGAATTAACAAAAGATATTTTTGGAGAGTCTGATTTATGGCCAATGTGGGTAGCGGATATGGATTTTAAGCCGCCACAGGCCGTCATCGATGCGATAAAGAATCGCGTCGAACACGGGGTTTTTGGCTATACTTATGTCCCGTCTTCCACCTCAGAAGCTATTTACACATGGCTGTTAAAGAGGCACCAATGGAAAATTAACACTTCATGGCTATTATATTGCAGCGGTGTGGTTCAAGCCATCAGTACGGCCATTTATTCTTTTACTAAGGAAGGTGATCGGGTGCTGCTTCAATCACCTGTTTATACTCCCTTCTTTGATATGATTGAAAAAAATAAACGTATCGTCGTAAACTCACCACTTCTATTGGACGGAGATCGTTATCAAATTGATTTTGCGGGTTTTGAAAAAGCTTTGCAAGAAGGCTGTAAATTATTTTTGCTTTGCAATCCGCACAATCCTGCTGGCAGAGTTTGGTCAAGGGATGAGCTATTAAAAATTGGTGAGTTATGTTTACAATATAATTGCCTTATTGTTTCTGATGAGATTCATGCTGATATTATCTATAAGAAGTTTACTCATACACCGATTGCTTCTTTAAACGATGAGCTGTTGGATAGAACCATCACTTTAATTGCTCCAAGCAAAACGTTTAATCTTGCTGGCTTACAAGCGTCAGCTGTGGTCATTAAAAATAAGGAATTACGGAACCAATTTCAGGAGCAGCAAAAACGCCAAGGTGTTTTCTCCTTGAATACCTTCGGGATAATTGGAATGGAGGCAGCCTATCGTCACGGTGAGGAATGGCTCGATGATTTGATTAATTATTTGCAGGTGAACAAAGATTATACAATTCAATTCCTAGCGGAACATTTCCCGGAAGTCACCTGTATTGATTCTGAAGGAACCTACCTGCTTTGGCTTGATTGCCGGAAACTTGCATTAAGCGACAAAGAGTTACGAAACTTGCTGATTCAAAAAGGAAAGCTGGCATTAGAACCGGGTCCTAAATACGGCCCCGGCGGGGAAGGATTCGTCCGCATCAATATTGCCTGTCCTAAGGATGATTTAATTGAGGGGCTAGAACGTCTAAAAAGAGCACTAAGTTAATATGAACACTTCTTAACGACCGTCGAACCGATAAATTGGCTCCCTCGGTCGTTATGAATTCTTCTTATCGACCGTCGAACTAAAAAATTGGCTCCCTCGGTCGTTATGAATTCTTCTTATCGACCGTCGAACCAAAAAATTGGCTCCCTCGGTCGTTATGATCGCTTCTTATCGACCGTTGTACCCCAAAATTGGGGCTCACGGTCGTTATGATCGCTTCTTATCGACCGTTGTACCCCAAAATTGGCTCCCTCGGTCATTATGAACTCTTCTTATCGACCGTCGAACTAAAAAATTGGCTCCCTCGGTCATTATGAACTCTTCTTATCGACCGTCGAACTAAAAAATTGGCTCCCTCGGTCGATAAGAAGGTATAAAAAGATTATTTCAACACATATTCAGCTAAAACACTTTGCAGTTCATATATATTTAAATTCTTATTAAATTGCTTTTGCAGCGGAAGGGCATTTCCGGAGATCCAAATCTTTAATTCAGCATCTAAATCAAAGCTTCCTGCTGTTTCAATGCTGAAATGGGTAATGTTTTTATAGGGAATGGAATGATATTCGACCTTTTTTCCAGTTAAACCTTGCTTGTCAACTAAAATTAACCGTTTATTCGTAAAAATGAACATGTCCCGAATGAGCCTATACGCTTTATCAATTCTCTCACTAGGAGCCAGAACGCGTTCAAATTCCTTTTGGATTTCTTGTACATTCACTTCTGAGGCATTGCCCATTAGACCATCTAAAAAACCCATCAAAATCACCCTCTCAACTCAATTCTCTCATTTTAGTATACATAAGTTTCCATATATAAAAAAGCCAGACGTGAATTCCACGTCTGGTTTGCCAATTATTTTTCAAGCCACTCGGTGTGGAAAGTTCCTTCACGGTCCACCCGCTGATATGTATGGGCTCCAAAATAATCGCGCTGAGCTTGAAGCAGGTTGGCAGGCAGAACCTCTGAGCGATAGCTGTCATAATACGATAGTGCACTAGAGAGTCCAGGAACAGGTATCCCTGCTTTAATAGCGATGGAAACAACCTCTCTCGCTGCATCTTGATAATCACCTGTAATTGATTGAAAGTATGAATCCATGAGCAAGTTATCTAAATTCGGATTCCGATCGTACGCATCCATAATATTCTGTAGGAATGCTGCTCGTATGATGCAGCCGCCTCTGAAGATCTTCGCAATTTCTCCCGGTCTTAAATCCCAATTATACTCATGGGAAGCCACTTTATATTGGGAAAAGCCTTGTGCATATGAAATAATTTTACTAAAATACAAGGTTTTACGAATTAATTCAATAACGTCCTTTTTATTGCCAATAAATTTATTTTCACTAGGACCTTTTAGCACCTTGCTGGCTTTTACACGCTCTTCCTTCATAGCTGAAAGGAAACGCGAGAACACAGATTCAGTTATAATGGATAGCGGAATACCCAAATCAAGGGCACTCTGACTCGTCCATTTTCCTGTTCCTTTTTGTCCTGCAGTATCGAGAATGACATCTACTAATGGTTTTCCAGTTTCCGGATCCATTACTGTAAAAATGTCAGCGGTAATTTCAATCAAAAAGCTGTCCAGCTCACCTTGATTCCACTCGCTAAAGACCTCATGAAGCTCGTTGACAGACAAGCCAAGAAGAGTTTTCATTAGATGGTAGGATTCACAAATTAACTGCATGTCACCATATTCAATTCCGTTATGCACCATTTTTACATAGTGCCCAGCACCATTTGGACCAATATATGTACAACATGGGTCGCCATCCACTTTAGCCGAAATAGCCGTTAAGAGCGGACCAACCTCATCGTAAGCTTCTTTTTGTCCGCTCGGCATGATCGATGGACCTGTCAATGCTCCCTCTTCACCACCAGAAACACCGGCACCTATGAAAAGAAGCCCTTTTTCAGCAAGATCGGCATTTCGACGAATGGTATCTTTATAATAGCTGTTGCCTCCATCAATTAGAATGTCACCTTTATCTAAATACGGAACCAACGAGTCAATCGCTTTATCCGTGATTTCACCGGCATTTACCATTAATAAAATTTTTCGCGGAAGCTCTAATGATTGAACAAATTCTTCAATTTTGTTAGTACCAATTATATTTTTCTCTTTATTATTTTCTACAATTTCATTTACTTTCTCAGCGGAGAGATCGTATACGGAAACCGGGAACCCTTTGCTTTCAAAATTCAGGGCCAAACTTCTTCCCATTACACCTACACCGACAACCCCAACTTTTTGCTTTTCCAATCTGATCATCCCTTCAAGGTTATGAAAAAAAATTTATTTAAATTATAACATATAAGAAAATTTTTTTCGCATATCACTTAAAATAAAATTTATATTTATAGTGTTAAAAAAAATACACTTTTTTATTAGTAAAAAGTGTATCAATAAAAGAAAAAAGACTGCTATTTCGATTACTCGAATAATAACCGCAGTAATTCCTCCGGGGTAATAAGCTTTTCACCGCCTCCTTGCGCAAATGAATCATTTCCTCCACCATTACCATTAATGAAAGGCAGAGCTTTTCCAATAATCGTTTTCATATTTTCATTTCTAGCCGTTCCCTTTGCACAGACGACTTGGAGCTTATCTTCATTGTTCGATACAAAGATAGCCACAGCATTTTCATTGTTTGTCGTGATAAAACGAGCTAACTTCTGAAGTTCTTGAATACTGCGATTTTGAAAAATTTCATTTATGATATTATCAGCATTAGATTTATCAATCAATTCCTTTGCCTCGAATTGCAGCAATTGATCCTTGGTTTGTTCCAAAAGCTTTTCTTGCGATTTTGCATTCTCTAGCATCCGAATAACGGCTGCCTCCATATCTTTTTCAGGTGCATTAAGCAGGCTGGTTAACTGAAACAGGATTCTCTGTTTTTGCCCAAGCTGTTTTAGAACTCGATTTCCGCAGACAAATTGAAGGCGAATGTTTTTCCTTTGTCTCTCCCAATCTAAAACTTTTATTGCATTAACCTCTCCTGTTGCTTTGGGATGGGTTCCGCCGCAGCCGTTATAGTCGAAGTCTGGAATAATCACGAGACGGATATTTTCTTTAACCTTCGTTTCTTTTCTTAATGGATATTGAGATAACTCTTCCTCTGTTACCCACTTCACTTCAATAGTCCGATTCTCCAATATTATTTGGTTTGCAAGCTCTTCCGCTTTCTTCACTTCCTGTTCCGTTAAATTTTCTGTCTGCAAATCAATGGTGACCATTTCATTTCCTAAATGGAAGCCAACGGTCTTGTAATCAAACAATTGCTCAAATGCAGCTGATAATATATGCTGGCCAGCATGCTGCTGCATATGATCAAAGCGATGTTCCCAATCGATGACTCCAATTACTTCATTATCGATATTATGCAATTGCCCCTCTATGTAATGTCGTATTTCCCCATGTACTTCTTCTACATTTATTACAATGGTTTCTCCAATTGTCCCAATGTCATGAGGCTGGCCGCCGCCATTTGGGTAAAAAGCCGTTTGATTTAAAATAACGTACCAATTCCCTTCCTCGTCTTTCTCTTGTTTAAGCACCTGTGCTGTAAATGATTGAACGTAGGCATTTTGGTAATATAGTTTATTTTCCATTTCATTAGCTCCTATATTTTAATAACCTCATTGTCTTGAAAAAAGGATGAGAAATCAAGAAAAAACCTGTCCCAGTATTTTAAAGGACAGGTTTCCAAAAATATTAATAGTTACTTTTTGTCTTTACGTTGACCAAATGTAGATGGTTGAGTCTGTGGCATTTGGCCTTGTTGAAAACCGCCCATACCTTGAGGAAAACCAGTTTGCTGTCCGCCCATTCCCTGTGGAAATCCTGTTTGTTGTCCGCCCATCATTTGCGGGAATCCTCCAGGCTGCTGGAAACCGCCCATCGTTTGTGGATGGCCACCCATATATGGATAGCCGTGATGATACCCTCCCATATGAGGATACCCGTGATATGGATAACCTCCCATCATTTGTGGATGGCCCCCCATTTGTGGTTGGCCCCCCATTTGCGGTTGGCCCCCCATTTGCGGTTGGCCCCCCATTTGCGGTTGGCCCCCCATTTGTGGAAACCCTTGCTGGAATCCGCCCATCTGAGGAAAACCCATTTGTTGAAAACCAGGCTGTCCCTGAGGAACGCCAAATTGTCTTTTCTCCATCAATACTCGCCTCCTAACAATCTCCTTGTTAGTGTATGTCCACACCTTGGAAAAGCTTAGATTTTTACCCAAAAAAGAAAAATTCCATATAAAAAGCCATCTCGCTCAATGAGATAGCTTTTACACACTATTTTTTATCGTCCTGTGCTTTCTTTTGACCTTCTTTATTTTTATCCTTAGAAATCTCCCCGCAAGCAATTCGATTTCCTGAGTCGCCGGCAGGCTGAGTCATGCCATCATCTTTTCCTTCATGAACAACAAGCGATGTCCCCTCTTTTGTAAACAGAGATTTCTTATCATCCTTTAAGGTGACATTTGGTGCCATAAGGTCTGCCTTTACGGACCCATCATCCTCAACTATTAAATTGGGCAGGTCGCCGGCATGGGCGCCTTTTGGATGAAGAAGTCCATGTTCCTTTTTCTCCGGATTAAAATGGTTTCCGGCAGATTTGAAATCAGGTGCCTTGCAGGTTCCTTTCTCATGAAAATGAATGGCATGGACCCCAGGTGGAAGCCCCTTCAAATCGACGGACATTTTCACACCACTGGCCTGCTCCTGTAATTTGACTGTTCCCAAAGAATCTCCCACCGCATTAAACAATTCCACATTGATTTTTGTGATATTCTTTTCCGTGCATCCAGTTAGAATGAGAAGTGGAACAATCATCCAGAATTTCTTCATATGTAATCCCCCTACAATAGGCAATTTGCCGTTAGTATAGACAAACGAACATTGGACTATTCAGTGTTTTAGGGCAAAAAAAAGGAACAGCTGCGGTTAACTGTTCCTCTGATTGAGCTCGTGTTTTTGGATTCGGTCCTCTAATTCCTTTGCTTTTTTGGCTTCCCGCTTGGAGTGAACAATGATTATCCTCATCGTCACCAAAGCACCTATGAAAAAAATAAAAAACGTAATTCCTGCGGGAATATATTCCGATTTATCTTCAGGAAAGTATAGAAATAAGGACATTACTAATGACTGAAACATTTTTTTCTTCCTTTCTATAAAGGACTTGCTCTAATAAAACATTATAGCAAGAAAAAACGTTCCCGACCAACATAGCTTATTTTAATACTTTAATCTTTTTAATAATAACATCTTTTTCTGGTTTATCCTGTGCCCCCACTGGTGTGTCAGCAATCTTATCAACGATATCCATGCCTTCAACAACCTGTCCAAAGACTGTGTGGCGGTGATCAAGCCACGGTGTTCCGCCGCGATCATCATATGCATCAATCATTTCTTTCGGGTATCCAGCCTTCTCCATTTCCGATTTCATTTGCGGGTCAAGAGAAGTTTTTTGAACAATAAAAAACTGGCTGCCGTTCGTGTTAGAGCCTGAATTGGCCATTGACAAGGCGCCGCGGATGTTGAAAAGGTTTTTGGAGAATTCATCTTCAAATGGTTTCCCCCAAATACTTTCGCCGCCTGTTCCATTCCCATTAGGATCGCCGCCTTGAATCATGAAGTCTTTGATAACCCTGTGGAAAATTAAACCGTCGTAATATCCTTCCTCACTATGCTTCACAAAATTTTCAACGGCTTTTGGCGCATACTCTGGAAATAATTTAATTTTTATTGTCCCCATCGATGTTTCCATTTCAACGAGCTTCTCGTTCTCAGATACCTCTGTTGAAAGCTGAGGATAGACATCATTTGACACTTGTTGATCCCCTTCCTTCTGTTCCGATTTTGGCTCAGAACTTTTCGGTTTTGCTTCTTCCTTCTTAGTTGTGCTTGTCCCACATGCTGCCAATACTAAAATAATAGCAAATAAAGCAATCATGAATTTTAGCTTCTTCATTTATCATCCCTCCATTTTTTCACTTTAATCGAAAATAAAAATTTTTGCACTCTGTTTTAAATTTAGTCATAATGAAGGGGAAGAATCAAGATTAAGATTGGGTGTCAGGGGGTTTTTTTATGTCAGAATTGCAGATTGGTACTTCAGTAACAGCTATCTATAAAACAGGAAAGTATATCGGAGAAATAACGGATATTCGGCCGCAGCATTATTTAGTAAGAGTTTTAGGGGTTCTCAAGCATCCAATGCAAGGCGATCTTCATAATCCAAAGGAAGCGGATGTACTCATTTTCCATGAGAGGCGCGCATTGGCCTTTAGAGAGCAGGCCAATATTCCAAAGCAGATGGTCAAACCTTTTACAGATGAAATCCCCGACTACAAAGAGTCATTAAAAATAGCGGTAGATAAAATGAAAAACGAATTGTTAGAAACATCTTCACAATGGGCTGAAATGAGCTTAAAAATGATAGACTCTCTAGAAAAGGATTATTTCAAAGCCTAAGTGGTAAAGGATATTGTTGATTGGAGCGGAAATCCACAAAGCAGCCAAGATTAAAACACTAAAGGCCAAATCAGGTTGAGTGATTTGGCCTTTTATGCGAATTCATTTAATAACTTTGAAAAATCAACCCGGTCACCGATGGTGGTTGGCTTTGGTTTTTCTAGATATCGTTTATCCTTTTCAACAAGTTTGAATATATTATAGGTAGTCAAGGCATCATCAAGTGCCCGGTGGTGTCTGCCTGTCCCTTCCTTGCCATATTCTTGAACGGCCTTCCACAGTCCTGTTTGATTTTGATCTCCGAAGAATCGTTTATATTCCATTGACAAATCTAATTCTGAAGCATGAAATGGAAAAGCAGTACCAGCCTCCAAACAGTTATGCCGAAGTACCTTCATATCCATATTTCCCCAAGTAACAATAGTGGTTTCCAAATTACTTTTATTGAATTCCTCCAGCTTTCGGATAAAATCATAAAAGGATAGGCCCGTGTCAACCTGCTGCTGTGAAATATGTAAAAAAGATTTACAGCGTTCTGATAGCTTAGGGAACTTTAGAGGAGTAACAAAGGAAGAAAACTGTTCGGCGATCTGATCGTCAATAACGGATACAATTCCAACCTCGATAATTTCCGCGAAAAAATCCTTCATGCGTCCATTTCGTTCAGGCATTGTAAATTCAAAATCAATAAATAGGTATTGCCGCTTTGCTCTCATATTCTTCACCCCCATTTCTTATGAATCAGTTATACTACCATTATATAAAGAAACATGTACAAAAAACTGTGCTATTGTTCTATTTTTATTTTCAATTATAACACGATTTTCCTTAAATTTTTTAAATATTTCAATAAAAAAGAGAGTGGGTAAAAATCCCATTCTCATTTTTTGATTTTTATGACTGCCATTGTACATCTTGAAACGCAAATAAGGCGTTCCTGATCGTCGGAAATTTTAATATCCCAGACCTGTGTGGTTCTGCCATGGTGCAGGACTGTGCCCACCGCTGTGACCACACCTTCTCGAATAGATCGAACATGATTCGCATTAATTTCAAGACCGGCTACTGCTTCCTCTTCTTTATTAACTAACTCATAAGCGCCCAAACTCGCAACTGTTTCTGCCAAGGCCACAGATGCACCGCCATGCAGGATGCCAAAAGGCTGGCGCGTCCGCTCATCAACCGGCATGGTTGCGATGATTTTTCCTTCTTCAATATGCGTGATTTCGATTCCTAAAGCTTCAATTAATGTATCTTTAATCATCATAATCCTCCTCTTTTTCATTCTATGTAATGCACTAAGAAAGCCCTCATCATTAATCCTATTCTCTTTTTTTCATGAATTTCCTTCTTTTATTAAAGGAAAAACAGCCCTAGAGCTGTTTTTTCCTTTATTAATAATAAAATGGCGCTCCGAATCCAGGGCCGCCTATACCAGGATAGCCCAAGCCAAGCCCTGGAGCTCCAAAACCAAGTCCTGGTGCAAAACCAAATCCTGATCCCGGGTAGCCTAAGCCAGGGTAACCAAAACCGCCATAAAATGGACGTGCAGCAAACGATGCACCAAGTCCGCCTCCAATTAAACCACCTAAAAAACTAAGCCCGCCTATCGCTAAGGGTAATCCAAAGCCGAAAAATCGTTGATCTTGTACCGGGTAGGGACTTCGATATGGGTACATTAATTACCATACCTCCTTTTTCGCTATACTTGCCTACACTATTTCATATGCGAGAAGGAATGGTAATGAGTGGGCAATCATTTAGAAAACCCACGGAAGATTTCCGTGGGTTTAAAAGTTTATTTTTTAATTGGTTCAAACCGTTCTACAAATAAGGCAAGAGTACGTGTCATCACTCCGGTTGCACCTGCAGGACCAAGATCATTGCCTTTAGCAGTCGTAGCTGTTCCGGCAATATCTAAATGGACCCAAGGAGTGCCTTCAGCAAATTCGCCGATGAAGGCACCGGCAACAAGCGCATGTCCCTCACTGCCTGGGGAATTATTTAAATCAGCTACTTTGCTATTTCTGACTCGTTCCTTCTCACTTTCAAACAAAGGCAATAGCCACATTTGCTCACCGGCTTCCACCGATGCTTCTAACACTTGTTCATATAATGATTCATGATTAGTCATTGCTCCGGTTGTATGTAGCCCAAGTGCTGTAATAACCCCGCCTGTTAATGTAGCCACATCGACTAAATATTCGGCTCCATGATGCTTTGCATATGTCACCGCGTCCGCTAACACCAAACGGCCTTCTGCATCCGTATTCAATACTTCAATCGTTTTCCCACACATTGAGGTAATGACATCATCAGGCTTAAAAGCATGTCCGCTAATCATATTATCAGTAGAAGGGATAACAGCTACAACATTTTGTTCTGGGCGGGTTTCACCAATGATTTCCATTGCTCCAAGCACAGCAGCCGCTCCGCCCATATCTGTTTTCATCCCAACAATGCCGGCTTTTGTTTTAATCGAGTAACCGCCTGTATCAAAGGTAATTCCTTTTCCGACAAGACCGATCACATCTTTCCATTCTTCTTTACCTTGGTATTTCAGGACAATCATCTTAGGAGGCTCTGTTGACCCTTGGTTAACAGCAAGGAATGCCCCCATACCAAGTTTTTCAATTTCTGCTTTATCTAAAATTTCTATCTCAAAATCATACTTATCAGCCAGCTCTTCTGCATAATTTGCCATAGCGGTGGCTGTAAGCAAATTCCCCGGAATATTGACAAGCGTCCGAGCCGAGTTTGTTCCATTTCCGAAAGCAAAGCCGACCGATAACGAGGCTTGAATATCGTCTCTATCAAAGCCCTCACAGTAAACAGTCAGGGACTTCAGTTTTTTCTCAGGTTCATTCGCTTTTTGCTTATAATCCTTGAATTGATAAGTAGCCAGTGAAAAAGCTTCGCTTAATGCATGGGCAGCGTCAGATCCATCCAATTTATCCGTAAGGAAAGTATCCAGATAAACAGCAGCCTCTTCTAGTTTACTTGCCTTCACATCTTTAAATAACTTACCAAATGCTTCTCTTAGTTTATCGAAGGTTAATTCCTTTTCCTTCCCCAGACCGACAAACCAAATTCGTTTTGCACCGATTTTACTAAAGGTATGTATTTTGCTAATACTTTTTAATTTTGCCGAAATATCGCCTGATTTCACTAACTCAGTTAGCTGTCCATCGAATTTTTTATCCAAATTAGCTAAAGCACCTGAGAATTTTTCTGGTTTTTCAAAAAGACCAATGACCAGACCTTCATGTTCAGCAGTTAACTCCATTTCTGATGTAACTTGAAACATTCAATTCACCTCCGTGTTATTCATCATTTATTATACCGAACCCAAAATAAAAAAACAGGCTCGATGCCTGTTTTACCTTTTTTCTGAGCTAATATACTGCTGGCGGAATACCTGCAGCGTTTTATCTTCGTTCCATTCCTGTAATTGTTGTTCTGTCAGTTTTCCATTGCCTTTTTTGACAACATAAACCTCTAACTGCTTTTTGCCCCATTTTTTATAAACATCTTCAACGGTCTCATAATAAAGATCTAATTCATTTCCTTTTATCGCTCCACCCTTATCAGCCACGACCCCATATCCATATCCGGGGATAAACAGAATTGTACCAATCGGAAATACGTTCAAATCTGCTGCTACTGTAGAAAATAAATCGCGTTTCACTTTAACCCCTGAATAGGTTATCCCATACTCAGGATGGCCTTGTCTTTTTCCAGTCGATTCAAAACCTGCAGTGTAGCCGGTAGCTGTAACAGTTTGCTTTGGATACTTTGACCAATCAAAGGCATCCTCTAATGTCGGAGAGGTTGTCCCTGATACATTTTCGCTTGATGAAATAACGGATGCAAATTGTGAAATTAACGTATGAGCATTAACACCAGAAATAGATTGGAAAGTCGCGAATAAGGCCATTATGAAAAGAGTTGTCATGGCTGCACGCTTGATCCAATTTTTAAATATATCCATTAAAATTTTCACTCCTCCAAAAATATTCATTCCCAAGCTGAAGGGAATTATTCAAAAAAGGAGTGAAAAAATTTAACAAGGGCCAAAGCAAATGGTCATTATATAACTCTGTTGATTGGAGCGGAAGGCGCGAAGACTCCTGCGGGGGTACGGGGCAGGGGAGACCCCGCAGGCGCCTAAGCGCCGAGGAGGCTCCCCGGCACGCCCGCGGAAAGCGAAGCACCTGGAGCGCAAATCAACAGACTAGTTAAAAGAGCAAAACAAAAAAACCCTTTGCTAAAAGGCAAAGAGTTTTAAAACATTTGATAGCCATTTTTTCGAAGCAGTTTGATGGTAAATCCAGCAGCTATGGCTCCAGCTAAACCACTTAATAAAATTAGAATATCAGCGGTGGCTAACGAGCTGAATTTATGCCCTAATTCTAAAAAGGCAGACTTACTATTTGTAAAATATTCAATAAATCTTACTTTATCTACGATTAAAATGGCCACAATAGGATAAATTATCGCCATAACCCATGACATTCTTAAAAGCATATTTAGGATAAATCCAATACCGAAAAACAAGACAAAAAATAGCAATATTGAAATAATTAAGACAACGATGCTCATTTGCATCCGAGATTCCCCCTTTACGCATCAACACTAAGTGTACCTAACGTCCAAAGTGGAGTCAATATAAACACAAAAAAATAGCCCTTCGAAATGTTCGAAGAAGCAGTATCCAGCACTTTCTTTTCAGTTACAAAACTAAACTATCTTATTCCTCATCTTTCTTGCCAGTGCCACCACAGCAAGAACACGTTTCAGAACCTCCAAGCACTAGTTGAAAATAGCCATACCCTGAGCAATAATCACAATTTTTAGTATCCAAGCTCTTAACTGTCATTCTTTTCATCCCCCTCGTATTATTAACTTAATTTTCTGATAATATATCAAGGATTGGCGAAAAAGGAAAGAGCTAAATTCTTGCAAATTCTTAAAAGAAAACGGATACATATAAAGTTTTCTTTCATTTTCTAAGTGTTACTTAAATTTTCAAAAAATTACAAAAATAATTTATATGCTGTATATCCAAACTGATCTCCCGGGTTCAACCCATCAATACCAGGTTTAATGCAAAAATCCTTTTGCTTAATTAGCTGGTGAAGAATAATTGAAGCATCTTTTTCATTTAATAGCTCTTCCGGTGTCATAAATCTCGCTTCATAAAGCTCATTTTCCTGATGGATTACCTTTTGTCCGCTAGTTGGCTCCATTAAAAAAACGATCATATTGTCGCTTATTTCTTCTTTAATTACCCCGGTTCTTAGACCGATAAGCCCCTTTACAGAACAATTAATTCCTGTCTCTTCCTTAACTTCTCTTATAACAGCTTCATCTGCCGTTTCACCGATCTCAACAAAACCCGCGGGCAAGGACCACTGGCCTTTCAAGCCGCCGTATCTTTTCTTCACCACAAGCCATTTACCATCCCTTGAAATCACTAACCCTGAGACAGCTAACCACACCTTGCCACGTTTTTCACGATTGTTCATTGTAGCACCCCTAAATAATCATAACAAAAAAGGACAGGGTCACTGTCCTTTTTTACTTATTAAAATACGTTAAATTTTCCTTTTTTCAGTACAAGACCAGCGCCGCCAATCATGTAAAGAGAGCGGTTATCAACTACTTTTTTCATGAAGGATGCTTTAGCACCAGTTACTTTCTTGCCGAATACAACACCGATAGCATCATCTTCACCAAGTGAACAAACCGTACCTTTATTATCAAATGTAAAGGTTTCAAGTTCTGTTTTGTTCCGAACAAGCGCTGCCAAGTTGCGTGCCACAAGTTCTCCCTGCTGCATAGCAATTTGGGCAGTCGGAGGATATGGGCGATTGATTTCTTCATTAATGACAAGAGAGCTGTCGCCAATAATGAATACATCATCAAAACCAGGTACTCGTAATTCTGGAGTTACCTTTACACGGCCTCTCATAGCTTCAAAACCAGATTTTTCGATGATAGAATTTCCTCGTACACCCGCTGCCCAAACAACAGTGCCCGCATTGATTTCACGAGGCTCCTCTTCACCTTTTGCTACGATAATACCTTCAGGAGTAGCTTCCTTAATAGCCGTTCCAATTAAAAATTCTACACCTTTTCGTTCTAATTGAGATACAGCATAATTAACTAATTCCGGATCAAATCCAGGTAATACAGTTGGAGCCGCTTCAACACAGATAATTTTTACTTTATTATAATCAACATCATATTCGTGGCATAATTCAGGAATTCGATTTGTTAATTCTCCCAAAAATTCAATTCCCGTAAAGCCTGCTCCACCGACAACAATGGATAGGCGATTATCATTTTTTTCTTCCTCCATATTGTAGGTAGCAAATTGATACTCGATATGCTCACGAAGCTGGCGTGAAGAATTCACATTAGTGATCCCAAAGGCAAACTCTTTTAATCCTTTAATCCCAAAAGTCTCAGGTTCGCCGCCAAGAGAAATAACAAGGTAGTCGTAATTGACTTCGCCTTTTTCTAATACGACTTTCTTTTCATCTTTCTTAATTTCAACTACTGTATCCTGAATAAAGTCAACCTTGCTGCGGTCAATAACATCACGGATGTCATAACGTACTTTGTCATGATGAAGTGTGCCCGCAGACGCTTCATGAAGCCACGTTGTTTCATAATGGTAATCATTTTTATTAACTAATACGATATCGGCTTCATTAATACCGACAAGTTTTTGTAAGCGAACAGTTGTCATCAGTCCGCCGTATCCAGCACCGAGAATAACAATTTTAGGCTTTCTCAAAGTGATCACTTCCACCTTTTAAGTAATTTTTTGAATAAATTCGCTTATTCTTATCTTCCTCTGCTTTAGCTAATTTTATTTTTCTGCTTAGAAAAATGTATGTGATATACTTCACGAATGAGGATAAAGAAAAAAGACAATTTCAAATACACCCGATTTCAACATTAGTCAATGCTATCGGATTTTCAAACCGGTCATAAAATTGTACCTATTTTGTCACAAATAATTAATAATATATCCACATTACATCTTATGCTACTTTCCTTGGATTTTCAAGCGATTTTTTTAATTTATTTACCATAAGATTATTAAAATGTTTTACTTTTTATAACCTAAATCAAGTTATTTAAATAGTGACTCCAGTCTGAATATTGCCATAAATATGTGAGGATTTTATTAATTTATGATATTATAGGGATTGGGGTTGTAACTACTATTTAGGGGGATACGGCGTGCAAGAAAATCAAAAAGTTTTTGACATTACTATTATCGGCGGAGGCCCTGTCGGTCTTTTTACTGCTTTCTACGGAGGAATGAGACAAGCTTCAGTAAAAATCATTGAAAGCTTACCTCAGCTTGGCGGCCAATTATCGGCCCTTTATCCGGAAAAATATATTTATGATGTTGCTGGTTTTCCTAAGGTTCGTGCACAAGAATTAATTGATAACTTGAAGGAACAAATGGCGAAATTCGAACCTTCCGTTGCCCTTGAGCAATCTGTTGAAAAATTGGAAAAGCAAGAAGACGGTACTTTTAAATTAACCACTAATAAAGAGGTGCACTATTCTAAAACCGTTATCATTACAGCCGGAAACGGAGCGTTCCAACCTCGCCGCTTAGAGCTTGATAGTGCTGTCCAGTATGAAAAGAAAAACCTCTATTACTTTATAGAGGACTTAAACCAATTTGCCGGCCAAAAAGTTGTCGTATTCGGCGGCGGGGATTCAGCAGTAGACTGGGCTTTAATGCTAGAGCCAATTGCCGAGAAAGTAACGATTGTTCACCGTCGTGATAAGTTCCGCGCACATGAGCATAGTGTGGAAAATTTATTTAATTCAAAAGTAGATGTAAAAACTCCGTATGTTCCTGCAGAACTGATTGGCAATGAAGAGGGAATTAAACAAGTCGTACTTCAAGATGCTAATGGGGAAGGAAAAGAAACGATTGATGTGGATGCTGTCATTTGTAATTATGGATTTGTATCCTCACTTGGACCTATTAAAGAATGGGGTCTCGAAATTGCTAAAAACTCGATTGTCGTCAATTCCAAAATGGAAACAAATATTCCGGGAATTTATGCAGCCGGTGATATTTGCACCTATGATGGTAAAGTAAAACTTATTGCTTGTGGTTTTGGTGAAGCGCCAACTGCCGTAAATAATGCGAAATCATTTATCGATCCTAAAGCAAAAGTACAGCCGCTTCATAGTTCATCTATGTTTGATAAATAAAAAACAAAGGCGCCCAATTAGGCGCCTTTGTTCTTAACATTCTTCTGGTGTACCTGCTGCAGTCGCTGTACGGAAAGAAGAACCGCATCCGCAGGAAGCAATAGCGTTCGGGTTGTCGATCGTAAAACCGCCGCCCATCATGGATTCTTTATAATCAATTTTCGTATCTTGTAGAATTGGTGCACTCTCTTGATCAATGACTACTTTAATTCCATGCTGCTCAAACTGCATGTCAGTCGGATTTAGCTCGTGTTCGAAGCCCATACCATAAGATAAGCCGCTGCATCCTCCGCCTTTTACACTTACACGTAAGAAGGCTCCTTCTTCATCATTATGCTTCATCATTTCTTTAATGTGAAGAGCCGCCGCTTCTGTTAAGATTACTACATCCTTGCTCATAATTTCTCCTCCTTTTTTTAGTTTTAATATAGTATATTTTAAAACATCGGATTTTCCTCTAAATATTGATAGATGTTGTCTACTAGTTCATCAGGCGTTGTTCCTGTCACTACCTCTCCGTTAACTAGAGCATATAAAGTGGAGGCACATTTACCGCAATATCCAAGACATCCATATTCAATGATATCCAAATTTGGATCTTTTTCTAATTTTTCAAGTGCTTTTTGCGCACCATTGGCCAGATTGCTGATACAAAATTCAATGATCGGTTGAATCATTCTTTTCACCTCTCCATTACGTACCTATCCTACTATTTTTAGCATGTTCCGTCAATTATCGCGACTGCAGCTTTAGTGTCAAGAAAAGTGTGATAAGTGTTGTTATTTCGACACATTTTAGATATACTCATATGTGGTAAAAGAACAGAAAATTATTCTAAAATATATCAATTAATTCCCATTTGTTTTTAATTCTGAAATGGGTCCCATCTGAGCAAAATAAAGACATTAGATATTGGTTTAAAAAAGGGGAAATCCAAAAATGAAAAACCTTGTTATACTAGGCGGCGGATACGGCGGCATGAAAGTTTTAAGCGAATTGCTTCCAAATCATCTGCCAGAGGACGTTACGATTACGCTTATTGACCGCGTCCCGTATCATTGTTTAAAAACAGAATACTATGCTCTTGCTGCAGGAACGATTTCGGATAAAGAAATCCGGGTCGCCTTTCCAGAGCATTCACAACTCAACATCAAATATGGGGATGTCATCGGGATTGACCAAAAAGATAAAAAGGTCTTGTTAAATGGTGATAATCCTATTGAATATGATGACTTAATTGTCGGCCTTGGCTGTGAAGACAAATATCATGGGGTCCCTGGTGCTGATGAATTTACGTACAGCATTCAAAGCATTGAAAAATCCCGCCGCACCTACTCCGCATTAAACAATTTGGCTCCCGGATCTGTTGTTGGAATTGTTGGTGCAGGTCTTAGTGGGGTAGAGCTGGCAAGCGAATTGAGCGAAAGCCGTGAAGATATTCAGATTAAATTATTTGATCGCGGAAAGTATATTCTTTCTTCTTTCCCAGAGCGATTAAGCAAATATGTTGAAAACTGGTTTGTGAAGCACAATGTCGAAATTATTAACAACTCTAATATAACAAAAGTGGAAGAAAATACACTGTTCAATCATGATCAGGCAGTCACATGTGACGTGATTGTTTGGACAGCAGGGATTCAAGCGAATAAAATTGTCCGGGAGATGGAAGGGGAAAAGGACCGATTAGGAAGGATGGAGGTAACACCTCATCATCATCTTCCTAATGATGAACACATTTTCATTGTTGGTGACTGTGCTAGTTCCCCGCATGCTCCAAGCGCCCAATTAGCTGAGGGTCAGGCTGAACAAATTGTCGAAGTACTTAAGAAGCGCTGGAGCGGCGAACCATTGCCTGAAACGTTCCCAGTTATTAAATTAAAGGGTGTCCTTGGTTCTCTTGGTAAGAAACAAGGGTTTGGAATGATGGCTGAGCGTGCAATTACGGGACGTGTGGCTCGCCTGTTGAAATCGGGCCTTCTGTGGATGTATAAATGGCATAACGGCTGATAAAAAAGAAGCATTCCGTTTTGATAATTGGAATGCTTCTTTTTTATATCGCTTTATATCCGTACTTTTCAAGCTCTGAAAAAATGGTCTTGAGGCGTGGATTGCCTTCGCCAACTACTTTTTCTTTTATCACAACTACTGGATAAAACATATCTTCATCAACAACACGTTTCGCAAAATGATATTTTTCAGGGTCTTCTTCTGGAGGCAGCAGGATATCCACATATGTCATTTTAAAGGGCTGCTCCGGGAACTTTCTTGTAATGGCCGCTTCCAGCCATTCAAACGTTTCTTTAGACGACGGCAGGTTGACACAGCTTGGGCATAATTGTTCAGCACCGTAAAGAACAATTTCTACTTCCGTAAATTCCATAAAACCATTCCCATCTTTTTTCTTTTGTCTGTGTTAAACTTGGCTGTTGATTTGCGCTCTAGGCGCGTGCTTTCCGCTCCAATCAACAGAGTTTTAAAATCAACAATGTTCTTTAACTCAGCCTTTCTTTTATTTTACAATAATTAAATGATAAAAACGAAGAAATTGACTGTAAATGTGTGTTATCCTATTTTCTGAGAATGGATTTTTAAGGCCAATGACATTATAATATAGATAGGAAAGGAGACGATTAATATGGCAGAACAAGAAATGTTTGAACAAGTTCAGGAAGTATTAGATAAATTACGCCCATTTCTTCTTCGCGATGGCGGGGATTGTGAATTAGTTGATGTAGAGGATGGTATTGTAAAGCTTCGCTTGCTTGGTGCTTGCGGATCTTGCCCAAGCTCAACCATCACATTAAAAGCCGGCATTGAAAGAGCTCTTTTAGAAGAAGTGCCAGGCGTTGTGGAAGTAGAGCAAGTTTTTTAATTTAAAACGACAAAAGCGATTGCCATTGACAGCAATCGCTTTTTTATTTTTTATGCTTTTACAAATGGCTTCCAGTCTTTATTAACAAGTGTTTTTGGCACGTTTCCTTCTAAGACTGCGGTGATATTTTCGACACATAGCTTCATCATGGCGATTCGGGTTTCAACACTTGAACTGCCGATATGCGGAAGTGCGACTACGTTTGGAAGCGATAGCAATGGATGGTTCCGATTGATTGGTTCTCTTTCGAATACATCCAACCCAGCACCGGCTATTTCCCCTGCTGTTAAGGCGTCATATAAGGCCTGCTCGTCAATCACAGGACCTCTAGAAGCATTGATAAAAATAGCCGATTGTTTCATTCCTCTGAATACTTCACGGGTGAACAAGTTTTTGGTTTCTGGTGTTAGCGGAGTTAGACAGACGATGAAGTCGGATTTTTCAACAAGCTCTTCAAAAGAAACATACTTGGCACCTAGCTGCTGTTCCATTTCAGGCTTTCTGGTCCGGTTATGATAAAGAATATCCATATCAAACCCTATTGCACGTTTCGCAACGGTTTCGCCAATTTTACCCATGCCTACAATACCAATTGTTTTATGATGGATATCATGGCCTGCAAGGAGCATCGGGCTCCAACTCTTCCATTTTCCGTCTTTAACATATTCGGCTGCCTCGACAATCCGACGAGCGGCCGCCATTAGCAATCCAAAGGTTAAATCAGCCGTTGTGTCGGTTAAAACATCAGGAGTATTGCAAACTGCAACTCCTTCAATGCTAGCTGTTTTAACATCAATATTGTCAAAACCCACAGCCAAATTAGCGACAACCTTTAACCGATTTCCAGCGGTTAAAATTTGTTCATCGATTTGGTCAGATAACATGGTCAAGAGGGCATCTGCTTTTTTAGCTTCTGCGTGAAGGACCTCTTTTGGAACCGGTATATCCTCCTGTTCCCACATTTTTACTTCGTATTTTTGTTGTATGGTTTTAAACACTGCCTCCGGCAGCTTTCTAGTAATGTAAATATAAGGCTTCATTCTGCGAACCTACCTCAATCCTAATTTTGGAACTCCTGGTTATTATACCTATTATTCTGATTGAAATTTTTCAGAAATGAGTCGAATCGTGTGTTTTACACTTTATATAGCCATTCTAATTGAGGGAGATTCAACCTTTTGACTGGAGCTCCCGAAATGTGAAAAAATCCGGCCAAAAATCGCTCATATTCGCCCGATTGTCTTAAAATTTTACTTAGCTGTTCCTCTAATACCTTCTTGTCCTGCTCCGACCGAGTTATATAATAATTTTCAATACACTCAAAATAGTGGAGAGGAAAAATTAAACGCGAGTATAATAAGCGCCACGAAAATGATGATAATGGGGCAACACTTTGATATTCTTCAAAAAATTGTTTTAGGTCGACATCGTACGTTTGAAAATTTCGGAAATATCTCTCCCTTGTCCACTCTGCTATATCCCGGCTGCGATGATCAAAGACCCAATCAAAGGGATTTTTAATAACATAATTACCGCCCCACGTTTTTTTACAAAAACGATCATGACAGACTGTGCCACTGTCCGTTTCGACTGGCTCATCATCTAACTCTGTATCTACCAGGTATTGAATGGCATTCTCAGTTAAACCCATATAATAGGGAAATGATTCAATAAACATCCGTTCAAATTCATCTTCTGGCGTTTGAAAGAGAAGGCCGTTCCAAACCTTTTCCATTTGTTCAAGCCGCTTTTCCCATAATTCCTTCCACTTTCCCATCCGGCTTGACCGCTCGATTTGATAGGGAACCCTCCTCCCGCGCTCATGAAACTTGGCAAGCTTACGCCCTAATTTAATTTTCCGTTGTTTTTCATCTGCTTGCCGATTGGCTAATACACAATATTTATTTTGTTCCCATGTCGTAATTAAATTCCCTTCCTTCGACTGCAAAAATGTAGGTACATTATGGTCGCCATAATTTCGCAGATGCTCGGCAATTTTCTCTAACTCAGAAAGATCCTCTTCTTCTCTTCCAGCAGGATTAGAGATTACATACAGCCAGCCATTGCCTCTTAAGGCGTCATAAGTATCTAATTTTATATATTCTTGTGTCGTAATCCCATATTGATTTTCAAGCATTTTCTGAAGCATTCGAGTCCCACCTCTTTTTCATACCCTTATTAAGTCATATATATGTATCACTATTAAAAAACTTGTTGTCTTCCCGTTTTTTTTCAAAAATGAATAGGAAAAATGCTCGATTGGAAAGATAAAATTTTGTCTAGTTCTTTTACGTTAAAATTGCATATCTTATGAAAAAAGCGTATATATATAGTGAAAATCCAAAGAAAAGGTGATAAAAGGGATGGCAGACGACAAAAAAGTAGATTTGACCGAAGAAACTGCACGCAGATGGCTAACAGAAAGAGGCGTCCAAATTCAAGATATTGCTGATTTAGTTTTTTATTTACAAGAAAAATATCATGAAAATTTACAAATGGCAGACTGTATTGCTAATGTAGAACGTGTTCTCTCCAAACGTGAAGTGCAAAATGCCATTATTACCGGAATCCAGCTCGACATGCTTGCTGAAAAAGGTATGCTTGAGGAGCCGCTTCAATCAATCATAGGGACAGATGAAAGTCTTTATGGAGTGGATGAAATTCTTGCCTTTTCGATTGTGAATGTGTATGGATCAATTGGATTTACCAATTATGGTTATATTGATAAACAAAAGCCTGGCATCTTAGCCCATCTAAATGATAAATCAACCGGAGAATGCCATACTTTTTTAGATGATATAGTCGGTGCGATTGCAGCCGCTGCCTCAAGCAGACTGGCGCACAGGGCAGCAAGACTGGAAAAAGAAAAAAAATAGTGTAAAAGGATGGGTGCGTATCCCATCCTTTTTATACCTCCCATTGATCCAATGAATCAATGGCATATGTAGGTTTTCGTTTATACCCTTTAAGCAATTCTTTCGTGGTCACACCTGTATGAACTAATAGCGTGTCCATCCCGGCATTCATGCCTGCTAAAATATCTGTGTCATAATAATCCCCGACCATAATCGTTTCTTCTTTGGCCGTTCCTAATACCTTTAAGGCCTGCTCCATAATAATCGATTCCGGCTTGCCGATAAAAATCGGCTTCGTTTGGGTAGAAACCGTAATGACGGATGTCAGCGAACCATTACCCGGTACAAGTCCTCTTTCAGTCGGAATCGCAATATCACCATTCGTAGAAAGGAAAGTTGCTCCATTTCGAACCGCTAAACAAGCAACAACTAATTTCTCATAACTGATGGAGCGGTCAATCCCAATCACGACAAATTCGGCATTTTCCCCGGCAGATTGGAATCCCTTTTCTTCCAGCGCCGAGCGTAGCCCCTCTTCTCCAATAACATAAACAGAAGCATCCTTCTTGGTTTCATAAATGTAATTGGCGGTTGCCTGGCTGGTCGTGAATACAAGTTCTTCCTCTGCCGGAATATCGAAATCGCGTAGCTTTTCGGCAACATGTGCTGGCGTCCTTGATGAATTATTTGTTACAAATAGATACGGAATTTTGTTATCCCGTAGTTTTTTGACAAAATCTGAGGCTTCCTCAATCCGCTCAGATCCTTTATACATCGTTCC
Source organism: Neobacillus sp. DZ-9 (assembly GCF_059587065.1). Lineage (NCBI taxonomy): Bacteria > Bacillati > Bacillota > Bacilli > Caryophanales > Bacillaceae > Neobacillus > Neobacillus sp. DZ-9. The sequence goes on from NZ_JCAIOL010000008.1 coordinate 126,134, forward strand.
ATCTAAATCAATTAAATAGCCTTTATATTTTTTCAAAAACCCTCACCCCTGACTTTTAAAGGCGGAAACTGGACCTAATTCATTTGTAAGATAATCGCGCACATTTTTCGCAAAAAGAGATAAAGCCGGATGAGACTTTTCAAATTGTTCCTTTAATTCACTATGGACGATTGCTGTATAATCTTGGACAAGATTTTTCCGGTATGGAATGAGACTTTTTAATGTATTACCCGTTTCTTGTGAAATGACTTTTTCATCCATTAAAATTTCAATGATATCGTCGTAGCTTCCGGGGTCGCGCATGATAAAACCGTCAATCATGGCATTGCCAACATCAAAAATGGCTTCTAGCATCATTTGTGTTACCCGTTCTAATGCAGCTTTTTCTAATGGAGTTGTCCATTCCGGCTGCGAAGTAAAAAGATTTATTTGTTTTTCTAAATAAACCAATGTTGTTTCCATTTTATCACGGTCTACAAAATACATTTGCTCCACTTCCTTTTTCGTTGTCTACTAAGTAGCAATCCCGTTTACGAATGCAGCTGGAGGGGCATAAAAGTTTCCTTGCGCTAAATCCACTTTATTTCTCGTCAGAACCGATGCTTCTTCTTCGCTTTCAATTCCTTCAGCGACAACTAACGACCCTGCTTCTCTTGCCACAAGCAGCAATCCTTTCAGCATTGATTCCTTTAGAGAATTTAGATGAATATTTTGGATCACGGAGCGATCAATTTTGATGATATCTGGCATGATTTCACTAATTGTATTTAGGCTGGAATAGCCTGCACCTGTATCATCGACCGCGATTCGAAACCCCATTAATCGTAACACTTTAATATTATAGATAAAGTTCTTTAAGCCCTCGATCGAATCGCTTTCGGTTACTTCAATAGTGATTTGCTTAGGCGAAATACTTTTATATTTTAACATAAGATTTTTTAAATCTCTTGTAAATCTTAAATTGCCTAGAGTTAAAGGTGTGCAATTCACAAATATGTCCTGGCGGCATCGCGTTGTCTTTATTTGCTGCAAGACTTTTTCAATGATAATCATTTCCAGTTCGTACAGCATCCCTGTCTGCCTGGCCAGCGAGAAGAGCGGCATTGGATTTTCTAATAGGGTTCCCTGTGGTCCTCGTGTAAGCATTTCCCAGGCTCGAATTTCTTTTGTTGCTACATCAATAATCGGCTGAGCTAAAAGTTTAATTTCCTTTTTTGAAATAATTTTATTCATCGTCATAACCATTTCATTAAAACCGGATTCAGCTTTTCTTTCTGCCATAAAAACGGCCTGTCTATGGGCTTTTAAAACAGAATCATGAATCGAGTAATGTTTTTTCTCAACAAACATATATCCTGTTTCAAAATGAAGCTCGACAGCAGGGTATAACTTATGTAATTTCTTTTCAACATGATAGGTTATTTTATTCATAAACAGATCTATTTCTGATAAACAATCCCGATCAAAATCAACTTTTAAGAAAATTGTAAAACCGTCACCATAAAAATCATGGATAGTGATGACATCTTTACTGTTTATTTCTTTCTCAATAGAAAGACGGAAATACTTTTTAATATTTTTAATTAGCTGTGTATAGAGGGGTTGTCCCAGTAAATCAGCTAATTCAGAAGATTTTTTGATATTAAAAACAATCACAGCCACTTCATGTCCAGATTGAAGGGCTGCTGTAACACCCTCTAACGCGGGATTCCGCAATATAATTGGGGGTGGATAAAAGCGAATTGACGAAAGAGGCAGTATATTCTTTCCCCATTGCATTACACTTATTGCTTTTTCGATGTAACGACGGACCATTAAACTCATCCCTCTTCCAGTCAACAATTGAGAATTTAAGTATATTGTAGCATATTTTGACAGATTTCGTATTTTCCCAGACGCGAAATTTCCCAAATTTTGCGGAAATTTCACTACTCCCCTCAAACAAATAAATTTGTTACTATAGAGAAGGTGCTAAAAAGTATTTTTTTAAAGGAGATTATTTAGATGAAAGAACGGTTTTTCTTATATGATGATATGGAGAATACAAAAACAAGATTTGTTAGTTTTGTTGGTGAGAACCAGCGCTATGATTTAGCCATTGTTCAATCCGCACGCCATTATGGTAAACATCTTGTCCTAGATATGCAGGGAAACCGTTTTGCTATTATTGGCCACGATGACCTGCAAGAGGAAGGCTATTTAGAATATGCTTTTCAATTAAATGAAGAAGATGCAGAAGAACTAAGATCCTTTCTAATGGAATTAGTTTAAACAATTGCTCATGATTTTCACTCCTTGGGCTAAACTAGGTTTTAAAAGGAGTGGAAAATATGGCGGATAAAGAGGCAGAGAAGTATACGGAATTATCCAATGTGGAAAAACAGAATAATTTCCTTACTGCTCAGGAGTTTCCCGAGGGGCCTTATGGTTCGGACTTCCGAAAAGACAAGCCTGTTCAAAATAAAAGCACGCCCTGGGAAGAAGGGCAGCGAACCCTTAGTGCATTTAATTATGAATTCAAGTCATTTCATCAAGATCTGCCCCGGCAGATGGAAGGAGCCCATCCTCCGCATGATGATCCGGACACGGATGAACAGGCCCCATATAACAAATAAACGAAAGGCCAGATTTCTGGCCTTTCGTTATTTTTTTACCTTTTTCAAAACAAAATAAGCACAGCCGAAATTGCAGTATTCATAAAGATATTCGCTGAGCGTGCTTATTTTAGTATCAAAGGTAGCTTTTTGATTTTGGTCTTCAAAAAAACCCTTTAAACGGAGCTGGCCATAGCCCCAGTCTCCCACAATGTAATCGTATCTTGATAAAATATCGCTATATCTCGCTTTAAGGGCATCTTCATTAAAACCGTTACGATGCTCCTGCACCATTTCATACATGGTGTTGTTAATATTTATCATCCTTTTTCACCTCAATTTGCCAGACACTCTTAATTCCCATTATAACCGATTCACCATCAATTACTAAGAAAAAAAATCCTCCCATTGGCTATTCTAATAAAAGGAGGTGTTAAGCTTGAAAAAGTCAATCATCGTCATTGGATTGTGTACGCTTACTGCTTTAACTGGATGTACAAAGGACACTAAGAATGACATTTATGAGGAAAGCGGTAATACCATTAATGTAAATAATAAGCGGCATGAGCTCTACAATGAAGGAGCAGGCCGCGGCATTCGAAATGTTAGCAACAATTATGGGTATGTCCGCCACCAAAAGAGTCCGTTGATGAATGATAACACAGCCAATAATCATTATACAGCTCTTGACCGAGAACAGCTTGCTAACATAATCAGCAAGTACAGTACCAACATTCATAATGTAAATGATGTAGCCACCCTTGTAACAGACCAAGAAGTTTTAGTTGCTTATGACACTAATTCCAAGGACCGAAATTTAACGGCGGATCAGGTGAAACAAACCGCAATGTCCGTTGTACCAAGATATTACCACGTTTATGTGACAGACAATAAGGTTTTAATGCGCGATGTTGAAAATCTGGCTAATCTCGATTCAACAAGCCGTAATACCCGGAATTTGGTCAATGGCTTAATTAAACAAATGAAAAAATCTCCTCAAGGTTCACGGATGAGCGCTCATGAGGACGAAAATGGACTTACTCCGGAAGATCAAAATTATAACCACAATAAGTAATAAAAAGAGTTCAGTCATCCTAGACTGAACTCTTCTTCGTTTATGCTTTCTTTGCTTCCTTTTCACCAAGTAATTGCTTATGCTTTGCAGCAGCGTTTACCTGTTCATCGGCATGGTAGGAGGAGCGCACTAACGGACCGGCTTCACAATGGCTGAAGCCCTTGCTGATGGCAATTTGCTGCAGTTCTTTAAATTCATCAGGACTATAATATTTCTCAACTCTCAAATGGCTCTTGGTAGGCTGTAAATATTGTCCGATGGTCATAATATCCACATGGTTGGCTCGCAAATCATCCATTACCTCAAGAATTTCTTCCTTTGTTTCGCCAATTCCAATCATTAAGCTGGATTTAGTTGGAATGGTTGGCTGCATTTCTTTTGCTCGTCGTAAAAATTCAAGCGAACGGTCGTATTTAGCACGTGCCCGAACTCTTGGAGTCAAGCGGCGAACGGTTTCAATATTATGGTTTAAGATGTCGGGTTTAGCATCCATTAACAACTGTAAATTTTCTTCTTTTCCGCCCATATCGGAAGGAAGAACTTCAATGCTCGTGAATGGATTTTTCCGGCGAATCGCCCGCACCGTTTCAGCAAATACAGCAGCACCACCGTCCTTTAAATCATCGCGTGCAACTGCTGTAACGACCACATGCTTTAAGTTCATAAGCTGAACGGAGTCGGCCACTCGTTCTGGTTCTTGCAAATCAAGTTCTGTTGGAAGCCCCGTTTTAACGGCACAGAAGCGGCAGGCACGAGTACAAGTATCACCTAGTATCATAAAGGTTGCCGTACGTCTTACAGCCCAGCATTCATGAATATTAGGGCATTTAGCTTCTTCACATACAGTGTGAAGGTTTTTTTCACGCATCATTTTCTTCAGGCCCGTATAAGATTCATTCGTGTTCAGCTTTATTTTTAACCACTCGGGTTTACGTAATATTTCTTCTTTCTTGCTCATTTTTACACCCCTTGCAATCCACTTATGTATGGAAAATGAGTTCTTCTGTTGTCACTTTAACATACTGCCTGCCTGACGACAAGCAATCTATTCTTCTTACCAATTATTGACCATTATGAAATTGTTTAGAAGGCATAAACTAAACTTGTACATTATTCGGAAGGAGGATTCCTGCGTGAGGGTTGTTCTAATGATTGGAACTTTCCTTTTATTTTTCACCTCTACATTTGCTGTCAGGGATGCTCAAGCTAAGGAACCTGATCCCTATCAGGAAAGAATGAAGCTTTATAAAAAAGTGGAAACCGTTACAAATATACCTTGGTATTACCTAGCCGCCATCGATCAATATGAAAGAAGTGTCCGTTTGGCCCGTCGTGATTTACCAAAACCAGAAGGGACCATTGCCATTTATTTTCGTCCTGAAGAGTGGTCTGGCTTAACAAATCCGAACCCTAAGTCTAAAAATCCAGCTAGCATTCAGTTCTTTAATGGAATAGGTATCGATGGTAATGGAGATGGTAAAGCGAGCTTAAAGAGTGATGAGGATGTTTTATATGCTTTTGCTAATTATCTTCTTTCCTACGGTGTCGATCATGATAATATAAAAATCGGACTATGGAATTACTATCATCGCGATAAAACGGTTGGGATTATTGTTGGTAAGGCCAAAATGTACCGCCATTTTGGAAGGCTTAATTTGGATACTCAGGTTTTCCCTGTTCCAATTCGCTCCAATCACAGTTATCGCAGTACATGGGGAGATGCAAGGGGCTGGGGAGGCAGAAGGATGCATGAAGGCACCGATATTTTTGCCGGCCATGGAGTACCTGTTCGGGCCACCTGTTATGGCATTATAGAGATGAAGGGATGGAATAAGTTCGGGGGCTGGAGAATCGGCATCCGCGATATTAACAATACCTATCATTACTTTGCCCACCTAGGAGGGTTTGCTGGAAATTTAAAGGTTGGATCTATTGTTGAGCCAGGAATGGTTATTGGCAGTGTTGGAAACACTGGGTACGGGCCTCCAGGCACCGCGGGCAAATTTCCTCCTCATTTGCATTATGGTATGTACAAAGATAACGGGATAACAGAATGGTCGTTTGATCCATACCCGCATTTAGCAAAATGGAAGCGGATTGAGCGGATGAATCTAAGGAAGCAAAAATAAAGGACTTTCCATTAAGGATTGTCCTTTTAGTTTGTCGATTTTGTTTTTTTCTTTTCTTCTGATTTAGGCAATTCGATGGATGGCAGAGCATTGCTGCCATTATTATAAAATTGCGGAACATCGCCCTGAATTAATCTGCCGCCAACTGGAATTTTTTGATCCAGCTTTGTGATTTTCGTTGAAAACGGTGTAATAATTTGCACCGATACTTCTAAATGAATGGCTACATCAATCCACGTATTATTGATTCCCAATGGCTTTGGTGTAATTTTCACATCCGGCCGGACGTCCCCAATAGCTTGAAACTTCACCGGTATCTTCGGCCCAAGATTCCCAAACAAGGCCATATTGGTTGCCCGCCCAAGCGGTACATTCCAAACAATTCCATCCGTATTCGTATTTTCTAATTCTATTTCCACGTCAGTTAATTGCTGTAGGGAAGAAAGATCCCCCTTCTCGGCAGCATTAAGATTCTTTTGGATCTGACTGGTGATTTCGGACAATTTCTGATTTACTACCTCCGTTTTTAAGGTTGCGCTAGGCGGAGCTCCATCCGTGCCCGGTTCTATGGCAATTACATCGCCGATCTCGACTGTCTTTTTATTTATGGCTTTCGTAATGACCTGTGAGGCTATTTTTTTTGATTGGGATTCCGCATAACTGATTAACGTCGGTTCAATGCCTTTGTTAATAACCCATATCCCGAAGGCGGTGGAAAAAAGAAAAAAAACAAATGATAGCAGCATAACATAACGGAAAGGCAGCGGGCCTCGCTTCGTAAACCGTCGGCGAATCTTTGCCAAAACAATCACCCCTTCAAGCTATATGTATGCTTGAAGATGTGGAACTAGCCCAATTAAAAAGCTTGCTTAGTTAAAAGCAAGCTTTTAAATCATTTTCAGCAAGGCGTCCCTGCCGATCATTCCTTGGTGGATTCCCAGTTCTTCTGCTTCAAATGTCACCGATTCCATTGGCGCATTTAGAAGCTGATCGATGGTTCTTACCCCGACGGCTCTTGCAGCAATAATCTTGCGGTCCTTCAATTTTTCATTTAAAAGGCCGACGTCCAAGGCACCGCACATGATGTATCCTTTATCGCTTGAAATGGCAAGCAATGTTGTTTTAGGAAGTAACACAGTCACAGCCAAAAAGGTATGGCCGTCTATTTCGATTGGTGAAAGCTCAATCAATTCCTCCACTCCTTTCCTCATTATCACATTATGACAATTATCGAAAAAGAGTGTATTCAACTAGGACATCTGCAGCAATTTCCATTTTAATAGATCTCGCAAGAACTCAGGCAGAAAATAGGTTTTATGTTTAGAGAGAAGGACATCTTTGAAAAAATGGCCAAAGGTAAACATATCCGGCAATGCCAATGTGTACCTTTCCTCCATCTCTAATGGTTTTCCATTAATGAACATCCTTCCATCTTGGATTCGAATGCCTTCATATACAAATATCCCAAGAACGTCCCCTCTAAATCCTAATCCTTTGATTTGTTTATGTTGAAGGTTTTCATCCTGGGTTTCTGTGAGAATTTTTATAAATTCCCTGCCCGTCAGCTCTACGACACACGGATTGATGGGATGAGGGCAAACCGTTAAAAGGTCATATTCAGTGACCTCACCCGATAAGGGTCCTAAAAGGAGTCCAGCATTAATCATAGCAATATCTGATTCACACCATTCTTGAAGGGAGGAACAAAGAAATTCGGAAAAATTAGTTTCCTTAAACGGATCAGCTAACAGTGGTTCTTGTAAAGTTGTTACCTTTTGACTTAACAGTTCTTTACCTAGCCTTAGGAATGACTGGACCTGCTCCTGTTCATTTGGAGTCTCCGGAAGTTCCTTTACGTCATAAACTATAGCTTCCTTATCGTTAATTTGCTTTTGTTCATTTACCTTTAGGGTGATATGGCCCACAAAATATCCATACTTCCCTGCGGCTCCAAGCAGTGTTTCCCCTACTAGCCGGCCGTTTTCAAAATAATGATGTGTATGAGCCCCTAGAATGACATCAATCTCCTGAAACTCACTGGCAATTTTTTCATCATCCTCTTTGCCAAGATGAGAAAGACAAATGATAATGTCTGATTGTTCTTTTAAGATTGGGAGCCATTTTTTCAACTCCATGATGGGATCCGTCAACTCCCAGCCAAGCAATTTATATAGATGCGCAAAATTCGCCGTTACCCCAATGACCCCGATACGGGTTCCGTTTTTTGTGGGATAAATCTTATATGGTTTAACCCAGCTTGGATAAACTTGATTTTTTTTATAAAAATTCGCCGCAATTATATCGAAATGGGCGTCATCATATAGATGATCCAAATCATCGTATGGGAGATTGACTCCTTCGTTATTTCCAATCGTGATGGCGTTATATTCGCACATATTTAATAATTGGATGTTTCCTTTTCCTTTAGAAGCCTCCGAATAAGGATGCCAGCGGTCAATAAAATCACCGATATCAAATAATAGACTTTCTTCTTCATGTTTTTGATGATCCGTTTTTCTTTGTTTGAGGAATAGCTCAATTCTAGGCCAATTTTCTAAGTGGCTGTGAATATCATTTGTATGATAAATATGTATGGTTTCCATTTGTATCTTAACCTGCAATTCCTTCATAAATTAATCGTATGCCGACAATAACTAGTACCGTCCGCAATAATAATACGATCGTTTTACTCTTAAGCTTAGTATTTAAGTAGACCCCCACCCTAGCGCCAATCCACGCCCCAGGGACTAGTGCCAGTGCATAAAGCCAATTGACATTCCCGAGCGTTATATGCGTAATGGAACTGAGGATCGATGTTGGTAAAATCATAAACATCGAGGTAGCCGTAGCGACGTGCGGAGGGAAGAAGAAGACTAATATCATCGTTGGTACCATCAAGGAGCCTCCTCCGACCCCAAATATCCCTGATATAAACCCAACAATAAATGCAACGAGAATGCCGATCATTGGACTATAGCCGTATTCAAAGGTTTTCCCCGTATTGTCTGTAAAAGTGCGAACAATTCCTTTTTCCTTTTTATAAGGAATCGGCTTTAGTTTATCTTTTAGCAGTAAAATGATTGAGACAAAAATAATGAACAATCCAAAAAGAATATTAAAAGAATGCATCGGTAATTTTTCTGTTACCCATGCTCCAAGAATACTGCCGGGACCACTGCCAATCAAGAAAATTAATCCGCTCTTATAATCGACGGTCTTATGTTTCATATAAGCAAGCGTAGAGGATAGCCCTGTGAAAATCATCGTGAACAAGGACGTTCCTACCGCAACCTGCGGGCTAACATAGCCAAAGGCCGAAAATGATCCTAAGTAAAGCAAGGCGGGAACAACGATTATTCCTCCTCCTAAACCGATTAGCGATCCTAATGAACTCGCTAACAGTCCTATGATAACCAGTAGAATCCATTCCATTTTTACACCTTCTAATTTTAAAATAAACCTAACTGCCTTGGGGCAAGCCCTTCATATTCAATCTGGAGCAGTTCCATCATTTGTTTAGCGTTATCTGCAGCGTCACCGCCAGAGTTATTATTAAAGAGAAGATATACATCACTGCATTCTTTTTTGAGCTTTGCGATGGATTCAGCCCATTCTTCTAGTTCCTGTTGGTTATAGCGGTATAGGAACCGGACTTCCCGCCAATCCACGTCGGTACGCTTTTGCCAGCCGTGGACATTTCGGCCATGGAACCTGACAAGTACTTTTTCTGGAGTGGTGGATCGAAGAATGGTTGGAACAGATCCTTCCCCAGACTGCGGTTCATCACATATGCTATGAATCCATTTTTCTTCTTTCATAAAATCGAGTGTTCTATCACGGTATTCTAGTTTAAACCACGATTGATGTCTAAATTCCAAGGCACATGGTACCTCTCCCATTTGCTTTTTGCACCATCTTAGATAGTCAACATTTTCGCGGTTGCAATCAAACCAAGGAGGGAATTGAAAAAGCACCATTGCGAGCTTTTTTTTCTCTATGTATGGCTCTAGTGATTCATTAAAGGCATTAAACATAGCCTGTTTTGTTTCGAACGGGATTTCTCCGCGTAAGTGGCCGGTCATCCCCTGATAAGCCTTTACGATAAACTGGAAGCTTTCCGGCGTTTCATTTACCCATTTTTGTGCGTTCCGCTGCGGTTGAATCGCATAAAATGCAGTGTCTACTTCAACAATGGGAAAATGGCCTGCGTACTCTTTCAATTTATCTCTAGAGGAAATTTGACCAGGGTATAAGCTGTCATGGTCGCCCCAGCCGGTCACACCAATATAAATCAACTCATTCACCTCCACCACTTAATAATAGCATAACCAAATACAGTTAGAAGAGCCATCAGCTGATTGGGTGGCGTTATCCGTTGATTGGAGCCAGTTATCCGCTAATTGGAGCCAGTTATCCGCTAATTGGGCGGCGTTATCCGCTGATTAGAGCCAGTTATCCGCTAATTGGAGTGCTTTCCGATGATTGAGCTGCGTTATCCGCTAATTGGAGCCAGCCATCCGCTGAATGGCGGCGTATATCCGCTGATTGGAGCCAGTTATCCGCTGATTAGCATATTTCAACACATAAAAAACCGCCTGCCATCAAGGCAAGCGGGTAATTTTTTCAAAAATATTAACCAATAGAGCCTTCCATCTCGAACTTGATCAAGCGATTCATCTCAACGGCGTATTCCATTGGCAGTTCTTTTGTAAACGGCTCGATGAAGCCCATAACGATCATTTCAGTTGCTTCCTGCTCAGAAATACCGCGGCTCATCAAGTAGAAGAGCTGCTCTTCAGAAACCTTGGAAACTTTGGCTTCGTGCTCAAGTGAAATATTGTCATTTAGGATTTCGTTGTAAGGAATTGTATCCGAAGTTGACAAATTATCCATAATCAATGTATCACACTCGATGTTAGCACGTGCGCCATCCGCTTTACGGCCGAAGTGAACGACTCCACGGTAGGTTACCTTACCACCGTGCTTAGAAATCGATTTAGATACGATCGTTGATGAAGTATTTGGAGCCAAGTGAATCATTTTCGCTCCAGCATCCTGGTGCTGACCTTTACCGGCAATTGCAATCGATAACGTCATACCGCGTGCGCCTTCACCTTTTAAAATAACCGCAGGGTACTTCATTGTTAACTTAGAACCGATATTACCGTCGATCCATTCCATAGTTGCATTAGCTTCACATACTGCACGCTTCGTAACTAGATTAAACACGTTGTTTGCCCAGTTTTGAATCGTCGTATAACGGCAGTAAGCATCTTTTTTAATGATGATTTCAACAACCGCACTGTGAAGCGAGTTTGTTGTATAAACAGGAGCTGTACAGCCTTCTACATAGTGTACGTGTGCGCCTTCGTCAACAATAATTAACGTACGCTCAAACTGACCCATGTTTTCTGAGTTAATGCGGAAATACGCTTGAAGCGGTGTATCTACTTTAATACCTGGTGGTACATAGATGAATGAACCGCCGGACCAAACAGCAGAGTTTAATGCAGCAAACTTATTATCCGTAGGTGGAATTACTTTAGCCCAGTGCTCGCGGAAAATGTCTTCATTTTCTTTAAGAGCGGAATCTGTATCTTTAAAAACGATTCCTAGTGCTTCAAGGTCTTCCTTCATGTTATGGTAAACAACCTCTGATTCATATTGTGCAGATACCCCAGCAAGATACTTTTGCTCAGCTTCAGGAATACCCAATTTATCAAAAGTTGCTTTAATTTCTTCAGGTACTTCGTCCCATGACTTCTCAGACTTCTCAGATGGTTTTACGTAATACGTAATTTCATCGAAATTTAAAGAAGCCAAATCTCCGCCCCATTGCGGCATTGGCATATTGTAAAAATGCTCAAGTGATTTCAAACGGAAATCCAGCATCCATTGCGGCTCGCTCTTAAGCTTTGAAATCTCTTCAACAATTTCCTTTGTCAATCCACGCTTTGATCGGAATATGGAAACGTCTTTATCGGCAAAACCATATTTATAATCACCGATTTCAGGCATTTTTTTTGCCATTATCGTGTCCTCCATTCATAAACGAGAGGGGCTTTCAAAACCCCTGCCGTTCTATTGTTGTTCCTCTTCCTTTAAACTCTTTTCCATTGCCTTCCAAGCAAGTGTCGCACACTTAATTCGGGCTGGAAATTTGCAAACACCTTGAAGTGCCTCGATATCGCCTAAATCGATATCGTCATCATCGTAATCTTTTCCCTGCATCATATCGGAAAAAATCTGCGAGAGCTTTAACGCTTCTTCGATTGTTTTACCTTTAATCGCCTGCGTCATCATCGACGCAGAGGACATTGAAATCGAACAGCCTTCCCCTTCCTGCTTAGCATCAACCACAATTCCATTCTCCACTTTTAGTGTTAAACGAATGCGGTCACCGCAGGTTGGGTTGTTCATGTCAATCGTATGGCTGCCATCTTCCAAAACTCCACGATTACGGGGATTTTTATAATGATCCATAATAACTTGACGGTACAGTGTATCTAAATTATTAGAAGACATCGCTGAAATACTCCTTTGTTTTGACAAGCCCTTCAACAAGTTTATCAATATCTTCTTCTGTATTGTATAAATAGAAGCTTGCTCGAGCGGTTGCGGAAGCTTTTAACCATCTCATCAGCGGCTGCGCACAATGATGTCCGGCGCGAACTGCGATTCCTTCCGCATCTAGAACTGTCGCAACATCGTGCGGGTGAACGTCTGCTAGATTAAACGTTACAAGTCCTGCACGCTTTGCCGGATCAAGCGGACCATAAATGGTCATGCCTTCAACCGTTGACATCTTTTCTAAAGCATAGGCTGCAAGCTTATGTTCATGCTCGGCAATATTGTCTAATCCCACTTCATTTAAAAAGTCGATAGCAGCACCAAGACCCACAGCACCTGCAATAATCGGTGTACCGCCTTCGAACTTCCACGGTAGTTCTTTCCATGTTGATTCGTATAATTGAACGAAATCAATCATTTCGCCGCCAAACTCGATTGGCTCCATTTTTTCAAGCAAATGTTTTTTCCCATAAAGAACACCAATGCCGGTCGGAGCGCACATTTTGTGTCCTGAAAAAGCAAAGAAATCACAATCTAAATCTTGAACATCAATTTTCATATGCGGGGCACTTTGCGCACCATCCACTACCATAATCGCTCCATTTTCATGGGCAATTTGGGCGATTTCTTTGACTGGATTGATGACACCAAGAACGTTAGAAACCTGCATTACCGAAACAACTTGCGTATTCGGTGTCACTGTTGCTCGTACATCCTCGAGTGAAATTGTTCCATCCTCTTGAAGTGGAATATACTTCAATTGGGCACCTGTTCGTCTGGCAACCTGCTGCCAAGGAATGATATTACTATGATGCTCCATATGCGTAATAACGATTTCGTCGCCTTCCTTCAGGTTCGCCGCCGCGTAGCTTGCTGCAACTGTGTTGATGGAAGTAGTTGTGCCTCTTGTAAAAATAACTTCTTGAATCGACTTGGCATTGATGAACTTACGAACCTTTTCACGGGCACCTTCGTATGCATCAGTAGCTCTTGTTCCTAGTGTATGCACACCACGGTGGACATTGGAATTGATTTCACGATAATATTTTCCAACGGTTTCAATAACCTTTAGGGGCTTTTGGGAAGTTGCTGAACTATCCAAATATACTAAAGGCTTGCCGTTAACCTCTTGATCTAGGATTGGAAACTGTTTGCGAATTTCCCCGATATTCATTAGCGTACTTTCCTTTCAATCACTTCAGTTAGCTGTTTCTTTACTCCTTCAATCGGAAGCTGGTTTACAACTGGAGCAAGGAAGCCATGAATAACTAAGCGTTCAGCTTCTTTTTTCGGAATGCCGCGGCTCATCAAATAATAGAGCTGGATTTTGTCAACACGGCCAACTGACGCTGCATGTCCTGCAGTTACATCGTCCTCATCAATGAGGAGAATTGGGTTGGCATCGCCGCGTGCTTTTTCGCTAAGCATCAATACGCGTGATTCTTGCTCTGCATTTGATTTAGAAGCGCCATGTTCAATTTTGCCGATTCCATTGAAAATGGAAGAAGCACTATCCTTCATTACGCCGTGCTTTAAGATATAACCTTCTGTGTGTTTTCCAAAGTGAACGACCTTTGTAGTAAAGTTTTGTGTTTGCTCTCCGCGTCCAACCACAACTGTTTTCGTGTCGGCATACGCGCCGTCACCAAGAAGGTTTGTTGTATTTTCGGAAATCGTATTGCCTTCATTCATTAAACCTAGCGCCCATTCAATCCGAGCATCTCTGCCAGCAACACCGCGGCGGTTCACGTAGGTAGTGATTCCTTTTGCGAGGTAATCAACCGCACCATATTGGACCTTCGCATTACTATTGGCAATGACTTCGGTTAGAATATTGGCTAGTGTATTCGATTCTTCCATCGTTGAAATATAGTTTTCAACGTATGTTACGGAGCTGTTGTCATCCGCCACGACAATCACATGATTGAATAGATTCGCTTGGGCATCATCCTGTACAAACACCGCTTGAATTGGTTCAGAGATTTCAACATTTTTAGGAACGTATAAGAATGCTCCCCCATTCACAAGTGCAGCGTGAAGGGCAGTTAAACGGTGCTCATCAGCGTTAATAGCCTGTGTCATATAGTACTTTTTCAATATGTCGCCATGGTTCTTTGCTGCGGTGAAAATATCGGTAAAAATAACACCCTTTGCTTTTAGATCTTCTGATAAAGATAAAAAGCCAGGAGTTTGATTTCGTTGAATGTATAAGTTCTTATTCTCTTCAACTAATGCTTTTACTTCTTCTGGAAGTTCAGCTAGTGAAGTGTAAGCAGCACTTTTTACAACATGCTGATTAAATTGTGTAAAGTTCCATTTATCAATTTTCGTTTTGTCAGGTCGCGGCATTGGCAATTCTTCGAAGTGTTCTAATGCCTTTAGACGAAGCTCTGCAAACCAGGCAGGTTCGCCCGTCTCTTTTGAAAAAGAACTCACAAACCCTTTATCAAATGGTAATTTTGTTTCTGTTGTCATTGTAATCCTCCTAACTGCTTACGCTTCTTGCCCAACTGTTTCATCTTCAATGCCGAGCTCTTTCTTAATCCAGTCATATCCTTCTGCTTCTAAGCGTTGTGCAAGCTCTGCGCCGCCTGATTTCACAATACGGCCTTGCATCATAATATGCACATGGTCAGGAGTGATATAGTTTAAAAGACGTTGATAGTGAGTAATAATTAAGCAGCCAAAGTCTTCGCCGCGCATTTCATTAACACCCTTTGAAACAACCTTTAGAGCGTCAATATCAAGACCAGAGTCAATTTCATCTAGAATCGCCATTTTTGGCTCCAGCATCATCAATTGAAGGATTTCGTTACGCTTTTTCTCACCGCCGGAGAAGCCTTCATTTAAGTAGCGCTGTGCCATATCTAAATCCATTTCTAAGAATTCCATTTGCTTATCCATTTTGCGGATAAACTTCATTAAAGAAATCTCATTGCCTTCACCTAAACGGCTATTTAGGGCTGAACGTAAAAAATCCGCATTCGTTACGCCGTTGATTTCACTTGGATATTGCATTGCAAGGAAAAGACCTGCGCGAGCACGCTCATCTACTTCCATTTCAAGAACGTTTTGACCATCTAATGTGATGCTGCCACTTGTTACTTCATATTTTGGATGCCCCATAAT
The DNA here is from genome assembly GCF_059587065.1 of Neobacillus sp. DZ-9. Taxonomy (NCBI): domain Bacteria; kingdom Bacillati; phylum Bacillota; class Bacilli; order Caryophanales; family Bacillaceae; genus Neobacillus; species Neobacillus sp. DZ-9. The sequence continues at coordinate 141,631 of NZ_JCAIOL010000008.1, forward strand.
TGCGGAAGATAAAGTAGATTTACCTGTTCCGTTAGGACCCATAATTGCGTGAATTTCTCCACCTTTTATTTCAAGGTTTACACCCTTTAAGATTTCTTTCCCATCAATTTCTACGTGTAAATCCTTGATAGTTAAAGTTGATCCAGCCATATTAATACCTCCGAAAAGAATGTTTTGTATCTTGTAGATCACAGGAGATCTATAACTCTATTCTCATTTTATTCTCATTCCAATCTTATAACAAATGAAATGTATTAGCAACTCTTAAACAGTAAAAACCAAGCAGCTATTTTCATTGAGGATGTCCTAAATGAGAATATAAAGAGTGGTTTTCGAAAAATTCAGACAACTATCCAATTATGTAAAACACACTCGATTAAAATGATACCTCATTTTTTTCATAATTGCCAAGTGGATTCAGGTATAAAGTCTTTTGTATTTTTACCCATTTAGGTTGATTCATGTATCCTCAGTTTCTACCTATATCTATATGTAAGGCCCTTTTAAACTTAGTTGTTGATTTGCGTTCCAGTCAACTTTGTTAAAAATCAACACTAGCCTTTAACACAGCCATATGAAAAAGCAGGCTTACATCGCCTGCTTTTTCATGGTACTTATTCAGATACTGGTACAACGGCACCTTTGTATTTTTCAAGGATAAAGTCTTGGATTTCTTTTGAATGAAGTACTTCAACAAGTGCTTTGATTGCTGGCTTGTTTTCATCACCTTTACGAACCGCAATTACGTTTACATATGGTGATTCTTTATCTTCAATCGCAATGGAATCTTTAACTGGGTTTAAGCCCGCGTCAATCGCATAGTTTGAGTTGATTAGAACCGCATCGCCTTCGCCATTGTTATAGATTTGTGGTAATAATTTTGCTTCATAGTTTGCATCAAATTTCAAATTCTTAGGATTTTCAACAACATCTTTCAATTCAGCTTTTGTTTTATCAATGCCATCTTTAAGTTTGATTAGGCCTTGTTTTTCAAGCAATGAAAGGAGACGGCCGTGGTCTGCTACAGAGTTGCTCATGATTAGGTGAGCACCTTCTGGAAGGTCGCTTAGTTTTTTGTATTTCTTAGAATAAATACCAATTGGCTCGATATGGATTCCGCCAGCATTGACAAAATTATATCCAAACTCTTTATTTTGAGACTCTAAGTAAGGAATGTGTTGGAAATAGTTAGCATCAAGTTCTTTTGAAGCAAGAGCTTTGTTTGGTAAAACATAGTCAGTAAAGGTTGTAATTTTTAAATTAATCCCTTTTTCTTTTAAAAGCGGTGCTGCTTTTTCAAGAATTTCAGCGTGGGGAACAGTAGATGCCCCGACAACTAATGTTGTTGTTTTACTGCCCTTTTCAGTAGTACCTTCTGATTTTTCTTCAGATTTACCGCAAGCTGCCAGCGCAAGTGCAAGTGTTAATGCTAAAAGTACTGTTAACCATTTTTTCATTTTAACCTCTCCTTTTTTTATCGTTTATCTAATTTTGAAGTGATGAAATCACCAATAAATTGAATCACAAACACAATAAGTAAAATGACGACTGTTGCCATAAAGGTGACATCATTTTGGTTTCGCTGATACCCATAGTTGTAAGCGAGACTTCCTAAGCCGCCTGCCCCAATCGCACCTGCCATCGCTGTGTAACTGACAAGGGCAATGGCTGTAACTGTAATACCTGAAATGAGTGCCGGCATTGATTCCGGAAGAAGCACCTTCCAGATAATCGTACCAGTTGTTGCTCCCATCGATCTGGCTGCTTCAATGACTCCTTTATCAATCTCTCTTAGTCCAATTTCCACCATCCGCGCATAAAACGGCGCAGCTCCAATTATTAATGATGGTAATGCAGCATTAACACCAATCATGGATCCAACCAATATCGTAGTTAACGGAATTAATAACACGATTAAGATAATAAATGGTATAGAACGGAAAATATTCACGATCGTACTGAATACCGCGTTAACCGGTTTATTTCCCCATAAGTTTCCATTAGAAGTAAGAAATAAAATTAATCCAAGCAAGGTCCCTAAAATAAAAGTTGCAAGAACCGAGATCCCCGTCATATATAGGGTATTTTTTGTTTCTTGCCACAAAATAAGCCAATCAACATTTGGAAAATACTCCTTAATCATTTGCTACCACCTCCACTCCTACCTGTTGAGAACGGATAAAGTCAACTGCATTCATGACTTCTTTTTCGTCCCCATCGATATGGATGAAAAGCGTACCATATGAACCACTTTGGGTTTGTGATATTTTCCCCTGCAGGATATTTACCGTAATATTGTTATTTCTTATTAAATTAGTGATAATCGGCTGCTCAGCAGATTCCCCAATGAAGGTTAGTTGGACAATCAGACCTGATTGATAACGTTCAAGCAAATGCTCTGCAGTATCCTTTGTTTCTTCCGGCTCTGTCACTTGTTGGACAAATCGTTTTGTAATCGGCTGTTGAGGGTTTTTAAATACATCGAGAACTGAACCAAGCTCAACCACTTTTCCGCTTTCCATTACCGCAACACGGTGGCAGATCTTTCGAATGACATGCATCTCATGTGTAATCAATACAATGGTTAAGCCAAGCCGTTTATTAATATCAACTAATAATTCCAAAATTGAGTCGGTTGTTTGCGGATCGAGCGCGGAGGTTGCTTCATCACAAAGCAAAACCTTTGGGTTATTCGCGAGTGCTCTGGCAATTCCGACCCTCTGCTTTTGCCCGCCGCTCAGCTGTGATGGATACGCATTTTCTCTGCCCTCAAGACCAACTAGCTTAATGAGCTCATTAACTCTTTTTTGTCTTTGTGAGCTTGGAACCCCAGCTATTTCTAATGGAAAAGCAATATTTTCGCTGACTGTCCTTGACCAAAGAAGATTAAAATGTTGGAATATCATGCTAATTTCCTGGCGTGCCTTTCGAAGTTCGCTGCCCTTTATTTTTGAGATAACACGACCAGCTACCGTTACAGTTCCATCGGTCGGCAGCTCAAGTCCGTTGAGCATACGGATTAAAGTACTTTTCCCAGCACCGCTATATCCAATTACTCCGAAAATTTCTCCTTCTTTAATTTCCAGGTTGACGTCATCGACGGCTTTTAACTGCCCCTGTTTCGATGGATAGATTTTTCGGACATTTTTTATCGAGATCATAGTCGTTTCACCTACTTTTTATCCTATTTACTTAAAATTCTGAAATTACAACCTATTACTTGATTATAGGGTTTGATTGTTTGGTAGAAAAAATTCCTATTTTAGGAAAACAAAATGCCTTTCTGCACAGGCAGAAAGGCATTATTAATATAACCTTTCTCCCATCTCCCAAAGCAATCGCTTTGTGTGAATTGGCACCATTTCAATAAATTGACGGTTGCCGGGTTTCATCGGGCACATCCCTCCACCTCTCTTGATAAGAGCATCCTATATATTCAATTAACACGTTAAATTATTTAAGTAATTATTTTACGAAAATTATCGTACCACGGATAAAAAAGAGTGTCAATGAAATTTTCGAAAAAAAGAATTTAGGAAATATTAAACATTTACTTTTAACGAAGTTAAGCCTGTTGCAGACTCAATCGCGGATTCCAGGTCTTCAATCAAATCCTCGACGTTCTCGATACCGATTGATAGGCGGATTAAATCTTCTGATACACCTGCTGCCTTAAGTCCTTCAGTATCTAGCTGCTGGTGTGTTGTACTCGCCGGATGAATGATTAAACTTTTTGCATCCCCAACATTAGCAACATGAGCCCATAAAGAGAGGGAATCTATTAGCTTTGCTCCAGCTTCTTTTCCACCCTTAATTCCGAAAATAACCATAGATCCTGCCCCTTTTGGCAAATATTTATAGGCTAACTCGTGATCTGGATGTGTTTTGTGCCCTGGATAGGAAACCCACTTGACGGCAGGGTGATTTAACAAATATTCAACGACTTGATTTGTATTGGTGACATGCTCTTTCATACGAACATGCAGCGTTTCAAGACCAAGTGTAAATAAGAAAGCATTTTGTGGGCTTAAGGCTGGTCCAAGGTCACGAAGGAGCTGGACTCGCGCTTTGATAATATATGCAACGGCCCCTAGTGCCTCTGCATAGACAAGATCATGATAGCTTACATCTGGAGTAGTAAAGCCAGGGAATTTAGACGAATTCCAATCAAACTTACCGCCATCAACAATGATGCCGCCTGTCGTGGTGCCATTCCCCAGGAGCCACTTGGTTGCGGAGTGTACCACAATGTCTGCACCATGTTCAATTGGTCTGCAAAGGTAAGGTGTTGCAAAGGTATTGTCAACAATTAATGGAACTCCAGCCTCGTGAGCAATCTCTGCAACTTTTTCAATATCAAGAACGCGCAAGCTTGGATTACCAATTGTTTCAGCAAAAACTGCTTTTGTTTTTTCGGTAATTGCCGTGCGGAAGTTTTCCGGATTATCTGCATCTACGAATTTTACTTTAATCCCGTATTTAGGGAGAGTAACCGCAAATAAATTATAGGTTCCGCCATAGAGATTGGATGCTGCAACAATTTCATCGCCTGCTTCGGCAATATTTAGGATTGCGAGTGTGATGGCAGCCATCCCGCTAGCGACTGCTAGGGCGCCGACGCCTCCTTCTAGGAGAGCGACACGTTCTTCAAATACGGTGGTGGTTGGATTATGAATGCGGGTATATATGTAACCTGGTTCCGCTAAGCTAAACAGATTTGCTGCATGTTCTGTGTTTTTAAATTGATAGGCATTGTTTTGGTAGATCGGAACAGCGCGTGCTCCTGTTACGGGATCTGGTGTTAATCCGCCATGAACACTTAATGTTTCAAATCGATACTTTTTTTGATTTTCTGCCATTACACCCACTCCTTTTAAAATAAATAACCCCCGCTTCAATAAGAAGAGGGGGTCTCTCTTCTTATCTTCCGAAGCCTTTTCTGCTCCGCTGGAATTAGCACCTTGGTTGTCCAACCGGTTGCCGGGCATCATCGGGCCAGTCCCTCCGCCTCTCTAGATAAGATTACTTTATTTGATTGATTTATTGGTAGAATATTCTAAATTCAGCATACATGATGTCTAATTCCGAGTCAATAGCTTTGATTAAACTATTTTCACAAAATCTTCCTGTGCCTTTGTGAGGTAAAAAAGGGATTCGAGAAGCAGGGTCGTTCTTAAAGGAGCTGAAATGCTGAGTTTTAGTGTTCGTAACCTTTTCTTCCCCTCGAGGAGTTGTGTCATTGCATTTAGATCGCCGCTAATTTCGTATTTAGCAGGTTGGTTTTGAAGTGTAAAAATGGTTCCATTTTTTATTACCAGTTGTATGGAGTGTTGATTGGTATTTATGTTCACTCGAAGGTCCGCGTTTTCTATCAATGGAAGGATATGCCTTTGTTCTTTTATCTTTGTTAGAAAATTATTTAAAGCCTCTATCATTTTCACCACTCCGGTCCCATGCTTTTACTAATACTATTCATCATGGGGCGCTATTATCCTTTTAATAATGCTCGACAGTTATTGCGGGGATCGGCGGAGGTGTGTGTCGAAATTGGTGGAATTGTTATAAATTGTTCAATTGTTTGTAGTTAAGGATGGGTGATATTTTTATAAAATTTGAAGTAAAGAAAGGGTGTGGAACATGGCTTACAAACCACGAATAGAGTCACTAGAGTTACTGATTCTTAGGATTTTAAACACGCGAATGGAGTTGACGGAGAATGAAATGCAGCATTATTTGAATCTTGAAAAAGGCTACGAAGGGGAAGTTCAGTTTGATTTATTAACGGAGAAAGTGCAAAGTCAATGTTTTATTTTAAATGATTTGCAGCTTGAGGCCGGTAATAAAAAATTCCAAATTGATTCTGCGCTCCTTTTTCAACAACCGATCTACCTTTTTGAGGTGAAAAATTATCAAGGAAATTTTGTTTTTAAGCGTGATAGGTTAGAAACTCTAAATGGAAAAGTATATCAAAATCCGCTTGATCAGTTAAATCGCAGCAAAACCCTACTAAGTCAATTACTCCATAATTTAGGCTACAATATACCGATTAAGGGATACGTTGTTTTTATTAACCCCGAGTTTTACTTATACGAAGCACCCTCCAGCGAGCCCATTATTTATGTACCTCAGTTAAAAAGTTTCATGAAAAAGTTAAATAGTATTCCATCCAAATTATCTTCTCGGCAGAACGTTCTCGCAGATAAACTAGTTTCTTTGAATCAAATTGATTTACCATATGCAAAGCTCCGGGCTTATAATTTTGGTTTTCTTCGAAAAGGGTTAACTTGTTGTGCGTGCCATTCCTTTAAAGTATCATTGGCTACTGGAAAATTGATATGTATTGATTGCGGGAGCGAGGAAGCAATTGATGCTGCTGTTATACGGAGTGTGGAAGAAATTAAGCTGTTGTTTCCGGATATGAGAATTACCACTAATGTTGTGATGGAATGGTGTGGGGGGTGTCAATGAAAACAATTAGACGGGTTTTAAAGGAAAACTATATTTCTACTGGTAAGAAAGAATATAGTTTTTTAAATTTGAAATAAGTAAATTGATATTTGCTTATTTGTTAGTGACCGTTGTGATTTTTTCTATCTCGTAATTGTCACTTTGGAGCTTTCACAGTGACTGCTATCGCTTTTTTAACCCCGCCACGGGCACTCTGACTCTTCCTCAGTGACCGCTGTTTCTTTTTCTATCCTGTCGCAGGCACTCTGACTCTTCCACAGTGACCGCTGTTTCTTTTTCTATCCCGTCGCGAGCACTCTGACTCTTCCACTGTGACTGCTGTTTCTTTTTCATCCCTGTCACGGGCACTCTGAACCTTCCACAGTGACCGCTGTTTCTTTTTCTATCCTGTCGCGGGCACTCTGGCCCTTTCACAGTGACCGATGAAACTTTTTCAACCCTGTCACGAGCACTCTGACTCTTCCACAGTGACCGCTGTTTCTTTTTCTATCCTGTCGCGGGCACTCTGACTCTCCCACAGTGACCGCTGTTTCTTTTTCTATCCTGTCGCGGGCACTCTGACTCTTCCACAGTGACCGCTGTTTCTTTTTCATCCCTGTCACGGGCACTCTGAACCTTCCACAGTGACCGCTGTTTCTTTTTCTATCCTGTCGCGGGCACTCTGGCCCTTTCACGTGACCGATGAAACTTTTTTAACCCTGTTACGAGCATTCTGACTCTTCCTCAGTGACTGCTGTTTCTTTTTCTATCCTGTAACAGGCACTCTGACTCCCACAGTGACCGCTTTCGCTTTTTCTATCCTGTCGCGGGCACTCTGACCCTTTCAAAGTGACCGCTTTCGCTTTTTCAACCCTGTCATAGGAACTCTGACGTTTCTACAGTGACCGCTTTCGCCTTTTTTAGCCTGCCACGGGCACTCTGACTCTTCCACTGTGACCGCTGTTTCTTTTTCATCCCTGTCACGGGCACTCTGAACCTTTCACAGTGACCGCTTTCGCTTTTTCAATCCTGCCACGGGCACTCTAACTCTTCCAAAGTGACCGCTGTTTCTTTTCCAACCCTGTCACAGGCACTCTGGCCCTTTCCCAATGACTAGCAACACTCTTTTTATATGTCACAAAAAAACAGATGCCCACAAAAGCATCTGTTTTAGCTTATATACTTCCTTATTTTATCCAACAAAAACGGCACTGAATGGAAAGCATATAATGTCTCCATCACGAACCCGTTTTGTACGATCAGCAAACATGGGACACTTTCAACGCCAAAATCCACCGCTAAATCAGGATAAAAATTTAAGTTCATTTTTCCCATTTCTATCTCAACCAGTTCCTCAACTACCAATAGCATTTTAGAGGCCAGCTGGCAGGTGCCGCACATCGGCGTATAAAAATAGACCACTCCGGTTGCCTTTGATTCGAGGAAGGTGGTTAAATCATTTCGATTCCACTCATTCATTTCAGTTAGCTCATTTCTAAATACTCGGTATGAACGTCAATATTCGCTCCTAATAAAACTGTTGCAAGGTGATGCACAGGCGCTGTAGCTACTTCACGATACATCCGATCAATATATAAATGTTCCGCATGAGGAAACTCCCGTTTAAACTGTTTCCGAAGCTTTTCGCCGGCTTCATCGGCATCCACAAGGATATAGACATCCTTGTCTTCAAGAAATTCAATCAATTCATCCAACTTTGTCAAACTGATGGTTCCATTTGTACAAATGATTTCAACGGGTTCCTTTAAAATACTCTTGACCTTATTTTTATCCGATTTTCCTTCGACAATAAGAACTTTGTCAACATACGTATCATTCATTATCCATCACCTGTAAAAGAAGTTGTTTTATGATAACATATTCCAAATTTTTCACAATGTGTGCCTGCTTCTTAGGTACGTTAACTATAGCATTATTGTCATCTCAAAAATAGGTTTTTGCTCATGGATGCTTTTCCGCCTTCTTCACATTTTATGATAGCTTGCCCAAATTTAGTAGTAGAAAAAGTGGAAAATGTAAGAAAAGCACCTGCATGAGGTGCTTTCAAGTTAAGAATTAGTCTTCTTTAGTCATTTCTTCGTATTGTTCAGCAGTCATAAGCTTGTCTAACTCGCTGTTGTCGGATAATTCAATCACGATCATCCATGCTTTTTCATATGGTGATTCGTTCACGAACTCAGGGCTGTCACTTAAATCTTCGTTAACTTCAACAACTTTTCCGCTGACTGGAGCGTAAAGTTCTGAAACAGTCTTAACTGATTCAACGCTGCCGAATGGTTCGTCAGCAGTTACTTCGTCGCCCACTTCAGGAAGCTCAACGAAAACGATATCCCCTAACTCGTGCTGTGCAAAGTCCGTGATCCCGACACGTACTTTTTCTCCTTCAACTTTTACCCATTCATGTTCTTCAGAATAACGTAATTCTTTTGGTGTACTCATTACAAAATCCCTCCATTGAATTAATCTAAAATTTATATCGAATTAAATCGATTACCATTTTTGCATTATGGCTATGTTACTTCAGCCACATTTTCTCAAACTCTTCTTCCTTAAAGCCAACGGTCACATGCTCTCCGTCTGTTAAAATAGGGCGTTTGATTAACATGCCATCGGAAGCCAATAAATCTAATAGTTCATCGTCAGTTGCCGATTTCATTCGGTCTTTAATACCTAATTCCCGGTATTTTTGACCGCTTGTATTAAAAAACTTCTTTAATTCCAAGCCGCTTTTTTGGTAAAACTCATGCAACAATTCCCTTGATGGGGGATTTTCCACAATATGTACTTCTTCATAATTAAGCTGATGGGCATCCAGCCACTTCTTTGCATTTCGACATGTTCCGCATTTTGGATACCAGTAAAAAGTTATTGCCAACCGTTTCACCACCCTCTTTAGTCAAATGCATTTTATCACAGACAACTATAAAATCCTAATAGATGACACTCCCAAAAGGTAAAATTCGACACCTTTTGTAGAATTTCCTGCTTTTTAAAAAAATATTTAAATAAAAAGTTGTTTAAACTGAGCTGTTGATTTCCATACCAGGCGTTACGCTCCAATCTATCATAATCAAATAAAAAGCTCCCCTCTGGAAAAGAAGGGAGCCGAAGTGAAAATTATACTACATAACGTTCTGCTTCAATTACTACATCCGCTGCTTCACGTTTTTTCGCAATCACGTTGATTGGAGTGTGGCGAGTAAACTTGCGAAGGGAAGTGAGCATCATGCGTAAGGTATCACCTTGTTCAATCGCGACAAGCGTTTCTCGTGCATGCTGTTCGATTTCATTAAAAGCTTCTTGACAGAAAATTTGAGTGTAAAGAAGCTTTTGCTTATTCTTTTCTAAGCCGTCTTTTGCAATCGCTTTTTCAGTACGTAAAACAACTGATTCCATCGCATAAACCTGTGAAGCAATATCCGCGATATTTGATAGGATCTCTTGTTCTGTTTCAAGCGCTTTGCCAAATTTTTGCGCAGCTAATCCTGCAGCTAATAAGCCAATTTTCTTCGCGTTTTTCACAAGATATTTTTCCTGAGCAAGCGGCTCTTCGCCTGGCTCTTCCGGCATTAACATCATTAATTCCTCTTGAAGTGCCATTGCTTTTTGGAACAATGGAAGCTCGCCTTTAAAGGCCTTTTTTAAGAAGGTTCCTGGCACCAATAGGCGGTTGATTTCGTTTGTTCCTTCAAAAATACGGTTAATACGGGCATCACGATAGGCTCTTTCAATCGGATATTCCTGCATGAAGCCATATCCGCCATGAATTTGTACGCCTTCATCTACTACGTAAGAAAGCACTTCACTGGCAAAGAATTTATTTACAGAACACTCGATTGCATATTCTGCGATGGAACCAGCAACTTTTTTTATGTCCTTCGCTTCTTCAGTTGAAAGCTGGCCTTGGTTGTTTTCATACAACCCGATTGTGCGGTAAACTGAGCTTTCAGCCGCATAAATTTTAGAGGCCATAGTACCAAACTTTTCTTTTGTTAAATTAAATTGGGCAATTGGAGTCTTAAATTGCTTACGTCCATTTGCATATTTAACAGTCATTTCAAATGCCTTCTTAGAGCCGCCAACGCCGCCGACTGCTAACTTGTACCGGCCGATGTTTAAGATATTAAACGCAATGACGTGGCCCTTTCCATATTCACCTAATAAGTTTTCTACCGGGACTGCTACATCTTCTAAAATAAGGGTACGAGTAGAAGAAGCCTTAATACCCATTTTCTTTTCTTCAGCGCCTGTTGAAACACCAGGGAAATCTCGTTCAACAATAAAGGCGGTGAAATGTTCGCCGTCAATTTTTGCATAAACTACGAAAACATCTGCAAAACCAGCATTGGTGATCCATTGCTTTTCACCGTTAAGGATATAATGAGTACCGGCAGCATTTAATTTTGCCGTTGTTCTGGCACCAAGGGCGTCAGAACCTGAGCCTGGCTCTGTCAATGCATATGCTGCAATTTTTTCACCAGAGGCAAGGGCAGGTAAATATTTTTTCTTTTGTTCGTCATTACCGAATAACACGATTGGCAGGGAACCAATTCCCACGTGCGCTCCATAAGAAAGGGAGAAGCCGCCAGCGCCGGACATTTTTTCGGTAATAACAGATGAAGTAATTTTATCTAAACCTAAGCCTTCAAACTCCTCAGGAACGTCTACAGCTAAAAGGCCAAGGTCGCCCATTTTCTTTAATAACTTAACCGTACGATCAAATTCATGATTTTCTAAATGCTCGATTTGCGGTGCTACTTCTTTTTCAACAAAGTCTGCAGCAGTCTGCCCAATCATTAAATGCTCTTCTGTAAAATCTTCCGGTGTAAAAATATCCTCATATGAAAGATCTTCAATTAAAAAGCTTCCGCCTTTTACGATTTTTTTAGTTTCAGTCATAAAAATTCCTCCTAATTGATTTTTAGAAGGGGCTACACTCGCGGCCCCCCTTAACCGTATTACAATAATTCAAATACTCCGGCAGCACCCATACCGCCGCCGATACACATGGTTACAACACCAAATTGTTCGTTGCGGCGCTTTAACTCATGAATCAGGCTCAATGTTAACTTCGCTCCTGTACACCCTAGTGGATGTCCAAGGGCAATTGCCCCGCCATTCACGTTTACTTTTTCTTCATCAAGTCCAAGTTCACGGATTACTTGAAGAGATTGCGAAGCAAAGGCTTCGTTCAATTCGAATAGATTAATATCTGATAGCTCTAAACCTGCTAACTTAAGGGCTCTAGGGATCGCTACTACAGGCCCGACACCCATAATTTCCGGCGGAACACCGCCTACAGCGAACGAACGGAATTTTGCTAATGGCTTAAGACCAAGTGCTTCTGCCTTCTCACGGTCCATTACCATAACAGCCGCTGCACCGTCACTTGTTTGTGAGGCATTGCCAGCTGTAACAGAACCTGTAACAGCAAAGGCAGGGCGCAGCTTCGCAAGTGTTTCTAAGTTTGTATCTGGACGAACACCTTCGTCTTGTGTAAATTGGATTGTCTTTTCAACCAGCTTATTGTCTTTTCCCACTGTGCGAATAGTGACATCCACTGGTACGATTTCATCAACGAATTTTCCTTCTGCAATAGCTTTGGCAGCACGCTGATGACTTCTAACCGCAAACGCATCTTGGTCCTCGCGTGTAATACCATACTTTTGTGCTACCTGTTCAGCCGTATGCCCCATTCCCATATAGTACTGAGGAGCTGTTTCCGCTAGCTTGATATTTGGACGAACAACATGACCCATCATTGGAATCATACTCATCGATTCCGCTCCGCCGGCGAGGGCTGTGTCGGTGTGGCCAAGCATTATTCCTTGTGATGCATAGGCAATCGCCTGTAATCCTGAAGAACAGAAACGATTCACTGTAATGGCAGGAACTGTGTAAGGAAGTCCTGCCAAGGCTCCGATATTGCGGGCCATGTTATTTCCTTGCTCTGCTTCAGGCATCGCACAGCCAATAATTAAATCATCTATATTGCCTTCATAATTTCCGGCACGCTTTAAGGTTTCTTTAACAACTAACGCTCCCAAATCATCAGGACGAACTTGGGCAAGCGTTCCTTTCTTTGACTTACCGACCGGTGTCCTTGCTCCGGCAACGATTACCGCTTCTCTCATGGAAGTTCCCTCACTTTCTCTTAATCTATTAGTTTAGTTGCGTAATGGTTTTCCCTTTACAAGCATATGCTGCATGCGCTGCTGTGTTTTTGGTTCTCTGATTAAGCTTAAGAAAGCTTCTCTTTCTAAATCTAATAGATATTGCTCATCGACCTCTGTTCCGAATGGCACTTTGCCTCCGGCGATGACATAAGCAATTTTCTTGGCAATTTTTAGATCATGCTCGGAAATAAAGCCGGATAAACGCATGGCTTCAGCACCAAGCAGAAGTGTCGCATAACCGGTTTCACCGACAACTGGAACCTTGCGGCGCACCTTTGGCTTAAAGCCTTTTTCATGTAATGCCAATACGGCTTGTTTTGCATCATATAGCAGATGGTCTCCATTGAAGCTGATTCCATCAGCAAAGTTCAAGAAATTATTCTCGCGTGCCTCTTCTGCTGAAGTAGATACTTTCGCGGTCGCGATGCTTTCAAAAACTTTATTGGCCACGTTTTGCAGGTCGAATTGAACGCCATTTGGCAGGCTTTCTAAGTGCTTAATATAAAGCTCCTTGTTACCGCCACCGCCTGGAAGCAAGCCTACTCCAACCTCAACAAGTCCCATATACGTTTCAGAGGATGCTTGAATGTGCGCTGCAGGCAGGCAAACCTCTGCACCTCCGCCTAACGTCATGCCAAATGGTGCCGCAACCACTGGCTTAGAGCTGTATTTTACTTTTAAAAGTGCGTTATGAAGATGTCGCACGACCATATCGAGCTCCAGAATATTGTCATCCTGGGCTTCCATCAGCATCATTGCTAGGTTGGCACCGACACAGAAATTCTTACCTTGGTTCCCGATGACAAGACCTTTGTAATTTTTCTCGACTTCATCGACAGCGAAATTAATCATTTGTACGATATCAAGTCCAATTGCATTATTTGGTGAATGGAATTCAAGTAGAGCAACTCCATCGCCAATATCAATTAAGCTCGCGCCGCTATTCTTTTTAATAACACCTTTTTGCTTTTTAATTTTCTTAAGGTCGATCACCTTCGGATTAAACTCCACTGATTGGTATTCACCTTTGTGATAGAAGTAATGCTCGCCGTTTTCTTCTTTATAGAAGGAGGTATGACCCTTTTCAAGCATTTCGGTAACCCATGCTGGCACTTCAATGCCCTCTTCTTTCATCTTTTGAACAGATTTTTCGACGCCAATGGCATCCCAGTTTTCAAAAGGACCTTTTTCCCAGCCGAAGCCCCATTTCATCGCACGGTCGATGGCTACGATATCATCGGCGATTTCCCCTAAGAGCTGTGCTGAGTATATTAATGAATGTTTAGTTGTATTCCATAAAAATTGGCCGGCACGATCATTGGCGTAAACAAGCGCTTTCAATTTATTCGCAGTTCCTTTTTCCTGCTTTGAAAGCTCTACGGATGGTGTAGAAAGCTTTTTGCGTGGACCGTACTCCAGCGTATTTGGATCCAATTCTAAGATTTCTTTACCTTTTTTCAAATAGAATCCTTGTCCGGATTTGCTTCCAAGCCAGCCTTTTTCCACCATCGTCTTCATAAAGGCAGGGACTTCAAAAACTTCCTTCTCTTCCCCTTGGACACTATCGTAGACATTGTTCGCTACATGATAAAAGGTATCTAGTCCGACTACATCAAGGGTACGGAAGGTAGCGCTTTTCGCACGTCCAATTAATGGTCCAGTGATTGAATCGATTTCTCCGACACTATAGCCGCCCTTTAACATTTCTCTAACTGTCACAAGGAGACCGTACGTACCGATGCGGTTTCCGATAAAGTTAGGCGTATCCTTGGCCACCACTACACCTTTTCCTAAAACATCCTCACCAAAGGTTTTCATGAAAGAGAGGACTTCTGGATCAGTGTATTGCGTTGGGATAATTTCTAACAATTTTAAATAACGCGGAGGGTTAAAGAAGTGTGTTCCAAGGAAGTGTTTCTTAAAATCGTCGGAACTTCCTTCAACCATCGCTTCCACTGAAATACCAGAAGTGTTTGAGCTTACAATACTGCCAGGTTTACGGAATTGATCAACTTGCGCAAAAACCTGTTTTTTCACATTCAAGTTTTCAACAACCACTTCGATTACCCAGTCAACGTCTTTCAATTTGACTAAATCGTCCTCAAGGTTTCCTGCTTCAATAAGAGCTAGATTCTTTTTAGCAGTCAGCGGTGCAGGTTTTTGCTTCAATAATTTTTGAATGTTTGCTGCTGCGATACGATTACGTACCTGCTGGTCAGCTAAAGTTAATCCCTTTGCTGCTTCATCTTTCGTTAGTTCACGTGGGACGATATCCAATAATAGGGTTGGTATTCCTATGTTTGCAAGATGCGCCGCAATTCCTGATCCCATAACTCCAGATCCTAAGACGGCTGCTTTTTTAATAAGTTGGTTCAACATTGTCTCCCCCTTCAACATTTTGAATGAATACTCATTCATTTTTTTCTCAAAAAAATTTCACACTTGAATGAGTTCTGTTATTATTTAATATAAAAGATTTTGAAAATTTGTGCAATCCATAAACGTGGAAAATTTATTTTTTTTTGAAAAATAAATTTTTTCTTCACTTTTGATAAATTTTTCTTTGAGGGGAAATCTATTTTTGAGGTGATTTTCCATGGCAAAAATGAAGAAAAATCCTTCCAAAGCAGGTGTCAGTGCAGCCAGCGTAAAAGGCAATGGCGGACCAGGCAATGAGGATCCAGGCTTCAACAAAACCAATAGCCAGAATAACCAATATAAACGGTAATTAGAAAAACGAAAGCGCCTAGGCGCTGTAGCTAGACAAAAAACAGGCTGAACCTCTCAGCCTGTTTTTCATTTATTCGCAGAATTCCGGTGCTCTTCATTCATCTTTTTAATTTCATTAATAATTTGCTTCATTTCTTCTTTTGCTTCTGGGTACAATTCATTCCAGTGTTTAGCTAAAGCGGGCATCGATTTGGCGATGTGAGTGTACAGCGCCCAAGCCTTTACCTTTTCTTTCGTCTCTTCAGACGCTTCCCCTACTAATAATTCACTATATTTCTCAAGCAAGGCTTCGAATTGTTGAACAAATACTTTCTCCATCCTGACACCTTCCATCTTTGGTGATTTGCATACATGGACATGTTTTGCAGCGCTTGCCAGCTGCTAATTGATAAGAGAAACAACAGGTTTTCCTCATTCTTACATTATCGATCTTTTCGGCATAGTATTTTTGCAAAGGATTTCCTTTATAGCGTCCAAACAGGGCGCCTTCTGCTTCAAAAATTAAATAGCGGAAATCGCTTTCTACACTGCTATTTTCAATGTCCTTTAGCTCTGATTCGTAAAGCCAGAATATGTAAACAGCAATATTTTCCCACAAGATTAATTTAGAAATCCCAAAAGTTTTTTCTAATTTATCGATGATAGGGAAAATATTTTTGGCAAATAGCTCGTTTATAATTTCCTTTCGCCACTCCGCGCGGGCATTCCCATTCCAATCCTGTTCCTTTTCATCCATTAATAAAAAGGAAGGGAGCCAATCGTTTCCCTTTTCAGGTGACTCCATTTCTATATTACTCAATGAGACATTGACTTTTTTATTCCAGACTGACATTGCATAAAGGGAGAGGACGGCCACAAAGGCATATCTTTTAATAAAAATGGAGGCTGCTGCTTTTTCATTCGGTGCACCGATAGAATCTGCTAAGTTAGCAATGAATAACTTTAAATACTTTTCATCCAATAAATCAGCGACTTGAAATGAATGATTCAAATTAGCTGCCAGCCTATATTTTTGGAGCTTGGTCACAGTCAAAAGTTTAGCCATTGATCGCTACCGCCTTCTCTAGAATACATCTTCCCTTCCCATAAGGGATGCAAAGAGGTGTGCCGAATAATGGATCTGTCGTTACCTCACAATCCATATCAAAAACATTTTTTACAAGACTGCAATTGATGACATGCTCTGGTTTTCCTTGTGCGTAAACTTTTTGATCTTTAATTGCCACAATGTTATGGGCATAACGGCAGGCGAGGTTGAGGTCATGCAGGACCATAACAACGGACCGGTTTTTCATTTCGTTTAATTCAAAAAGCAAATCAAGAATTTCGATTTGATGGGTCATATCCAAGTAAGTCGTTGGCTCATCCAATAAAATAATATCGGTATCTTGAGCCAAAGTCATTGCAATCCAGGCGCGCTGCCTTTGACCTCCGGATAGAGAGTCTACAGGTCTTTCTTTCAAATGCTCTAATCGAGTAGCCTTCAAGGCGTCGTTTACTTTTTTCTCATCTTCTTCCGACCATTGCTTTAACCAGGATTGATGCGGATACCGTCCCTGCTTGACGAGCTGGAGGACCGTTAAGCCTTCAGGTGCTGTGGGTGACTGCGGCAAAATGGCCATTTTTTTCGCAATGTCTTTTGTGGAAAGCTTGGCAATCGCCTTCCCTTCCAGCAAAACTGCCCCTGACTTTGGCTTCAGCAGCCGGGCGATTGAACGAAGCAGCGTTGATTTCCCGCAGCCGTTTGCTCCGATAAAAACGGTTATTTCACCCTTTGGAATTTGCAGATTCAGCTCATTAATAATCAGCGTCTCCCCATAAGAAAGTGATAATTCTTTCGTTTCAATCGCATTCATCATCTCTGACAGCTCCTTTATTTGTCTAGCTTCAGGCGCCATCGGCTCGGGTCATAAACCAATCCGTCAAGAAGATTAAAATACAACCTTCATGCCGGCTCGTCTTATGCCTGTCACCGATAGGCAGGCGCCTTCCGCTTTTCTAGGCATTTCTAGTTTTAAATAGTAAGTAGATAAAATAAGGTGCACCTATTCCGGCCGTGAAAACTCCAGCCGGTACTTCTAATGGTGAAAACATTGTCCGTCCGATTAAATCCGCAATCATAACCAGGATCCCTCCGAGAAGGGCTGAGGCTGGAAGCAGCGCCCCAAAGGAGGAACCAACTAATCTTCGTGCCATATGGGGTGCCATCAGTCCGACAAAACCAATGCCGCCAGCAAAGGCAACCGAACTTCCAATTAAGGCAGTGCTAATCATCAGAAGTAAAAATCGCTGTTTTTGGACCTTGCCGCCCAAACCAGTTGCCACCTCATCGCCCAGTTCTTGGATATTGATCGTTCTTGCGGCTGCAAAGGCTATGATCAGGAAGACTACAGACCAAGGTACAAGTGTGGCAACATTTTTCCAATTAGATCCGTAAACCGTTCCTGTAATCCAAATGTTTGCCTGGCTTGCCTGATAAATCGGCCCCATTACCATCGTTAAGGTCGTTAACGCTTGTGTTAACGTTGAGATTCCAATTCCAATCAATACTAGTCTGATCGGGGAAACCCCATTTTTCCAAGCTAGCAAATAAACCAAGAAGGCAACAACGCCTGCTCCAATAAAGGCAGCTAAAGGCAGCCAGGCAATGCTGACGGTAAGGGAATGATTTTTATCGCTAAAGAGTGCGAGGAAACTTACTACAGCAAATGCTGCCCCGCCTGTAATCCCGAGCACATCAGGGGAGGCGAGCGGATTGCGGATCATCCCTTGTAAAATGCCTCCGGCTACCGCTAACGAGATGCCTACCATTAGCGCAATAATAATCCTTGGCAGGCGAAAGGATTGTATGACGAGCGTTTCCATTTCTGGTCCTGCACCGAATAAAACCTTTACAACGGTAAGCGGGCTAATCTTCATTTCCCCAGCGCCGGTGCTGATGATAAAAACAGCAGCGGTAATGATGAGAAGTATAAGAAAAATGATGGCTGCTTTTCGATCCAGTAAAAAAGACATTCGATTATTAAAAAGGCGGAAGTTTTTATATTTACTCATCGTGCATTGAACCCCCTTCTCGCGATGTAAATGAAGAATGGAGTTCCGATAATGGCCGTCATGACCCCGACAGGAACCTCGGACGGCATTAAAATATATCGTGCAGCAATATCTGCTGCTAGCAATAGAATCGCGCCCAAAATTCCGGCAAATGGAATCACCCAGCGATGATCAATGCCGATAATTGATCTGGTAATATGCGGAACCACAATCCCGACAAAGCCAATCGGCCCTGCCACAGCAACGGATCCGCCCGCTAATAAAATAACCAAGATACCAATTGCTATTTTTACAAAACCGGTATTTAAACCGAGTCCCTTCGCAACATCTTCCCCCATGGCGAGGATATTCATTTTTCCAGCAATCAATATCGAGCCCAGCCAACCAATTCCAATGTAAGGCAGCACGGAAGCCAGTGTTTCCAATTTTCGCCCTGAGACTGAGCCTGCCAGCCAAAACAGCACCTGATCAAGCATGGCTTCATCCAGAACTAAAATACCTTGTGTAAAGGAGGAGAACATTGCTGATATCGCTGCCCCTGCCAGTGTCAGTTTCATCGGTGTTAATCCTTCCCGGCCAAAGGAACCTATCGAATAAACGCTAATGGCCGCTATGGCAGCCCCCAAAAAAGCAAGACCGCTGAAAGCTGTCAGACTATTAACAGAAAATAAGGTCATAGCTACAACAACAGAAAAGCCGGCTCCGGCATTAATGCCAAATATTCCAGGCGATGCCAAGGGATTTTTCGTTAATGTTTGCATGAGGACGCCTGCAATCGCAAGGCTTGCCCCGACGGTGGATGCGATTAATGCACGTGGAAGTCTTACCGTTTGAATAATAATGTGTTCATTGGACCCATTGTTATGGGTAAAGGCATCAACCGCTGTCTGCCAGCTTGTATCGGCATAGCCATATACGATGCTCGCACAGATGAAAGCAAGCATCAGCAAGATGACGAGCAATAATCCTATCCATTTTGAAAAAGTACTTTTTAACAACATTTCGGGTAAACCTTTCTATTAGGTTATTAATTTTAGTTTATCTCTAATTGATAATGATTGTCAATTAAAATGAGAACGATTTTCAATAAAATTGTTGACAGGCGAAGAGGTCACAATTTATGATAAGAGTGTCATTGAAAATGATTATCATTAACAACTAGCTAAGGGGGCTACATATTTTGAAGGCAATTAAAACAATACTTACCCTTTTTTCCGTTATGGCTATTTTCTTATTAGCCGCATGCGGCAGCTCAACTGAGAAAACTGCCGGGGAAAAAGCAAAACCGAAGAAAACAGAAGAAAAATCATATACGATTGAGCACGCAATGGGTTCGACAACTATTAAAGGCACTCCAAAGAGAGTCGTTGTTCTCACAAACGAAGGTACAGAGGCAGTGCTATCTTTAGGAGTTAAGCCAGTTGGAGCTGTTCAATCTTTTCTTGGAAATCCATGGTACGACCATATTAAAAAGGATATGGACGGTGTTGAGGTAGTTGGGGTTGAAGGTGAAGTAAACGTCGAGAAAATTGCGTCATTAAAACCTGATTTAATTATCGGTAACAAGCTTCGTCAAGAAAAAATTTACCAACAACTAAGCGCTATTGCCCCTACCGTTTTTTCTGAAACGCTTAGAGGCGATTGGCAAGAAAACTTTAAATTATATGCAAAAGCTTTAAACCTTGAAGAAAAAGGAAATAAGGTTTTAAGTGATTTTGATAAACACGTTTCAGATGTTAAAGGAAAACTTGGCGATAAAGTAAATGAACAGGTTTCCATTGTTCGTTTTATGGCAGGTAAATCTCGTATTTATTACACTGATTCATTCTCTGGTGTTATTTTTGATAAATTAGGCTTTAAACGTGCACCACAGCAAGAAACGTTGTTTACTCCAGAAAATAAGCTAGGTAAACTTGCTGTAGAGGTAGGAAAAGAAGTGATTCCTAAAATGGATGCGGATCAGCTTTTCTACTTCACCTATGCGCCTAACGGTGATCAAAAAGCCTTGGATACTGCCAAGGAATGGACAAACGATCCGCTTTGGAAAAATTTAAACGCTGTTAAAAACGGAAATGTCCACGAGGTAAGTGATGCGATTTGGAACACTGCCGGCGGCGTGCTTGCAGCAAACCTTATGCTGGATGATATTGAAAAGATTATGACTAAGTAAGAAAATTTAGTTAGTAAAAAACCTTCCCATATGAAAAGAGCGAGGCTTGCCATGGCCTTGCTCTTTTTTTGTTATGTTTTTCCGCAGAATAGAACTGGAATTCCGCAGGACTTAGTATTTATTCCGCTAACTTCTGAATTAATTCCGCGAAACTTTGCTTCTTTTCCGCGAAAACTGCAATTAATTCCGCCAAACCCATTTGCAGCAACAAAAAAAGGGCGAACACTGTCGCCCTTTTTAAAAACAATATTATGCCGTTGTCGAAAACATATATTTTTTATAATGGTATCGTATTGAGAAAATTAAGCCGAGCCCGAGCATGTTCCCCATTAAGGCACTGCCGCCGTAGCTGATGAACGGAAGCGGGATACCGGTGATTGGCAGTACACCAATCGTCATGCCGATATTTTGGAAAACGTGGAAGGTAATCATGCTGATGACACCGACACAAATATACGTATAAAAATTATTCTTTGTTTCCATGCCAACCTTCGTAATATGGTAAATCAAAAGGAAAAACAAACTAATTAACACACTCGCTCCGATAAAGCCAAATTCCTCCCCTACAACACTGAAGATAAAGTCGGTATGACTTTCCGGCAGGTAAACTTCTCGATTGCCGTAGCCTTTCCCGCCTGTTTGGCCTGAGCCAATGGCGAGCAGAGACTTTGTCAGCTGATAACCAGCGGAACTTTGAAAATTGTAAGGATCGAGCCAGGAATAAATCCTGCCAAATTGGTACTGCTTTACGCCAAGATATTTCTCCAAAATGTCCGGTTTCCAGACAACAAAATACAAAATCGTTGAAGCTAGGACGGTACCAGATGAAAAAATCGGTACAAGCAGCTTCCAGGAGATGCCTGAGATAAAAATCATTCCTACTAATATCGCAATAAACACAAGCGATGTTCCTAAGTCCGGCTGTTGCATCACTAACATCAATGGCACCATTGTCACAATGCCAAGCTTTATTAATAACCAAAAATCAGTTTGAATCGTCTTGTTCCCCTGATTTTTTTGATGGTGATCATCGATGACCCGTGAAAGTGCTAAGATAATAAATATTTTAACAAACTCCGAAGGCTGCAAAGAACCCATGGCCGGAACGATAAACCAGCTCTTCGCTCCATTAATCATCGGAGCAATGCTTGGTGGTGCGACAATTAAAAAACCCAGAAGAAATAGTCCAAAACCATAGGCATACCAGGTCAGCTTTCGCAGCTGGTCGGAATCCAGCGTCATCACCGCAGCGATGATCCCGCCGCCAACGGCGTACCATACCATTTGCTTAATTAAAAAATTCTCTTTGTATTGTCCGCTCGCTTGGGCGCTATAAATGGAAATACAGCTTGCCAAAAACAATAATAAAAGAATAAAAACAAGATTATAATCAAGTTTTGAAGTTGTGTTTTTATTGGAAGTCACGAGTAAGTCTCCACCTTAATATGAACTTGTACATTCCTCCATTATATTTTTTTCAAGCTTAAATCACAACTTCTAACCATTGAATGGATTTATTTACAAAAATAAATTCGTTTCAACTCTTCAGCCATCCACTCTAAATTATTCGGCACCTGCGGCAGGCCATATCCAATATACAATGGCGTCGTAACAAAACGCGGAACCACCTTGGCGTAAATTTTTCCATCAAGATGATGAAAAAACACATTATAGCTGTTGGCCTTAAAGGGAAAATGGTTGAGAATATAATGAACCGCGATTTGCAAATACTCCGAAAATCTTTCCTGGTAACACGAATCCGCCATTTCGATATTAAATTCATAAAAACCGACGCGGGGTTTCGTGGACAGAATCAGCTTTGCCCCTTCCCCTTCATCAATCATAATTCCTTGAAACATCTCATGATTAGCTTTTTCTTTATAATCCAGATCATGGAGCCCAATGATTTGCATATGGGGATGAGCGATCGTGCCGCCGGATAAAGGACCATGATTTTTGAAAAAAATAACCGAACGATATTCTCTGGTTTCCTCCATCTCTAACCAATGCTTGATGCCGAACTTAATCAATCTATGTAAATGCTCTTTGGAGTAGGTTGATAATTCAGCATGGCAATCGTCTGTTTCAATTAACACCGTTTGATAGGCATTTTCTAGAACGGGATATTTATTTTTCAATAGAATGATTGGGCCGTCCACTGCAATCAGGCCGGTCAGCTGGTCCCTGTCACAAAAAGGGCAGGCCTGCGCTTTGTTGCGGATACTTTCAGGCTTTTTGACACCGATTGAAGTATTAAAATGCAGATGTTTGTTTTCCAAACGTGTATCTCCTCTCGGAAGGGCTTTACTCCTATTTTATGGGATAAGACAAACAAATTGCACATATTTTGTTTGAGTTTTTAATTGACCACATTGGAAAATAAATCCTAAAACAGAAGAGAATTTCAATAACTAGTCGGACATATCTTTTAATAGTACAAGTTATTTTTAGAATGTGAGGGAATGTATGTTAACGAAATTAGAAGCGCTGATACTTGGGATTATCCAGGGGTTAACAGAATTTTTGCCGATCAGTAGTACAGGACATCTCTATTTAGGAAGAAATTTATTTGGCTTGCAGGAAGCAGGTCTTTTACTCGATACGATGCTTCATGTCGGCACTTTGCTTGCTGTCTTTGTTTTTTATAAGGATGAATTTATTAAAATCATCAAAAAACCGTTCAGCAAATTAACGTTTTTGCTAATTGTCGGAACGATTCCTGCCGTTATCTTTGGACTTGCTTTTAAGGATTTTATTGATGAAATATCGAAAACAGGTGTGACGATTGGCTGGGAATTTTTGATTACTGGTATTTTCCTATGGTTCGCTGATTCTGTAAAAAATGGACATAAAAAAATGGACGACATCAGCTATAAGGATGCATTGATCATTGGAACTTTTCAGGCAGTTGCGATTATGCCGGCGATATCTCGCTCGGGGATGACGATCGTTGCAGCCCTGTGGCGAAAATTGGACCGAGAAACTGCCGCCTATTTCTCCTTCTTATTATCAACACCAGCCATCGCAGGAGCCATTGTCTTGCAAACGAAGGATCTGCTTGGCGGTGCAGGGGAAGAAATCTCATTATCTGCCCTGCTTGTTGGGATTATCTCTTCTGCTCTCTTCGGCTATGTTGCGGTTAGATGGATGATTGGCTACTTGAAGAAGCATTCCTTAAAGCCATTTGCTATCTATGTTTGGGTTTTGGGATTAATGGTTCTATTTTTCCAATTCACAGGTAAGTTCTAATAAAAAAATGCGACTCTCAGAGCCGCATTTTTTTATTGTTTAACGGGCAGCTCAGCCATTTCTCTGGCGGCTTCTGCTGCTTGTTCTTTAGCTTTTGACATAATTTCAGGTACTTTTTTTGGAAAATGATCCACCCCTTCTGCAATGACCGTATCCAAGCTCTCGAAGCCTAGGAATTCGAATACCTTTCTTAAGTAACGATCGCCCATTTCAAATTCCACCATCGGTCCAGTAGAGTAAATGCCTCCGCGCGTTTGAATATGGATGGCCTTTCTGCCTGTGAGAAGCCCTTTTGCCCCGTGTTCTGTGTAGGTGAAAGTTTTTCCAGCAATAAATAAACAATCCATAAACGCCTTGACAATCGCTGGTGCTCCGAAGTTCCAAATCGGAGTCACAAACACATAATAATCCGCCTCAATAAATCTGTCGGCCAGCGCATGCATTTTTTCAATTTTCGTGCGTTCCGCTTCCGATAGCTGTTCTTTTGTATAGCCCATAAAGGATAATTTCGCCCGTGCATATAACAAGTCCATATCAATAACAGGGATGTCCATATCATATAAATGCCAGCGCTCAATTTCCACATCAGGCTGTGCCTTTTTAAATTCTTCTAAAAATACTTCCCCAATTTGCATTCCTTTAGAAAGTTTTATATCAATTTTCGGATTTGCCGTAATATATAAAAGCTTTGCCATTCACTGCCATCCTCCAACCACAATTTTAATTTCTACTACTATATTACAACAAACTTCATTGCTCACAATTGAACAATGAGTGAAGTTTGTGAAAATTATATGAAACTCTTCTAACTTATTGAACAAGTCAAGACAAAAGGTGTGTTGCAACTACTTTGGTTGACCTCCCCCCTGTTGATTGGAGCGGAAATCAACAGGCCAGTTAGCAGAGGCAACCAATTCATAAAAAATTGCCGAAAAAAATTACCTTTCTCGACAATCTGAGCAGTTCCATTTGGGACTGCTCTTTTTATTTGCTTTAAAAAAGTGGGGAGAATAGAATATGTTATGAATTACATAAAGGGGGAGTTTTTTTGAAATATGCGATCATTACGGGAGCATCAAAGGGATTAGGAGAGGCTATTGCCAAACGGCTGATACAGGAACAAATTGCGGTTGTTTCTGTTTCGCGCTCTGAAAATAAGGAAATTAAAAAGCTGGCATTAGAAAAAGGTCTTTTCTATCAGCATTATTCTTGTAACCTTGCATTAGAGGAAGAAGTCCAAGAAGTATTTATGGAAATTGCTCATTGTATTTTTCAAAAGAATCCAGCAGAAATCATTGTTTTTAACAATGCAGGTGTAATTGAGCCCATCCATACGGTCGGCCACCTCGATCAAACGTCCGTCATTCGGAACATTCAAATCAACTTGATTGCCCCCATTCTGATTACGAATTTGTTTTTAAGTAAAGCGCAGCTTACGGAAACGCTAGTCCAAATCATCAATGTAACTTCTGGTGCCGCAGTCAGATCGATTGAAGGCTGGAGTGTGTATTGCAGTTCCAAAGCAGGGCTGAATATGTTCACGCAAACGGCAGCCCTCGAACAATCGGAATTAAATTCGAATCATAAAATTATCGCCTTTAGCCCTGGAGTGATGGATACGAACATGCAGGGAACCATTCGTTCATCTACTAAGGATGCATTTAAGGACCTTGACCAATTTAAAGAATATAAGGAAAAGAAGCTGTTATTAAAACCCGATATCGTAGCAAATGCTTTAATTGAATCCCTACTTAGCGAGAATCTCGAAAGCGGAAAAGTATATCATATCAAGGATTTATTAAAATAGGCCCTGCAGATGCAGCGGCCTATTTTTCTTGCGGAAACCAAAGTGTTATGCTCGTTCCTTTATTCAGCTTGCTTTTTACTTTTATGACTCCTTTATGGGCATCCATTAAAGCTTTAACAATGGATAAACCAATTCCTACTCCGCCTGTTTTCCGGTCACGCGATTTATCGCCGCGATAAAAGCGCTCGAAAATATGAGGGATATCGTCATCGGCCATACCTGAACCCTCATCTTGTATTTTAAAACCAACAAAGCCTTCCATCTCGGTTTCGACGGAGATGATGACATTTTTTCTTTCCGGCGTATATTTCAAGGCATTGTTGAGGACGTTTGAAAGAATTTGCATCAAGCGGTCCTTGTCCGCTTCGAACAATTCCTCTTGGCCGTGTTCTTCAATATGAAGCTGGACTCCCTTTTCTTTAAACAAGGGCATAAACATTTCCCATAACGCTGCCAGCACACTGCCAGCATCTAATTCGATTTTATCAAGCCTGATTTGCGGATTTTCAGCTGCGAGCAATTTTTCTAATTCATTCACAAGTCTTACTAAGCGCATCAGTTCTTCATGACTGGTCGCAAGGCGCTCACGTGTTGGCTCCCAGATTCCGTCCTGAAAAGCCTCAATTTGACTTCTTAAGGTGGCGAGCGGTGTACGCAATTCATGAGCAAGATCACCTGTAAACTGCTTCCGAAGCATTTCTTCCTTGGCCAAAGACTCAGCCAAATTATTGAACGATATGGCGATTTGCTTTACCTCTGCGGGTAAACCTGATAGGGGAATGCGAATGTTCAAGTTATGCTGCTGCAATTCCCCCGCTGCAAATGAAAGCTTATTTAAGCCTGAGGTTAATTTTTTTGAAAATAGCATGCTGAAGATAATCGCGAGAATGATTGTTAAACAGACGGCTGCCAGAATGTATAATTGAATCGTTTGGATAAAGGTATATTCATCGTCAATAAGGCCTTCCGGGTAGATGGCAACCAGCTTGCCAATAATGGCATTGTCGACTTTCAGGGTATAGGTTTTGGAGTGCCACTCCTCTCCGTCCGGCGTCGGTTCGGTTAAACCTAAGCTATTCAGCATGCCGTGAATGTTCGAAGAATCCATTTGCAACTGCCCATAGCGATCATACAATTGAAAATAAAGCTGATCGGTCATCGCGTGCTCGTGTAAGAGTCCAAAGACCGGATCGCTTGTAAAATGGCCATTTTTGCGAAAATCCTTCTCAATTTCCGTGATAATTCTATCAATCTTTTTTTCGCGGTTTCGGTCTAAATAGCTGTGAAAGCTTTCTTCAAAACCATATTGGATAAAAAAGCTGACGATTAAAATCCCGATCATCGAGATGAGTACAAGGTAAAAAAGAATTTTAGACCGGAGTGTTTGCAACATCGAGCACCCCTCCAAATTTGTAGCCCATGCCAAAGACCGTTACGATAAAATCCGGCTGCCTTGAATCCAGTTCAATTTTTTTACGAAGATTTTTTATATGAGTGTCGACGCTGCGCTCGTAGCCTTCATAATACATGCCTTCATCCTGGATTTTTTCTAATAAGTCCATTCTGCTGTATACTCGTCCCGGGTTTACCGCCAAATTGGTTAGCAGTTTATATTCAATCGGAGTAAGAGTTACATATTGTCCATTTACGGTTACTTCTTTTTTATCTAGGTCGATCGCTATTTTTTTCCCATTGAATTCAAGACGCTCTACTTTTTCTGTCTTTTTCGCACGTCTTAAAATCGCTTGAACACGAACGACGACTTCCCTTGGGCTGAATGGTTTTGTTAAATAGTCGTCTGCCCCCATTACAATCCCGTTAATGCGGTCATCCTCCGCCGATTTGGCGGTCAGCATGAGAATCGGTACATCGGAATCTTTTCTGACGAGACGGCATACCTCTTCACCGGAAATGTCAGGAAGCATTAAATCTAGTATGATTAAATCAGGTCTGATAGTTTTGACTTTTTTTAAGGCATCGATGCCATTATCGGCACTATGTATTTCATAGCCTTCTCTTTCTAGGTAAGCTTCGAGAACTTCTATGATTCTACGTTCATCGTCTACTAATAATATTCTCATTATTATCACTCCCCATATCTTAACTATATCATCATAGGTCTGTGATTTTTCTAACTTCACAAATTCACCACAAGTTCTTCATAACATCTTCAATTTTTCACTTTAAGATGTAAGTGTAATGAAGGAAGAGGAGATTCATTGAGGACCCCCAGTTTTTAATGATCGCCTCTTTGATGCAGTAATTTGTTGAAAAACTCTTACTCATCCCAAATTTAACCTCTCTTTTTATACCAGGGTGTCCCGGCTGCGGGATGCCCCATTTTTTTGATTTTAAGAAAATGGTTACAATTTGAGGACTTCTCATGACTAAACATGTAGTATTCTTAGGTCATGAGGAGTTGTTTTCCATGAATAAAATTTCTTTTAAAATAGGATTGCTTT
This sequence comes from Neobacillus sp. DZ-9, assembly GCF_059587065.1. Lineage (NCBI taxonomy): Bacteria > Bacillati > Bacillota > Bacilli > Caryophanales > Bacillaceae > Neobacillus > Neobacillus sp. DZ-9. The sequence continues at coordinate 169,747 of NZ_JCAIOL010000008.1, forward strand.
TCTTTGTCGCTATTTTTCTATTAGAATGTATTTCGATGTTTTTCTTACACGATAATATCATTCATTCCCGGGTTCATGATGAGTTGTCGGCTCTTCAAACTCGGGGCAATAATCATCGCGAAATTCTCGAGGCTTCCTTCCAAGAAGAAACAATCAGGCATATTGCGATGATGGAGGCGCGGACTGATACCCAGGTAATCCTTACAACACCGGATGATGGCATTTATATGTCGTCAAATAAAGTGACGGATGAAATGAAGAAAATCTTAAAGGGAACGCCAAAAAGTGTGCCTCATAATGGTTTAATCTTAGAAGATGACTGGAGGCACGCAACCTATATTGCCTCTATTAGCCCAGTAGTAATAGATAATAAGGTTAAGGGTTATGTATATATGTTCCAAAGTACGCAAAAAATCAGGGATTTAATTTCTGGGTTAAACAGGCACTTTTTGCTTGCAGGCTTGCTTTCCCTTCTATTTATGTTGATTATCATTGTCTTTTTGACAAGGGCAGTTACGCATCCACTTATTAAGATGAGTGATGCGACGAAGCGGATCAGTAATGGGGATTTTTCCGTTTCCCTTCCGAAGCTAGGGAAGGACGAAATTGGGGAGCTCGGTGAATCGATAAAGGTTCTGGCCAGTGACTTAGAAATATTAAAAAATGAACGAAATGAGTTTTTGGCCAGTATCTCACATGAGCTCAGGACACCATTGACGTATATCAAAGGCTATGCAGAAATTGCCCGCCGTGATGATACAACTGCTTTGGACCGGGACAATTATTTAGGGATTATATTTGAAGAGGCTGTTAAGCTTTCGAAGCTCGTGAAGGATTTATTTCATCTAGCAAAAATGGATGAAAATTCTTTTTCGATCGAAAAAGAAGAGGTGCATTTACTCCCTTATTTTCAGAGTATTATTGAAAAGGTATCACCAGCGTTAAAAGAGAACCATAAGGAGCTTCTACTTTCATGCCCGTCTGAACTCTATAGAGAACTGGATCCAATTCGATTTGAACAGGTAATTGTTAATCTGTTGGACAATGCCCGGAAATATTCGGAGCCACATACGAAAATTACTGTGAAGGTTAATCAGGAGGATGACAAGCTTCACATTACCTTGTCAGATGAGGGAAAAGGGATTCCTGAAAAGGATTTAGCTCGCATTTTTGAACGGTTTTACCGGGTGGATAAATCACGTACCCGCGCTCTAGGGGGATCTGGCCTGGGGCTTTCGATTGTGAAACAGTTGGTGGAGGCTCATGGAGGGACGATTGAAGTTTTTAGCAATTTGAATGTGGGAACGACATTTAAAATTATCCTTTAAATAATAATGCCCACGTGCTCTGAAATCACGTGGGCATTTCATTTTTATGCGTCTTTTTTCTTGATTTCGTCAGTCAGTTCATCGATGCTTTTCCGAACATTTCCTTTACCGGAGTAGTTTTCAATCAGTTCTTTTACATCAATACCGCTTGATGCCTTTAGTGACTCTTGCAGACTTGCCATCAGGTTGGTCGCATAGCTGGTGATTTTGTTGGCGCCACCGTCCGCACCGGAACCGCCCCCAGTGTCCACAACAGTAATTTTATCAATATTGGATAATGGGCTTGCCACTTGTTTCGCGTATTCAGGCAGCATTTTGATGACCATGTCGAGGATCGCTGCTTGACCAAATTGCTCAAAGGCTTCAGCGATTTTTTCCTTCGCTTCTGCTTCGGCCAAACCTTTTAGGCGGATAATCTCTGCTTCGGTTGAACCCTGTGCCTTTTGAGCCTCAGCTTTCGCCAAACCATCCAGACGAATTCGCTCAGCTTCCGCTTTTGCCATCGCTTCAATACGATATTTATTTGCTTCTGCTTCAGCGATTTCTCTGGCTTTGTTTGCGGCCGCAGATTGCTCAACGGAATAGCGGTCAGCATCAGCCTTTTTCTTAACTTCGGAATCGTACTGGCGCTCGCGGCGCAGAATTTCCTTTTCTTCCAATTCAATTTGCTTTTGTCTCTCGATGATCTTGATTTGCATTTCCTGTTCGGTAACATCCTGCTTCGATCTTGCACTTTCAAGGTCGTACGCCTGGTCAGCGCGGGCCTTAGCAATATCCTGCTCGCGGCGGAATTCCGCAATTTTCAGCTGATTGATTTTTTCAGCTTCAGCAATTTCCGTTGCCCGCTCCAATTCATTTCGCTTCGCTTCTTTCGCCGCTTCCGCTTTTTTAATGCGCGTTTCTTTTTCTGCTTCTGCGGTGGCGATATCGGCATCCCGCTTCACCTGGGCAATCCGCGGCTTACCGAGCGACTCCAGGTAGCCATTTTTGTCACGAACGTCCTTGATCGTAAAGGAGACAATGATCAGGCCCATTTTTGCCAGGTCCTGAGAGGCAACACGTTGGACCTCCTGGGAAAATTTATCGCGATTTTTATAAATTTCTTCCACTGTCATGGAGCCGAGAATCGAACGAAGATGGCCCTCTAAAACTTCCCGAGCTTCATTTTCACGGTCTTCCTTCGGCTTGCCGAGAAACTGCTCAGCAGCTGTCGCAATCTCACTGATCGAACCGCCAATTTTTATGATGGCAACTCCGTCAGCCATGACGGGTACCCCCTGCTCGGTATATACCTCAGGAGTGGTAACTTCTAGTTTACTAGATAACAAACTTAGCGGCTTTGCCTGTTGGAAAACTGGTAAAATAAAGCTTCCTCCGCCCCGGATGATTTTTACTTTATTGCCTGATTCGTCCACGTGGACATTCCCGTTTCCAAGAAAGCTTCCTGTAACAATCAGTGCCTCATCTGGCCCTGCAGTTCGGTACTTTGTAATAAAGACACCGATTAATGCTAAGAAAATAAGGACAACAATTCCTATAATAATCCATACAAATCCGAAATCCATATTGAATAACCCCCTATATAAAGCTTTCTAATTGGTGATGAACAGTTACTTCCAGTACGCCATTTTTGACCTGAACAACGAGTACCTGTGTTCCATTTGGAATGGAGTCGCCATCAAAGCTTGATGCTGGCTTTGCAATTCTTCCACTTGTGCTGTCAATCATCACCTCACCGAATCCATCTGAAGGAATCGTGGTGATAACTGTTCCAATTCTGCCGCGAAGATCTGATTCTTTGTACACTAATGATTCCTCTGCAGATGATAACGGAACAAGCACAAACACATTTAATAAGGTAACGGCAATTAAAGCGAAGACTGCAGAAATCCCTAAGCTAAGCAGGTAATGTATTGACGAAAGCCTTTCCAATAAGTAACCGCTTGCAGAAAGAATGGTTACGAAGGCAAAAATCAAGACTGGGTTGAAAAAATGCAGTCCCCCGTCACCTGCTCCATGAAAATGAAATACATCGGCAAACAAAACATATAAAACCGTTAAGACACCAGAAATGATTAACCCATATAAATAAACCATTTCTAAAGGAATGCCAAAAAGTTCCATGCGCACCAATCCTTATCGTTCATTTTTAAAATTCATCGCACTCCAAACCACTCCTCATCCATCAGCATCAATCCCTTCTTATGTATACACCTTTAATACGGATAGGAAATGGAAAAGTTTCACATTTCACAAAAAATTTCTCGTTTTTTATCAATTTCTATACCGATTCAGATTCTCCTGCACTAATAATGAGGATATTCTATGAACGAACTGCAAAATGATTTGGACTTTGGACATTTTTTTATGTGGTTTGGACAATTTTTGGGGACTATTGGACATTTTTTTAACGGTATTGGACAATTTTATGGGGACTTTGGACATTTTTAAAGAGGATTTGGACAATTATACATTTTTTTGGAAAAACAGACTGTGTCAAAGGCTATTGTTAACACTGTTGATTGGAGCGGAAAGCCAAGCGCCTAGAGCGCAAATCAACAGCCAAGTTTATAAAGAAGTCTAAAAAATAAAAAAGTGCCATGGCACCCACGCCACAACACCTTATTGGATCATATTCAGGAACTTCCTTGTTCGTTCTTCTTTTGGATTTGTAAAAATCTCTTCTGGCTTGTTTCGTTCGACAATGACGCCACCGTCCATAAAAATGACCTCATCGGCCACATCACGGGCAAAACGCATTTCATGAGTGACAACGACCATCGTCATGCCCTCACCAGCAAGATCTTTCATAACCTTCAAAACCTCTCCTACCAGCTC
>NZ_JCAIOL010000008.1:173939-247874 GCF_059587065.1 Neobacillus sp. DZ-9
AAATAGCATGACCTTTGGTTCCATTGCTAATGCCCTGGCAATGCCGACACGCTGCTGCTGTCCGCCGGAAAGCTGCGCTGGGTAATAGTCAATTTTATCACCAAGACCGACTTTTTCGAGCAGAGACTGTGCTTTTTTTCGAGCGGCCTCTTTTCTCTCCCCTTTTACGATCACCGGTCCTTCCATGACATTCTCAAGAGCGGTTTTATGAGGAAACAGATTGTAATTTTGAAAAACCATTCCAGTCAAGCGGCGGAACGAGGCAATATTTTTTTTCGAAACGGCCTTTGAAAAATCAAGTTGCTGGCCTTCAATGGAAATGACACCCTTTGTAGGTGTTTCCAACACATTGAGGCAGCGAAGCATGGTTGTCTTACCAGATCCGGAAGGTCCAATGACTACGACCACTTTTCCTTTTTCAACATTGAGATCAATTCCCTTTAAGACTTCCAATTGCCCGAATTGCTTGTATAAACCATTAATTGAAATCATGATAAAACTCCCTCATTAAGACACATAACGGTCCATTCTTTTTTCCAAAAATCCTTGAATAATGGAAAGAAAAAAGCAAATGACCCAATAGATGAGTGCGGCTTCGGAATAGACCAATAAGAATTCATAGTTGGCTGCCGTAATTTCCTGGGCACGCCGAAACATCTCTGTTACAAGTACAATCGACGCGAGCGAGGTATCTTTAACAAGACTTATAAACGAATTTGATAATGGCGGAATGGATACCTTTGACGCTTGCGGCAAGATGATTCTTTTTAAAGCCTGTGTATAGGTCATCCCAATTGAGTAGCCGGCTTCCCATTGTCCCTTCGGAATGGAAAGAATTGCAGCTCGAATAATTTCCGATGCATATGCACCCACACTTAAGGAAAAACCAATTACGGCAGAAATAAACGGATCAAGAATAATTCCGATATTCGGAAGCCCATAAAAAATAATAAATAATTGGACCAATAAAGGTGTTCCTCGGATAGCGGAAACATACACTCTTGCAATGATTTGAAAAATTTTAACAGAAGATATTCGGGCCAATGCTGTTAAAATGGCTAAAATGATACCGACGATAAACGAGATAATCGTTAAAGGAATGGTATTCATAATAGCACCCTCCAGCAACGGCTGGAGGGAGTTTTTTGCAATCTCAATTAATTTAGCAGTTCTTTCAGGATCAGCAAAAATACTATTTAAGTACATCTTCACCAAACCATTTCTCAGAGATTTTTTTGTAGGTACCGTCATCAATCATGTCTTTTAACGCTTTGTTCACTGCTTCCACTAGAGTATTGCTATTTTTTCTAAACATAAAGCCACTTTGTGATGCGTCTTCTGCAGTTGCGACAACCTTTATTGGTGCATCTGGTTTATGCTTCATATAGTCTAAATAGGCAATATTATCATTGATTGTAACATCGACACGCTTTTGCCCTAAAAGCTCGACAGACTGTTGGAAGCCCTCAACTCCGACAAGGGTAGCGCCATTCTTTTTCGCCATATCACCGTAATTGCTTGTAAGCGATTGAGCGGCTTTTAATCCTTTAATATCCTCGAATGCTTTTACTTTATCGTTATCCTTCGATGTAATTAAGACAGCTTTTGAAGTGATATACCCATTGGAGAAATCATACTTTTCCTGACGGTCTGGGCGAATTCCAACCTGGTTGGCAATCATATCAAAACGTTTTGCATCAAGACCAGCAAACATTCCATCCCATTGTGTTTCCTTAAATTCAGCCTTTACGCCAAGACGTTTAGCAACTTCTTCAGCAAGTTCAACGTCAAAGCCAGTTAATTTACCACTTTCATCATGGTACGTGAATGGTGCATATGTACCTTCCGTACCGATTAAGATCTTGCCATCATCTTTTACCTTCTTTAATAAATCTTCGCCAGCAGTTTCTTTTGTTTCTGTTTTCTTGTTCTTATCAGCGGCATTATTAGTTCCGCAAGCTGACAAAATAAACATAAAGCTAAGTAAGAGTGCAAAAAGGACAGATAATTTTTTCTTCATGAAATAAAACCCCCTAATTCTGATTGTTTTGCTAGGATTTATTAATAATAATACATGCCTAAATTTCTGTCAAAGAAAAAAATGTGATAATTGTCGAATTTATTTTACCCTGGGGAAGAAAAAACATGTAAAAATACCTACCAGAGATTCTCTGGTAGGCTATCAGGTACTATGCCGCTTTTGATACAACCTTTTTAACAGCTCGTTTCTTTTTCATAAGTGGTCCATAAAACAAGATTCCGCTTGCTAACAAGAGCATTCCAAACGTAAAGGTTTTAAGGTCGGCAGTACCAGCAATAATAACCCAAATTGAGTAAACTGTTGAAAGAAAGGCGATCATTCCATCGGTCACTCTTGCTTTGTTTCCTTCGTATGTTTCGCCTGTAATAACCAGCTTCAGCTGATAAACAGATGAGATGAAGTATGGTACTAAATAGGATAATGTTGCAATGACAATGACAAAGTCAAAAGCACCAGAGATCGATTTTGAAATCGTTGAGAAAATAAATAGCTGTCCTAACCCATTGGTAATCAGAAGCGAAAATAATGGCAAGCCCTTTCTATTTTCTTTTAAGAAAGCAGGAAGAAATAATCCTTGCTTTGCCGCTTGGTATGGCACTTCTGCACTCAGCATTACCCAGCCGATGGTTGAACCAAATAGGCTGATTAAGCCAATTCCCGCTAACACTTTGCCGCCAATTGGTCCTAAGATTGTTTGAATCGCATCAATCAATGGTTTGTCAGAGTGGATTAGGGTGTTTTGATCTAACATACCCATTACCAGTGTACTGATTCCCATATAAATGGCTAAGGCAATGAATAAGCCTAAGATTGTAGCACGCTTGACATCCGTTTGCTTTTTCGCACGTGAGGCAAAAACAACTGCCGATTCTACTCCGATGAATGCCCATAATGTGTTTACTGCTGCGTTGTTTACCTGCGATAGTAACCCTAGGGCATGTCCAGCTTCATCCATTCTTGTTGCCATCATTGGCAGCATATTGCTTTTTTCGAAGGCAAACAGACCAACAATGATAAAGACGAAAAAGCCGGCGACTTTTGCAGCAGTTGCTGCGAAGTTTAATTTCCCCGCGCTTTCCATGCCGCGTAAAATAATGAAGTGTGTTCCCCATAACAGGATGGTACAAACGATAAAAGTTAATCCATTACCTACTTTCAAGGTGAAACTGCCGATGGAAAACCATTTTGCTCCGCTTGTAAGAATCGGGAAAAACGTTGATAAATAGCCGGCAAACGTTGTGATGATGGCTACGTTTCCTGCAAGGTTCCCAATCCAATAGCCCCATGAAGACATAAAGCCGGAAAGGGTTGATGCATTAGAACCTGGCTTAAAAAGCTCTTTTGCATATATTTGCGGGCCGCCGTTTAGGTTCGGCTTGCGAACCGCCAGATTTCCAAAAACGAGGGCTGTCATTAGAACCCCAAAACCTGTTAATAACCATGCTGAAATAACACCAGCAGGACTTGCTGCCTCTGATAAAGATCTTGGCAGCATAAAAATTCCCGAACCAACCATATTTCCAACGACAAGCGCCGTCAAAACCCAAAAACCAAGTTTATTTGATTTACCCATGGTGTGAACTCCTCTCGATGTTGACTACTTTTATTTTAGTAAAATAATTTTTCGATTTATTATGTTACTAGAATAAGCCCGTCTACATTCTATGTCAATGGAAAATTTTATTGTGATAAAGCATTAGAGAACTAAAATAATTTTCAAAAAATGATATTTGAAACATGGGTGTTGATTTGCACTCCAGGCGCGAGCGGTTCGCGGGCGGCTCGGGGAGCCTCCTCGGCGCATTAGCGCCTGCAGGGTCTCCCCTGCCCCGTGCTCCCGTAGGAGTCTCGCGCCTTCCACTCCAATCAACATACTTCAAAATTTAAAAATTCCTTTTATACTGCCTAAAAAAAGAGACTGCCGACTTGGCAATCTCTCTTTATGCTTTATTTCCACCAATCATCAAACATACTAACTGGCGGTCTCCGCTTATGTTCTGTCATCAGGTAACGCTTTTCGACTTTGTCCGCCACTTCTGGGGATACCGGCTTTCCTTCAAGGTAATCATCCAGCTCATCGTATGAAATACCAAGTTCTGTTTCATCTGCCTGTCCGGGTTTATAGTCAAGGAGGTCCGCTGTTGGAACCTTTAAATACAACCGTTCATCAGCCCCAAGCTCTTTAAGCAGAGCCTTACCCTGCCGTTTTGTTAATCCCGTCAGCGGAAGAATATCAGTCCCGCCATCGCCATACTTTGTAAAGAATCCCGTAACGGCTTCGGCTGCATGGTCTGTCCCGATGACTAGCATCCCTTCCATTCCGCCAATGGCATACTGTGCAATCATCCTCATGCGCGCCTTAATATTTCCTTTTTGATAATCACTTAAAGCTTCCCCTTCATAATTGGTATTATATTCGTTCTGTACTTCATCCACAGAGGATTTGATATTAAATACCGTCTCGTGGTCCGCTTCAATAAAGTCTAAGGAACGTCTTGCATCTTCCTCATCCTGCTGAACTCCATATGGAAGGCGAATGGCAATGAAGAAAGCCTCGGTTCCTTCGTTCCTCAGTTCTTCCACTGCTAGCTGTGCCAGACGTCCTGCAAGGGTGGAATCCTGTCCGCCGCTAATTCCCAGCACATATCCCTTCGCTTTTGTTTTTCGCAAATAGTTTTTTAAGAAATCGATTCGCTTTCGAATTTCTTCCTTTGGTTGAATGAGTGAAGTAACATTTAGTTCCTTCATGATTTGTGATTGGATACTCATCCTCGGGTCCCCCTTAGCTAACCTTTGATATATGTAATGTACCACAATTGCACCTTTTTCACTAAAATCTAAAGCAATATAAGTGGAAAATTTTATCGGTTTATGGGTAAAGTAATTTTAGGAATGTATGGGAGGGATTTAGATGGAAGCAAAGACGTGCAATGAATCGAGAGTGGTAAGAACGAGCAGGATATTCCCGAATGATGTTAATAACCATAATACCTTATTTGGCGGGAAGCTGATGAGTGATGTCGATATGCTGGCATCCATTACGGCTACCAGGCATTCACGGAAGGAATGTGTCACTGCTTCAACGGACTCCGTAGATTTTTTAAGCCCAATCACCCCGCAGGACTCCGTTTGTTTTGAATCCTTTGTTACGTGGACCGGCACCTCATCAATGGAGGTTTTTGTAAAAATTACAGCTGAAAACTTATTAACTGGAGATAGAAAAATTGCTGCCACTGCCTTTTTAACATTTGTGGCTCTAGATGACGATGGGAAACCATCAGCGGTCCCAGGTATTATTCCTGAAACCCAAGAGGAAAAAAAGCTTTTTGAAACGGGAAAAGAACGGGCCGAAGAGCGGAAAAAGCATCGCAAAAACAGCAAGGAGCTCGCTAGTTACTTTACAACCAGTAAACCGTGGGAATAACAAAAGGTTCGCCGCGATGGCGAACCTTTTTACAGTTTCTGAATAGATTCCCTATACCTGATTGGATTTATTGAAATTCAAAAAATGAACTTAATTCTTATTCGGTTGTCGGTTCGCTGCGATTTTTCCAACTCATAATTCCATCTTCTTCATCAATCTCTATTGTTACATCGACAACGCCTTTTTCCGCCATGATTTTTTCTTCTAAGCGATCTTTTATATCATCAGCGGCTGCCACCGTTAATTTAGGGTCAACCTCGATTTCCAATTCAACATGCAAATCTTCCCCTTCTTTAATGACGGTAAGCCCTTGAATATCCTTCACATCGGGATCTGCCATGACTAGTTCCCCAATTTTGTTCTCCATTTCTTCATCAGCCTGGCCAATTACACCTGCCGCATTATCTAAAAAGACTTTGCCAACAACGAAGAACATCATCACTCCAATAATCATCGAGGCTAAACCTTCAGCGCGATGGAAGGTCGTGAAATGAGCAATTAGCACTGCGATAATGGCTAACAAACCGCCCAATGTAGCAACTAGGTCTTCCATAAAAACAAGCTTTGTTGCTGGCTTCGCACGGCCCAAATTGGCAAAACTTTTAACAAATACGCTCGCTCCGGTTGCTTCTACCTCAATTTCATGCAATATTTCTTTCATCGCTTTAAACAGGACAAAGGTTTCAAGCAGGGTAGCGACCGCAAGTACGAGTAAATTAATGATGAAACCGCCGGATTCCGTTGGATGGACAACATGGTGATAACCTTCGACTATCGTTTCAAACGCCATAATACCAACGATTAACACGGCACCTAGGAGAACGAGGTTCACCAAACGGCCAAATCCATTAGGATATTTTTCAGTAGGGGCCTTTTTACTTAAGGCCGAACCCACAAATACAAAGAATTGGTTAGCAGCATCACCAAGGCTGTGCATCGTTTCAGCGAACATCGCGACATTGCCTGTGTACATGTAGGCTACACCCTTTATGATCGAAATGATCGTATTAATAATCGCAGCGAGCATCGCCGATTTATTTCCGCGCTTTAATAACTGAAAAATTTCTCCCATCGAATCCTCTTTTCTTTATTAAACTAATTGGTTGTTCTTAATATTTTCTAAAATGCAAGGATTCATGTTTGTATATTTTTTTAAAAATCAAAATAGAAGGTCCTTAATGAACCTTCCTTGGGTGTCGGAAAAACTATTTTCTCATCTTTGGATTTCATACTCATCTATTATTATTTTAATAAATCTAAATGACTCATCAGCTATTGTTTTGTTAGAATCTTTATTACCATCATAAGTAATTAAAGCTTTCCATAACGCCCAACCTCTTGCTCTGTTCCATGTTTCTTCATCCATTTTCAATGCTGTCTTGAAGATTTTTCTACTATTGTCATCAAAAAATGTCCATGCCATTGCTGCATCACAAGAAGGATCACCAATACCTAAAACACCGAAATCAATAATGGCACATAGTTTCCCATCTTTCACCAGGATATTTCCTGGTGCTACATCCCCATGAAGCCATACTGGTTCTTTATCCCAATTAGAATCTAATGACAACTCCCATATTTCTTTCAACAGATGTTCATTGAAAATATCTTTATTATTTTCGATCGCATTTTTAGACTGTTCATCGTAAACAGCTAAATCCCCACCCCTATAAAAATTATGAATACCCGCAAAAGGCCCTTCACTCGCGTCTATAGACTGTAACTCTACTAAAAATCCCCCTAAATCTTTAGCAAATTGATTCAAATCGGCTATATTTTCGCGGGTCAAAGTCTCGCCATCCACCCATTTGTAAATAGACCAAGGGTATGGATAATCCTTATTGGGTTTACCTTTAGCAAGTGGTTTAGAAATTGGCAAGGAAAGATGCTTAGAAATAAAAGGCAGCCATTTTTGCTCTTTCTCAACCTGGGGAACATACCATTCAGCACTTGGCAGCCTTACACTCATATTTTCACCTAAATGAAAAGTTCTGTTGTCGTGTCCGCCATTTTTAACTGGTTTTATTTCTAAATTGGACCATTCTGGAAATTGCTCTTTTATTAAATTTTGAACTAAATCTACATTAATATTAATCATATTCATTAATACCGCATTTCCCCATTGATGTTTAGCATTCACCAAAATTGTTAATTTATATGTTTAACGGATTCTCCTTCAATTAACGTCACATATATCCGTTCATTTTCCACGGTTTCATTGCCGATTAATTTTAACAATTGCTCAGCAGCCAACGAGCCCCATTTTCTTTCGGAATAATCAATCGTAGCAAGACGTGGATGGGTATAATGTGTTAATTCAATATTATCAAAACCGATGATATGGATATGCTCTCCGACCCGAAAATCTGTCTTAGAAATATAATTGTACATGCCAATTGCCATTTCATCGTTTAAACAAAAGACAGCCACTGGCTGCGTATATTCTTGAACGATTTGCTTGGCCGCACGTTCTCCTGAAGATTTATTGAAATCGCCTTCAATTTCTTTATATTCAATTCCACTATACCGTTCAACAGCTTGTCTTGCAGCCTGCAGGCGCTGGTTAGAATCATAGGAACAACTCGGACCTGTGACAACATATATTTTTTTATGCCCTTTTTCAATTATCGAATCTATCGCTAACGTTGCCCCTGACTTGTTATGGAGGAGTACTTGGTTAATATTAGCGTGTTCTATTTCTCTGTCCATAACAACCAATTTATGACCGCGATTGGCATACATTAATAACTCTTCGCTTGAAAAAGTTACATCTAAAATAATTGCACCATCAATCATTCGCTCAGGAAGAAAGCGATGCGACTGTTTCCCGCTGCAAACTATTAACTCATATCCTTGAATACTAAGAGATTCCTGCATTCCCTGTAAAAGCTGCCCATAAAACGCACCACTATAGTTGGTTAAAAATACACCAATGATTTTGGTCTCCTGCTTCTTCAATGACCGTGCTGCAGCATTGGGGATATAATTTAATTCTTTCGCTATGGCGTGAATTTTAGCAGAAGTTTCTTCTGTCACCTTTGGACTGCCATTTAAGGCATATGAAACGGTAGAAATGGAAACACCTGCCTTTTTAGCAATATCTTTAATACTTACCACGAAGCTCTCTCCTATCTTTTCGGTAGAATACTACTTTTATTATACCTTGTTCTATTCGTGAACTTTAATACTATCTTTTCATTTTCCAAACTATTGCTTCATAAGGTTTAAGTTTCCCGGGAATAAATGGCTCCCTATAATTATGAATCACTATTTCCTCTATAGTTAAGTCATCTAACCAACCACATTGAACGATTTTTTCTGAAAAGTTACAAATAATCATCCAGCATTCATTATTGTAATTCCTTTTATAGGCAAACACTTCTGGCTCAGTAGCTAACAATTGATAATCACCATAAACAACGATGCTAGTTTCTTTTCGCAGCCGAATTAATTGCTGGTAATAGCGAAAGATAGACCGTTCGGTTTGAATATCCTTCTCGGAGTTAATGTTTAAATAGTTAGGATTAAGCGAAATCCATGGTTCCCCTTTTGTAAAACCGGCATGAGACGTTCCATCCCATTGCATTGGTGTTCGGGCATTATCTCGGCCTTTTACATAAATGGATGTCATCACGTCATCATGAGAATATCCCTTTTCGATACGTTCCCTATACATTTGATGCGTTTCAATGTCATGATAAGCTGAAATTTCCGGGAAACTGACATTGGTCATGCCAATTTCTTCTCCTTGATATATATAAGGGGTGCCTCGCATAAGGTGAAGAAGAGTCGCAAGCATTGTAGCACTTTCATAGCGGTATGTTGAATCATTTCCCCATCTTGATACAATCCGGGGCTGGTCATGATTATTCCAAAATAAGCTATTCCAGCCTTGATTCCCTAACCCGACCTGCCAGTTTGTGAAGACTCGTTTCAGATCTTCCATATTTAACGGTTTAAGATCCCACTTTTGTTTTCCAGGCTGTTCATCAAGGGCAATATGTTCAAATGAGAAAATCATATTTAATTCATGTTGATCAGGCGCTGTATATAAAAGGGCTTGCATTAAATCAGCACTTCCTGTTTCGCCCACCGTGACAACTCCTGATCCCTGAAGTACTTCCTCGTTCATTTCTTTCAGGTATGGATGTAGCAGCGGTCCGTTTCCGATAATATTGTTATCAATATCTTTCCCTATTAAATCAATTACGTCAAAACGGAATCCTTTAATACCTTTTTCAATCCAAAATTTCATTACGTCGTAGATAGCCTGTCGAACCTTCGGGTAATGCCAGTTTAAATCAGGTTGCTTTTTACTAAACATATGCAAGTAATATTGTTTTGTTTGATTGCTATATTCCCATGCACTTCCTCCAAAAAAGGATTGAAGTTCACTTGGTTCCTGCTCGTTAAACCCATCCTTCCATACATAATACTGCCTGTATGGATTATCCTTATCCTTGCTCGCCTCAATAAACCAAGGATGTTCGTCGGAAGTATGGTTTGCTACAATATCCATCATAATTCCAATACCGCGTTTTCTTGCTGCAGCAATTAATTGCTCCATGTCACTCATTGAGCCATATTCAGGATTAATGGAATAATAGTCACTAATATCATATCCATTATCGTCATTTGGTGATGCATAGACCGGGCACAGCCAAATCATTTCCACACCTAAATCTTGAATATAATCAAGTCGTGAAATGATTCCCTTGAGGTCACCAATTCCGTCTCCGTTTGAGTCCTGAAAGCTGCGCGGGTAAATTTGATAAATAACAATATCATGCCACCATTCACGTTCCATGTTAATCCTCCTATTAATGAAAAAGGCAGCGGCCAAAGCTTGACCGCTGCCATTTATTTAAATAAAGATTTCAATGACATTTTCAGTACTTACCAAGCATTGTTCAAGCACGCTTTGATTAATAATAAACCCGCCTTGACGATAGCGATTTTTTAAAGCCTCTGCAGAAACCTCATGACCATTAACAAGGACACGTTTTTCTTGTTGTTCATTCAAGCGGTAAACAAACTTAACGTGCTTTTCCAAAATCATAAATTCAAATTCCAGACCGTCCAAATCCTTTGGCAGCACAGGATCCAGGACTAGATCACCGCTGGAGATACGGATTCCTAAACAGTTCGAAATCAATTGATTCATATAAATTCCCGGGCCACTTGAATAAATTCTCCAGCCGCCTTTAACCGGTACTTTTCCATGGCGCAGTTCATCAAACCGTTCCTGTGCTTCATAGCGTGTATTAAATTTTCCATCCGAACTGCTGAAGTAGGCGTTACTTTGCCTTAATTCAGCGTTTGGAACTACTTGTTGAATGCCAATCGGATTAATTACCTCCAGCCCTTTCCAAGCTTCATCACTTTTCCCCAGCTTTGCCATTGCTTCAACAAAGCGGATATGGGCGTGAACATATTGAAGACCTACTTCTCTGCCAAAATTGGAAGCCTGTTCTGCACGTTTAAAATGAGTGCTGACCCCTCCAGCGTAATTAGCAGGGCGGTCCATTAATCGTACCCCGTCTGGATGAAATAATTTTTCTTTAATTATTTGGTAATGGGACTCCGCATCCTCTGCAGATAAAAGTTCGGCAATCATACTCCGAGTCATTGGCAGCAGGCGATAGTTGATCCCAGTTTTTTCATCGCTCGGATGAAGCATCAGTTCTGCTTCACCAGGCTTTTCCATGTAAACAAAACCTGGAATAACATCCGTTTGCAGCATATAGCGATTAAAGTCCTTTTCGATGCCGGCTGCCAACTCGCGAAGCATCCCTGCCTCTTTTTCATCCAATTCCTCTAATTGCTTTGAAAGCTGATTGAATACTTGATAGGTTAGCGCCACTGTCCAGCTGCTTACCATGTATTGCTTTAAATTGGCATTGGCCGGCTGAAGGGTATCGTCCCAGTCGCCATCACCGTACGATGATAAAAATGTATCATGGAGAAAATGCTGTCTAATATATTCAATTTCTTTTTTTGCATGGTCAAAAATAGAATAGGTTTCTTCAGTAAATTCGAAGCTTCCTTTCTTCGTAAAAGGAACCTTTTCTTCGAGAATTGTGAAATCTTTTGTGATTGCTAAATAATCACTTAACACTTTTAGTGGCCAGACAATAATGTCACCATGGCTTTCTTCTTGCTGGATCCTATAATATTGGTCAAACATGAACCATTGCGGCCAGTTGCCGTCATCTTCATATTGATGCGAGAACACCGTTAATAAAATGTCTTTAACAATGTCATATTTTTGCGTCGCCAGGAAATACTCCGTTGGTCCTTGGCAAACATCCCGTGTTCCCCAGGCAGCCCCGCCGTATTGTTCGAGACCATGTGGAACTGAATAATGGACTAGCATGTTATGCGTATACCACCAGGCAAGATCATTAACTTTTTCAAGATGCTCTTGGGTTTTACCGTTTTGCTTTAACTGGAATCCGTTCATAACAGATTGGTAGAACGAACGATATTTTTCAATTTCTGTTATTGCATCATGATTGATAAATGGTATTTCTTCTCCGTGGAGCAGTCCTTGAATGGTCATAGTCCATTCTGCTGTCTTGCTAATATCAAAAAGAACCAAGGAAGCTGCACCAGGCTGAATCAGTTGTGAAAATTCACGTTCATCTTTGAGGTGAACATCAGCACCTGCGATTTTTATCCGATATTGCAGTTCAGGATAAATTTCTGAGCTGTCTGATTGAGTATTGGCACGAATTTGGATGATGTCCCCGCTTGTCTCTAATTGATATGGGGAATCGTACTCATTATTATTCATGGATACTTGGTTCGTCACCATATACCGGTACGATTTTCCACTGATTGAACGGACCTGTAATTGAAGCTCCGGAGTATCTACCATCGTAAAGTTAGTCACAATCAGCATGTCTTCTGCTGTTTTATAGAACCAGCGGGCATAGTTAAATCCAATTTCAAATAAAGACGGCATCGTCAGCAGGTGAAATACCCCATCGATTTCTACAAATATCCTCTGACCAGAGGTTTTCATAACATTTAATCCGTTACGGGCATTCGTCATCATTTTATTATTGGATGTATTCCCGACTACAAGCTGAGAGTTGAAAATACCATACATATAGGAAGTAGAAGTTAAAACATTTTCCTTCCTTTTGACATTATTACCTGTCATGACAATATGACCATGTGACCGTTCTACTCGCAGCTCTTTTTCTTTTAAAACAACGTGCTCATGGGTATCCGTAAAGAAAGAAAGCAGGGTATCGCCATCCCATTCTTCTTGATGTCGGTTTGGGAACCATTGATCAATTTCATTCTTTGACATCGAAACGGTTTGCATTGGTTTTCCAAAAGAAGAAGATAAAGAAACTTTTTCTACAAATTTAGATGTAGATGTTTGAATTTCTTGCTTCTGCAATTGCTCCCATGCTTCAGCTACTTCCGTTTCGAATTCTAGAGCTGTAACGGCAGCGGGATGACTTTCTTGAAAAATACCATAAAAGACAAAATGCGCTTCACCTGATAATTTCACCCGCTCTGATTGCAGCGCGGTATAGGCGAATTCAAATTGATATACTTCATTTTGGAGCTTTTCGTAAAACAAAGCCTCTGGTTCATTCGTTTCTTTGTAGGATAATCCGAAAAATTGATAGCCATCCGTTGAATAGCCAATCGCCTTGGTTAATGAACCCTGCTGCAAGTAGGGAAACAGCCCTCGCTGCGGCTGGTTTTGCCGGGAGCACACAATATACCCTTTTCGAGGGTGCTCAAACACTTGATGGTCAATATACTGAGCGGTGAACGCTTCGTTTGTGCGAATAGCCCCTTTTTCAGCTAAACCTAAATCCTGTCCATATATGATGTCGACTTCGGTGCCACTCCCGGTTACAGTTACATCCCAGAACCAAATACCTTTTTCATTCAGTGAAAAGACTACCTTATAATCAACACCACTATGTGTTCCTTCCCAAACTACTTTTGATTCTAAAAAACTTACCCGGCTTTCTGAGTTGATTCCAAGCAAAGGGATTACCTTTATCTCATTTCCCTGATGCAAACGTAAATAAAGATTATTTAATGCCCCATCAATCGGATTGGAAAGCCATTGATTGAGCATAAAAGATTTATAGCTTGCTTCATAAATATCGCCGCTATTTAAAAATGAAAAGGTGAAGTCTCCCGATTTTATATAAAATTTAGAATCTGTTGTTGTCATCGTTATCTCCTCACTTACTTCTTTACTAATGGCAATTTTCGCATAAATTGTTGTTTTTCGTATAAGTTTATTAACCCGTATAACTAGAAGAGTCGTGGCATCTTTTCGTAAGCACTTTTGCGAAAATTGCCTATAAACTTAGTAAATGAACCTTATTAGGTTCCAAAAGCAACAAAGTTTACGAAAAGAGCCTTACTAATTTAAAAGGTATTTCGATTCCATTTTGACTATCTGGACCAATATAGACCACAAAACTACCGTTATCACTAGTAAACTGTAAATCTGAATGATGATAGCGCAGCTGTTTTTCTGTAATGGTAAAAGTCAATTTTTTTGACTCCCCAGGCTCAAGGGTAATTTTTTGGAAGCCCTTTAATTCTTTCAACGGACGAACCACTTCACCAGCTACATCACGTACATATAACTGAACAATTTCTTCCCCTGGAATTTCACCCGTGTTAGCCACCTCTACAGATACCGTCAAAGGTTTTTCTTCCGTTAGAATCTCATCAGATACATCGACATCACTATAAGAAAAGGTTGTATAGCTCAAGCCAAATCCAAATGGAAGTAATGGCTCATTTGGTGTATCCAAATATTGTGAAACATACCGTTCTTGAGCATCAGGTGCATTTTGCGGGCGGCCTGTATTGAAATGGTTATAATAGACTGGAACCTGGCCCACAGAATAAGGAAACGACATCGTTAACTTTCCAGATGGGTTCACATCACCGAAAAGAATATCGGCTATGGCTGCTCCGCCTTCCGTACCTGGATACCATGCCTCTAAAACAGCCTCTGCTTGATCAATTACCCCATGTAAATCAAGTGGACGACCGTTAAATAAGACGGCGACCATCGGCTTTTGAAGTTTTTTAAGCTCTGAAATTAAGCGAAGCTGACTTTCCGGCAGGCGTATATCCGCTCGGCAGCCGGCTTCTCCGCTCATATCCGAATGTTCCCCAAGGGCAAGTAGAAGGATATCTGCCTTTTGAGCCGTTTCGACCGCATCGTTTATTTGATCCTCCGTGATGGTCTCAATACCGCAGCCCTCGGCAAAATATAAATGAGAGGATTGTGTTTTCCTGATAAGACCATCGTATAATTGGACAGCCTCTTCTTTAGAGCCCGCCCAAGACCAAGGACCTAAAATGTCACCGCTTTTTCCAAATGGTCCAATTAAGGCAATCTTTTGCTCTTTATTAAGCGGCAGCACACCTTCATTTTTCAATAGAACAGTTGATTTCGCTGCCAGTTCACGTGCTAGTTGGCGATGTGCGTCAGACATGACGATTTCCTGTTCCAGTCGTTCGTCGGTACCACGATAAGGGTTCTCAAATAGACCTAACTTGTCCTTTAATTTAAGGATACGGATAACAGCTTCATCTATTAGGGCTTCATCCACTTGTTTCTTTTCAACTAGATCCTTCAAGTTATGAACGTAACAGGCAGTCATCATTTCAATATCGACACCTGCTTGAATTGCTTTGTATGCTGCTTCCGCTTCATCCTCAGCAACACCATGAGGAATCATTTCTTTTACTGCGCCCCAATCCGAGATAAGGACTCCATCAAAATTCCATTCATCACGGAGCAAATCACGCATAAGCCATTTGTTTCCGCTCGCTGGAATGCCATCAACTGTATTAAATGCCGTCATGACCATCTCACAGCCTTCGTCAAGTGCTGCTTTATAGGCTGGTAAATAGGATTCACGCATTTGCCGTTCCGACATATTTACCGTATTGTAATCGCGTCCACCCTCTGGTGCGCCATAAGCGGCAAAATGCTTCACACATGCTGCGACACGAGATTGATCGTTCGTTAAGTCGTTCCCTTGAAATCCACGGACAAACGCCCGTGCAAATTCACTATTTAAATAAGGGTCCTCTCCAGTAGACTCCATTACCCTTCCCCACCGTGGGTCACGGACTAAGTCAACCATCGGTGCAAAGGTTACATGAACGCCTGCAGCAGATGCTTCTTTTGCCGCAATGGCAGCACTCTTTTCAGCTAATTCTGTATCCCATGAACATCCAATAGCTAATGGGACTGGAAATATTGTTTTATATCCATGAACTATATCAGCCATAAATAATAACGGAATTCCGAGGCGGTTATTCTTTAAATAAGAACTTTGAACACCAATCGCTTCCTTTGCTCCTGAAACTCCAAGAACAGAACCACTATTTTGAATCATATCATCGGTTATTCCCATATCTGCCATAGGACCAGTAATTTGCCCGCTATCTTTTGATCCTTCATAAAAGGGACCAGCTAACTGAATTAATTGAGCAATTTTTTCATCTAATGTCATTTGTTTAAGTAATGACTGTATGCGTTTTTCATTCATCTCAAATCCTCCATTAATTCGGATTTTTATATGGTACGCTTCAATCGAATCATTAAAATCGAAACGTTTCAATTGTTTTCTAACTGGATTATAAGCGCTTTCCTAATCATAGTCAACGAATTAATTGAAACGTTTCGATAAATATAAAATTTATTCTTTGAAAAAGAGCGTTTATTAACGTTTTTTTTGTTGGTTTGAATCTAAAAAAAAATTAAAATATGAAAAAATAGTTGAAAACGATTTCAGCTTATCATATAATTGCCCTATCGAAACGTTTCTCCTAAACGTGCACTTTCAAAAGTGTAATTTTTTTCTTTTTAATCGAAACGTTTCTCTAGTATTTTTTGATATTTTTTTATCCTATTTTCGAAACGTTTCACTAAAGGGGGTATCCTGCGGAGGTTAGTTAATAATAGTTACTATTATTCTTTGTAATCATTATTAAACCTGAATGGATAACAAATCTAGTATATCCATGAGAGAATGCAAAATACTAAATTAAATGATACTAGCTGGAGGGATACAATTATGAAATTAAAAATGTTGACTAAAAAAGCGGCAACTGCAGCTTTGTTAAGCTCACTAGTTGTTTCCGGAGTACTTGCGGGCTGCGGAAAATCTGATGATAAATCAAGTGGTACAGCAGGAGAAAAAACAACCATCACTGTTTGGGGTATGGGAGAGGAAGCAAAGAGCCTTCCTAAAATAGCCGATCAATTTGAAAAAGAGAATCCTAAGATTGATGTAAAAGTACAAGCTATTCCTTGGGATAAAGCTCATGATAAACTGTTGACTGCAGTTGCATCTAAAAAAGGCCCTGACGTTGTTCAAATGGGCACAACCTGGATTCCGGAATTTGCTTCAGCAAAAGCTCTTATGGATTTATCAGCTGAAGGAGAAAAATATCCTGAACTGGCTGCAGATAACTTCTTCGATGGATCTGTTGAAACAACAAAGTATGATAATAAAGTAGTTGGCGTACCTTGGTATGTTGACACTCGTGTCCTATACTACCGTACTGATTTATTAAAAGAAGTTGGATATGATGCCGCACCAAAAACATGGGATGAACTCCGTGATGCTGCAAAGAAATTAAAAAACCGGGGCGATAATAAATACGGTATTAGCATTGATACAAAAGAGCAAAGCTTAGCTTTCATGTTTGCACGCCAAAACGGATCGAAATTGCTTGAAGGAAATAAACCATTATTCAATCAAAAAGAATTTGTTGAAGCAGTTAACTATTTGAACGGATTCTTTAAAGATGGTTCAGCTCCGAAAGATGACTTAGGTGTTGATATTATCCAAGCCTTTAAGGGTGATGGAATGATTCCGATGTTTATTAGCGGACCATGGATGGTTAAGTTGATTAATGACCAAGCTCCTGAATTAAAAGGCAAATGGGCAACAGCTGTTCTTCCAGCGAAGGAAAATAATATTTCTGCCCTTGGCGGTTCCAATTTATCAGTATTCCAATACACAAAACATAAAGATGCATCTCTTAAGTTTTTAGCTTATATGAGCAAACCTGAAACACAGCTAGAATGGATGAAAATGACCAATGCAATGCCAGCCAATAAGAAGTCTTGGGAAGATGAAACTTTAAAGAATGATCCACTATTAAAAGTTTTTGGTGACCAAATGAACAATTCTCAAGCTATGCCAGTGATTAAGCAATGGGAAAAAATTGCGCAAACATACTTGAGCAGCTTCGAGCAAGTTTATCGCGGTGGTGCAAATGTACAAAAAGAAATGGATAACTTCAATAAGAAGTCTGAGGAAATTTTAAGCGAATAATTTTTTAAAAATTGTGGCTGGCTAGCAGGGGTTTCTTGCTAGTTAGCTATAATTGTCATATTTCTGGTATACGAAGGAAGGTACTTCCCATGAAAAGTTATACAAAGAGTAAAACACCCTATTTCTTCATAGCACCAACGATATTATTATTGACCGTGTTTTCTATCCTGCCTATTTTTGTTGCTCTTATCATCAGTTTTACTGATATTGATCTAGCAGGTTTGGGTGACTTGTCAACAGTTGATTTTGTTGGTTTAAAAAATTATAAAGATGTTTTAAGTGATCCGATTTTTGTTAAGTCCATCCTGAATACTCTTTTTTATGTTGTCTTCGGTGTTCCTTTCGTCATTATTTTTTCATTAGGAATCGCTCTTCTTATTAACTTTGGGAAGGCACGAATTTTTCAAATGTTTAGAGTAGTATTCTATATGCCCTCTATTACAAACGTTGTTGCGGTTGCCGTTGTTTGGAGTTATTTATACAACCCGCAATTAGGATTATTTAATTATGTTTTAAAACTACTTCATCTTCCTGCTGTACCTTGGCTGCAAGATCCGATTATGGCAAAGGTTTCTTTAATTGCTCTGGCACTTTGGCGAGCAATCGGCGTAAACATGATTATCTTCTTAGCTGCCTTGCAGGGAATCCCAAGGACGTATTATGAAGCGGCACAGCTTGATGGTGCAAACGGCTGGAAACAGTTAACAAAAATTACAATTCCGTTATTGCGTTATGCGATCTTCTTTGTATCGATTACAACCATGATAGGATGGTTGCAATTCTTTGAAGAACCATTTGTTATGACGAATGGTGGGCCGCTTGATAGCACGACCTCAGTAGCATTATTTATTTATCGAAATGGTTTCCAACTCAGTAATTTTGGCTATGCCGCTGCTGGATCGTTCATTTTGTTTATCGCAATCATTATTATCACGATGCTTCAATTTAAATTGCAAAAAAAGCAAGTTGATTATTGAGTAATCCATTGAGGTGAATTCAACAATGATAAAGAACCAATCGCTTAAATCCAACAGTAAGGAACGCTCTCAGCAATGGCTTGTGGGGATTATTCTCACTATTGGCGGTATTTTAGTAGCTATTCCATTCATTTGGATGATTCTTTCTGCCTTTAAAACAGAGAATGAAGTAATGTCTCTTACTCCTACTCTTCTGCCAAGTAAATTTACATTAGAAAACTTTAACAATTTATTTGAGAATATGAGTTTCGGACTTTATTTAAGAAATACGATCGTCGTAGTCCTATGTTCCTTTTTGGGATTATTTTTAAATGCAATGGCTGGATACGCCTTTGCTAAGTACCAATTCAAGGGAAGAGATAAATTCTTCTATCTTGTATTGGCGACCATGATGATTCCTGGTCAAGTAACGATGATACCTGTATATCTAATCTTAAACGAGTTGAACTTAACCAATACGATGGCTGGTATCGTGCTTCCAGGTCTCGTCGGTGCATTTAGCATTTTCTTGTTTAGACAATTTATGGAGACCATTCCAGATGAATTGTTAGAAGCAGCAAGACTAGATGGTGCCAGTGAATTTAAAGTATTTATCTCTATTGTCCTGCCCATTTCACGTCCAATCCTGGCAGTACAAGGAATTCTTACCTTTATCGCTGGTTGGAACAGCTTCCTATGGCCCTTAATTATCGCGAATGATGAAAGCCTTTATACATTATCGGTAGGTTTATCACTATTAAAAGGCCAATATGGCGGGAACTATGCCCTGCAAATGGCTGGCTCTACGTTTATGGTTGTACCAATCATCATCATTTTTATGATTTTCCAAAAGCACATCATCGAGGGCTATACCATTTCAGGAATGAAGTAAAAAGAGAGTTGCATTTGTTAATGTTTGAAGACCCCCTATCATAATGGGGGTCTTCTATTTATGTATTCTGCAGTACCATATTTAAGCGGTTGGTTCGTTCACTTTTTTCTTCCTCTGATGCTAAATCATATTTTTTCAACAAATGGAACACTTCGTTCAGGATTGCTTGAGTATGCTCCTTGGAAAAAAAATCTTCAAACAACGGCTTCATTTCTTCCGGCAAAAATACTGCTTGAGATTCGTATTTATTTTTTACATCTTCTTGAGAATGATCCAGCTTACATTCGCCCATTAGTAACACTCCTTGAATTTGATATTTCTAGTTTATCCCAAACAAAAAAGCCCATCAACTGGGCTTTTTTGTTTCGGTCACTTCTAAAACATCTAAGAGGAAGACGAAGACAGGAATTCCGATAATCAATCCCCAAACACCAAAAAAATGTTCGGAGAAAATTAACACAACAAATGTATAGAATACAGGCAGATTGGTTTTGGAACTCATCAAATTTGGATTGAGGATATAAGCCTCGATACCATGAATGATT
This sequence comes from Neobacillus sp. DZ-9, assembly GCF_059587065.1. Lineage (NCBI taxonomy): Bacteria > Bacillati > Bacillota > Bacilli > Caryophanales > Bacillaceae > Neobacillus > Neobacillus sp. DZ-9. Next base: position 194,160 of record NZ_JCAIOL010000008.1, read on the forward strand.
GCAATGGCGATCCCGACATACAGCACCTTCATTAATCCGCCAATACTATATGCGATGATCACCAGCGGGATCAAGGAAATGATAACCCCGGCAACGGGAATCAGCCCCAACAGGAAAATCATAATCGATAAACCGCCCAATTGTGGAAAATCGAGCAGCCATAAGGAAATAGTTGTTAGAATACAGTTCACAACCGCAATAATCAACTGTGCTTCAATGACTTTCCCGAAGGTTGCGACAAATTTACGGGCAAAAAATTCAACTTCCTCGTAAATAGAGGCAATTTTGCTTTTCTTAAATTTCTTCGTAAACTTAATTAAACGTGGTTTTTCTAACAAGAAAAACAGACTAAGTAAAAGAGCTAAAAGGATTTGCAAACCGATTTTACTAATATCGGTAAAATATTTAAATATAAAGGTAAAGCCTTGCTCAAGGTAACTTGAAATTTGAATTTCTTCAATTCGTCTTACTACATAGTTCAGCACCATGTTGTCATGCTTCGATGTGTAGAATACCGTCAGCTGTTTGATTAGGGCCCTAATTTCACCTGCAATCATTGGCAGATACATAACCAAGCCATAAGAAAGCAAGCCGACTATACACGCATACGAAATAACAACAATCAATTTTCGATTAAGAGGAATTTTTTGTTCAATGAATTGAACGAGCCGATCCATTAAAAAAGCAAAAATAAACGTCAGCAAAATTAAATTAATCATGCTTTTCATCGCATAAATGATGATCGCAATGATGATAAATATCGATATTCGTTTGAAGCTGCTGCTCTGCAAAAGTTTATTGATCATAGGCAATTATCGAACCCCATTATTTTTACTATCAATCCTGTGATTAACTATAAATATTATATCAAAAACTAACGTATTTTGTCCTTTTAAGAAGTTATTTGTACAATTAAAATTGGACAGGCGGTGTCGTGGCATCGATGGCTTTACTTTCAAAGCCTTGTTTGCTTAAATAGTCAAGCAGTGCAGGCAAATGGGCCAGTGTTTCTTTTCTTTCATGTAAAAGAATGACAAGCGGTCCATTATAATTTGCTTTCCTATTAATCTGTTCGATGACATTGGAAACGTACCGTGCGTCTTTATAATACCAATCCTTGCTGTCAATATTCCAATCCCACATGATATACCCCTGGTCCTTCACTGCTTGTTTATATTCGTCTGTCATATTTGGGGCACTGCCATAAGGAGTTCTCATGATATGGGAATCAATTCCGGATACTGTTTTCAATGTATTCCGATTTTGATTTAATTCACTTAAAACCGAATGGGCCGATGCATAAAATATTTTCACATTGTGGGATACACTATGCAGGCCCACTGATTCTCCGTTCTGTACCATTAATTTAACGGAATTTGGATATCGGCGGATATTCCCGTCTATCATAAAAAAAGTTGCCTTGAAATGATATTTTTCTAGAAGTGTAATAATCTCACCGGAAAAGGGGGCAGGACCATCATCAAATGTTAGATAAACCGTCTTTTTAGAGCCTGGACTTTCACTTCTTGGTGGTGTTTGTGTTTGATTAGACTGAGGTGTGTTCGTTTCCTGATTCGGTGGTTGTGAAGTACCCGTTTCCTTTGTTGGAGGCTGCGCCGCTTTAGTTTCTGCAGGAGTTTGTACTGTCTTTTGTACCGGATTTTGTTCTTGTTCTTGCTTTTGTTCTTGCTTTTGTTCTTCCTTTTGTTCTTGCTTATTTTTCCGTATGGCATCTTGCTGTTGTTTTCGAATCCATTCTTTTTCAAGCTTTGCATCCTCCGTGTTCTGAGCTGCCATTTTTGGATTTGGATGCTGTTCAGCCTGATTCATATGTTCATTTTTTTGAAGATTACTAGGTTTACTTGACGCTTTGGCCTGAAAATAATTGCTGACAAATACCCCTGCAAACAAGAACCCAATCGCAATAATGACTACTAATGACCCCTTCGTCCATCCGCGCTTTCGATTCCCCATTATTCATTCCCTCTTTGATGTTTATTTTTTCTTTCCCCATTATAGACGAAATTTCGTCTATATTGTTACAAATCTATTAAAAATATGACAATTATTTTAAAATAATAGTGAGAATGATAGAAATTTAGACAATGTCCTACAATATCTATCATACCTGAAAATGAATAAAATAGGTGGAAAATTATTCAGGAATTTCCAAAATGTAGACAGGCAAGTTCCTAAAACGGCTGACATAGATATCAATGATTGGCCTATGAAAGGGATATTGTGGAGGTGATGATGTGTCAGGTGGGCTAAAAGCTCTGCTTTACATCGTATCATTTTTTATTCCTGTCGTTGGAATTATCATAGGGATTGTTTGGATGACAGATCATGACCCAGAAAAGAAATCAGTTGGAAAAACCTGTATAATCCTTGGGCTTATCATGATTGTTTTAAGCTTTATTTTCTGGTTCGCTCTGTTCGCCTTTTCAGTTGGGCCTGTTATTACGACGGGGTATTAATGGTCTTTTTTACATTGAAAAGAACCTAATTCTTTTTTAAGAATTAGGTTCTTTGACGTTACTATTATTTTTTTGTTAACCGCCAAAGCCTTTTGTTACCAATGTAATCACTAATGGACCTAGTATCACAATAAACAGTGATGGAAAAATGAAAAATACCATTGGAAATAACATTTTTACTGGCGCCTTCATAGCCTGTTCACGCGCTGCCTCACGGCGTTGTTCCCGTACCCTGACTGTTAAATTTCCTAATACCTTCGCCATCCCAATTCCGAGCTGGTCAGCCTGGATTAATGAAGTGATAATGCTTTGAAATGAATCAGACGGGACACGTTTCCGGAGATCATAAAATGCTTCCCTTCTAGACTTCCCAAGCTTCATATCCTCTAATGTTTGCAGAAACTCATCTGCCAAAGGGCCTTTAATTTTTTGTGAGACTTCGGCTAAAGCCAAATCGAGCCCCATCCCTGCCTCTAACAAAAGATTGACGGTATCAAAAAAATCAGGCATGGATCGATTAATTGTTTTAATTCTCGCAGTCTTCCTTTTACCGAGGTAAAACACAGGCAATCGAAACCCTAAAAATGCCATGGCGAGGATCATCACCCAGGTTAACATTTTGTTTTCTGAAATTGGCAAAAGAAAGAGAAAGATAGGTAAACTCATCCCGGCGCTGAGGACAAATTGGAACAGCCTGAAGTCGATGGCGGACTTAAAAGGATGGCCAGCGTCTCGCAGAAGAATATCTAACTTTTTTCTTTCTTCCATCGAAACCCTTTTATTTAACGCCTCTGTTCCTTTGTTCCAGTAAATTTTAATCATTATTTTAAACCTATTTTGTTTCTTTTCCTTTTTAAGGCTCTCTTTTTGTATATTTACCGGGTCACCAAAATACGTATTTACACGTTCATGGAAGGCAATTTGCCTTTTAAAAAGAGTTAACAATATTCCTGCCAGAAGCATAGTTACAAACCCGCTTAATAGAATCATCAATACAATATCAAGCATTTCTCTACACCTCAATTCGGATGATCTTCTGGATAATCGCCCAGCCGATAAGAATGGAAACGGATGCAACCGAGAGCATCACCCAGCCCAATGGATGATGAAGCATAGGTGAAAAATATTCCTTATTCACCAAGGATAAATATAGACCTAATGCAACAGGAAGCAAAGTAATAATCCAGGATGACATCCTCCCTTGCGCTGTTAAAGTGTGCAATTCTTCCAAAATACGGACCCTTCCTCTAATCGTTTCTTCCATCGTCTCAAGCAGTTCAGCAAGATTGCCCCCGCTTTTCCGCTGTGCAAGGATGGCCCTTACCACTACCTCCAGTTCTTTATTAGGCAAACGCTCAACTAACTCTTCGAATACGTCATCTAGCGGGATACCCAATCCCGCCTGTCTGACAACTCGGTCGAATTCGGGTCCAAGCGGATCTGACACTTCTTTACCGACAAGTTGCATCGCCTGCATAAAGCTGAAACCTGCCCTCATCGAATTGGCCATCATTCCTAATACTTCAATTAGTTGATAATTTATTCGAGATAACCGTTTTTTTCTTTTGCGATTTAGACTGATTTTTGGTAACACAAAACCAATAACAGCAGCCAATATCGCAAGGAACCAAGGAAGTTCAATCAATCCTGTAACGATTCCTAAACCAGCTGCAGTTAAGATTCTTAGTGCAAAAAACTCCTCCGGTTTCAGTTTACTTCCCGATTCAAGCAATACTTTTGCAGTACTCTCACTAAATCGAACATTTTTAAACATGGTAGACATTGTAAGGAAAAACTGTTTAAGAAAAGTTGTCTTTTTTACTTGATCAAGAGTTGATTCCACTTGATGAGATGGTAAAAACTCTTTTATACGGTCTTTCATTCTCCTTTTATCTACTAAACTTTTTAAGATTAAAAACATCAATAGAGTAACGATTATAAAAATAATAAACAGTTCTATGACTATATTCATTTCTGCCACTCTCCAACAAACCAGGAGGCAGGTATTTTAAATCCGTTCATTTCGAGCTGTTCTGTGAACCGTGGACGAATCCCTGAACTTATGAATCTACCTTCAATTCGTCCATCCTGGGAAATACCCGATTCCCTAAAAACGAAAAGATCCTGGAGGACAATGGTTTCGCCTTCTAGGCCCAATACTTCCGTTATATGGGTTATTCTTCTCGTTCCATCCTTCAGCCTGGATTGATGAACAATGATATCGATAGCATTGGCAATTTGATCACGAATCGCCTTAACCGGCAGCTCATAACCTGCCATTAGAACCATTGTCTCCAAACGTGAAAGGATATCCCGTGGAGAGTTCGCGTGTCCTGTACTTAAGCTGCCATCGTGACCGGTATTCATTGCCTGAAGCATATCCAGCGCCTCGGCTCCGCGAACCTCTCCGACAACAATGCGATCAGGACGCATCCGCAGCGAGTTTCGGACTAAATCACGAATGGTGACTTCTCCCTTTCCTTCAATATTGGGAGGTCTGGACTCAAGCGATACAATATGCTCTTGAATAAGTTTTAACTCTGCGGCGTCTTCAATAGTGACAATTCGTTCAGTATTTGGAATAAAGGAAGATAATACATTCAAGGTCGAAGTTTTTCCTGAACCTGTCCCTCCACTAATAAAGATATTGAGTTTGGATTTTACACAGACCTCAAGAAATTCTGCCATCATTTCATTTAAGCTTCCAAAGTGGATTAAATCTTTTATTGTAAAAGGAGTATCAGAGAATTTCCGAATGGTTAAGCTCGGCCCCTTTAAAGAAAGAGGCGGGATAATCGCATTCACACGTGAACCATCGGGCAGCCTGGCATCAACCATTGGCGAGCTTTCATCTACCCTGCGCCCAATCGGTGATACGATTCGCTCAATCACCCGCATGACATGCTGGTTATCGATAAAATTGACGTTGCTCCGATAAACCTTGCCGTTTTTCTCATAATAAACTTCATCATAGTTATTCACCATCACTTCACTTATTAAGGGGTTGTCCAGCAACGGCGAAATCGGCCCGTAAGCCAAAAGCTCATCTTTGACGTAATTTAAAATTTCCTGTTTTTCTTCAAATGTTAGTCTTCCACCCTCTACGTCGAAAAAGGCTTCCGCCAATTCCTCTATTTTCTTAATTTCTGATTCTTTGTTTTGAACAGGATACTTCTTTAACTCTTCCAATAAATAATTGTGAAGATTGCTTTCTAGATTCCAAAATTCTTTCGATCTTTTTAGGACGGGGTCATCAAAAGTATCTTTAGTGGAGGCAATCGTATTAGCTCCTTCTATATACCGTTTAAATAATGACATCTATCTAACCCCCCAATTCCCAACTAAAAACCTTTTCTTACTCTTCTTAAGCTCCGTTAGTTCATTGATTTGTTGTTTATAAAGCTCTTCAGATAGATTCCAAACCGCTTTCCCAATGACGCTGCGTGAGTTTGAAAGAATAAAAGGGTGCCCAACTTTTATTGAAGCGGAAGTTATCTTAGGTTGATCTGGCAAGGTAAAATAAACCTTCATCCCTAATATTTCCTCGATCTTTTTTTGTTCCAGCCCCTGCCCTTTCAAATGGCGATTCAAAATTAGTTTAGCCTTATCTTTTAGGTTAATAGTGTCTAATGTTTCTAGATAGAGCTGGCTTAACCTTAGAACAGATATTTCATTTAGGGTGAGAAGTAAGATCTCATCGGACAAGGCCAGGCATCGCAAATGAATATCTGATAGATGTACCGGCAAATCTATCAGGACGACATCAAATGCTTCCTTTGCTGATTCGATTGCTTCCTTCATATGATTTTCGGAAATTCCTTCAAAAAATTCAGGACGGGGTGGAGCAGCCAAAATCGAAACATCCCCATCGACAAGAGTCATATATTGGTCGATGGAATAAATGGAGCGGCCATACCCTTCCTTTACCCATTCATAAATCGTTTTCTTCGGTTTCGTATTATAGTACATGGCGACTTCGCCAAATTGGAGGTTCCCGTCAATAACAGCGACTTTCTTTCCCGTTCTTGCTAACGCAGTTGCAAGATTTACAGTAAGGACCGTCTTACCAACGCCCCCCTTTGGACTAGCGACGGCGATGACTCTGGATTTTTCTTTCTTTAAATGGTCAAAAGTATTAACCATACTTGTACGATGCTCCATGAATTTTATTGCGTGATTGATTGTTTCACTGAGTTCTTTGGACGTATTCGATGCACGTAGGGCATCCGATGCCCCCATCAGCATCGCTTTTTTTAAATTTTCCATATTATCTGGAGTGATTAAAATGATATAGACATGCGGATATCGAGCGGCGATTTCTTGGCTAAACTCATAAACGTTATACAATGTATGCGCTTTAATGAATAGGACAGTATGGTTGTTTTCATTTAAGAGGGTATGTAGCTTATCCAATTCATTGGTTGCTGACAACGGAAATTGCTTTTTCTCCAAAAGTGTTTGTATTTCCCCGGGAGGAATGTTTGTATCAGAAAAATAAACCCAGTTTATCATCATTTGTTTTCCTCCTGTGAATCATCTTTGATTACTTCTCTTGTTTGCTTTAGACCTTCTTTTCCTGTTCCTGTATCCTCAGGATTTCGGAGCATTAGATAGAATCCATCCTTATCTTTTGAAGCTAAACCAAGCATTACCCCTTGTTCTGGAGTGACTTCCAATGTAACTGTTTCATAGTTTAGTGCCTCTACTTTGCTGTCTGCCGATTTACCAGAAGATAACACTTTGATATTTTCAAGAACCAACACGGCAGATTTATATTGTTTCTTTGTTTTATCATCCTTGGTTGATTCATAGGCCATTACATCTACCAGTGAATTTGGGGCAATATAACCTGAAACACCTTGTTCTAAATCGACTTTGATCGAAATGGCCCTTTTTCCTTCGCTTATGTCAATGAGGGGATTTTTGATGTCCCTCGCATACTTTTTCTTTTCATCAGCTTTTTTCTGTTCTTCTACTTGTTTTTCCAAATTACTGTCTGTTTTTGCTTCCTTTTTATCCTGACTAACCTCCGCCGTTGAAGTGGTTGTTGCCTTTCCTTTTGAAATGACAGTAAGATAGGCAACACCAGCCACTGCGATTCCTAATATTAATGAAATGATCCAAATCTTTCTCGTATTCATAATGTCCCCCTAGCTTTTAGGCAAAAAGTGGTCTACTCAACAAGCTTGACACCATAAAGGCCATATTCCCCTATTCCTGTACCACTACCAATTTCCCCTGGTGAAATCATTTTAATAAATTTTCCATATAGCTTTTTGTCTTCATATTTTTCAATCCAATAAGCTGCAAATCCAATGATTCTTACTTCACTACTGCCCGTTACCGCTTTGCCATTAACATCAGTCCAATTTTCAATAACTACAATCGTTACCACCCTTTTGCATGAATTATCTGCAGTACTTGCACTTTGACATTGTGGCTTGGCTTCATCACTAGCTATTAAGTAATTTATGGCATCTCTTACCTGTCCCACTTTTCCTCCAGGATCCGTAAAAGCTGTTTTCCCAACTTCATAGGTCGCGCCATTTTCTAATGAACTATTAAGATTCCCACCACTATATTTTAGATATCCACAATTGCCTTGAAGTGTCCCTGGATTTGTCTCTCCACAATTCAATACAGTAGCATTCGGAATATTACTTTTTTCAATTACTATAGGTGCAATCCCACTAGCTTTGGTTAACTGGCCTATTTTTGCTGTTGCTGTTGCACTAATTGTTGTGTTATTAATTCCTATTACTTTTGCAAATGTCATAGGAATGCTAACCCTTTTAGATGCTTTTATAGAGTCTGTTGGAAAGGTAATTTCACTTCCTGATACTTTATAGCTATTTTTTTCAGAAACATCTTCAGCAATCTCTCTTGCTCTATTTTGACTGGTTTGCAGCCCTTGTCCCCCAGCTAATACCGAAGCGTCTAAAGCCTTTTGAAGTTTGCTTTTCTCAGTGTATAATCTTCCACCATCTACAACTAACGAAGTAATTCCAAGTAACACCACCATAAATAAAGCAATAAAAGTTAATGCTCCACCGCTTTCATCACGTAATTTTAATAAACGTAGTAAATATTTCATATTATTATTCCACCCTCATAATAGTGGTATCTTTTAAAGTCAAGGGACTTAGGATACTACCGATAATTGGGGTTAGAAAAGTTACCGGATACTCTATGGTTATCGATGCATACGTTCCAGATGACCCGGTGGCTACCTGAACCTGCCCTGTGGTTAAACCTATGCTTGAAGCCTGATTAACAGCAATGCTTTGGACAGTGGGTACATCTTTGCCTATGCTTGCTGCCCGGGCTGCTTCCCTACCGGCATTATCGATTGTTAAATAAGCATGGAAAATTCGGCCAAAATCTATAATACCCAACAGAAGAAATATAAGTACCGGAACAATCAGTGCAAACTCCACTAACGATTGTCCTTTATCCGAATTCATCTAACTCCCCCCAAAATGAACGAACAAAATGTACCCAAAGCTATTGCAACCCCATATGGAAATGAAATGCTTGAACTTTTATCTTTACTAAGTAGTAGAGCTCCCAAATTACCCCTTAAGTAAATAATCTGAAAACAAAAAGATTTTAAGGAATATATTATTCCATTTTTTTTCAAAATTAAGATAACAGAAATTAATCCCCCAATTAGAGCTATATAAACAAATGAACTCAAAGTGAAACTCGCCCCCATTAAAGCACCAACTGCAGCCAGTAATTTAACATCACCAGCTCCCATTCCCCCTAATAAATATGGAATCAATAATAACGAGAATCCAAGCAAGAAGCCTTTCCCACTATATAGTAAGCCTCCGAACCCCTGAACAGTTGTATAATAAATAAATCCAAAAATGATAGTTGGCAATGTTACTATATTTAATATTTTTCTAAATTTAATATCTGTTATTAATGAGACCAACAATGCAAATCCCAGTACAAAATTAATAATCATACTTCAACCTCACATGTTTTAATAGAATGAAAGCCCTACCTATGGAAGTAGGGCCTTAATATAGAAAATCATAAAATTACAAAGCTTTATCTAATGCGTTCTTTAAGTTAGTAAATAATCCGGTAATTGAATCTGTTAATAATGCAACAGCGGAAACAGCAACTACTACTACACCTGCTAAAATTAATCCATACTCAGACAATCCTTGCCCTGCTTCTTCAACTACTAAATTCTTCACTATTCTAATAATTTCGGTTGCCCCCGATTCTAAAAAATACTATTTCCTTAGGTTAAAGATAATCTCTTTTAACTTCACAAAATTATGGTGTAGTAATAGAGTCTAATTTAGTCTTTAACTTAGTAAATAATGTGGTAATTGAACCTGTTAATAATGCTGTAGCAGAAACAGCAACTACTACTACACCTGCTAAGATTAATCCATACTCAGATAATCCTTGCCCATCTTCTTCAACTACTAAATTTTTCAATTTTTGTAACATGTTCTTTCCTCCTAAAAATGGTTTATTTTTTCGAATGATGTTCATTTTATCGAACAACGATCTTTTTTGAGGTTCGTTCTGTATAATGAACAACCCTTGAGTAAATAATAGTATGTTCGTCCCAAATTGTAAATAGAAATTGTGAAAAATGTTCTAAATACTGTACGACAGTATTCTACATTTTTCACTATTGAGAACAAACCTTTACTGATGTATATTCAATATATAGAACAAATTTTATGATAGGAGCTATTAAATATGGAGCATTCAAATAGAACACTTCCTTATTCTATTAACCTTGCAGATTCATTTTTTAAAAGATTAAAAGGATTGATGTTTCGAAAGGATCAGTTGGTGGAGGAGGGGTTGTGGATTGTACCGTGCAATTCCATCCATATGTGCTTTATGAAGTTCGATATTGATGCGGTGTTTCTTAATAAAGAGGGGCAAATTGTAAAAATGGTAGAAAAACTTAAACCGTGGAAATTTGTGAAACCGGTACGAAATGCCTACTCCGTCCTAGAACTTCCACCAGGTACTGTTGCAAAATTAGGTTTTAAACTAGGAGACATGCTTCAACTATAAAAAACAAACCATCTCACGAATGCGAGATGGTTTGTTTTATTGATAGGCCTTTACATTTAATAATTTGTCTAAACCGACAATTTCAAAATTTCTCTTTTGAAGTTCCTCGATGATGATTGGCAGAGCCTTTTTGGTTTCAGTTTGCTCTGGAGTGGTATGCATTAAAATAATTTCGCCGTTTCTCACATTATCCACAACATTTTTTACAATATTACCTGCTTCCTTTTGCGACCAATCAAGCGTGTCAATCGACCAAATCACAATCGAAAAGCCTTCTTTTTTGGCAATGTCCGCCACCTGATCATTTGTTTCTCCATATGGTGGACGGAGGATAGCAGGGCGATGTCCAATAATCGCGGCGATTGCGTCATCTGTCTTTTCAAGTTGCGATTGTATTTCTTGGTTATTTAATTTGGTTAAATCGACGTGATTATAGCTGTGATTTAGAATTAAGTTGCCTTTGTCATACGCTTTCTTTACAACGTCAGGATGTTTCTCTACATTGCCTCCAACGAAAAAGAAATTTCCTGTAACCTTATATTTATCTAATATATCAATGATAGCGGAAGTAATCGTGGCATCAGGACCATCATCAAAAGTGAGGGCAACCCTTTTTACATTAGGACCATTAATGTAGACATTTTCCTGTCCCTTTGAAAAATTGACGATTTGTTTCCGCCATTGCAGCATTTTATCCCAGGCAGTAGCTGATAGTTGATTCGAGTTCCCTTTAATTTCAAGTAGATATCGTTCCGACCTTTGTTGATTAAAAACGGAGATATGGTCTACAACCTTGGTCTTCTCTGGAAGGATGAACTTTATTTGGATTGCAGCACTGATATCGTAAGTATATATTTTATCATGATTGAATTCTGTTACTTGAGCTGGGTTTCCAAAATAGGCTTTAATTTCATCGAAGGTAATGTCCTGGAGATCTTTAGAATAGGATCGGACATCGAATATTTTTCCTTCTGCATTAAAGCCAAAAGCAATCCCCCTTTTTTCAAATGTCGCATAATAGCCTGAGCCGGCACGGTCAATTCTGTCTGGCTCTCCCCATTTTTCCTTCACTTGATCGATGGTGCTATCGAGAGCACTAAATTCGCAATCATTGACCAATCCTAATTTTGCCTTATTTTTAATACCATCTAATTGGATTGAAATAGGATTTTCTTCTTTCGGCTTGAGCTCCGTTTGCTTTGGCGGCAAATCTTTAACCGGTTTTTTATCCCGGCTTTGTGCAGTACATCCTGCTAAAAGAAATAAAGCTATTACGATGAAGAGAAATTTCCATCTAACCACTATTCACACATCCCCTCAAATGGCCCTTCAGCTATATTAGACGTTTTATCTGATTGGAGTGTTTCATAAATCTGCCAAAATTAAGTTTCCGAAATCTTATTGACAATGATTCTCATTATCTTTAAAATGACGGTATAGATAGCAGATTTTTTTTTACGAAGGGAGATTATCAACATGTTTAACATGCTATATGGGTTGAAGGATATACATACGGTTATTACTAATCATCGTAAAATCGGCGGTGCCGCTGAAGCGGATTCGATTCGCTTATCATCCGGTGAAACCTATCAAAACCCGGTGTTTACCAATGTTGATATCTCTAAAGGGCAATATGTATCCGTCTGCTTTATCGATGAAAATGGCACAAATATGATTATCCATGTCGATCAAATTGCAGTCATTAAAGGACTGCAGCACAAATTAATCTGCCAGCTGAATAATACTTATATTAAACAATTATTGCTTCGCGATACACTGCAATACTTACAAAAACTTTGTGAAGTAAACCAAGGCTTCGTCACTAGCTCCTTTAAGAAAGAAGCCCTTAAACTTGTCCGCGATATTAGTGTGAAGGAATTGAAAAACCATAGCATTTCACTTCCATTCCCAGTTGAAGAAAAATTAGTACAGTTATTTGCATAGCAAAACGAGGTCCACTCACGCGGACCTCGTTTTTTATTGGAGAATTTCTGCTTGGCAAGCCAAGCGATACCCATCATTTAATGCATTCGCCAGCTTTTTATGCTCCTGTTCATTGGGCGTGGATAGTGTTGGACCTTGTAAAACCTTCACGGTACATTGGCCGCATGTTCCTTTTCGACATTTGTACTGGATTGCCTTCCCTTGGTTAAGCGCCGCGTCTAGCAGTTTCCCTTTTGCCGGGGAAATCTCAAATTTTCGGCTGCCTTGTTGAATGATAATTTTTTCAGGAATTGGCTTGACTACTGGTTGTGGTTGCTCCTGAATAATTGCCATTGAAATACTGCCTGGCACCAGGGAGCCAACAGTAAATACTCGCTGCCTCACCGGTTAATCCCCTATCGATTCCAGCGTGCAGATGGCGGACGGCCTTTTGATTCTTAAAACAACGGTTTCATATACACGGAACGGATGGTTCATCCCTTCCTGCCCCATATAAGCTGTATCAAAATCCTCGGATACAGCAAGATCGAGATTGTTCCGTCCAGTATTGAGGATGACTCCAGCCCTGCCCTTTAACATCGGTGATTGGAACACCCCGTCTGTCACCAATTCACGAATATGTTCAATTTCTAAAACATTGGTATCCTTATGTACACGGTGGATAAGGGAATAAAGTTCCGGCGAAAGGACAAGCGCAAATGGTCCATGGTGATTCATCTCGAGCAGTTTGCTTCTGGCCTCAACAATATCCTGAAAGGCACTGCCTGATTCATACCATTCACCAATTAAATGGGTTAAACGGCCTGAAACATTCATTAATCCTGGGATGTCAAATTCCTTTGCCCCGTGAAAAATCATTTGGTCCTCTAAATTGGCGACGTCTCTGGCTGCATTGGCTGCAGGTGAGAAATCAATCGGAATGTCTAATACCTTTGTTTGTTCAAGATCGCGCCAAAATAAAACGAAGTCCTTATATAGGAAGGGAATGGTATGGTTGACGCGTTTGCTGGATTCAAAGGTGGTGTCAAAAGAGCCTTGGATATCCATTTTTGCTTCGTTGTTTTCTGTAAAAATGTCGTTGGCAATTGCTTGGACTCCACGTCCAAGCGGACCGTATAATTCGATAAACCGGCGGCCGACGAGCTGCCTGCGTGCTGTATCAATGACGGTTTTATCTAATTGAGAAAATTCTGGATCCGTTAGGGGTGAATCAGGGAATAATTGTGATTTGTTCATTCGTTTTTCCTCTCCTTTTATAATAGTTGTTTCAGGATTTCGCGCGTTTTTGAGTAATTCCCGCGAAATCAAGCCTTTATTCCGCGAAGTTTGATGATAATTCCGCGGAATCTAGGATTAATTCCGCCAACTTTGCGATTTATTCCGCGATAACCCTGTTTTTTATCTCAAACTTCCGACCGTAAATCCTTTTTTCATTTTGGCTGGAGCGATTACTGAAGAGGCTGCAGCTGGTGCAGAGCCCGATCGGTCTAAATGGTCATGATGCTCATCATGATGGGCATGCGGGTCAACGTAGTTAGTATCAAAACGGCCGTTGATCTCATTTAACATCCCTTTTACCTGCTGATAGTCCTGGTAGGATACTTCCCGTAATTGATTTAGCATCGTGCTCCGCTCTTTATCTGTAAAGCGAAATAAGGCTAAATCGAGGTGTTCCACAAAGTTATGTAAGCCGAATTTTTCAAGATTGAGCTCTTGCAAAAGTCGATTAAACTCATTATTCGTCGGAGCGAAATCCTTTTCGCTTTTTTCCTTTTCAAATTTGCTGATGAGTGGAATTAGCTCCACCAAGCGTGATAGCCGCTGCTCCTCCTCTTCAAAAATATGGTGGTAATACAATCGCTCATGATCGTCAGTTGCATTTTGAATAACCGGATCGAGCATGCTCATAAATTTTTCAATCGCATCCTTTGTCGTGGTAAAAATCCGATAAAATACCTTCAATTCTTCCTTCATTCTGCACACCCCTGAATAATCATCTAGAATTCATTATTGACGTTTAAGAGTATCTTTAAAACTATCTTTCCATTATTTTTGAATAACTCCCACATCCCGAAACATACTAACTATGGTTATGTTCAATATCAATAGGAGGAGATTCAATATGATGCAAAACCAACAACAAGGACAAATGCACCAAAATATGCATACAGGAGCAGTACCGCCGCAAATGAATCACGGGGGACATGAACTTTTCGATGTACATGAAGTGTTATCAAGCACTATTGGGACAATGAATTCGTATTTAATGCTGCGTCAACACGTAAAAGATCCAGAATTATTGGATATTCTCAATAGGCAGTATCAATTTATACAGGATGAATACAATATCACCTTGGAGTGTTTCAAAACCGGACAAGATCCATCGAAACCGACAGGAAAATATATGATGAAGCAAGGCAACGATTGGGTCTATGGCATGACTCCATCTCAGCCTAAAAAACCTTGGCAATCCGCATCTGAGATTAATGATGAATACATTTCAAGTTGCATGCTAGCCTCATGTAAAACAGGTGCTTCAATGAAGACTGTAGCTGCATGTGAGGTAACCAATCCGGTTGTGCGCCGTGTACTCGCTGACTCCGTTCCGAATTGTATTGAAATGGCTTATGAACTTTCTATTTATCAAAATAAAAACCATTATTACCAAGTACCGCAGCTTGCCCAGCAGGATATGCAACAAATCTTGAACGCATTTGGGCCAGCTCAAGGCATGCCACAGATGCAAAACAATATGAACAACATGAATATGAATAATATGAAGCATTAAAAAAAGCTATCCTTTCCGATGTGGAAAGGATAGCTTTTTTCTGTGTTTGTTTATCTTTAATAACTGCTACAAAGACAAGAAATAACCATCTGCATCAAAATTCATTTCTTGCAGGTCCTCTAAAACTTCGATGTTTTCTTTATCCTTTAACTCATTAAAAATAACTTCAGATACATATAACTCCCCAATGTGAAGCGTATTTGGGATTCTTACGATTCTTGCCTCTTCGGAAGCCACTCCCCATGTAGCGCGTAAAGCCGCTTTTAGTGCTTCTTGGTCATTATCAAGTACAATTGGAATACTAGCCCGAGCTAAAAATGTACTTGTGACTACATTCTCATTCATCGTTTTCAAATCGACCTTTTCGAATAAACGCTTGGTTGTCAGGTCCGCTAAGCCAATTCCTAATGCATTACCATGGCTTACTTCACTTAAATTGGAAGCAATCACATATTTGATACTAGGCTTTTTCGGCTCTTCTACTCCTAAAACACGGATTCGGCCAATAATATTCGTATCCATACCCGTGCCGCTGTAGTTTTTGCCAATCTCATCAACGACCAATATATCGATTTCATCGACTGGCAGACTTGGCATCAAGTTAAAGGCTTTTTTCAATAATTCTCTTTCACGTTCTTCAATTTGCTCTGGTTCAATCGCCTCAATGATCGCTGTTTCTTCATGAGCATTTTCCACAATTGCTACACCAAATAGGGTATTGGAATTGGCAATCGCCACTTTTCCTACTTCAGGCATCATCTCACTAATTCCATAAATGCCATAAGTATGTAAAGCCAATGCCTGCTTATGTTTGCCCATTCCGATTGAGGCCATTTTCAAAACGCCGCTTTCGATTTTATTTTTAAAATCGGTATGCGGCTTCACACGGCCCATTACGACAATTCCATCAGCATTGTAAGCAATCTTATCCACATAAACAGGAATGCCTGCTGACGTAACTCCGACTTCCACCACATCCATGGATGAACGAATTTCACAGCCCGTGAATTCTTCCGTACAACCTAAACTTTCCACCATCTCTTTTTGCCCTTCAGCTGTTGCGCCTCCGTGGCTTCCCATGGCAGGAATGATAAACGGTGTTGCCCCTCTTTTCTTAATTTCATCAGCCACACTTTTCACAATTAAAGGAATGTTGTTAATCCCCCTGCTTCCTACGGTAATGGCAATCTCCATGCCAGGCTTAATTTTTTCATCGGCATTCACATGGTTAAATTGATCAGAAATCGTTCCGGATATATCCTTTAGACTTTCCACCACAAAATTTTGTCTGATTTTAGCCATTTTAGGAAAAGACATTATACAAGTCCCCTTTCTTTATTGACAATACGTGAATAGCAAGAGATCATCGATGACCTCTTGCTTGAATTCTTTATTATAGTTTCTCTGGAGCCAATTCAATCGCCATCCGAATTGCTTCTTTTAACGAAAGCTCATCCGCGATATTTTTTCCGGCGATATCAAAAGCCGTTCCATGGTCAACACTTGTACGAATAATTGGAAGACCAACCGTAATATTGACACCAGCTTCCAGACCCAATACTTTAATTGGCCCATGCCCTTGATCATGATATTGTGCCACAACAATATCAAAATCGCCGCGTCTTGCTCTAAAGAATAGGGTATCGGCTGGAAGAGGCCCTTGCACATTAATTCCTTCTGCCTGAGCTTTTTCTACAGCAGGAATGATTTTTTCTTCCTCTTCTCCATTGCCGAAAAGTCCATTTTCTCCGGCATGAGGGTTAATTCCGCAAACGGCGATGCGTGGAGATTTAATCCCTGCTTTTTGTAAAGTATCATGTGCTAATTTGATAACTGTATATTGACGGTCAACATTAATTTTATTAACTGCATCGATAATTCCGATATGGGTTGTTACATGTATAACACGTAATCCAGGAGCTGAAAGCATCATCGCGAAATCTTTAGTATTTGTTAATTCAGCTAATATTTCAGTATGCCCCGGATAAATATGACCAGCTTTATGGAGCGCCTCTTTATTTAAAGGTGCGGTACAAATTCCATGAATTTGTTTTTCATTTGCAAAAGCAATTGCCTTTTCTAAATAGCGGAATGCAGCATTTCCTGCCTCAGCAGAAACTTGTCCCCACGGTAAATCTTCAGAAACTAAATCCAAATCGATAATATCAATGGTTCCGTATTGGAACTTTGCTTCTTCCGGATTTGAAATACTATTTAATTGAAGATCGCTATTGGTTACATCTAAAGCTCTTTTTAAAATTTTAAGATCGCCAATTACAAATGGTTGGCAATTTTCATAGATGTTGTGATCGTTTAACGATTTAACGATAATTTCCGGTCCTACTCCTGATGGATCCCCCATTGTAATCGCGATGCTTGGTTTGTTGGCTACCATTTTTGTTTCCTCCCATTATAAAATTTCCAATTGTCATTTATGAAATACTTGTATACCGCCAATCGCAGTTTTCAACTTGTGCATTAACTTCAGTAATCGTTTGAAGAGCTTTCGAAAGAGCCTGTTCAGTTCCAAATGCTCCCGCTTTTGTCACAAGCGGCATCCCGTCGAAGAAGCCTCCGAACAATTTCCCGTAAGGAATACCGGCTTCTACTTCACCAATGACCCGGATTCCTTCGCCATTCAATACTTTACATGTGGCGCCTGCAATTTCACCGCCTGTTAAAACGGCCCCGCAAATCTTCCTGCTTTCTATTAATCGGCCTGCTATGATCCCCATCGATTGAGCAATGGTATTCCCTACATCAAAGTTCGATAAACCAAGTGGACGTTGAAGCTCCTTCACCCTGTTGATGGTTTCGCGCTCCCGGTTGGTTGTGATCACTAAATCGCCTTTTTCCAATAAAGCTTGACCTGTTTTCACAATGCGATCAATTTCACGTTTTCTTCTATCTTCATAAAAGAATTCTTCAGGAGAAATAACAATTTCTTCAACATGATTTTTCTCTTTCAGCACGTCTATTTGCCGATCAATGATCGGATTCACACTGCCTGCTACCACTAGTACCGGAAGTCTTTCCCCAGTTTGTTTGCTGCATAGTTGCTCCTCAGGCTGGCCTGTGTTGAAAAGATGATAAGCAATCCCAGCTGAACCAACCCAAAGAAAATTCTCATGTAAAATTTCTGCAGCTTCCACAATCGTCTCTAGTTCTTCATCCGTTGTGGCATCAACGATAATAATTTTCGACATTTCCCCTGAGGACAAGTCATGCATCATCTTAGATAAATGGCTTTTTCCTTTCCTTACATCAGAAATGGAAATGATTTCTATCTCCCGCTTACTTTGCTCCTGCAACAATTTAGGCAGGTAACTTTCTTTTACTGGGGTGACCGGATCTTGAGAGATTTCCGTTTCCCCTAATAAAATACCATTAACAAAATGATTACCATTCATTGTAATCCTGTTGCTCTTTGGGAAAGCCGGGACAACGAACGATATCTTATAGTTAAATGCATCCATGACTGCATCAATTTCCGGACCAATATTTCCTCTCATGGTGGAGTCTATTTTCTTAAATAGCTTTGGAACCTTTAGGTTTTTCAATTGTTCTGCCAGATGAAAAACGTCACCGTAAGCCTTTCTCGAATCTACCGCTCGGCTATCTGAATTTAAAACAATGACATCTTCATTTAAATGTGATGGTTGTAATGCTGTATCTGAAAATAGCACAGTGGTGTGTAGGCCCTGTTTGGCAAATTGGACACCCGTGTCATTTGCACCTGTTAAATCATCTGCTATAACCGCTAGTTTCACCTAGATCCCTACCCCCTTTACGCGCAATTTCAATATGTTTGCGTTTTATTATTTTTAGTCCGACTTCAATTGCCTATTCAAGTTTGGCTATCATTACGGCTCTAAATACTGTTTCATTTTCAAGCGTTAAAAACGCTTTCAGCACTATTAATATTAAATCAAAATGTTGCATTTAGCAATATATATTTTTAAAAATTCTACAAAATTTTCATTATGTTGCTTTTTGCATCATTTTTGCCACAAAAAAACGCAAGCTATTATTTTAGCTTGCGCCATAAGGTCGAGCGGTTAATCCCTAAACGTTTAGCTGCTTTGGATTGATTCAACCCTTCCTCTTCGAGCACCTTCGTGATTACTTGTTTTTCGATTTCTTCCAATGTTCCGCTTAAATCAATCGGTGCCAATGCATCACTTTTCTTCTCCTGTTGAACGAATCGTTTTAAAACGACTTCAACATCTTCTTTTTCAATATAATAAGCTTTTGTTTGTAAAAACAATTGCTCGATAACCTGTTTGAGCTGTTCAACATTTCCTGGCCAATCATAGTTGGTCAATTCCATTAATGCGTCCTGTCGAATTCCCACCACCAAACTGCCATATTTGGGATGCAATTCAGAAATAAAGACATGAACCAGGTCCTCAATATCTTCTCTGCGTTCCCGGAGCGGCGGTATACAAATGGTTAATTTTCCTAACGAATGATACAATTCACCATTAAACGTGCCAGTTTTGACCTTTTCTTCCATATTGCATTCAGAAGACACAAGCCATTGCAGCTTATGATGCTTTTCATTCTGGACGATTTTGTTTAATTCATTTTGCATATAACCGTTCAGCTGATCGATGTTCTTTAAGTAGATAACCCCATTCGCAAACTTTTGGATAAAGTCATCGTTTATCAAATCCTTCAGCTGGTCTGCGTTTAATACGTCACAATGCACGACGATAAATGGTTCATTTATCGATTTCCTTTTTGAATAAAGGGAGTTGGCAACTAATTCTTTGCCATTTCCCGTTTCTCCAATAATCCAGACAGGTTCTTCACTTTTACTGTATTGATCGATTTGCTTTAACACCCGCTGGATCGATTCACTTTTTCCTGAAATCGGGGAATACGATGCGGATGTATGAATTTCTAACGCATTCTTTTGAATACTTTCCTGATCCTGAAAATGCCTTTGATGTGGAAGGCTTTTTTCAAAAAATAAGACAACCGCATCCTCTTTCGGGCTTGCTGTTATTTTCCAAAACGAAGGATGGATGTGGAGGGTTTTGATTTGAGTTCCATCTCTCGTCTCTTGGATTAATCTTTTAATTTCCGGCAAATTCTCTAGATTCATTCCATGAAATTCTTTATTGAAAAGCTCATTTCCATATACCATTTTTTCTTCGAGGTTAAAAACCCCGACCGCCTGTTCATTGCAATCGAGAATCGATTGAAATAAAGAAACATTCTGTTGGAGCTGCGAGTATATCCGATAAGTCCTTCTCGCTTCTTCTAATGCATCAATAATAGCTTCCTTTCCAGAAGTAATGAGGACTCCTGTCAGCCCCAATTGCCTGGCAGACTGTACCGTAACAACGTCTCCAATGACCACCTCATAGCCAAGGCTTTTTAAATGGGCTAATTTTTCTTGAACCTCGAACTCCTGTGTAATCGTGAATGTCTCAATATCTAAATCAAGCAGCTTACAGATCGTAGCAGCCCCATGTGTAATATTCGAGAAACCAACAATAGCAGCTTTTCGTGAAAATCCTTTTACGAGTGTGATAATGCGTAATACATCATAGCCAGTCACCTGGATATCAATCACAGGTAAAGATACGGCCTCCTGAATCATCGAAGCTGTTCCGCCGCGGCTGATGATGACATGGTAGCCATTATGCTCAGCTGCCTTGGCAATAGCTACCCCTTCATGCAAGTTCCCTAATTCAATATCTAATTGAATGTCATCCACCTGTTGCTGGATTTCTTTCATCATTTCAAACAATCCCTCATAAGGGACAATTACCAATGCCTTCATCATTACCCTTCACCTACTAAGATATCCTCTATTCTTCTATTTTCCATTATTGGCTCACCTTAGTAAAGCTTGGTTTCAACACTTTATTCATACTGCCGCTGACATAGCCTTGAAGATCAAGCGTGACATATTTGTAACCGAATTGTTGGAGGTTTTCCAATATATCTTGGTAGTGTGCCAGCACTAATGGCATATCCTGAGGCTCCACTTCAATCCTTGCGATCTCTTGATGAGTCCGCACGCGCACTTGTCTGATTCCCAAGCCTTTGATATAAGCCTCGGATTTTTCAATCTTCGTTAATTTTTCCTGCGTAATTTTTTCACCATAGGCAATGCGGGACGATAAACAGGCGAAAGAAGGTTTTTCCCAGGTAGGCAAGTTTAATTGTTTCGAAAGCTCCCGGATTTCTTCTTTAAAAAGGTTCGCCTCTTGGAGCGGCCCGCGGACACCATGCTCTCTGGCTGCACGTACACCAGGACGATGCTCACTCATATCGTCAGCAATCAAACCGTATACTACGTTTTCAAAGCCCTGCTGATGCATAATCGGAATAATTTGTTCAAACAAGCCATTTTTACAGAAATAGCAGCGGTTTTGGTCATTTTCTACATAGCCCGGTATATTTAATTCAGAGGTTTCAATTACTTGGTGGGCTGCGCCAATCATTTTTGCTAATCTTTTCGCTTCTTCTAATTCACTGGAAGGGTACGTTTCCGAATCAGCCGTCACAGCCAGGACTTGGCCCACTCCTAAAACATCGACAGCTGCTTTTAATAAAAATGTACTATCCACACCACCCGAAAAAGCAACTACTACATTACCCATTTCACTTAAAATTTCTTTCAACCGTTCATACTTCTGATTCATGCCGAATTCCACCTATCTTAATATTTTAAACCCTTTCAGATTTCAACTTATGCATTTTGCAACACATTAAAAGTATAAGCTAATTTCCATTAAAGTAAAAGCAGGCAGTAATTGATTTGCAATATTCGCAAATTATTTGTCCATTAAAAAAAGAAACCATTTTATAGAATCTATAAAATGGCCCCTTCTTTATTTTAAAAGAACATATCTAATATTAAGGTGAAGACTAATCCTGATACACCAACGATCGTTGAAAGCACTGTGTAAGTTCCAAATGCTTCTTTGATGTTCATACCTAAAGACTCTTTAACCATCCAGAATCCAGCGTCGTTCACGTGTGATGCAATCGCACTTCCAGCACCAGTTGCCAAGGCAACAAGTTCTAAGTTAACATCCGGCATTGTAGCAAGCATTGGAAGCACTAGCCCAGGAGTTGTTAAGGTAGCAACAGTACCAGAGCCTAAGCATACACGTAATAATGCTGCAACAATCCAAGCAAAAAGAATCGGTGACATATGAGTACCTTCGAATAACTTAGCAACATAATCACCAACATGGCCATCAATAAGCACTTGCTTTAAGGCACCGCCGCCGCCGATAATTAAAAGCAGCATTCCTAAAGCGTTTACCGCTGAAGAACAAGAATCCATTAACGTTTTCACAGGAATCTTTCTTTGTAATCCCATTGTGTAGACTGCGAATAAAACGGAAAGGATCATAGCAGAGTCAGAGTTTGTAATAAAGCGGATAAAACCAATTACCGCATTATCTTTAAATCCTAACGTTTGCTGCGAGATATCCACAATGGCACCAATCGCCATTAAGATAACAGGGAATAATGCAGTAAAAACAGAGATTCCAAAACCTGGTGTTTCTTCTGATTTAAATGTTTTTTGTACGCCGAATGACGAACTGCCTTCTCTAGTGAATGCCGATGGAACAATTTTTTGAGCAATTCTAGGATACCAAATACCAGCTAAAATGACCGTTGGGATGGCAACGATGATTCCGTAAAGTAACATGAGACCAACATTGGCATGATATTCTGCTGCAACAGCGATTGGACCCGGATGCGGAGGCAAGAAAGCATGTGCCGCAAGGGCAGCTGTTACCATTGGAAGCCCTAATTTTACAATGGATACTTTTAATTCTTTTGCGATTGAGAAAATAATTGGGATTAATAATACGATTGTAACTTCAAGGAATAATGCGATACCACAAATGAATGAAGCGACTAATACCGCCCATTGAATTCTTTTTTCACCAAATTTGTCAATTAAAGTTGTAGCAATTCGGTTTGCACCGCCTGCATCGGCGATTAAACGGCCAAGCATGGCACCAAGTCCAAAAATAATTCCTATATGGCCAAGTGTTCCACCTAAACCGGTTTCAATTGATTTAACAACATCTTTCATTGGAATGCCCAATGCCAATGCTACAAGATAGGCAACGATGATCAATGATACAAATGTGTTTAATTTGAAGCGCATAATTAAAATAAGTAATAATAGTACCCCTAATGCGATTATTACTAAAGGCATAATTGTTTTCCCCCATCTTCTTTCTTTTTTATAAAAATATTAGATGATTTCTTTTACATATGACGTATATTGATTGTTCTTACTTACAACGTTTCTGCACCTTCACATAGTGACTCTCGGCACGTTTGCAAATGCTTTCATCAAAGCGGATAAAAATATCAGGAGTGTAGACTCACTGATCGTTTTTCCCTATTATTCGCTTGAGTTAGAAATGTTGTTCTATGAAACACCTTTTTCTTAACTTAGATAAAATTGCAACATTTTCATAAGAGGTGATCATAGATTTCGTTAAAACTGTCGTATATCGCATCACATGTTAACGTTATCATTTTATAATCTTCATTAAAAGTTGTCAATAGGACAAGTTGTATTATTTTTTTGTTAGTTTTTTCAACAAATATTATTTTGATTGAAAGATCACCTCTTATTCTCGCAACACAATTGGGCGAATTGACCTTTTATCGTTTGTTGAACTATATTTATTCTCTCCTAAAATCTGCAAGGTATTACCAACTATTAATGATAAAAAAAGCGGATAAAGGCCCGAAGCCTTTACCCGCTTTACTAAACATTTTTATTCATCTTGATCGAGTTTCTTCCAAACCTGCTCATATACTTGTTTCAATGGGATACGATGAAGTTTGGCTATTTCTTTACACTCCTCATACTCTGGGGCTCTTTGGACAAGCAGACCTTGATAATACCCTTCTTTCACCGTCACAGGGCCCCACACGGTTTCGACTCGCTTAAACTGTCTCTCAAGCCGATGGACCGTTAAGGGATAATAGCGCACCCCTAAAGTGGTGGTTTCGTTAAATAATATTTCTTTCATTTTTTCTAATTTGTGTCGCGAGGAAAGAAGCTGCAGCATAACTCCCGGCCGATTTTTTTTCATATAGATAGGGGTATAAAATACATCGTTCGCCCCTGCTTCAAAAAGTAATTCCATGACATAACCGAGCCATTCACCTGGTACATCATCAAGATTCACTTCCATCTTGACCATTTCATCATCAATATGTTCGTTGTTATGAGGATGTGAAACCAATTTTACTCCTCCTACGGCCTATTCTCCAACAATGACACGGAGTACATTGGGACGGTCTTTAAAGGTTTTTGTTCCAGCACCATACCCAATTGATTCTACTTTCATAGATGGAATCGCACAAAATTCTTCTGCCAGCACTGCTACGATAGCTGCACCCGTTGGGGTTGTAAGTTCAAATCGCACATTGCTTTGTTCAATTGGTACACCTTTTAATACCTCTAGTGTGGCTGGTGCAGGAACTGGATAAATACCGTGATCAATATGTATTTTTCCTGAGCCGACAGGAACAGCTGAAGATTTTATTTTCTTAATGTCTAACTGATGAATTAAGATGGCCGCTCCCACAATATCAATGATCGAATCGACTGCACCTACTTCATGAAAATGAACTTTTTCTAATGGCATACCATGAATATGCCCTTCTGCTTCACCAATTTTCCGAAAGATTTTTAATGAAGTCTCTTTTACTTCAGGTGCCAAATCGGATGATTCGATCATTTTTACAATATCACTGTATGAACGGTGATGATGATGATCATGTTCGTGATGGTGATCATGCTCATGGTGATGGTCATGCTCGTGATGATGATCATGTGCATGATGGTGATCATGCTCATGGTGATGGTGATGGTCATGCTCGTGTTGGTGATCTTGTGCATGATGGTGGTTATGCTCGTGTTGGTGACTAGTTTGTGCTAACTCTACATCAAACTTAGTACTTGTGATTCCGTTCTTCACGATTTTCTTCCACGTCAATTGATATTCATCTTCAAAATTAAGCTTTTTTAATTCATTTTCTAAAACAGCCGGATCTGCCCCTGCATCTAAAAGCGCTCCAATGAACATATCACCGCTGATCCCCGAAAAACAATCGATATAAAGTGTTTTCATCCCTTGTTGCCTCCTTTTCTTGCGATGTTATCAATCAGTACCGCGTTGTAGGCAGCACCAAAGCCATTGTCGATATTTACAACGCTGATGCCAGACGCGCACGAATTCAACATGGTCAATAATGCTGATAAACCATGGAAATTGGCTCCATAACCAACACTGGTTGGAACGGCAATGACCGGATGTGATACAAGTCCCCCAACGACACTTGGCAACGCGCCTTCCATTCCTGCTACCACTACTGAAACAGTCGCCTGTTGGATTTGTTCAATATTGTCAAATAATCGGTGAATCCCAGCAACACCCACATCATAAAAGCGGCGCACTTCACTTCCTAATGCCTCTGCTGTTACTGCTGCTTCTTCGGCCACTCTCAAATCTGATGTGCCAGCACAAACAATGGCAACGTAGCCTTGATAAGAATCCTTACTATTTTTGTTCTCTTTCCAGAAGAGAATCTGTGCTGTTTCATTATAGATAAATTCAGGATGCTCACGAAGGATAAAATCAGCTTTTTCTTCTGAAATCCGTGTAACTAAGACATCATTACCTTTTAATTTGATGGCTTGAATGATGGATAGGATTTGTTCCTTCGTCTTCCCTTCTCCATAAATCACTTCCGGGAACCCTTGACGATTCTTGCGATGATGATCGACCTTGGCAAAGCCTAAATTCTCATATGTGGCTAACTTATCTTTCGCCTCTGAAACACTTAATTTGCCTTCTTGAACTTGCTGCAATATCTCTTCCAGCATTATTTTCACACCCTAAACAATCTGTTTTCCGAATCCATATTTCCTATTATTTTCCTTGACAGGTTCAAAAATACTTTGAAACATCATTAGCTAACATTTCAATCCGCCAGTATTTTTATAGCCCCCCAATTATAGAATATTTTCCGGTAAATACATAGCCAAAAGATTCTTACTATTACTTTGGTTTTGTCAATTCTCTGTTTCTTAGAGTGAACAAAAAAAGAAATTGTACTTTATGGATACTGGAAAACTATGAAAAGTGTACTCCAAGGAATGGAAAATATAATAAGGAAATACTTAAAAAGAAAATAGCTTTTGAGGAATCTTTTTTTCAAATATAAAAAAGACCAGCCTGTTAGACTGGTCTTGTTATCCACCTATGTATGGTGGAGACGGCGGGAATCGAACCCGCGTCCAAAGATATCGGCACTTAAGCTTCTACGAGTGTAGTCGACATATTCGCATTTCGCTGAGCCATTTGCCTATCGACAGGCGTCCGGTCAGCTAGTCTGGTTGTTCTCTTCCTTCGCCCTCAGACGGTGGACTCCGGCGTAGCCTACTAAGAGTGAGTCCGCTACCCTACCACATAGGCGATGGAGGGGCGAACAGCTATGCAGTATTAAGCTGCGAAAGCTAAGTTGTTGTTAGTTTTGCCAGTTATAGGCGTTGACGTTTTAACGAGGCCGATCCCCTCGACTCGCAACCCAAGCTCGAACTACCCCTGTCGAATCCGTAGCGTCCCCATTATAGAATGTGCTAAAACAACTTAATGTTTCTAGCAGACGATATCGGATGCTCAACAAGTTGTTTGAGCAAAAGATTGTGTCGCAACTTAGCGACAAACTTATTATAACACACTGTGAGCGAATTTCAATTGTAATTATTTGTAAGCTACATCTTTTGACGATCGCGGAATGCCCGTTCAATCTCACGCTTCGCTTCTTTTTGCTTTAACGCTTCACGCTTATCATAATTTTTCTTACCTTTTGCCAGGCCGATTAATACCTTGCAAAAACCATTTTTCAAATACATTTTTAAAGGAACAAGTGCATATCCGGCTTCTTTGGTTTCGCCAATCAGCTTATTGATTTCACGCTTATGAAGCAAAAGCTTTCTTGTTCGCAATGGGTCGTGATTGTAACGATTCCCCTGCTCGTATGGGCTAATGTGCAATCCAATTAATACAGCTTCCCCATTTAATATTCGCGCATAGGAATCCTTGAGATTTATTTTTCCTGCGCGAATGGACTTTATCTCTGTCCCCTGTAGAACGATGCCGGCTTCGTAGGTTTCTTCGATAAAATAATCATGGTAAGCCTTTTTATTATTCGCAACGACTTTCCCTTCACCTTTTGGCATATTTTTCACCTCGTTTATACATTTTATTTTAGCAAAATAAACTAACCGAGACAATGAAAAGAGAGCCTCTTACATTAGGCCCTCCCTCATATTAAAAATTCCGTTTGTTTTTCCGCTTCGTGCTCTTATTTTTTGGGACATTTTCGTAAAATTTACGTTTCTTTTTCGTCTTTTTGCCTTGACCGGCGCCGGCCTCAGAACTACCTTGCTGGCTGCCGCCTTGATTGCGCCCTTTGTTTCGCTCTTGGCTTCTACCTTGATTACGGTCTTGATTCTGTCCACCCTGCTGTTTGTTCCTGCGCGGCTTATTGGTATCACTGCCGGTTTTAAAAACTTTTGGTGTTTCTGAACGATCCCGGCGCGGCGTCCCCTTCATGCCGACAATTTCAAAATCAATCACACGCTCTTCCTTATTAACCTTTACAACACGAACAGTGATTTCATCGCCGATACGGAACACATTTCCCGTCCGCTCGCCAATCATCGCATAGTGACGCTCATCAAACCGGTAATAATCATCGGTCATATAGCTGACATGGACTAGACCTTCGATCGTATTTGGAAGCTCGACAAACATACCGAAATTGGTCACCGAGCTGATAATGCCGTCATACTCAACGCCAATCTTGTCCTCCATGTATTCAGCTTTCTTCAATTCATCCGTTTCACGCTCGGCATCTACGGCACGGCGCTCCATTTTCGAAGAATGCTGGGCAATTTCCGGCAATTGGGCATTCCATTTTTCCCGAGTTGCTTCATCAAGCTTACCTTCAATCAAATAGGTACGAATCAAGCGATGAACAATTGTATCAGGATAACGGCGAATCGGCGAGGTGAAATGAGTATAAAACTCGGTTGATAATCCGAAATGTCCGAGACTCTCAGGATCATACTTTGCCTGCTGCATCGAACGAAGCATAACCGTTGAAACAACCATTTCCTCCGGTTTTCCTTGAACCTCTTCAATAATTTCCTGCAAAGCCCTAGGATGAACATCGTTAGCAGTTCCTTTTACAATGTAGCCAAAGTTCGTGATAAACTCGAAAAATTTCCGCAGCTTATCTTCCTTTGGATCTTCGTGAATTCGATAAATAAACGGTACTTCCATCCAGTGGAAATGTTCAGCGACCGTTTCATTAGCTGCTAACATAAACTCCTCAATTAACCGTTCTGCTACTGAGCGCTCACGAAGAATGACATCCGTCGGCTTGCCTTCCTCATCAACTAATACCTTTGATTCTTTAAAATCAAAATCTATTGCTCCCCGATTCATCCGTTTGTTTCGAAGAATCCCCGCGAGTTCTTCCATTAATTCAAACATCGGTACAAGCGGTTCGTACCGTGCGCGAGTTTCTTCGTCTTTATCGATCAGGATTCGGTTCACATCATGGTAGGTCATCCGCTCGGTTGTTTTAATTACACTTTGAAAAATTTCATGCGAAACGACAGCACCCTCTGAGGAAATTTCCATTTCGCACGATAATACTAGCCGATCCACCTTTGGATTTAACGAACAGATTCCATTCGATAACCGGTGCGGAATCATCGGAATCACTCGGTCTACTAAATAAACGCTTGTCGCCCTGTCCTCTGCTTCAACATCAATAGGTGTTCCTTCTTTAACATAATAGCTGACATCGGCAATATGAACACCGAGCTTATAGTTACCGTTTTCAAGCTTCGTAACGGTTACGGCATCATCAAGATCCTTCGCATCCGCCCCATCTATCGTCACGATTGTTTCATTACGGAGGTCGCGGCGGTTGGCCAATTCACTTTCATCAATGGTATCTGGCGTTTCATTTGCCTGAATTAGTACATCATCAGGAAAGGCTAGCGGAAGGCCGTGCTTATGTATAACCGAAAGAATATCCACTCCAGGGTCGTTTTTGTGACCGAGAATAGTGATGACTTCACCCTCTGCACTTTTTCGCCCTTCCGGATAGGTGACAAGTTTCACCACTACTTTATGACCCTCGACTGCTCCTTTTGATGCTGATTTAGGAATAAAAATATCACTGGCAAACTTTTTATCATCGGGAATCACAAACCCGAAGCTTTTGCTTTCCACATAGGTTCCAACTACTTGCTGGACACCGCGCTCAATGATGCGGATAATGCTTCCTTCCCGGCGTTGTCCGGACGATTCTGAAGAAACCCTGGCTAGGACCGTATCGCCATGCATCGCCGTGTTTGTTTCATTTGGCGGGATAAAAATGTCATCCATACCCGGTTCATCAGGAACGACAAATGCGAAGCCTTTCGCATGCCCGGTCAGCTTACCGCGGATTAAATTCATTTTTTCCGGAAGGCCGTAACGGTTGCTGCGGGTACGGACAACCAGCCCTTTTTCCTCCATTTGCACGAGGGCTTTGACAAATTCCTTAAAGGCACTGGAATCCTCGATGCCAAATGCTGCTTCCAGCTCTTGAACTGTTAATGGCTTGTAAGCCTCGTCTTTCATATATTGCAAAAGCCTGTCAATGTGCTTTTGTATGTTTTCTTCCAAAAAAATCTCTCCTTTTAATCGCGCCAGTCCAGTTTTTCTAAAAAGGCGAAAACATCCTCATGCAGCTGGTCGCGTTCCTTATCAAGCGTAATGACATGTCCCGACTCTTCGTACCATTTGATTTCCTTTTCAACTGACTCGATTTCGTTGTAAATAATATTGGCACTTTCGGTGTTGATCATATTGTCGTGGCGTGCTTGGACCACGAAGGTTGGTGCATAAATCATGTCGACATTATCGCGAACCTCTGCGATTAATCCCTGCAGCGCTTTTAAAGTGTTCATCGGTGTCTTTTTAAACTCGTTCATTTCCAATTCGATTTGCTCGTCTGTTTTTCCTTCCCGTTTCTTAAATTCCCGTGCATAATCGAGAACTCCCTCGTACATCACGTCTTCACTTTTTATATACATAGGCGCACACATCGTTACAATTCCTTTTATAGGTACAGTGTATCCTAATTTCAAAGAAAATACGCCGCCAAGGGAAAGTCCCGCCACCGCAATCTCTTCATGGCCTTTATTTTTCAAAAATTCATAGCCCTTTAGAACGTCCTGCCACCAATCCTCAGGACCAGTGTGAACAAGTTCTTCCGGCGGGACCCCATGCCCTTTGTAATGCGGTGCATGGCTTGTGTAGCCTTTTTTTTCAAGGAACCGTCCCAGCATCCGGACATCCGCAGAATTACCGGTGAATCCATGCAGCAAAAGAACAGCTCGCTTTCCTCCCTCAAAGGTAAATGGCTTTGGTAAAGTAACTTTCATACAAAAAACTCCTTCAATATCTATTAGCTTATCTTAGTTTAAGCAAAGCAGTGATGAACATTCCAGAAAAAAGGCTTATGGAAAGTGGATTTCACCTGTTTACACAATTAATTCGCGAGCGTCCATTTCTACACACAAAAAACCTGACCCACTGGCCAGGTTTTGCATTTTTGATTATTAGATTTTAAAGTAAGTAACAGCAAGAGCAAGCAAGAAAAATAAAACAGATAATACAATCGAAATACGATGTAGGATCAAATCAATTCCACGTGCTTTTTGCTTACCGAATAAGGATTCAGCACCACCTGAAATGGCACCAGATAATCCAGCGCTTTTACCTGATTGAAGTAATACAACAATAATAAGTCCAATACTTACGATTACTAATAGTGTAACAATTAATGCATGCATGAAGGCCACCTCCTGTTAGAACGTACATTTCACAGTATTCTTAATTTACCATATTATTTCCCTTTTAACAATAGTAGTTATTGTGACAGCTTTTGGGAATGCCGTTTATTGTTTAACTTTGAAATTCTCAACAATAAAATCTCTTTCTTCTTTGGAGGAGGCAATTCCTTTTGCTTTCCCGACAGACCCGTTCTGAAGGCTCCAGATTTCATTATGGTCCTCATCGACACGGGAAAAATCGCCATCGGCCCAGCGCCTTAAAATACCGTAATAAACATCCGTGTTTTTATAGTTTGCCTTATTTTCTTTCACTACTTCTAATAACCGATTTACCCGCTTGTTGCTTAAGGGAATCGCTCCCCACTTCTTTTCTGCCACTACTTTTTGATGTGACATTTGGTGGATGGCATCCCTCATGTCATCTTCGGACATATTTAAAGGAAAGTCTTTAGCAATTTCATCACTGTTCTTATCCTGAATTTGAATGACGGTTTCTCCTTCGTCCGTTTTTTGTACTTTAACGGTTACCGTATCCTTTTGAACTGGCAATGCACCTTTTGAAAAATAATAAATAAATCCTAAAGAGAGAACAGCAAAGAGAATAATGATTTGTTGTGTCCGTGATAGTTTAGCTAAATATTTTTTCATCTATGTCTCCCCAGTTTTTTTGTTTATTTTTATATTAAACATGAACTGGTTATTTCCCTGCTTTTTTATTCCAAAAGCTCTGTTAAACTTTGTTGTTGATTTACGCTCCAGGCGCTTCGCTTTCCGCGGGCGTTCCGGGGAGCCTCCTCGGCCTAAAGCGCCTGTGGGGTCTCCCCTGTCCCGTACTCCCGCAGGAGTCTTCGCGCCTTCCGCTCCAATCAACATTGTTAAAAATCACAATGGACTTTAACACAGCCATCCCAAAAAAAAGCAAAACCCTTGCCCAATGTGAGCAAGGGTTTTTTTATAAAAATTACTTCTTAAGATTGTAGAATGATTTAAAACCGTTGTATTGGCTTGTTTCACCTAATTGGTCTTCAATGCGAAGCAATTGGTTGTATTTTGCCACACGGTCTGTACGTGAAGGAGCACCAGTCTTGATTTGACCTGCGTTCGTTGCAACGGCAATGTCAGCGATTGTGTTGTCTTCTGTTTCACCAGAGCGGTGGGAAATTACAGCTGTGTAACCAGCGCGTTTTGCCATTTCAATCGCATCAAACGTTTCAGTAAGAGTACCGATTTGGTTAACTTTGATTAGGATGGCGTTGCCAATTCCTTTTTCAATTCCTTCAGCTAACTTTTTAGTGTTAGTAACAAATAAATCGTCACCCACTAATTGAACCTTTTTGCCAAGACGCTCGGTTAATAGCTTGTGGCCTTCCCAGTCGTTTTCGTCTAAGCCGTCTTCGATTGAAATGATTGGGTATTTAGAGCAAAGTTCTGCATACCAATCAACCATTTCTGCAGAAGTCTTCACAACACCTTCGCCTGCAAGATGGTATTTTCCATCTTCTTTATTGTAGAACTCAGAGGATGCAGCATCCATTGCAAGCATGACTTCTTCGCCAGGCTTGTAGCCGGCTTTTTCGATTGCTTCTACAATGGTTTGAAGTGCTTCCTCGTTTGAACCAAGGTTTGGTGCAAAGCCGCCTTCATCACCAACAGCAGTGTTAAGGCCTTTAGATTTTAAAACTGATTTTAAGCTATGGAAAATTTCTGCACCCATGCGAAGTGCTTCTTTAAAGCTTGGAGCACCTACTGGCATAACCATGAATTCTTGAATGTCCACATTGTTATCTGCATGCTCGCCGCCGTTTACGATGTTCATCATAGGCACAGGAAGCTGCTTAGCGTTGACGCCGCCAAGGTATTGGTATAAAGGAATATCTAAGTAGTTTGCAGCCGCATGAGCAACCGCCATAGAGACACCAAGGATGGCATTAGCACCTAATTTACCTTTGTTGTCTGTGCCGTCAAGCTCGATTAGAGCGTTATCAACAGCCACTTGATCAAGGACGCTGAACTCTTCACCAACAAGCATTGGAGCAATAATTTCGTTTACATTGTCAACCGCTTTAAGAACACCTTTTCCAAGGTAGCGTTCTTTGTCGCCGTCACGAAGCTCAACAGCTTCGTATTCACCTGTTGAAGCACCGCTTGGAACTAAAGCTCGGCCAAAAGCGCCTGATTCAGTGAAAACTTCAACTTCAACTGTAGGATTACCGCGGGAATCTAATACTTCACGTGCATATACATCAGCAATAAATGGCATTTGTTTTTCTCTCCTTAAAATTGGATTATTTTATTAAAGATGTACCAGTCATTTCTGCTGGTTTTTCCACATTTAATAAGTCTAACATGGTTGGCGCTAAATCCCCAAGGATTCCGCCTTCACGTAGATCTACACCTTGTTTTGTTACGATAACCGGTACAGGATTTGTTGTGTGAGCTGTCATTGGCTCGCCTTCCAAAGTTATTACTTCGTCTGCATTGCCATGGTCAGCTGTAATGATGGCTGTGCCGCCTTTTTCAAGGATTAAATCGACAATTTTTCCTAAGCATTCATCAACGGTTTCGATCGCCTTAATGGTAGGCTCAAGCATCCCTGAATGCCCGACCATATCTGGATTGGCAAAATTTAAGATAATGGCATCAAATTTATCATTTTGAATTTCATTTAGAAGCGCATCCGTTACTTCAAAAGCACTCATTTCCGGCTTAAGGTCATAGGTTGCAACCTTTGGAGAGTTGATTAAAATCCGTTCTTCGCCAGGGAACTTAGCTTCACGACCACCGCTCATAAAGAAGGTGACATGCGGATATTTTTCTGTTTCCGCGATCCGCAGCTGCTTCAAATTATTCTGCGACAGCACTTCGCCTAAAGTATTGTCCAAGTTACTCGGTTTAAAAGCAACATAACCATTGACCGATTCACTGAAGTGGGTTAAGCACACAAAGAACAGATCCTTCGGATGCTTTGGTCCGCGGTCAAACGCACGGAAATCTTCGTTCGTGAACGTGTTCGAAATTTGAATCGCACGGTCTGGACGGAAGTTATAGAAAATAACAGCATCATTGTTTTGAATAGTGGCAACTGGCTGGCCATCTTCTTTTGTGATCACCGATGGAAGCACGAATTCGTCAAAGATTCCATGTGAGTAGGAATCCTCCACTACCTCTAACGGATTGCTATAAGTTGGTCCCTCACCGTATACCATCGAACGATAGGACTTTTCGACGCGCTCCCAGCGCTTGTCCCTGTCCATGGAATAGTATCTTCCAGAAATGGTGGCGAATTCGCCGACACCATACTCCTTCATTTTATCCAGTGTCTGCTGAATATATTTTGCAGCAGTCTTCGGACCGACATCACGGCCATCAAGAAAGGCATGAACATAAACTTTTTCCACGCCTTCTTCTTTAGCCAGCTTAAGCAAGGCAAACATATGGCTGATGTGGCTGTGAACACCACCGTCAGATAGTAAACCGAATAAATGAAGGGCTGTACCGTTTTTCTTTACATGTTCCATGGCACCGGTAAAGGTTTCATTTTTTTCAAATTCACCTTCGCGGATGGCAATGTTCACACGTGTTAAGCTTTGATAAACAGTGCGGCCGGCACCGATATTCAAGTGCCCAACCTCGGAGTTTCCCATTTGTCCTTCAGGAAGACCGACCGCCTCACCTGAAGCTGTTAAGTGGGAATGTGGGTAGGTGCTCCAAAACCGGTCAAAATTTGGTTTTTTCGACTGCGCCACGGCATTCCCTTTCGTCTCGCCCCTGCATCCAAAGCCATCGAGGATGATCAGAGCAACTGGAGATTTACTCATACTTTCCTGCCTCCAGTAATTGCAAGAATGATTGTGCTTCAAGGCTTGCGCCGCCTACTAATGCACCATCAATATCTGGCTCTGCCATATATTCTTTAATATTTTCCGGCTTTACGCTGCCGCCATATTGAATTCTTACTACGTCGGCAACATCTTGTGAAAATTGCTGAGCAATTACTTGACGGATATGGGCACATACTTCATTGGCATCTTTAGAAGTGGAAGATTTACCTGTTCCAATTGCCCAAATCGGTTCGTAAGCAATGACCGTTTGTTTCACTTGATCGTCTGTTAGACCAGCTAGTGCCTTTGCAACCTGGTCACCGACTAATTGGTTTGTTTCACCGTTTTCACGCTGTTCTAACGTTTCGCCGCAGCATACGATTGGAGTTAAGTTGTATTTAAAGGCCGCAAGAGTTTTCTTGTTAACAGATTCATCCGTTTCATTGAACATTTCACGGCGTTCAGAGTGTCCAATAATCACATAGTGTACACCAAGGTCAGCAAGTGCCTTAGGGCTGATTTCTCCCGTAAACGCACCGCTTTCTTCAAAGTGCATGTTTTGAGCACCAATTTTCACATCGCTGCCTGCAGTAACTTCTAATAGGCTTTGTAAAAATAAAGCAGGTGCACAAATGACTGAATCCATCTTGTCTGGAGCTGGTACAAGTCCTTTTACTTCTTCTGCAAAGCTTTTTGCTTCCGAAATGGTTTTGTTCATTTTCCAGTTTCCTGCAATGATCGGTTTACGCATTGAGGCACATCCTTTCTGGTGAAAAAAATTATTTATCGTTCAAGGCCACAACGCCTGGCAATGCTTTGCCTTCCATAAACTCAAGTGAGGCACCGCCGCCTGTGGAAATATGGCTCATTTTTTCCGCTAAATTAAACTTTTCAACTGCTGCTGCAGAATCTCCGCCACCGATAACAGAAAAAGCGCCTTCTGCTTCCGCAAGTGCTTCTGCAACTTCTTTTGTTCCGCCAGCAAATTTATCGATTTCAAACACACCCATAGGTCCGTTCCAAATCACTAGCTTGGATTTTTGAATGACATCACGATAGATTTCTGCCGTTTTTGGTCCAATATCAAGAGCTTCCCAGTCAGCAGGAATTTCATCGATTGAGACTTCTTTAGTGTTAGCATCTGCAGAGAAATCATCAGCAACAATGGCGTCAACTGGCATGTAGAAGTTAACACCTTTCGCCTTTGCTTTTTCCATAAACGACTTAGCAAGGTCGATTTTATCTGCTTCTAGAAGAGATTTCCCGATTTCATGACCTTGTGCTTTTACAAATGTATAAGCAAGGCCGCCGCCAATAATTAAGTTATCTACTAGTTCTAGGAGATTTTCAATTACACCAATCTTATCCTTTACTTTCGCACCACCGATTATCGCTGTAAAAGGACGCTCTGGATTGGAAAGAGCCTTACCAAGTACTTCAAGTTCTTTTTCCATTAAAAAGCCAGATACAGCTGGAAGATAGTGAGCTACTCCTTCAGTTGAAGCATGGGCACGGTGTGCAGCGCCAAAGGCATCATTCACATAAACATCAGCAAGTTCAGCAAATGATTTGGCAAGTTCCGGATCATTCTTTTCTTCACCAGGATAGAAACGAACATTTTCAAGCAGAAGAACGTCGCCTTCGTTCATGGTATCAATCGTTGCCTTAACCGAATCACCATAAGCTTCATCCGCCTTTTTCACTTCTTTGCCAAGAAGCTCAGACAGTCTAACACCAACTGGAGTCAAGCGCATCTCTTCAACAACTTTACCCTTCGGACGGCCAAAATGGCTCGCTAAAATCACCTTTGCACCATTGTCTACTAAATACTGAATC
The DNA here is from genome assembly GCF_059587065.1 of Neobacillus sp. DZ-9. NCBI lineage: Bacteria > Bacillati > Bacillota > Bacilli > Caryophanales > Bacillaceae > Neobacillus > Neobacillus sp. DZ-9. The sequence goes on from NZ_JCAIOL010000008.1 coordinate 231,021, forward strand.
GTTGGCAATGCGGCACGGATTCGTGTTTCATCCGTAATTCTTCCATCTTGCATTGGAACGTTGAAATCAACCCGGCAAAATACGCGTTTGCCTTTTACATCGACATCTTTTAAGGTTTTCTTGTTCAAGTAAAGGACCTCCCACATATGTAAGTGACGTGCAATAAAAAAGGAGAGGGGGAATCCTCCCCACTCCCCTTGGAATACCATTAACCATTATAAATGATTTATCGTTGGAAATTCAATCCAATATTATAGTCCTTTTGAAGCAATATAATCTACTAAGTCAACAACACGGTTTGAGTAACCAACTTCGTTGTCGTACCAAGATAATACTTTTACCATGTTGCCTTCAAGAACCATTGTAGACAATGCATCAATTGTAGAAGAAGCAGTGCTTCCGTTAAAGTCTGTAGAAACTAATGGAAGCTCAGTGTAAGCTAAAATACCTTTTAATGGGCCTTCAGCCGCTGCTTTTAATGCTCCGTTGATTTCATCAGCCGTTACTTCTTTTTCTAATTCAGCAACTAAGTCTACAACAGAAACGTTTGGAGTTGGAACGCGCATTGCCATACCGTTTAATTTACCCTTTAATTCTGGTAAAACTAGAGCAACCGCTTTTGCTGCACCCGTTGTTGTTGGGATCATGTTTTCAGCAGCAGCACGTGCACGACGGTAGTCTTTATGTGGCAGGTCAAGGATTTGTTGGTCATTTGTGTATGAGTGAACAGTTGTCATCATACCGCGCTTGATTCCAAAAGTATCGTTTAACACTTTAGCAAATGGCGCTAAGCAGTTTGTTGTACAAGAAGCGTTTGAAAGTACGTGGTGGTTATCCGCATCGTACTTGTCTTCGTTAACACCCATAACGATTGTGATATCTTCGTTTGATGCTGGAGCAGAAATGATGACTTTCTTAGCACCTGCTTCAAGATGTTTCGCAGCATCTTCACGCTTTGTGAAACGTCCAGTTGATTCAACGACTACATCTACACCAAGGTCGCCCCAGCCAAGCTGTGCAGGGTCGCGCTCAGCGATAACCTTTACTTTGTGTCCGCCAACAACTAAGTATTCACCGTCAACTGTTACATCTTCAGCAAGAGTTCCGTGAACAGTATCATATTTTAAAAGATGAGCAAGCATATTTGCATCTGTTAAATCGTTAATTGCCACGATTTCCACATTGTTATGTTTTAATGCCGCACGAAATACGTTACGACCAATACGTCCAAATCCATTAATACCAACTTTAACTGCCATGATAAAATTCCTCCTTTTATTTGGGTAAAGATGTATATTTTTCAAAAGGATTTACCCTTTCAATAACCTGGTTGCGACACCTTCATCGGTGATTAAGATCGTCGATGCCGGCGCTTGTTTCATATAGGCCTTGATTGCTTTAGCCTTTGAGGCTCCCCCTGCGACCGCAATCACGTTTGGAATGTTTGCCAAGTCTTCAAGCTGGAGACCAATCGTCAGAACCTTGTGGACAATCTCGCCTTCCTCATTAAAATAGTACCCAAATGCTTCTGAGGCAGCTTTTTCCTGTTCAAGCTTTTTTAAGATGCCAGGACTGCTTTTTCGCCTTCTGGCCATTGTGATAGCATCTCCTATTCCGTGAAGAACCATGCTAGCTGACCTAATCAGGTTTAAAACCTCATGAATGTCAGGTTCCTTAATCAGGGATTCATAAATCTCCATACTGACTTGGTCAGGAACATAAAAGACGCGATGCTTAGAATGAGTGTTTTGAGACATAATCGAGCTGATCGTGTTTGCTTGATTATGGACATCCTCCCCCACTCCGCCGCGGGCAGGAACAAACAATAATTCCTTATTCGAAAACTCTGGCGAAAGTCTATCTGCAACAGCCGCCATCGTGGACCCGCCCGTTACTGCGATGATATTTTTTCCTTCAAGAAGCCTTTTCATACAGGCTGCGCATGCCTTGCCAAGCTCTCCTTTTACCATAGAGGACTCATCACTATCACCGGGTACAATAATAACTTTTCGAATGCCAAGCCGGTGTTTTAATTCCAGCTCCATGACATCCATACCCTTTAATTCACGCATGAGGCCTTCCAAATCTTCTAGTAAATTTTTCCCTTCGTCAGTTAAACTCATTCCAACGTTGTTGATGTAAATAAGATTCTGATCTTTGAGGAAGTCTACTTCACTACGAAGAATTCTTTCGGTAAAGCCAAGGCTAACAGCTAAACTTCTTCTTCCTACCGGCTGCATAAATCCTATGTAACGCAGGATAGAATAACGTTTCTGCAGGACCTGAAGGAAATCGGGTAATAATCTTTTTGTGATATCGATGAATGACTGCATGATTACCATGCTCCTTTATAATATGTTGCTGGGCAAAAAATGTCCACCCTAGACATATTATGTCCCACCGGATCCAAAAAAAATTCACCCTTGCTACATTTTCATTGTAACAGGAGTGAAAACCTATTTCAACTTATAAATCCGCCTTTTTTTCCTGTAAACGGTTACTTATGTCAAATTTGTTAACCATACCATAGGCAACCTCTTCCCCATCGAGATGAACAACAGGAATCATCAACCCGTAAAGCTCGGTTAATTCATCACTTTGTTCGATATCCATTTCTTTGAGTTCGAAATCCCACTCCTCTTTAAGTTCAAGAAGTACTGCCTTTGCCTTTTCACAAAGCGGGCAGCGATTTCTAGTATATAACGTAATTTGCGGCATTGATTTTTTCCTTCCTTAGTTAAATCTTTTTCTTTTTGATGAGGACGGGATTCCCAGCTGGTCGCGGTATTTGGCAATGGTCCGCCTCGAAACTACGATTCCCTCTTCCGTCTTCAATTGTTCCACAATTTCCTGATCCGATAGCGGTTTTTCTTTATTCTCTTTTTCTATCAGCCTGCTAATGGCATTTTTCACTTGAGTTGAAGAGGTATTTTCATCCTCTGAGACCGTTTGGATTGTACTGGTGAAAAAGGATTTTAACGTAACGGTTCCTACTGGTGTTTGCACGTATTTTTCCCTTACAGCACGGCTGACGGTCGATTCATGAATGTCTAGTTCCGCTGCCACTTCCTTCATCGTCATCGGCACTAAATATTGTGCGCCTTTTTGAAAAAAAGCAGGCTGCTTCTCAACAATCTTTCCTACAACCTTTGTCAGTGTTTCTTTCCGCTGTTCAATGCTCTTTAAGATCCATTGGTAATCCTGGAATTTTTCCTGTAAAAAACGGCTTACCTGAGTATCCTGGTCTTTGAATTTTTTATAGTAGGTCTCATTGAAGCTTATCCTTGGAATCGGATCATCAAACATCCGAACAGATAAACCTTCCTCAGTTTGCTCAATAATTGCATCGGGCGTAATGTAGGCAGCACTAGCAGTTCCCCCGGTTAAAATCGCTGCAGGCTTTGGATTAAGAACCTGAATTTCATCGAAAACATCTTGAATTTCTTTTAAAGTAACCTTAAGCTCTTTTGATATTTGCTTCCATTTCTTTTCAGCGAAAGGAACAAAATAGTTAGCAATAATATTAAGGGCAAGCTCATTATTAGGATTTTGATAATAAATTTGCATCAAGAGGCATTCTTGTAGGTTTCTTGCACCAATTCCCGCTGGTTCTAACGTTTGCAGTACGGCTAAACATTCCTCTACTAATTCCTCTGATACCTTTAGGTTTTCAGCAATTTGGCTGAAGTCGCCAAAGAAGTAACCGTTTTCATCTAGATTCTGTATAAGATGGCGAATGACTCTTAATTGGTCCGCCGACAATTTTTTTATGTTTAATTGAGAAATTAATTGCTCTTCTAACGAAAATTTCTTTTCGGCAATTTGGTCGATCCAGTCTTTTTCTTCTTTTTGATGTTTGCGGCGATTTCGATCGATAAGGGGATTCATAGGCTTTACATTCGCATGCTCCACTTGAATCAGGGGATTTTCTAGCGCCTTATTTTCCAAAAAAGCACTCAGTTCCTGCGCTGAATATTGCAATAATGCTATCGCCTGGGACAATTCTTGCGTCATCGCGAGTTTTAATGTTTGCTGTTGCCATAATCCTGCCTTTAAATTCATGTTAATCTCTCCCCCTTATTATCTATTTTACATGAAAGAGGGGATTTGGGGTATGGAAATTGGCAACCAGCTATTTATATTTACCGCATTATCGATATATTTATAATAAAGGAGTGGTTTATGAGATGAAGAAGATTCATTGTCATTTAAAAGATTTACTTAATGAAAGAAATATGTCACAAGAGGAAATAGCTGGTCTTTCAAAAGTAAATGAGACTATCATTGATTCACTTTATAATAATGAGCTTAACACTATTTTAAAAAAAGAAATCGTCCAGATTGCTGAAGCTCTTAATATTGAGGATATTTCACAGTTATTTTCAATAATTGAAAAATAAAAACCCCCTGTTTGCGAAAAACAGAGGGCTTTCATGACGCGCTCGGAGGGAATCGAACCCCCATTTTAAGAACCGGAATCTTACGTGCTATCCGTTGCACCACGAGCGCAAAATTATTAACGACTTACATATTATATGCCAGATTCTTTCACTTTGCAAGTATACAATGGGTTTAAAATGAACTAATCTGGATAAGATGAATTAGGGAAAGCTGTCGAACTTTTTTAAAGTCAAACTGTTTGACCTTTATTGACCATCCAGTGTATGATAACAATACATAATGTTTTTACCTTTTCTAATCAAAGGAGGAAGAAAAATGAATTTGATCCCTACAGTAATCGAACAAACGAACCGGGGCGAAAGAGCATATGACATCTATTCCCGTCTGTTAAAAGACCGGATCATCATGCTTGGAAGCGCCATTGATGATCATGTAGCAAACAGCATTGTTGCTCAATTATTATTCCTTGAAGCTGATAACCCAGAAAAAGATATATCCCTATATATCAACAGCCCTGGCGGAAGTATTACTGCCGGTATGGCGATTTATGATACTATGCAGTTCATTAAACCAAACGTGCAAACAATCTGTATCGGTATGGCTGCATCCATGGGTGCATTCCTTCTTGCAGCAGGTGAAAAAGGAAAGCGCTATGCCCTTCCGAATGCTGAAGTTATGATTCACCAGCCACTAGGCGGTGCACAAGGACAGGCAACGGAAATCGAAATTGCTGCTAAGCGCATCCTCTTCCTTCGTGAAAAATTAAATGGAATTCTTGCTGAGCGCACTGGCCAGCCGCTTGAAGTGCTCCAAAAGGATACTGACCGCGATAACTTCATGACTGCTGAACGTGCGAAAGAATATGGTCTAGTTGACCACATTATTACTCGTAATTCTCTGGATGATAAAACGAAAAAATAATTGTTTTGAGCAATCGGCTTTGGAGCCGGTTGCTTTTTTATTTAGGTGGCAGCAGGGGGGCTTTTAGGTGCCCTTCTAATTACCGTGGAAGGCTTTTTTCTTTGGTCAGAGGCATTAGAAGACCTTCCTAATTACCGTAGCACCCCTTTTTCTTCGTGCATGGGGCATTAGGAGACCTCCCTAATTACCGTAGCACCCCTTTTTCTTCGTGCACGGTGTATTAGGAGACCTTCCTAATTACCGCGGCACTCTTTTTTCTTCGAGCATGGGCACTAAGGGCTTCTCTTTATTGGTGGATTTTCATGCAATATGATCATAGAAAATCCTCATAATAGCAAAAAGAGGCTTGGCACGCTAATGAGCCAAACCCCTTTTCTATTATTGTTCCTTCTGAATAAAATCAGCTAAAGCATGGATGGCGTTTTCTTCGTCATCGCCGTCTGCAATAATATTAATCACAACACCTGAGCCGACTGCTAAGCTCATTAAGCCCATGATGCTTTTGGCATTTACTTTCTTGCCATCCTTCTCTAGAAAAATATCGGCAGAAAACCTGTTGGCTTCCTGGACAAAAAGGGCCGCTGGGCGCGCTTGAAGTCCTGTTCTCAATTTAACTTCTACTTCTTTCACTAGCATAATCATATTCCTCCTCATTTTTTTCTATATATATCTTTGAAGCTTATTCAAAATTTCACAAACTATTCTAGTTTCTAACTTACATTTCCCCAACACGTAGCTTCTCGGCGATTTCATCAATTTTTCTTAAGCGATGATTGATGCCAGATTTACTGATAGTGCCACCGGAGACCATTTCACCAAGTTCTTTTAAGGTCACATCGGTATAATTTAAACGAAGCTCGGCAATTTCTCTTAGTTTTTCCGGTAGGATTTGCAATCCGACTGTCTGATCGATAAAGCGGATATTATCGACCTGCCTGATCGAGGCTCCAATCGTTTTGTTGAGATTTGCGGTTTCGCAATTGACAAGACGATTAACAGAATTCCGCATATCCCTAACAATTCTTACGTCCTCAAAGCGGAGCAGGGCATTATGGGCACCGATGATATTTAAAAACTCGGTGATTTTCTCTGCTTCCTTTAAATAAGTAATATAGCCTTTTTTCCGCTCAAGTGTTTTACTGTTAAGACCAAATGTATTCATTAATTCGCACAAAGAATCATTATGTTCTTTATAGAGCGAAGCAATTTCTAAATGATAGGAAGACGTTTCCGGATTATTGACAGAACCTCCGGCGAGAAAGGCACCACGTAGGTAAGAACGCTTACAACACTTCTTTTTGATAAGCTCCGGTGCAATATCATGAATAAAGGTAAACCCTTCACCAATAATTTTCGTGTCCTCGAGAATCTCCTTCGCCTGATCGGATAAACGCACAATATAGACATTGTTCTTTTTCAGGCGCATCTTTTTTCGTACTAGCAATTCTACCTGGACTTGGTAGCTTTTTTTCAATAAGGTATAAATTCTTCTGGCAATCGCAGCATTTTCGGTTTGAATATCGACAACTAACTTGCGATTTGAAAAGGAAAGGGAACCGTTCATGCGGATTAAAGCCGAGAGCTCTGCATGAATACAGCACGTTTTCACTTCCAAGTTAGTTAATTCCTTTTTCGTTTCCGAAGCGAAAGACATTCCCCTCACCCCAATCACTTACTTTATTAAAAAACTTTTTTAATGTGCATACCTTATTTACGCTTCATACCGCTTTTTGGTTTCAGTAATCAGCAAATTATATAAAATTTTCGCCACTTTTTTGGGATCATGCCGGAGTGCCCCATTTTCTAAATAAGCGATATCGGCATGAACGACCTCAATGCCAAGTTCGAATAACTCCGGCAAATCGTATGGCACCGGCTGGGCAAGCTCTTCCTTGTAGCGGAGCTGTACATCCGGCGGAACTTCTTCATTATTCACAAGAATAGTATCAATATAGGCGCAGCTCATGTGATCATAAAGAGCCTTTACATGGTCGCTGGCGGAATACCCATGTGTTTCTCCAGCCTGTGTCATCAAATTACAGATATACACCTTTTTAGCATGTGAACGGCACACTTCATCCCCTAAACGGGGAACAAGCAGATTAGGCAATATACTAGTATACAAGCTTCCCGGGCCGATGATAATTAAATCAGCCTGCCGGATCGCTTGAATCGTTTCTGGTAATGGACGAATTTTGGTTGGAGTCAAAAATACCTTTTTGATTTTTTTACCAGAGTAAGGAATTTTCGATTCTCCCGACACAATCGTGCCATCTTCCATTTCTGCATGCAAAATCACACTTTGATTCGCGGCTGGCAATACTTTACCACGAACATTCAAGATCTTACTCATTTCTTGAATGGCATGAACAAAATTACCGGTAATTGAGGTCATTGCTGCCAGGATTAAATTTCCCAGCGAATGTCCCGAAAGCTCATTCGATGTTTTAAAGCGATGCTGAAACATTTCCTCAACAAGAGGTTCAACATCGGAAAGGGATGCTAAAACATTGCGAATGTCACCTGGAGGAGGGATATGCAGGTCCTCGCGCAGCCGTCCGGAGCTTCCCCCGTCATCGGCAACTGTCACAATGGCGGTAATATCAACAGGATACTGCTTTAAACCACGCAATAATACCGGTAATCCTGTCCCCCCGCCAATGACGACAATGCGAGGCTGTCTTAACTCTCTCATGTTGTTTTATCCTTTCTCCTCTCAATGTCACGGTGTGAAATACAAGTCTTGTAATCATTTTGGAAAAAGCGTCCAATATATTCAGCTAAGGCCACGGAACGGTGCTGCCCGCCTGTACAGCCAATGGCAATCACCAGCTGGGCCTTCCCTTCCCGCTTATAATGCGGAAGCATGAAACTTAGCAAATCCGTAACTTTTTCCAAAAATTTATGCGTCTCATTCCATTTCAAAACATAATTGGAGACTTCTTCATCCAGCCCAGTTTTCGGACGCATATGGTCGATATAGTGTGGGTTCGGCAAGAAGCGTACATCGAAAACAAGATCCGCATCAATCGGAATCCCATGCTTAAAGCCAAACGACATGACATTGACAGTAAAGATTTGTTGTTTATTCGCGGTAAATTCCGTTAATATCTTCTCACGTAATTCACGTGGTTTCATCTGGGAAGTGTTGTAAATTAATTGGGCACGCCCTTTTAACTCTTCAAGGAGCTCCCGTTCAAGAGTGATTCCTTCCAATGGAGAACCAGATGGTGCAAGCGGATGTGAGCGTCTGGTTTCTTTATACCGTCGGACTAAGGTTGCATCATCCGAATCTAAAAATAAAATCTGCGGATTCACCCAGGAAGTTTCTGCCAGATCATCTAAGGCTTTAAAAAGGTGGTCGAAAAATTCTCTTCCTCTTAAGTCCATGACAAGGGCTACTTTATTCATTTTATTCCCTGATTCCTTCATAAGTTCAAGGAATTTCGGAAGCAATGTAGGAGGTAAATTGTCGACACAGAAGAACCCCAAATCTTCAAAGCTTTGAATTGCTACTGTTTTTCCAGCTCCGGACATTCCTGTAATAATGACCATCTGAGTGTCGCTTGTCGAACCGGTACTCATTTCAATTCCCCCTGTTATTTAACTTGGATCTAATCGGTAACTGATTAGTGCAAAATCTTTTGTATACGTAAAAGTACCGTAAATGATTCCTTTTCCATGAATCATGTAATCAATAATATGATAATCACCGGCGGCCATTGGCAGATTTTTAATTTGATTGATAGGATGCCACTCCAGTTTTCCTTCTTCAGATTCATCCAAATCCAGTCCATCAGAATCGACAGCCACGAAGGTGAACATCATCCATTCAGATAAAAGCTGGTCGCCTTCTTTCATGATGAAGGTAAAAATTCCTTTTAATTGTGGGTTTTTTAAGTATACTCCCGTTTCTTCACGGTATTCTCTGATGCAAGAGTCCCGCACCGACTCGCCTGGCTCCATTTTCCCGCCCGGAGCAACCCACCAGCCGCGCCTCGGTTTCTGCAGCAACAATACTTTATCGTCTCTTTTTAATACGCAATTGGTGACACGCTGCACAATACACACCTTCTTTTATAAAGCGAAAGAGCCTTGGCCAAGGAAAAAAGCAGTTCAATTTTTCCCTGGGGAGACAAGCATAAGACGAGCCGGCAGGAAGGTTGTTCTTTAACCTTCATGCCGGATTGGCTTAGACCAGAGATCCCTTAGGCGCTGTAGCTAGATTGCTCATCCTAATATAATTCATTTCATTATACTATTTTTAGGATGCAGTCACAATGAATACAAAATCGATATTTCTGTTAATTTTTATCGGGGTAAACTTTATTTTGCAGGAAACAAAAAAAAGAGCGCAGGCTGCTGGACCTGCGCTGGAAAAGGTATATATTTTAAAGGGGGTCAATTTACCTTATCATACCTTATCAATATTTCACCATTGTTACAGGAGAGTTAAAACCGAGTTACTTTTTTGGAAGCGTTTTCCATGCCCGCTTATTGTTTTAATTTCATTTCTTCCTTTAATTCTTCTACATAATGCGCGGCACTTGATGCAGCGATGCTGCCGTCACCGGTAGCTGTAACAATCTGGCGAAGTGTTTTTTCGCGTATATCCCCAGCTGCAAAAATTCCCGGAACCTTCGTTTCCATTAACTCATTTGTTTCAATATATCCATTTTCATTTGTAATTCCAAGGCTCTCAAATGGCTTCGAGAGTGGCACCATTCCGATATAAATAAATACACCATCTGCAGGAAGTTCCTTTTCCTCGCCATTTTCCGTCGAAACTAGCGTGACGCTGCCAACTTTACCATTTGTGTCATTAATCGATTTAATCGTATGGTTCCAGATAAAATCAATTTTTTCGTTAGCAAAAGCACGGTCTTGAAGAATTTTTTGCGCCCGCAGCTGATCACGGCGATGAACGATGGTAACTTTAGAGGCGAAGCGGGTTAAGTAAACTCCTTCTTCGACTGCAGAGTCGCCGCCTCCGATAACATAAAGCTCTTTACCTTTGAAGAAGGCTCCGTCACAAACCGCACAATAGGAAACGCCGCGTCCGCCAAGTTCTTTTTCGCCGGGTACACCGACTTTTTTATACTCTGCACCAGTTGAAATAATCACGGAATAGGCTTTATATTGCTTAGAACCAGCTGTCACAACCTTATAATCGCCTTGGTCAACAATTTCTTTAATATCGCCATAGGCATATTCAGCACCAAACTTTTTCGCATGCTCGAACATTTTGGTCGATAAATCAGGACCTAAGATGCTCTCAAAACCGGGATAGTTTTCTACGTCTTCGGTATTGGCCATCTGACCGCCTGGCATGCCGCGCTCAATCATAAGCGTGGAAAGATTTGCACGTGATGTATAAACAGCCGCTGTCATCCCCGCAGGACCAGCACCGGCAATAATAACGTCATAAATTTTTTCTTCAGACATGCTGTATCACTCCTTAAATAAAAAGACGATTAAGTTTAGTATTTCCAACTTAATCGTATAAAACAATGATATTATAGTCTAATTTTATGCTCAAATAGACAGCCTAGTTAAGATAGTCATTCACTAATTTTACATATTTTCCGATAGTGGCCGCCGATACTCCGTAGCGACCAGCAATCTCCTGCTGAGACACTTTTTCACTGCGCATTTTATGCCAGACATACTCGACTGCGGCTGCCCAGGCCCGTTTATTTTTCAAATGGACATTTGCTTTGGAAACTTCAATGAAAACCGAAAACCACATGAGGTACAGCCCAGCCTCAATGGTGCCAATCGGCTGATGGTTTTCATAAAAAATCTCAGCAATTTCTTGGGCATCAGCTGCCACCGTTGGTCTTCCAGAGCGGATAAGGGAAATATATTCTTTTTCCAAGGCAGTGAATTTTTGATTTTGAATCAATCTTTTTGAAGTGAGGATTTCCTCTTTTTTATCGGAAACGGTTGTTAGGAAAAGGGCAAATAAGCGCTCTTCGGCATAGTCACTTTCGAGTTTTTGAAAAATGGATCCGGAATGGTCCTCAAAGCCGGCTGCGTGTTCCATATTCCAAGGCTCAGTACCCTCTTTATCAGGATTGATCTCTATAACTTTTTTCCAAATATTGATGGCAAAGGTTTCATTACCAGTGTAATACGCAGAGTAAGATAACCAGTAATAAAACGGTCCGTCACCATTAAAACCATGCTTATAGAGCTTTTTCAACCATAAGTAGGAATGTTCATATTCGCCGACCAAAGCGAAAGAGGCACCTAATTTAAATTGATGCTCGCTCAGCATCGGTTGAATTTTTTTCAAGACTTCAAGCAGATTTGTAACGTTTTCGGCTTGACCTTGATAATGAGCAAACACCAGCATGTTGCAAAGTGCATGCAGATTCCCAGGATTGCGCTCCAGGACATCGTCAAGGATGGCTTTGGCCTTTTCCGCCTTCCCTAAGTAAAAATAGGCGAGTGCCAAGTTGTTATAGGCAGACCAGTATTCCGGATATTCTTTGACGACATCGTTTAACAGTTCGATTGCCTTTGGAAAGTATCCTGACTCCAGCAGGTCGCGGGCCTGTTCCTGTTTGACAATCAGATCATCCTCTTCATAAAGCTCTTCCTCAAACTCATCGGATTCAAGCGTAAGCAGTTCAAGCAAATCCTCTGTGTCCTCGGAAAAATCACCATCCGGGTCAAGCTGCAAATATAGCTTGGCATGGTGATAAGCATCTTTAAAAAATCCCAAATGGGCATAATTATTTGCTAAAAAGTAGTGGCACTCCACCATTTCTGAATCCAGTTCTTCAAGGATGAGATGCAAGAGCCGGTTGGAATTTTCAAATTCGCCAAGTTCTGTTGACACGATCGCCAACTGGCATGTAATCATCGGTTCACCCGGCTCAAGCTGTATCGCTCGCCCAAGATATTTTTTTGCTTTATTAAAATCACGTCGATGGTATGCCTTTAAACCTTTCGTGAAATAATATTCCCCCGTTGGAACAAATGTAAGGATTTTCCCCTTTTGAATTCTTGCCTTTGCGTCTTTAACCATGAAGTCCTCCATCATCCTTTAATAACTAATGTAGTATAACATATATCCGAGTTGTCCGAGAAGGGATTCGTTATAGAATTCATCCGAGTGAATTCGCTATTTCCACCTGATTTCCAACATTTGTAGAATCCGATATTATTTTTGTAGAATTTGGACCAGTTTTTGTAGAAAGCAGCCTAATTTTTTGTAGAATGAATATCTATTTTCGTGGAATTCTGCTGTTATTTTGTATAAAAAAACCGATCCCATTAGGACCGGTCCTTGTGTCTTTCTTCTAATGTCCGCAGCACTTCGCGGAATGGCAGCCCCTGTTCCACTAACAAGACCTGCAGGTGGTATAGTAAATCCGCCGCTTCCCAACGAAGCTCTTCTTGATCGCGATTTTTCGCGGCAATAATAACCTCGGCCGCCTCTTCTCCGACTTTTTTCAATATTTTATCAACGCCTTTTTCAAAAAGGTAAGTTGTATACGCTCCTTCAGGCCGCTCCTGTTCGCGCTCCAAAATGACTTTTTCTAGCGTTTGTAAAATCTGATAGTCCGCAAGGTTTGTTTTTCGATCCAAAACGCCTTCAGAAAAACAGCTGACCGCACCAGTATGGCAGGCAGGCCCTTTTGGGTATACAAGAACCAGTAAGGCATCCTGATCACAGTCATAGTTGATGCTGACAACCTTTTGCGTATTGCCGCTTGTCGCTCCCTTATGCCACAATTCCTGGCGGGAGCGGCTGTAAAACCACGTTTCTCCCGTTTCAATCGTTTTGGCGAGCGATTCCTCGTTCATATAGGCAAGTGTCAACACTTCTTTCGTTCCGGCATCCTGAATAATTGCAGGCACAAGGCCCTTTTCATCAAATCGAACATTCATCGAACGGTCACTCCTTTTTCCTGCAAATAGCTTTTGACTTCATGAACAGAGGTTTCTTTATAATGAAATATAGAGGCTGCGAGAGCCGCATCGGCTTTCCCATTTACGAACGCTTCTTCAAAATGACGGGCATTTCCGGCACCACCGGAGGCAATTACAGGAATTGTTACTGCTTCACTTACAGCTTTTGTTAGTGAAAGATCGAATCCATTTTTCTCGCCATCACTATCCATGCTCGTTAATAAAATTTCTCCTGCGCCCAGATCTGCCGCTTCCCTCGCCCACTCGATTACTTTTTTATCAGTGGGCTTTCGACCGCCGTGGGTATAGACACGCCATTCACCTAGTTCTTCGTCAAACTTGGCATCAATGGCCACGACGATACATTGCGAGCCAAAGAAATCGGCACCTTCCTTGATTAATTCAGGACTTAAAACAGCAGCTGTATTCAGAGAAACCTTATCAGCGCCGGCTCGGAGAATCCGCTTCATATCTTCTAATGCATTAATGCCTCCGCCAACTGTGAATGGAATCGCGAGTTCAGAGGCGACTGCTTTGACGACTTCGACCATTGTTTTTCTGCCTTCAACCGAAGCTGAGATATCGAGAAACACTAGCTCGTCTGCCCCTTGTTCATCGTAAAATCGTGCAAGCTCGACTGGATCTCCGGCATCACGAAGCTGTACGAACTGGATCCCCTTTACGACCCGGCCATCCTTTACATCAAGGCAGGGAATGATTCGTTTGGTTAATGTCATTTTGCCCCCACCTCTTCCAGCGCTTCCTTCAAGGTAAAACGGTTTTCATAAAGGGCTTTACCAACGATAGCCCCGCCAATACCGTTTTCTTCAGACAAAGCCTTTAAATCTGCAAGACTGCTGACTCCGCCTGAGGCAATGACATTTTTTCCTGTTACTTCAGCCATTTCACAAACAGCGGCAATATTAGGACCTTTTAACGTGCCATCTGTTGCAATATCGGTAAATATAAATGTTTCCGCACCGGCGTCAGCAAAGCGTTTGCCGAGGTCCACAGCCTTCAGTTCGGAAGTATCGATCCAGCCGTGTGTAGCTACATAGCCATTTTTTGCATCAATCCCTACAGCAATCTTTGCGCCGTATTTTTTAATCATATCAATGGCAAACTCAGGATTAGAAACGGCAATACTTCCGATGATGACTCGGTCAACACCATTTTCAAGATAATGGAGAATATCTCCCTCAGAACGAATACCGCCGCCAATCTGAATTTTTACCTTGTTTAGGTTTTGGGCAGCCTCAATCACGAAACGGTCATTGACGCGCTTGCCATCTTTCGCACCGTCAAGATCAACCATATGAATCCACTCGGCCCCTTCCGCAGCAAAGCGCTGCGCCATATCAAACGGCGAATCGCCGTAAATCGTTTCCTTGCCATAGTCCCCCTGAAGAAGACGGACGCAGTTTCCCCCGCGCATATCAATCGCCGGATAAATCGTGATGCTCATCGAATTGCCTTCCTTTCTTCTACCAATTTTAAAAAATTATTGAGAAGGGCCATCCCCAGCTTGCTGCTTTTTTCAGGATGAAATTGCATCCCGAAAATATTATCCCTGCCAACAACCGCTGAAACTTGTTCATGGTAGTCAGCCTTTGCGAGGAGCACTTCGGAAGAATTTTCAGCATTTACAAAATAGGAATGCACAAAATACACATAATCTTCCTCAAGGTTTTTAAGTAAGGGTGATTCTTTTACGAATTCTAGTCTATTCCAGCCCATATGGGGAACCTTATACAATTCACCTTCAGAGGTTCTGCCTGGGAAACGTTGAACCTTCCCTGGAAGTAAACCCAGCCCGTCGGTTAAGCCATTTTCTTCACTTTGCTCAAACAAGAGCTGCATGCCGAGGCAGATGCCGAGCAGCGGTTTACCAGTCACGGCAAATTCCTTGATCATATCAGCCGGCAGCCGCTCCATCGCATCGCGGAACGCACCGACTCCCGGAAGCAGTAATGCATCTGCCTGCAGCAATTTATTCTGATCAGCGGAAATAAAATAATCAGCACCTAACCGTTCGAGCGCCTTGCTAACGCTGAAAAGATTTCCCATACCGTAATCCACAATGCCAATCATTCTTTACAACATTCCTTTCATCGTGCCTTTTCATAGTGCCTGACACCCTCCGTGGACAATTCACTATATTTGTACATATGGAGAGGACATTACATTTTTTTCGCCATAATCTTTGTCCTTTCCAGGTGGACAAATCATGTGATATGTCTTTTTGTGGTGCCTGACACCATCTGTTTTCTAT
Source organism: Neobacillus sp. DZ-9 (assembly GCF_059587065.1). Lineage (NCBI taxonomy): Bacteria > Bacillati > Bacillota > Bacilli > Caryophanales > Bacillaceae > Neobacillus > Neobacillus sp. DZ-9. The sequence goes on from NZ_JCAIOL010000008.1 coordinate 246,538, forward strand.
AACATACCTTTTGTGGATGGAACTCCTTTGATGCGTGGGTCGATGGTGGTTGCTTCATCTAGGGCACGTCCCAATGCTTTAAAAACAGCTTCGATCATATGATGTGTATTTTTACCGTAATGAACTATTACATGGAGGTTCATTCGTGCTTCAAGGGCGAGCTTCCAAAGAAATTCATGAACTAGTTCGGTGTCAAAGGTTCCAACCTTTTGCGACGGGAATTCCGCACGTATTTCGAAGTGCGGTCGGTTGCTGAGGTCCACGACGACCTGTGCTAATGCATCGTCCATTGGAACAAAGGCATTTCCATAGCGCTTGATACCGCGTTTATCGCCTAGTGCCTCGCGAAGCGTATGTCCTAAACAAATCCCAATATCTTCAGTTGTATGATGGTCATCTACTTCAATATCGCCTTTTGCATCAACCGTTAGATTGAATTGACCGTGTTTTGTAAACAAATCGAGCATATGGTCCATAAAAGGCACGCCCGTTTCAAGATTGGAGCGGCCTTCCCCGTCAATCGCTAACGATAGCTGAATCTTTGTTTCATTTGTATTTCGTTCAATGTTTGCTACTCTTTCCATGAGATGAGTATCCCCCTTGAATTATGTAGTTTCGCAAAAACCTATTTACGGTCGTTTTCTAATCTTATTTCGACGGCACGGGCGTGGGCCTCGAGCCCTTCCATCCGTGCAAACTGGGCAATTTTTGCCCCATTATCTTTTAAAGCTTTTTCACTATATATAATCACGCTAGATTTCTTTTGAAAATCATCTACGTTAAGAGGACTTGAGAACCGGGCTGTGCCATTGGTCGGCAGCACATGGTTCGGGCCGGCAAAATAATCACCGACAGGCTCAGAACTATAACGGCCGATAAAAATGGCTCCCGCGTGACGAATTTTTCCGAGCAGCTCCATTGCGTTTTCTGTAATGATCTCCAAGTGCTCCGGGGCCAGCTTGTTGACCGTTTCAACCGCATCCTCTATATTCGCTGTTACATAAATGACACCGTAATCGTTAATCGACTGGGCTGCAATGTCTTTCCGCGGCAGAAGCGCCAACTGCTTTTCAACTTCTTGTGAAACATCTTCAGCTAGTCTCTGTGAAGGAGTGACAAGAACACTGCAAGCACGCGGATCATGCTCAGCCTGTGATAAAAGGTCAGCCGCTACCTCGTCGGCCCGTGCTGTTTCATCTGCTAAAATAGCAATCTCACTTGGGCCGGCAATCATATCGATATCAACGTCGCCGTATACCTCACGTTTCGCCAGCGCCACATAAATATTTCCGGGGCCGGTAATTTTGTCAACGGAGGCGATGGACTCGGTTCCATAG
>NZ_JCAIOL010000008.1:247912-288038 GCF_059587065.1 Neobacillus sp. DZ-9
AATCTCTTTGACTCCAGCTTCTTTCGCTGCAACAAGAACGGCGGCAGGTATTTTTCCTTCCCGGTCCGGCGGTGACACCATGACAATTCGTTTGACCCCGGCCACCTTTGCCGGAATCACGTTCATGAGAACTGATGAAGGATAAGCAGCTGTTCCGCCAGGCACGTACACGCCAACCGAATCAAGCGCGGTTATTTTTTGACCAAGAATGGTTCCATTCTCTTCAGTTGTCATCCACGAAGGACGTAATTGTTTTTCGTGAAAGTTGCGGATATTTTCGGCCGCTCCCTGGACGATTGAGATGAATTGTTGGTCAACCTGCTCATAGGCGTCGTTTATTTCTTTTTCATTCACGGAAAAAGAATTTAAGAGGACTCGGTCGAACTTTTCCGTATACTCTCTTAATGCCTCATCACCGCGGTTGCGAATGTTGGAAATTACCTCTTTAACGACCTCCTGCTGATCGGAGGTCCCAGCTTCAATGGAGCGTTTGATTGATACTCCGTCAGCAACTTTTAGTATTTTCATGTTAAATAACCTCCACAACTTCACTGAGTCGTTTCACTAGATCGTTAATTTGTTGATCCTTTAAACGGTAGCTGACTGGATTCACAACCAGACGGGATGTGACATCGACAATGCTCTCATATTCAACCAAACCATTTTCCTTTAACGTCCGTCCTGTTGAAACGATATCGACAATCCGATCGGATAACCCGATTAATGGGGCGAGCTCAATCGAACCATTTAATTTAATAATCTCAACCTGCTCCCCTTGCTCACGAAAATAAGCTTCGGCCACATTTGGATATTTAGTCGCTACTCTTGGGGCAACATCATTCATTTTAGTATCTGGAAGACCAGCCACCGCTAAGTAGCAATAGCTGATTTTGAGGTCAAGCAGTTCGTAAACATCGCGTTCTTCCTCAAGCAATACGTCCTTACCAGCAATCCCGACATCGGCGACGCCATGCTCAACATAGGTTGCGACATCCATTGGCTTTGATAAAATAAACCTCAACTCTTCTTCAGGGACTTCGATGATCAATTTACGCGAATCATCAAATTCCGGGGGCAGCTGGTAGCCGGCTTTCCGCAGCAATACTACCGCTTCTTCAAAAATGCGCCCTTTTGGCATCGCAATGGTTAATACATTATTCATCGCCGCGCCCTCCTATATAAAAGGTCGTATTGGCAAACTTCTTCGTGAAAGCATCGATATTTTTTACTCCAGTAATGTCCTGAAGCACGGCTTTTACACCCTGTTCATGCATGCTTTTGGCCAATTGAAAAGCTTCCTTGCGCCGCTCCTGGCTGAAAAAAATACAGTGGGTTGAATTGTCCGTTTTGGTTTCTCCTAACGCTTCTAAAAGCATATCGATGCGAACGGCAAATCCTGTTGCACTTGCATTTTTTCCAAACTTTTCAATTAAACTATAGCGGCCGCCATTGCCAATTGGGAAGCCGACATTGCCGGCATATACTTCGAAAAGAATTCCCGAATAATAGCTCATATGACTGACAATAGTAAAATCAAACTTTACATGGTCTTGGATTCCATAGTCGTTGACCACATCCCATAGTTCCTTTAGCTGAAGGATGGCCAGCTTCCCTTGCCCATTTTCAATTAAGTCGAGGGCCTTGCCAATGACCTCTTCGCCGCCGCGCAATTCTAGGAATTGGAGAAGGCGCTGCTTATCGATTGACGACAGATTGAGCGAGTTTACATGCTCTCGATATCCGACATAATTTTTTTCATATAAAAATTTTCGTAAGGAATCGGCCCGTTCTTCTGTTCCAAGGATTTGCAAAAATAATTCCTGCGCGAAGCTGATATGGCCGATGGAAACTTGAAATTCCTGCAATCCCACATTTTTCAAGGAGGTTACCAATAAAGATATGACTTCGCCGTCACAGGTTACCGTTTCATCGTTTAGTGATTCAATCCCGATTTGTTCGAACTCAGCTGGCCGGCCCCCCTCGCGCTGCTGGGCACGGAATACATTTGCTGAATAGGCTAAGCGGACTGGAAGATCCTCCTCTAGCAGCTTAGATGCCGCTACGCGGGCAATTGGTGACGTCATGTCAGGCCTTAGCACAAGTGTGTGGCCATCTTTATCTAATAATTTAAAAAGCTGCGCATCAAGAATGGCTGATGCCGCTCCAACGGTTTCGTAGTATTCAAGGGTAGGTGTTTCAATAAATTGATAGCCCCAAAGTTTGATCGTTTCCGCCATTAATGAACGAACACGATGCTTTTTTTCAAATAACTCCGGTAGCGTGTCCCTCATGCCCAAAGGCTTTTCAAACATAAACAAGCGACTCATCCTGTTCATCCTTTATCACTAAATTTACTTCACTCTGCTAAAGTGCTAATAAGTTAAAGTTATTTGTAGTTTACCCCTTATGTGATTTTTCGTCAATGAAAAAATCCCCATGATATAGATAGTTTCTGCAAGCCTGGGAAAAATCCCGCAGGTTTTTTAAGTTTTTCTGCAAATTTGATGGGAATTCCGCGATACTTGAGTATTATTCCGCGGATTTGGGCTGGATTTCCGCGGATCTTCTTATTTATTCCGTAAAACTGCTATTCATTTCGAAGGAAGGCTTTCCATTCCGAATCCACCATAAAGTGCATAAAAAAAAGCCTGGTCACAAAGACCAGACTAATAAAAAATCATTTACCATAAATTACGTCGTCGGCCCAGCGCTCTGCTAGCTGTTCCTTCGTATAAATGACCCGCATCGGATTTCCGCCGACAAATGCCCCAGCAGGTACATCCTTATGCACCAAGGTGCCAGCCGAGACAATCGCTCCGTCGCCAATCGTGACTCCGGGAAGGATCGTGGAGTTAGCCCCGATCATTACTTCACTGCCAATTTCTACTGGCCCAAGCCGGTATTCTTTTATCAAATACTCATGGGCTAAAATCGTCGTATTATAGCCGATTACCGTATTACGGCCGACACTAATTTTTTCGGGAAACATCACATCCAGCATGACCATTAAAGCGAACGAAGTCTGATCCCCAACCTTTAGACCAAGGAACGTGCGATACAGCCAATTCTTCATCCCTAAAAATGGTGTATAGCGGGCCAGCTGAATGACAATAAAGTTTTTGACAACCTTCCAAAATGGCACCGTTTTGTAAACATGCCAAAGGGAGTTAGCCCCTTCAACAGGGTAGCGGGTCGTATTCCTCATATTCTCACACTCCGAGGATTGGTAATAGATCAGCCATGTTCTCCAGGATGTAATCAGGTTCGTATTTGGCAATATATTCTCTGCCCTTAATCGACCAGGCACAGCCGGCCGTTTGGGTTCCGGCATTTTTTCCAGCCAATATATCATGATAATTATCGCCGACCATGATGGCTTCGTCAGGCTTCGAACCAAGCTGTTCTAACGCTTTAAAAATTGGTTCCGGATCCGGCTTGGTTTTGCTCACATGATCATAAGCAACGATCACTTCAAAAAATGGTTCGAGCCCCATTAAACGCAGGCCCTTCAAAGTTACATCATGACGTTTTGTGGTCACAATCCCTAGCTTATAGCCTTTTTCCTTTAATGTCTTAACCGTTTCAAAAACACCCTCGAATTCTCTAACCAACTCGTCGTGATTGGCGATATTAAAGGCGCGATATTCTAAAATCATTTCCTCGACCCGGTCAGGATCGATGCTGCCAAAAGCTTCATGAAGGGTTGGACCCATAAATGGCAAGACATCCTCGCGCTGGAACCGGCTTGGGTAATATTTTTCAAGTGTGTGCAAGTAGGTTGTAATAATCAATTCATTGGTATCAATTAAGGTACCATCTAAATCAAACAGGATTGTTGTAATTTTGTTCGTCATAAGCTGCTTCCTTTCTTTTTACGAGTCCGGACCGTTTCCAAATGGTGCCGACAATTAAGGTTAACACAATTGCGACTCCGAGGCGGATGATAAACAGCGGCAGCACGGGGATGCCGAGCGGAGCGAAAATCAGCGTATCTTCAACAACCGCATGACAGGCCATGAGAAAAATAAACGCGAGCGTAATATCCTTTTTGCTGACCCCATCCTCTTTCACTGCCTGAATCATCACGCCCGCCCCGTAGGCCAAGCCAAACAGTAAGCCGGCAGCCATTGTGGTCGAGGTGTTCTCTTTCATTCCAAGAGACCGGGTAACGGGTGCCATACCCTTAGAAAATTTTTTCAACCACTGGATATCTTTTAAAATTTGAATGACAACCATAAGCGGAATGACGATCATGGCTAACTGCAAAATGCCAAGACCTGCTTTATGAACCGCTTCTATTAAAATTCCCCAAACTCCTGATGGCTGACTAGTGCTCGGTTCAATCAAACCATACTTGGCAGTCTCTCCGCCGCCATGCCAAACAAGATTAATGACTACAGCAGAAAGCAGTGCCAGTCCAGGTCTTGTGACAAGCACAATCCAAAGCTTCACGCCCGCTTTCATAGCCACACTGGATTCAATGAATAAATTATGTGAGAATGAGAGCATTACCGCTAGTATAAACACTTCTTTTACCGAAAAATCAAGAGTCAGGATGGCACCTATGGCCGCGTAGAGATTCAGGAAGTTTCCTAGAACGAGCGGAATAGCCGCATCACCTGATAAACCAAGCAGTTTCATTAAGGGAGAAATCAGATTTATTACCCAAGGCAATAGCGGTGTATATTGCAGAATTGCCACTATCAGGGTAACTGGAAAAATAATTTTCCCTAATGTCCATGTTGTCTTTAAACCGACCAGTAACCCCTTTTTGCATGAGTTTAACAGCATTTCTCCCAATCTCCCCCTTTAACTATTTGCTTGATCTAAATATCGTGTTTCCGATAGGCTTTTCTTGCGTCGAACAATTAAAATCACTACCGCAGCCACAATTAACGCAATCGAAATGGTTTGCGCCATTCGCAGGCTTCCCAGCATTAAACTGTCCGTACGCAAGCCTTCGACAAAAAAGCGGCCGACGGAATACCAAATGACATAGCTTAAAAACAATTCCCCGCGGCGGAAATTCACACGGCGCAGCAGCATCAGCAGGATGAAGCCGGCAAAATCCCAAAGCGATTCATATAAGAAGGTCGGATGGTAATACGCTCCATTAATATACATCTGATTGATAATAAAATCAGGTAAATGCAGGTTCTCTAAAAATGAACGGGTCACTTCGCCGCCATGTGCTTCCTGATTCATGAAATTTCCCCAGCGGCCGATGGCTTGGCCAAGGATGATGCTCGGTGCGGCGATGTCGGCGATTTTCCAGAAGGAAATACCTCTTTTTCTAGCAAATACATACGTTGTCAGCACCGAGCCAATCAACGCACCATGAATGGCAATTCCGCCATTCCAGATCTTCGGTATGTCTACAGGATGATTGACATAATACTTCCATTCAAAAATCACATAATAAATGCGGGCCGAAATAATCGCGATCGGAATCGCCCATAACATCAAATCAGCAAAGGTGTCCTTCGGCAATCCCCGACGGTTGGCTTCTCTTATCGCAAGAAACAGTGCTAATGCCAGGCCTGAACCAATGATAATCCCGTACCAGTGCACTTGAATCGGACCAAGTGTAAAGGCGATTGGATCAAGCGGCTGAATCTTTTCATTCATCTATTAATTTCCCCTCTCTATTAATCATGCTCGCCGTCTTCAATCACATCAGAAAGACGCTCGGTAAATTGCTGGGCTGCATTGACGCCCATTCTTTTTAGACGATAATTCATCGAGGCTACTTCAATTATAACAGCAAGGTTTCGTCCGGGACGAACCGGTACAGTCAGCTTCGTGACCTCAGTATCAATAATTTTCATTTTCTCTTCGTCTAAGCCGAGGCGGTCATATTGCTTCTTGGAATCCCAGATTTCTAAATTCATGACCAGGGTGATTCGTTTATTACTACGGACAGCACCTGCTCCGAAAAGCGTCATAACATTGATAATTCCTAAGCCGCGGATTTCTAATAAATGCTCAATTAAATCCGGCGAAGTCCCGACTAATGTGTCTTGGTCCTCCTGGCGGATTTCTACACAATCATCGGCAACCAGGCGGTGTCCGCGTTTGACTAATTCCAGCGCCGTTTCACTTTTTCCGACGCCGCTTTTACCGGTAATTAAAACACCAATTCCGTAAACGTCAACAAGGACTCCGTGAACCGCGGTAGTCGGAGCGAGCTTACTTTCCAAAAAGTTCGTCAGGCGGCTGGAAAAACGAGTTGTTTTCATTGCTGCCCGCAGCACGGGAACCGATTCGCGTTCCGATGCTTCAATTAATTCGACTGGGACCTCAATATCTCTTGTGACAATAATGGCCGGGGTAATGTCAGTGCATAAACGCTCCATCCTGGAAATCTTTTCACTTTTCGAAAGTTCTTCGAAAAAGGACAATTCTGTTTTTCCTAAAAGTTGAATCCGTTCTGCCGGATAAAATTCGAAATACCCGGCCATTTCAATTCCTGGACGGGATATATCACTCGTGGTAATCGGGCGGTTGATTCCTTCCTCACCACTCACCAATTCAAGATTAAATTTTTCCAATATATCTTTCGTGCGTACTTTTGGCAAGAAGCTCACTCCTTCATAGAAAAGCGTAGGCGCCTTGACCAGTGGCTTATGACCTCAAGCCCCTAGGCGCTGAAGCTAGACAGTTTTCAAATTTTAAACACTTTCCCTCTATTTTAGCATTTTTTGAAGGATAACCATACTTTCGTTAACTAAAAAAAAGTACGTACCCATTAAATGGCACGCACTCTATTTTTTAGAAGACCTTGATGGCTCAAGAATAGTTTTGTGAATGATGATATTAACCAGTGACATAATCACGGCAAAAAGGAGCGCCATACCAAAGCCATGAATCTCGAAGGCATCTCCCATAAGGTAATCGGTTAATTCGAGGGTGATGGCATTGATGACAAAAAGAAACAACCCCATCGTGATTACCGTCACCGGCAAGGTGAACAAGATCAGTAGAGGACGCACTAGGACATTTAAGATGGATAATAAAATGCTCGCTTGAATCGCAGCGGTAAACCCTGTTAATTCAAAGCTTTCTTTAAAATATCCTGCGAGTGCCATAAATAAAACTGCATTTATCAAACATCCAATTAGCCATCTCATGTTTAAGGTCTCCTATTTATTCGGCAAGTGATTTATTAATCGTAATCGAGCCTGTTTTCGTATCAGCATTTATTTTTAACATTGTATCAGGATGGTTGATTGATTGGAAGCGAAGCGATTTTTGGATCATTTCGCTTTTCTCTTCTAAAATTTGCACACCGACCAGATTGACATGGAAGCCGCCAAGGTTGGTCTTCAATTCGCCGCTGACAGGAGTCCCCTCTGGAATGTACAAGTCAATCGGACCAGTGGTGGCTTTGGTCCCGATGAATTCGCAGCGGTTTCCGACCAGAGTAAGATTAATATTGCCGCCAAAGGTTTGGGCGTCGACCTTTTTGAAATCACCATCCAATTTAATAGCGCCAGAAATGGTTTCGGCCTCCAGCACATCCAGCTGGCTGTTCTTTACATTAATTTTTCCGTTTGCCGTTTCCACTTCCGCCCTTTTTCCGCTTACATGGTCCAGCGTTATTTTTCCATTGGCCGTTTTTATTCGTAGATCCTCGACCTTTAGTTCGCCGCCGGAAATCGAGCCATTGAACAGTCGGACGCGAACCCGCTCATATTGCGCTTTTGGTACGTATACTAACGCCTCGACCTTCATCCATTTTTGCTGCGTGGCGAAGCGCAGTTTCTGGCCCTCTACAGAAAAATTCACATCTCGTAAAAAGTTTTGCCTTGCCTGATCCTGGTTGTCAACTCGGTAAACCTTGGCCTGGCACTCAATCCGGACGTCCGGCTGGTCCCAGGGTGCAATTTTCACCGAACCATTCGCCACATCAATATCCATATCCTTCAGCTCGGCATTGCCATGATGGAAAATGTGAGAAATATCAACGGATTGACCAAAATTCAAATCAAGATCAATTTCTTTAATTTTTTTCAAAGCCGAATCGACGAATTCAAAAATCTTTTCCTTTGCCGATTGGTATTTCGCATTGACGGGGTCTTCTTTTTTCGCTTCTTCAAACTGAACGGCCGTTGATAGCTCGGTCATGATTTGTTCCTGCTTTTGCTCCATGGTCTGTTTGGCCTTTTCCAATTCTTCAAGCAAGGTTAACGCTTCATCCACCGACAGTTTGCCCTCTTCGACCATTTTTAAAATTCGCTTCCGTTCCTCTGTCATCGTTTTTCACCTCTTCTTATTATTCACTATAAATCCTATTCAGCGATTAGCACCTTTACGCCTTTGACAATATTCCATATGAGGACTGTGACCCATAATATGACTAGAATGACAATACTAATAATCGTTAAGACAGGGACATCGACTACGCCTTTTCCAAATTCGTAAACTACTGCAAAAAGGACGATCGGAGTGGGAATCAAGGGAATCAAGTGGGAAAGCAGCGCCTTCTTGGCATGCATTTTGGTCACTTGATCTCCGCTGGCAATTAGGACCACAAGCGGAAATAGAAATCCCGCGAAAAAAATACTGAAATAACTCAAACAGGAAAGAACCTTTCTCGAATCCATACTTCATCACCTCTTTTATTTATTTACGAAATTGGAGGTTGAAAGATTCAATTTTTTATAAAATTAAAGGTCAGAGCGGAATGTCCGGTATTTTTTTTCAAATACCTTTTGCAGACCGTCGGCAAACATATTAAAGGTATAAATCGTCCAGGCAATCGCGGCGATGACGGAAAACGGAATCCATTCATACGAAAAAATATCAGCGGTGATGGTTTCAAACATCGTCGGCCATGCAAGCGAAGTATTGACGACATCATACCCCCGTCCCTCATTCGAAATAAATTCATGGGTGACATAGATATGTACAACGCCGAGCTGGGCAATGAGAAAAAGGACTCTGCCCATGTCATTAATAATTAAGATAATGATTTGGGGGACGACAACAGGGAAATAGTAGTTTTTAAACATCCTAAAGGGTGGATTCCCGGCAACGATACCTGCCTCAATATAAGGTCTTTTCTTCGTTTCTTTCATGTGCTGAAGAATGATCTCTGCGACTCGGCCTGTCTCCAGTGCCGCCAGAACCAAAATAATCCATAAGGCCCGATCCTCTGAAAAAAAGATCAGCGGCAGGGTCACAAAAAAAGAGACAAAAAAGATTGGCGGCATAAAGGAACAGATCTGCTGCCAGCCCTCTAGTATTTTTTCTATAAATTTCGAGTAAAAGCCTCCGACTGCTAATGGAAGAGCAAACACATAGCGGGCAAGGACCACACTAACGACAATGATAAGCGTTTCTTTTGCACCCAAGATGATCATGCTCAATATATCCACACCTTTGTGATCACTTCCAAGCGGAAATCCCTCTCTAGGCGAAATCGGCGGAAGGATAAAGCTTCCTTTGTCTGTTTTAATTGCGCCGTGTTCTTTTAAATCCTGATCGACAAAGGGCAAATAAGGACCTGCGAAAACAACAACCAATAAAACCAGCAAAAAGATGCTGCTAATTAAAAGCTTCCAATTCTTCAAGACTATCCATTCCTTTCTAACGGGGATACCATACCTCGGCTAATTTGACTAAGTACTTTGGAAATAAAAATGACGGCTGTAAACAGAATAATGTATCCCGCTGCCGGATATATTCCAATTGACATTTGGGCTCCAACCGTGAAGGACGCAGTTGATGTCAGCGTTTCGTAAAAGAAGTAGGCGGCACCGCGGTAGTTTGTTAGATATTCGACAATAAACAAGTTTGATAGAGTATAAAGGGTAATCGTATTGGTATGACTTAAGATTTTGACGATACAATTTTTCAATACATGCCGATATAAAACCCTGAAGGAAGAAGTCCCTTTCGAAAGAGATAATCGACCGCGCCGCTCACGAATCCGGTAGTCAAATACTCCTTTGACAATGCCAAGGAAAAGGCCAAGGAATAATGCAGGAATGGTAATTAGCATACTTTTTTTAAAGGTGCGCCAAATATTATCCGTGAGGGAATGGCCGTTATACACCTTTCCAAGCCCTTTGTTTTCTTTTACATATTGGAAGAAATCCTTGAACTGTTTTATATGAGCTTCAAAAGAGTAATCATATTCCACACTGATTAAGGTTCCGCCGGTTCCGGTTGAGTAGACGGCCGTTCGCGGCAAAAATAGGAGGAATAAAAAGATCATCGTGGCGATGAGCCACAAGAGCAATTGGTGGAGGATGAACGGAATATCATCGTTAGGTCTCCTTTAAATGTTTTAATTTAAATGTTTTAATTTTCGAAATATTAGACGAACTTATTCAGAAAAGGTTGCAAATAATGGGTCTGCACGATCTTCGAGGGGAGCTGGGAGGACGATTTCGAGGATTTTCTGCATTTTTTCGCAAATTATTGAATTCATTTCGCGGGTATTCAAAATAATTTCGCGCACTTGCAAATATATTTCGCCAAATCAGGAATTCAAGCTAACCTGGACTTAAAAAAAAGAGCCAAACCCAAAGGTTTTTAGCTCTTTACACTCATTTCTTTTTCTTCAATTTGCTGTTTCATTCGTAAACGGTCACGCTCGAGGATAGGCTTTAAGTATTTTCCGGTATAAGACCCCGGAACTTCCGCAACCTTTTCCGGTGTTCCCGAAGCAATGATCGTTCCACCCTTGTCGCCGCCTTCTGGTCCGAGGTCGATAAGATAATCGGCGGCTTTGATAACATCGAGGTTGTGCTCGATACATAACACGGTATCGCCATTTTCGACCAATCGCTGCAGGACAACGAGCAGACGTGAAATGTCATCGACATGAAGCCCGGTCGTCGGTTCATCTAAAATATAGAATGATTTGCCGGTCGAACGTCGATGCAGTTCAGAAGCAAGTTTGACACGCTGGGCTTCCCCGCCTGAAAGAGTTGTCGCCGGCTGGCCAAGCGTGATGTAGCCAAGCCCGACATCTAAAATCGTCTGGAGCTTGCGGCTGATTTTAGGAATGTTTTCGAAAAATTCAACGGCTGCTTCCACAGTCATATCAAGAATTTCAGAAATACTTTTTCCTTTATATTTCACTTCCAGAGTTTCACGATTATAGCGTTTGCCATGGCATACTTCACAAGGAACATACACATCAGGTAAAAAGTGCATTTCAATTTTGATGATACCATCTCCGCGGCAGGCTTCACAGCGTCCGCCCTTCACATTAAAGCTGAAGCGGCCTTTTTTATAACCGCGGACCTTCGCCTCATTGGTGGTCGCAAACACATCACGGATGTCATCGAAAACGCCTGTATAAGTAGCCGGATTAGAGCGCGGCGTTCTGCCAATCGGTGACTGGTCAATATCGATGACTTTTTCTAAATAATCGATTCCTTTGATGCTCTTATGCTCGCCTGGCTTCGTTTTGGCACGGTGAAGCTTTTGCGCCAGCGATTTATGAAGGATCTCATTAATCAGCGTACTTTTTCCAGAGCCAGAGACACCCGTAACAGAAATAAACATGCCAAGTGGAATTTTCACATTCACATTTTTCAAGTTGTTTTCAGATGCGCCCTTGATTTCAATATAACGTCCATCAGATTTGCGGCGTTCAAGCGGCAGCGGGATGAACTTTTTACCGGATAAATACTGGCCGGTAAGCGAATTCGGATCGGCCATTACCTCTGCAGGAGTTCCTGCCGAAACAACCTCTCCGCCGTGGACCCCCGCACCAGGTCCGATATCAATTAAATAGTCGGCTGCAAGCATCGTGTCTTCATCATGTTCAACGACAATCAGTGTATTGCCGATATCGCGCATACTTTGCAGTGTTCCAATTAAGCGGTCATTATCGCGCTGATGCAGTCCGATCGATGGTTCGTCTAGAATGTATAACACACCTGTTAATCGTGAACCGATTTGTGTAGCCAAACGAATCCGCTGAGCTTCACCGCCAGAAAGCGTTCCCGCTGTGCGGCTCAAGGTTAAATAATCGAGGCCGACATTGATTAAGAAGCCCAGGCGCTCGAGGATTTCGCGGAATATCAAATTAGCAATCTGCATTTCTTTTTCTGAAAGCTTTAGTTCTGAGAAAAATTGATGCGCTTCCTCAATGGAAAGGTCTGTTACTTGGGCAATATGAGTGCCATTAATAAGAACGGCCAACGTTTCTTTTTTTAGTCGGTACCCTTTGCAGGTTGGACATGGCTGCTGGCCCATGTACTTTTCCATTTGTTCGCGAATGAAGTCAGAGCTTGTTTCTTTATAGCGGCGTTCAACATTACGGATAACGCCTTCGAATTCAATATGACCCTCGCGGATTTGTCCAAAATCGTTCTCGTAACGGAAATAAATTTTCTCTTTACCCGACCCGTAAAGAACTTTTTCCAAAAGATTTTCGGGAATATCCTTTACAGGGATATCCATGTTGATGCCGAAATGGCTGCATACCGCCTCCAATAGCTGCGGATAGTACTGCGAGCTCGTCGGTTCCCACGGGGCAATCGCATGCTGCTTTAAAGAAAGGTCACGGTTAGGAATAACGAGGTCTACATCGACTTCAAGCTTAGAGCCAAGGCCGTCACATTCCGGACAAGCACCAAATGGGCTGTTAAAGGAAAACATCCGCGGCTCAAGCTCACCAATGGAAAAACCACAAAGTGGACAGGCATGGTTTTCACTAAATAAAAGCTCATCTTCACCGATAACATCTACGATGACTTTGCCTTCACCAAGCTTCAACGCAGTCTCAAGGGAGTCAGCAAACCTTGCAGAAATCCCGTCCTTGACGACAATCCGATCGACAACCACTTCAATCGAGTGCTTTTTATTTTTCTCAAGTTCAATCTCGTCACCAAGATCCATCATTTCTCCATCCACACGAACACGGACAAAGCCTTGCTTTTTAATATCTTCGAATACCTTTACATGTGTACCTTTTCTCCCAGAAACAACGGGAGCAAGAATCTGCATCTTGGTGCGCTCTGGATATTCAAGAATCCGGTCAACCATTTGCTCAATCGTTTGCGAAGAGATTTCAATATTATGATTGGGGCATGTTGGATGCCCGACCCGAGCAAATAATAATCGTAAATAATCATAAATCTCTGTTACGGTTCCTACCGTTGAGCGGGGGTTTCGGCTTGTTGTTTTTTGATCAATCGAAATCGCTGGGGAAAGCCCCTCAATTGCATCGACGTCTGGCTTATCCATTTGGCCCAGGAACTGGCGGGCATAGGCCGATAAAGATTCCACATAGCGGCGCTGCCCTTCTGCATAAATCGTATCAAACGCGAGCGAGGACTTACCAGAACCAGAAAGCCCCGTCAACACCACAAGTTTATCTCTTGGAATCGTAACATCAATATTTTTTAAATTGTGGGCTCTGGCGCCTTTCACAATCAATTTTTCCATTGCCATGTTAAAGTTATCCTTCCGCTTTTAGTTCTAATAATAGGTCACGAAGCTCGGCAGCACGTTCGAAGTTGAGTGCCTTTGCCTCTTCCTTCATTTCTTTTTCCATTGTCACAATCAACTTTTCTCTTTCCTTCTTGTTCATCTTGCTGAAGGATGCTGCTGGTGTGTATTCTTCCTGTTCTTCTGCAGCATGGGTGGCACGAATGACATCCCGAATCGCTTTTTGGATTGTCTGTGGTGTAATGCCATATTTCAAATTATATTCTTCTTGAATCGCTCGGCGCCGTTTCGTTTCACTAATCGCTAATTCCATCGAATTCGTCATCCGATCCGCATACATGATAACGTGTCCGCTGGCATTACGGGCAGCACGGCCGATGGTTTGGATTAACGACCGTTCAGAACGGAGGAATCCTTCTTTATCAGCATCAAGAATGGTGACAAGCGACACCTCTGGAATATCAAGACCTTCCCTGAGGAGGTTAATTCCGACGAGGACATCGTATTTTCCAAGACGAAGTTGGCGGATAATCTCAATCCGCTCAAGCGTTTTGACTTCGGAATGCAGGTATTGAACCTTTATCCCGATTTCCTTCAAATAGTCTGTTAAATCCTCGGACATTTTTTTCGTTAAGGTCGTCACGAGGACACGTTCATTCTTCTTAACACGATCCTGAATTTCCCCAATCAAGTCATCAATTTGACCTTCGATTGGCCTTACGTCAATGGTTGGGTCAAGCAGCCCTGTTGGACGGATGATTTGTTCGATCATTTCCGGTGTATGCTCAAGCTCGTACGGGCCAGGAGTTGCTGAAACAAAGATGGCATTATGAACATGCTTTTCAAATTCATCAAAGGTTAAGGGCCTGTTATCAAGCGCTGATGGCAAGCGGAATCCGTGGTCGACAAGCACTTGTTTCCGAGCTTTGTCACCATTAAACATGCCGCGAACCTGTGGCAGGGTCACGTGCGACTCATCGATGACTATCAAAAAATCGTCTGGAAAATAATCGAGCAGGGTATACGGTGTAGATCCTGCCGGCCTGAGTGTCAAATGGCGCGAGTAATTTTCAATTCCGGAACAAAAGCCCATTTCCCGCATCATTTCGAGGTCATAACGTGTGCGCTGTTCAATCCGCTGGGCCTCCAGTAATTTATTGTCTTCGCGCAATTCTTCCAGACGGACTTCGAGCTCTTTTTCAATATTCTCTATGGCTACTCGCATCTTTTCTTCTCTTGTGACGAAGTGGGAAGCTGGGAAAATGGCGACATGTTCACGTTCGCCAATAATTTCACCTGTCAGGGCATCCACTTCACGGATCCGGTCGATTTCATCGCCGAAAAATTCGACGCGCATGCAATGCTCATCACGGGATACTGGAAAAATTTCGACGACATCGCCGCGGACACGGAAGGTCCCCCGCTTGAAATCGATATCGTTCCGCTCATATTGGATATCGACTAACCGATGAAGCAGCTGATTGCGCTCGATTTCCATGCCGGTTCTTAATGAAAGTACCATCTCCCGGTACTCTTCCGGAGAACCGAGACCATAAATACAGGAAACACTGGCAATTATGATGACATCTTTTCGTTCGAATAGTGAAGATGTCGCCGAGTGTCTTAGCTTATCAATTTCGTCGTTGATGCTGGCATCTTTTTCAATGAAGGTATCTGTCTGTGGAACGTAGGCTTCCGGCTGATAGTAATCATAGTAACTGACAAAATATTCAACCGCATTGTTCGGGAAAAAATCCTTGAACTCACTATAAAGTTGACCGGCTAACGTTTTATTATGGGCAATCACCAAGGTCGGTTTGTTTATTTCTTTTATCACATTTGAAACCGTAAAGGTCTTCCCGGTACCTGTCGCTCCCAGCAGCGTTTGATGTCGTTTGTTGTTTTTAATGCCTTCGACTAATTGCCTGATCGCTTCGGGCTGATCCCCCTGAGGGGAGTACTTCGAAACCAATTCAAATTGATCCTTCACAAATGATCCCTCCCTTTTTTAATAATCTGAGTCTATTATCGTTATCACTTTCAGCATGAATCACGTTACCAAATCGGGATGGTACTGGAAAGTGTATCCTCTAAATTTCATATTAACATTCTACCACAATCCCACAAAAACAAACCAACAATATGCGAACTAATATTCGTTTTTTTATTCAAATCTCTTGTTTAAGAAGGTCCCACCGCACCCATGTAAAAAAGCCAATCCAAAAGGGTTGGCTTTCTCCACTTATTTAATAAAGCAAATATTTCTCACGTACCTCCATAAATTTTTCCAAGGCTGGCTGCCATTCTGCTTTCATTTCTTCTATTGATTTGCCTTCTTCGATGCCCGCTCGGATGGAGCCATTTCCAGTAAGGTTATCGAAGAAGGAGATTCCGTTGCTTCCTGGTGTTCTAAACTGAAAGTCGTTTGGATACATATCGTGGATGGTTTTGACAATATATAATCCTGTTTCAAACGGCTTATAGGAATTGCGGTCTGTCACGTGAATCTGAATTCCATTACTTAATTTATTGACAAACTTCGACGTTGAAGGCGTAAAGGAAGCTGCACGGAACGTGACCCCTGGCAAATGATAAGAATTTAGCTTTGCTGACAGGTCATCGCTATTAATAAATGGTGCGCCAATTAATTCAAATGGCCGTGTCGTACCGCGGCCCTCGGAAATATTTGTTCCTTCAATCAGGCAGGCACCCGGATAAACTAATGCCGTATCTAAAGTTGGCATATTAGGTGATGGCATCACGAAATCTAATGGTGTTTCATCATAGTACATGTTCCGTTTCCAGCCATCCATTTTCACAACCGTTAAATCGGCGCCGATCCCGAATTCCTTGTTAAATAACTGTGCCAACTCCCCTACCGTCATCCCATGTCGGACTGGAATGGCGTATTCCCCTACAAAAGAGGAGTATTTATCTTCAAGAACCGGCCCTTCTACTTTTGTCCCGCTGAGTGGATTCGGACGGTCTAAAACGATGATAGGGATATTGTTCTCCTTAGCCGCTTCCATTGCTAAGGCCATTGTGTAAATATAGGTGTAATAACGCGTCCCAACATCCTGGATATCAAATAATAATACATCGACATTGCTCAGCATTTCTGGTGTGGGCTTTTTCGTATTTCCATACAAGCTGTAAACCGGAACCCCCGTTTTTTCATCAATATAGGACTCAACATACTGTCCCGCCTGTGCGCTGCCCCGGACACCATGCTCCGGTCCATATAAAGCAGTCAGTTTGACATTCGGGTTGTTGTAAAGCAAATCTACGATACTATTAAGCTTTTGATCGACCCCGGTTGGATTGGTAATCAATCCTACCCGTTTACCTTTTATTAAATCGATTTTATCCTGTAATAGCACTTCCACACCCAAACGAAACTTTTCATTTTTCTTCTCTTTATCGTTTTTAGCAATGGCGGCCGTCACCGTCGAAAGGACCAGTATCAGAACAAGAATACTGGTAAGCCATTTTTTCTTCATCCAAACCCCTCCCTTTCATTTTTTGAAAATTTGCCTCTGTAAAACTTGGCTGTTGATTTGCGCTCCAGGCGCTTCGCTTTCCGCGGGCGTGCCGGGGAGCCTCCTCGGCGCTTTGGCGCCTGCGGGGTCTCCCCTGCCCCGTACTCCCGCAGGAGTCTTCGCGCCTTCCGCTACAATCAACAGTGTAAAAAATCAACAATGGCCTTTAACACTAAAAATTAATACCCTAACCCATGGTCAAATCCGTATAATACACGTCCATCGTGGTTGTAAATGGTGACTGGAAGTTTCCCTGTCGGCGCATTTTCCCCGAAAATAGTGTCTGCTGCTGCTTCAAAACTGGCTGGTCTGAATCCATATTGAACAAGTGAAGCATCCACATTTGGATAGGACATGACGTCATATGGATTTCGGATTCCTAGAGCGATTACCGGTGCATCAGTTTCATTGATCAGCTGGTTGGTCATTAGCATTTGACCTGCACCTGGTGCCCTGCCACTAACGGAGGATGTATAGGTTCCAACAATAATATATTTTGCATCTTTTATTTGATTAAGCTGGTCGGCGGTTAGTGTTGTAGAAGTATTGATATACGTAACATTTTCATGATGCTTTTTCACCTCGGCAAAAAGGGAATCAACATAATAGCTTGAATAGCCGACTACAGCAATCTTATCTTCCTCCGCTGCATGTAATGGAAGAACTCCATCATTTTTCAATAGCGTAATAGATTTAGCTGCGGCTTCTTTTTCGACCTGTTTATGTTCAGCAGACCCGACAACATTGATCGCATTAGCCACCTTCTCATCCAAGCTTTTTTCAGACTCTGCCTTAACAATGCCTCGATTCAATTTCAGCGTTAAAATACGCTCAACCGATTGTTCAATCCTATTCACCGGAATATCACCGGACCTTACTGAATTGTAAAGACCACTTGCTACCTCTTGGATTCCAACCGGCATTAACAGAATATCAGCGCCTGCTTTCACAGCACGAATGGCTGCATCAACCGGTCCAAAATGCTCAGCAATTGCTCCCATATTCATCGCATCCGTCACAATAACACCCTTATAGCCCATATCTTCACGCATAAGGCCAGTTAATATTTTGTGAGAAAGCGTCCCCGGGACTGCAATTTCAGTGCCGTCTTTTTTCGAAATGGCTTTCGTATCGTCAATTTTCGGGAAAGTTACATGGGCAGACATAATTGCATCAATTCCGGCATCCATTGCCTGTTGGAACGGATATAGTTCTACCCTTTTCAAACGATCCATATCATGTGGAACTTCTGGCAGGCCTAGATGCGAATCTACGGCTGTATCACCATGACCAGGAAAATGCTTTGCAGTAGCTACTATACCAGCTTCGTGCAAGCCATTAAGATAAGCTTTTCCTAATTTGGCAACAAGCTCTGGATTTTCCCCGAAGGAGCGGACTCCAATAACCGGGTTATCAGGATTAATGTTTACATCCAATACAGGTCCAAAGTTCATGTTAATGCCCTCTGCCTTCAACTCTTCGCCAATGGCCTTGCCTACTTTCTCAGCCAGTTCTTCAGACCGTGCAGCTCCAAGCGCCATGTTCCCTGGAAAATCTGTCCCCGTCTGCAGACGTGTCACTATTCCGCCTTCTTGGTCAATGGAAACCAGCATTCCATATTTCTGGGAAGCTTCCTGATAGGCATTGACAAGTTTCGTTGTCTGTTCAGCAGTTACCGTATTTTCACGGAATAATATTACACCGCCAAGATGATAGTCTTTTACCAGCTGGGCAATTTCCGGCTGCATCTCGGTTACGTTTTGGCCCTTCCAGGTACGGAAGTCCGGCATCAGCATCTGACCGACTTTTTCTTCAAGTGACATATGATTAATGGCGTTGCCAATAAGGTCATACCGGCTTCCATTCTCTTTATTAACAACGATGTCCTTTTGAGTTCCTTTGAATTGGATTGAAATCTTGTCACTATATTGGCCATCCCCGACAGAAATGAACGTTTTACCGTTGTGGCCGGATAAAGTAACCTGGCCTTCCTGATTGACGGATGCTACGTTTTTGTTTGATGATTGCCAATGAAGATTGTTTGATGCCAGCATGAAATGGCCATCATCATATAGATGGAGCGCATTCAAATCTAGTTTGTTATCTTTGACCTCCTTGGAAACCTGTGGAACATTAAGGTCAATGATGAGATCCTGAATGCCTGAAACAGCCTCCGCTTTGCCTGCTCCTAAAAGCGGTGCTCCGGACAAAATCAGGACCAATATCAAAAGCGAGTGGAAAAAAATCTTTTGCACATAACGCATGTAGCTCTCCCCTTTTTAATAGTCTCTTAAATTCCAGTCATTGTTAGTAAGGTTCAGCGCCGCTGAATTAAGTTCAGGATTCAAGACATACCAGCCTCGACCGTTTGTCGTTGAATCGGTTTTGTAAATAAAGCGTAATTTTTCAGCTTCTTTTGGGACGGTCAGGGCTTTTTTCTCCCAGCCGTCGCTGGCACCGGTAAATTCCCCTATTTTTTCCCATGAACCATCTTTAAAAACCTCTACATTTCCGAAATCCCAGCCATCCTCAATCCTGTGCCAGGTTGAGAAGGTCAGTTTTGCATCCTCTTTGAGATGGAGATCAGCCTCCATTACTCTGCTTAATTTATCGCCATATCCCGCAAACCAAGCTGATTGATTACCAGGAATTGAAACAGGAATGGAGTCAGCCACCTGCCTCGCAAACAATCTTCTCGTTTGATTCGTTGACACCGTATTCCTTGATGGATGTACACGGTTGGTCAATAAAATCGCAATCGTTTTATTTTTCGGACTTACGACAATCGATGTTCCGGTATAGCCTGTGTGTCCAAATGAATAGGTGCCTTCTGACAGGGCGTCCATGTACCAGCCTTGACCAAGCTCCCAACCAAGCCCGTGGTCATCTCCAGGAAACGCTTCGTTTTGATTTTCAAGTAAAAGTTTAACCGTTTCAGGCTTCAGGATTCTGGCTCCGCCATATTTTCCATCATTCAAGAAAAGATGGGCCAGTTTTGCAAGATCTTCTGCGGTTGAAAATACCCCAGCATGTCCTGCCACCCCATCAAGCGACCAGGCATTTTCATCATGAACCTCGCCCCATACGAGACCGCGATTAGGAGTCGATTGGAATTCTGTAGCCGCAATCCGATTTTTCAAGGAGGCAGGCGGATTGTACATCGTGTCTTTCATGCCTAATGGATCGGTAATATTCTCCTTGACGAAAACATCTTGACGCTTTCCTGACAACCTCTCTACTAATGCTCCTACGGTAATCATGTTTAGGTCACTGTATTCATAAGTGGTCCCAGGCAGATTCTTTAGCGGCTGCTGAAAAACGCTCTTCAACCGTTCTTCTCTTGAATTTCCTTGAGTATATAAAGGAATCCAAGCTGTAAATCCTGATGTATGCGTCAATAGCTGCCGGATTGTAACCTGCTCTTTTCCATTTTGCCCAAATTCTGGTATGTACTTGGCAACCGGATCATCTAGCTGGAATAATCCCTTTTCATAAAGAATCATGGCGGACACAGCCGTGAAAATTTTACTAATGGACGCGAGGTCAAAAATGGTGTCTGTTTTCATTGGAATTGGTTGTTCCATTTCCGTAAACTTTCCATCAGCGTATTGAGCTGAATAACCGTAGGCAGTTTGTTTAACGATTTTTCCGCCGCGTGCCACAAGGGCAACGGCACCCGGCATGACTTTGGATGCAATCGCTTGGTTCATCACTTGATCAATTTCCTCTAGGGGTGCTGAAACCATACCGGCTCCTCTAGCCGATCCAGGATGTAAGACGCTTGAATTGGGGATGACATTGGAATCCCACGAAAAAACAGGATGTGGTTTCTGAGTTGGGGAAAGACTTTCTTTTTCTTGTTTTTCAATCGTTGGAACAGGGGTAGTGTCACCACTCGCAAAAACAGTGGTAGTCCCCAAAAATACAGTACAAATCGATGAGATGATAAAAGTTTTTTTCGCCATACTTCCTCCCCTTATATGTTGTTTAATTTATTATCATAAGCGCTTCCATTATATTTATAGCAATGGATACGCTTACAATTAATAATAGAAATAGACAATAGGTATAGTTGTCTATACCACAAAAGACCTACGAACCCCTTTTTCAGAACACTTAAAGTCATCCGTTTATCTATACATTAGTTCATATTTCCCAGTATTCTCTAAAATTAGTTGGATCTGGAAAGGAAAATAGCGAAGACCCTGATCCAAAATAGTCAGGATCTCGCATTCTTTTAAATTTTGGATTTCCAGCATCCAGAATTTAGCTGTAGCAAAATTCTTAATTTTATTATATAAACTAAAATTTCAAAAAACAATGAATTTTTTTGAATTTTTATTCCGATTCTCTCCGACTGTTGGAATTTACTGCTTGTATGGCTTTTCCGAGCTTCTGAACTCCTGACTTAATTTCTTCCACACTTAACCCTCCAAAGCCGAGCATAATCGGCTGATCGAATGGATGAGATTTTTTCAGCCAAAACTTTTCCGTTAAATAAATCCTAATCCCAAATTCCTCTGCCTTTTCAAACAGTTGTTTGGCGTCGATGTCTTTTAACTCAAGTAATAAATGAAGTCCCGCTTTTTGCCCGATGATGTTTACCTTATCCCCTAATTGACATTCAATTGCTTTTATCAATGCTGCCTGTTTTCCTTGATAAATTTTTCTCATTTTTCGAATATGGCGTCCGAAATGACCTTCCTTCATGAATCGATAAAGAGCTTCTTGGATGTGCGACGACACGGTCTGACTAAAATAGAAAAGATTAGATTGATAGACTTCAACCAGCGGCTCCGGTAAAACGATGTAGGTAACTCTAGCGGCAGGCAGGAATGCCTTTGAAAAAGTCCCTAAGTATATCACTTTTTCATTGGTATCCAATGATTTTAATGAAGGAATCGGCTGGCCTACATAACGGAATTCACCGTCATAATCATCCTCGATTATATAAGTTTGATTCTTCTCAGCCCATTGCAGCAGTTTCATCCGTTTTTGAACAGGCAAAATCATTCCGATTGGAAACTGGTGAGAAGGTGTCACATAAACACATTGGGCTGAGCTTTGCTCCAGTTCGGTTATATTGATTCCATCCTCCTCTAAAGAAATCGGGACCACTTCACACTTCTGACTTTCAAAAACGTACCGAACCCCATCATACCCGGGATCCTCAAGAGCTACTTTATCGTTTTGCAGGGAAAGGAGTTGAATTAACAAATTAACCGCCGTTTGGGTTCCTGCAGCAAGAATGATCTGATCCGGTGAACACCGAACCCCTCTGGCCTGGTATAAATACGAAGCAATTTCAGTTCTTAAGCCATAATGACCTTTTTTATCGCCATAGGAGAACACTTCATGGCTGGGAGCATCGACGGCGCCTATCAAACATTTTTTCCAGACTTTTAAAGGAAAACGCTCGAGTTCAATATCACCATATTGAAAATCTATTAAATTATCTGTTTTACCTTCCGCACGAGGGAGTTTTAATTTGTGTTGAACCTCTTGCACCATGGGTACCTCATCTAATTCCAAAACAAACAAGCCGCTTTTTTCCCTGCTCTCCACATATCCTTCAGCAATAAGCTGCTGATATGCAGTATCAACGGTGTTTCGGCTAATATTTAAACTTTGAGAAAGCTCCCTGATCGAAGGGAGTTTTTCTCCTGTTATAATCGATCCCTTTTCAATTTCCTCCCGAAAAAACTGATAGAGTTGTAGATAAATGGGAACGTTTGCGTCTTTTTTTAAAAATGGAGTAATTTGCAATAGAAACTCCCCTTCTGACCCTGTAATATTTTTAAAAACTGTCACTTTTAGCAGGTACAATTTGCTTTTATTATGAGTGTAACATGATGTAAGAAAGGAAGTCAGCCATATGATACCAATGAGGCAATTGAAGTTAGAATGTACAGATCAACAGAAAATAAATTGTTTTCTAGAAACAGAGAAAACGGGATTTTTAGGATTGACAGATGGAGATGCGCCCTATACCATTCCGCTAAACTTTGTATGGATGGATGATGCAATCTACTTTCATGGTGCCAGCGAAGGACGGAAGGTAAATATTATCGAAAAAAATCCAAAAGCCTGTTTTACCGTCAGTGCTGACCTCGGCACGATTTCTGATCCAGTTCCCGCCAAGACCGATACTGCCTATATGAGTGTGATGATTTTTGGAGAAGCAGAGAAAGTAAATAATCTAGAAGAGGCCGTTTTGGCGATGCAAAAAATGCTAGATAAATATGTTCCAGGCTATTATGATAAAGCCTTATCAAGTTCACATGTGGAGAAATACCGCTCCTCTTTAGGAAGCAGGACGGCTGTATATAAGATAAGAGCTGTGGAATTAACGGCAAAAGAAAACCATGTTCAACTTGAAAAAATGTTTTATCGAGGGAAAACAGTAAAAGAGGATTAAAACAAAAAATAAGTAATACAAAAAACCCAAAATTAAAACCGACATAGGATTAATTTTGGGTTTTTGTTTCGTATGGATAATTAGCCTTGTTTCATCGGCTTAGGTCTCATTTTTACTGCCAGCCAGAAACCTGCCGTTAACGAAAACGCATCAATAACAATAAGTACAAATGAGTCAGTATAACCTTTATAAACAGAACCGGCGATCAGGGCGACCGTTAAGACAAGCCCAATGACGCGATTGTATGTAACTCGAGTAAAAAGCAAGACTAATAACCCTGGCAAAATCAAAGCCGAAAGGTATTCAATAAACGTAACCAAAGGGGCCCCTCCACCTTATTCGTATCTGTTTATTAATTCTAGAAATATATTCATAAAATTGCAACATAAATATGAATCGTTAAAAGGATGAATGAGCTTTTGTTTCCTGCTGGGTAGCAAAGCTTACAACCACAAAGCTGATTAAGGAGAGCACAACCGGCACGACTACAGTATGAAGGCCAAAGGCATTCGGATATAATCGGTCTAATAAAATATAAGAACCCATTCCTAATACCATTGAGGTGATCGCTCCATATTTATTCCCCTTTTTCCAATAAAGCCCCAAAATGACCGGCCAAATAAATACAGACTCCAAGCCCCCAAAGGAAAAGAGGTTCAGCCAAACAATTAAATCAGGCGGGGTCAATGCGAAAAAGATAACCAAAATCCCAATAATGGCGGTCACACTATAACTCACTTTTTTTATTTGCCCCTCGTTTGCGTGAGGCTTAATATAATTCAAATAAATATCCTTCACTATTGCAGAACTTACTAAAATCAGCAGGGCATCGACGGTCGACATAATCGCAGCCATCGGAGCCGCCAAGACAATTCCAGCGACAAAGGGTGGCAGCACTTTCATGGTTAACATCGGCATGACGGTATCGCCAATTTTCACACCTGGGATAACCGGTCTAGCAAAAACGCCGATGAGATGCATGCCAAGCATAATAAAACCGACGACAATCGTTCCAATAATGATCGCGCTATGCATTGCCTTGGAATTTTTATAGGACATCGCACGGACGGTGATTTGCGGAAGCCCGACAACGCCAACCCCAACCAAAATCCAAAAAGACGAAACATAGCCTGGGGTTAATTCGCGGTCAGCACCGAATGGGCTGATTAAATTTGGATTTTCAGCCGCTAAATCGGAGATAATCTTCGGGATTCCCCCGCCCGCTTTGATGGTCGCAATAAGAAGAATCAGGGTTCCCATAAACATGACCACCCCCTGAACGGCATCCGTTAATGCCACCGCCCGGAAGCCGCCGACAATCACAAAGATGAGAACCGACCCTACAAAAATCAACAGCGCATATGTATATGGCAGGCCTGTCAGGGACTCAACAAGACGGGCCCCGCCAATCCATTGAGCGGTCATCGAAGAAAAAAGAAAAATGATAATACTCGCCGCCGAGATGAGCACAACAGCTTTACTTTTATAGCGCTCCTTCAGAAAGTCGATTAAAGTGATGGCTTTGTACTGCCTAGCTACTATAGCAAATTTCTTTCCTAAAACCATCAGGACAAAATATCCAGTGGCTAACTGGGCCATCGCTAAAAGTACCCAGCCTAACCCCTTCGTGTAGGCAACCCCCGGACCGCCGATAAAACTGCTGGCACTGCCGTATGTGGCTACCATCGTCATCGCCAGGATAAACCCGCCCATTTGCCGTTCCCCTAAAAAATACTCCTCCAAAAATGAATTCGTTTTGATGACAAATTTATTGGACCAAATGCCGACAGCAAAAATAATAAACAGAAAAATAAGCAGTGGTGTTATGACAGCCCAATTCATTTCACGTCCCCCTCTTTGTCTTCAAACGGAACATCTTTAAATAAAAATTTCACCGTGAGGATGACTAAGACAATCATAACGATTGACCCTAAAATACAGCTATAAAAGAACCAGGCAGGCAATCCAAATATGTACGAATACTGTTCGACTTTGGCAGAGCCAAGACCGTAACCAAATCCATACCACCAGATAAAATTGATTACGACCAGAATCACACCAATCCATGCTTCCCTATGAGCAATTCTAAAACGCTTGTCCAACGGTATTCCTCCTTCATAATCGAGTTAAGTTATTTTTAACTAATAATGAACATTTTACCAAACATATTAAAGGGGTAAAGAAAAAACTTTATCAAAATGAGGTATAGTAATAAACTAACACTCATTTCAATAAAGTTTTTTAAGAGTTAACTTTGAATCCATGCCCCATCTTCTCCAACTTGAAAACCGTCGATTTCCGTGTTTACCGCCATAGAGCCGTCCGGGTAGAAGTAATACCATTTGTTTTTCACGATTGTCCAACCCGTTCTCAGCGCTCCGCTTGTATCAAGGTAATACCACGTTCCGCCGCTGTTTAACCAGCCGATTAGCATCGCCCCGCTTGGATTCAAGTAGTACCACTTGCTGCTTGCTTTTACCCAGCCAGTCTTCATCGCTCCGCTTCCATCTAGGTAATACCAGTTATTCCGATAATTTACCCACCCGGTTTTCATGGCTCCTGTTTGATCTAAATAATACCAGGTAGTGCCTAACTGTAACCAGCCGGTTTTCTTTACGCCATTCTCATCTAAGTAATACCACTTGTTGCCGATTTTGGACCAGCCTGCCTTGGAGGTGCCGGCATTGATCAAGGCTTTGAATTCGGTCAAAGAGGTGGTGGGGAAGACTGCCTTTCTGCCAATGGCAAATGGGTCATTGCCAATCACTGCATTGACTGCCTCCGTTGTAAAAGCATACTTAAATCCGGTCTGTTTTAATAGTCCTATGACTCTATTATTAAATCCGCCAAACGGGTAGGCAAAGAAGTCTGTATTCAACAACCCCCTGCTAGTCTGTAAGTCTTGTAAAATCACTTGATCGGATTCAGCTATAAACGCTGATGTTCCGTTGATTTGATAATGAAGCCCATTCGTATGACTGCCGTATTGAAACACGTCCTTCATTTCATTCACTTCCGGCCAGCTTAAAGCTTGAAATTCAGCTGGATTGAACGGAACCGGGCTTTCCGATATCCGATTTGTGATTAGGAAGCTGCCTGCCTTTAAACCGTACTTTTTTAAAACGGGATAGGCATACAAATAATTGGTATTCAGTCCATCATCAAAGGTAATCACCACGGTTTTTGGCGGAAGGGTGATGGCCCCGTTCAGATAGGACGCTAATTCCGATAAGGTGGCAGTATGGTAGCCTTGATTGTAAAGATAGGCCATTTGCTCGGAAAATGCTTCGTAACTCACAATATTGCCATTATCAGGATAAGGATTTTCAGCCTTTTTTAAAATATGATGGTACAAAAGAACAGGCACCCCGCCATCTGCAGCCTGTGCCTTGGTACTAAAGAATACATTGGGCATCATTACTAAAAAAACGACACATAACATTCCTAATCTCATCCAATACCCCCGCATAGGTGTTTTATTTCAACCTATGTTCACAATGGAATGATTATTCAATGCTTGGGCAAGTATTCCCCAAAAAGAAAAAGACATCCTTTGACAGATGTCTTAATTACACGTCCCATGCGGGCTCGGGCATCCATGGGCTGCTTTTTCTACTTGAATGGTACTGTGTTCAATATGAAATTCATCATGAAGGATGCGCTGTGATTGGGAAAGAATTTCATCATGAATTCCATCATCTGAGATGGTGATATGACAGCTTAAAACAGGATAGCCGGACGTAATCGTCCAGATGTGCAAATCATGAACCTCTTTTACAAGCGGGATCATCCTTAGTGCCTCTTTCACCTTCCTGCTATCAATCTGTTCCGGAGCGCCTTCCATTAAGATGTGGAAAGAATCCTTGGTCACTCGATACCCGCTGATAAGGATCAACACGGCAACGATGACACTCGCAATGGGATCTGCGATGCCCCAGCCAAAAAACATAATCAGGAGAGCTGCGACAATGGCCCCGACCGAACCGAGCATATCGCCAAGCACATGTAAGAAGGCGCTTCTTACATTCAGGTTTTCTTCCTTATCGCCCTTCATTAATATCCAGGCAGCGAGAATGTTCACCACCAAACCGGTAATGGAAATTATCAGCATCCCTTTACTTTGAACTTCTGGCGGAGCGAGAAAACGCCCGATCGCTTCATAAATAATATAAAGCGAAATAATGATTAAGGTTAAACTATTTAAAGCTGCAGCGATGATTTCAAAGCGCTTATACCCATAGGTTTTTTCCTGCGATCCCTGCTTTTCCCCAAGTTTTATGGCAAAAAAGCTTAATCCTAATGCGGCCGCATCACTGAGCATATGGCCGGCATCCGACAATAGCGCCAAGCTGTTTGTAACGATGCCACCGATCACTTCGACAATCGTAAAGGCCGCTATTAATAGGAAGGAACTTAATAAAGCTTTTTTGTTGCTTGTATGTGAATGACCATGTGAGTGGCCGTGTGAATGTCCATGATGATGGTGATGATGACCCATATTTATCCCTCCAGCTCTCATTGTAGAGTAGCTATTTCTATTTCTAAAACGAAATAGTTACGATTAAGGTTATTGTTTCCTTATTTTTCAATCCATACGCTTTTCTTCACATTCAAATGTTCGTTTGATTATATATTATTCAAATAGGCGTTTGAATGTCAATAAATTTTTCTTTTTTTATGGGAATCGCCTCATTAGGAAATCTTCACAATTTCAACACTTAAAATCCATTTTTTCTGCAAAATTAAGCGTTACGATGAAGCTGATAAAAGAAAGGAGTTGGAGAAAAAAATGAAAAAATTTGCGGTAGGAATTTTAAGTGCATCGTTAATTCTTGGAGCAGGAACAGCTGTATTTGCAGCAGGAACAAACAACTCAGATCATGGTTTTAGCTTTGAAAAAATGCTTCCCTTTATGCAAAAAATGCATCCTAATTCATCCAAGGAGGAATTAAAGGAAATGTACAAAGCGTGCCATGGTAAAGGCGGCATGATGGATGGCAGCAATCAAAAGGAAATGGGCAGTAAAAATATGATGAGCAACTTTTAATTTTAAGATATGAGAATCTATTTAACCATGTTCGGTCACAATTCTCTTCTTAAGTTTAAACATTTTTAACTTCCCTCCAACTGTTGCTGATACAATCAGAAAAAACAACGAGACATTCGTTGTTTTTTTGTTTTTTATATAGACCAATAGGTTAGAGTATCAAAAATCCCTATTAGTAACATTAAAATCCCCGCTAGCCGCCCAACAGTTGTGCCAAACTTTCTGCTTTTCTTCATTAGGACACCACTGCCGCCAAGATACCAAATGATTAAGATAACGAATAATAGTGGAATGGCTGTCCCAAGGGCAAAAATTGGCGGAAAAATAAATCCATATGGACTAGACAACACGATAGGCATTAAGGTGACAAAAAATAAAACAAACATGGTTGGACAAAAAGCAAGGGAAAAACTAAATCCAAGCATAAAAGAACCTAACGGATTTTCATGTTTGTACTCTTTAAATCCTTTGAATAAATGCAACGTTCCTTTTAATTTAATAACCCCAATCATAAACAACCCAACGACGATCAGTAATGGCCCTATCATTTTTCGCAGCCACGGAAAATAGAATACTAGACTTTGTTCTATTCCCTTACCAAGCAGCCACACGAGCATACCTAATAAAGAAAAGGCAACAATTTTACCAAACGTAAACCAGAAAGCATCCTTCCAAACAATTTTCTTTTGTACGGAGCGGTTCCCATATAACGTAACAGCACTAACATTTCCAGTTAACTGGCAGGGTGCTAGGGACCCGACAAGTCCCAAAATAAAAGCAAAGATGATGGGCCAAGATTCGAGACTGTTTGCTATATTAAAAAATGGCTCACTAATTACAGTGCTAATTTTGCTTAATATACCGTACATTTGATCACCCTAAATCTCTTTTTAAAAAAGACACCGTCAACCAGCAGCGTACGGTGTCTTCTATAAAACAATTATAATTAAACTCGGTGCATCATAGGTAGTGAAAATAAGTAAATATTCGCAACAGCTAGGGCAAACATCAATACGTAATATGGAAGCATGGCTTTGAAAGCAGTTTGTTTTCCTTTACCCATTCTGTGTACAACATAAACAGTACCCACCAATCCGATTAATATTACCATATACTGAATCATTTGTACTGTTGGTGTAGAGGCAAGACTTAAACTTGCTGGGTTCGAATCGATTCCAAATAATCTAATGGAGTTGTACCATACCGCTTTACCTTCCGTAAAGATATGGAACAAGTTATGTGCCAAGTGTCCTGCTAGGTCTAATGGAATAATGGCGTATCCGAAAAGTGTAAAGTTCTTTTTGACTGTTCCTTCCATACCAAAAAGGGATGCAAGTTTTGCCGTTCCTAATAATAATAGAATCGGAATAGCCATCGCAATGATAAAGGCAACTGTAAAGTTAACATTATAGTTGGTCGTACGAGTTACTGTTCCAATTGCATTTAAAATATTCTGCCAGGGTTCAAGCATCGTAATATTTTGAACGAATACGATCCCCATAATAACAGCAGCAAGGGAAGCATTCTCAAGCTTCGGATTTTTTAAGCCCCATAATTCTTTTGTCGGAACTCTTGTTATAATTTTTACGGAATTATTCGGACAGCTTTTCACACAGTTCCCGCAAATATTACAATCCGCACTGGACTGCATGGTCTTTGGAAATTGGAACATTGGACATCCTTCTACTTTCTCTGTTCCTCTATAGCAGGACTGTACTTTACAGGTTTTACAAATATCAGGTGTGGCTTGTACTTTTAGGGCACCGGAGCGTGAGTAGTTTCCGGCAAGGCCGCCAAGGAAACAAAGCGTCTTACAGAAGGTTCTTCTTTCATAAAAAACGGACGTTGCCACAACCATTGTTACGAGCAGCAGCAACAGGTAACCTGAGCCGCGCGGCGACTCAACAATTCCCCAAACATGGTCGCTATAAGTAATCGCAATAAAGAATAGATCGATTAACCAAATTCCATATTTTCTTAAAAATTTTGGCATTGGACGCTTGCTGCCGACAAATTTGCGGACAATATCGCTTAATTTACCGAACGGGCATATGGCACACCAAAAGCGACCAGCAGTTAAAAATAGAATTGGAATGATTGGCCACCATAATACCCATGTCATTGTCGTTCCAAAGTTTTTACTAGGGTCTACTGTTCCCACTACTAATTCATAGACTATTAATGAAAAAACAGAGATCACGATCCACTGGAATAATCCTGGGTACCATTTGCTTATAACAAACTTTTTTATTACCGAAATGGATAAGAGATCAAATGGTTCCTTTTCCGGTAATTTATTCTCGGGCATTGCCATTGTTATTCACCCTTCCTTTTAAACCATTTATTCCAAATTCCTATTGCGATAAATGCAAGGTTTACTGCTCCATAAGTTCCTAACACTTTATAGCTCGGCGGGGTTTCAACTACAGGTCCATGACTATGCCCACTTTCATGTTCGCTTTCCATGTTCATATCCATATCCTCATGGCCGCCTCCACTGTCATGGTTCATGCCCTCCATATCGGTTCCGCTGCTATGATCCATGCCTTCCATTTCATTTCCGTTTCCATGATCCATCCCCTTCATATTGCTTCCATTACCGTGATTCATATCAGCACGATCTTCACTAGCCTTTTGTTGACTACCGCTGTTTCCATTTTTAAAATTTTCCACATGCGAATGTCCTTCATCGGCAAAGGCTTTTAAATTAAATGAA
Organism: Neobacillus sp. DZ-9; assembly: GCF_059587065.1. NCBI lineage: Bacteria > Bacillati > Bacillota > Bacilli > Caryophanales > Bacillaceae > Neobacillus > Neobacillus sp. DZ-9. The sequence goes on from NZ_JCAIOL010000008.1 coordinate 279,049, forward strand.
AAAATAAAAGCAAATGAAAATAAACTGAGAAAAACCTTTTTCAATTTTTCCACCTCCAAAATGTTGTATAAAGATTCAGTGTTTTATAGCTTTAATTTAAATCGTAAGTTTGCAGTTTTTATGCATTTTTATTGGAGAATATATGGCAAACCGTCGGTATTTCAATTTTGTTCCTACATTTGTAGAAATTTAATTCTAATAATCTAGTTAGGCTCTAGGCCATCTGCACAAATTCTGCACAAAGATGTCGTACTATGAGTGAATAACAATGTTTAAGGAGGTAACAAAAGTGAGAATAAAACAAGCTACACTACTTCTTCTCACCTTGGTCCTTGCCGTATTTTTAGCAGCTTGTTCCAATGGTGATAAGGAGAACCAACATGAAACTATGAAAGGCATGGATCATTCTGGTTCAGGGGAAGTTCCAAAAGGTTTAAAAGAGGCTGAAAATCCAACTTTTAAAGTTGGAAGTAAAGCTATTATTAATGCGCAGCACATGGTAGGGATGAACGGGGCTAAAGCAACAATTGTTGGTGCATTCGATACTACTGTATATACAATTTCTTATAATCCAACCACTGGAGGTGAAAGAGTAACAAATCACAAATGGATTATCCATGAAGAAATTAAAGATGCCAGCGAAAAATCGTATAAACCAGGTGATGAGGTTATAGTAGAGGCAGACCATATGGAAGGGATGAAAGGAGCAACGGCAGTAATTGATTCAGCCGAGCAAACAACAGTCTATATGGTTGATTACATGCCAACCACTGGCGGGGAAAAAGTGACTAATCATAAATGGGTTACAGAAAGTGAGCTTTCAGCAAAATAAAAAAAATAATAACTAAATTGAAAAAGGCTCTGATACCTTCCCCATGGTCAGAGCTTTTTTCATCAAGAATGTGAGGATATTTTAGTTCCTGCATATCTTACGAATACAAGCGGTATAAAGAATGCTATCAAGCTAAGAATAAAATCCAAAACTAAATAATCAGTTTGAATGATACCTGCATTTTTTAATACGAAATAATAAACTATAAACACAGCCGTCATAATGAAATACCAAATTTGTCGGGCATGCAAAATACATAACAAAGCGAGTATCGAGCTGAATAATATCGCATTTATACTATTAATCGCTGCACTGTCCCGGTTTAAACGTTCAATCCATTCAACATGAAACGTTTTCGTTCTAAGTAGTCCATAAAGAAGGATATTTAATTGAACATATACGGCAACACATAATGAAAACAAAGTTCCATAGGTTAGCCACTTTCCCGGGGCATTATTTAGCCTGCCCCACCATACTTTAATAACTGGAAAATAAAAAATAAGTATGCTAAATGTATACCCTATCTTCCACCAGTTAGGTTTATATACACCCCACTCGGTAAATAACCGTTCAATCCCTGCAAAAAAACCAGCCAAAATAATACTCCAATACCATTTACCATTACGGGCTGAATACAATAGGGCAAATGCCGGCAGAATCAAGCCATTAACAATGGCACCAAGATGAGTATCGTACCGATTATTAACAATTCCAGGGTGATAAGTATAAGCCTTTCCCCACACATAAATTAGGTAGTCGAAAAACATCGTTACTCCAGAAACGGCAAAAAAGAGGATATAGATTAGGGGTTTTCTGGATTTCCAATAGGCAGAACCTAACGCAAAAATAGTTAATAAAAGAAGAGTTAAATAAGACCAAATTCCGGTACTCAAATATATTCCCCCGTCGTCCTTTAGAAATATTTTCAGTATCTGAAATTAGTTTTATACCACAGTCCTTCATATTAACTAATAATCTGCAATAGTGACCCGCCCATGGCACCTGCGATAACAATTATCCAAGGTGGAAGCTTCCAATAAACCAGCATAGAAAACAATATAGCTGCAAAAGCAAAATCATTAGGAGCTAGGATGGAACTAGTCCAAATCGGATTATAAAAGGCGGCAATTAAAATTCCAACAACGGCGGCATTTACACCCATTAAAGCTCCTTTAATTTTGGGATTACGCCTTAATGTGTTCCAAAAAGGCAAGGTGCCAAAAATGAGAAGGAAGGCAGGTAAGAAAATGGCCGCAGTCGCAAGGATTCCACCTTTCCATCCATTCATAATTGTCCCTATGTACGCAGCAAAGGTAAATAGCGGGCCCGGTACGGCTTGGGCTGCCCCGTATCCAGCAAGGAATTCTTCTTTAGATAACCAATGGGTGGGTACAAATTCTTTTTCTAGTAATGGCAGTACGACATGACCGCCTCCAAAAACTAATGAACCCGATCGATAGAAACTATCAAATAAAACAAGCCAATTAGATGATGTAATCGAGCGGACAATTGGTAATATAATTAGCAAACAAAAAAACAGGGTTAAACAAATCAAGGCAAAACGCTGTGACAGTGGAAAATGAATCATATCTGGCTCATCTTTATCATCGTGTTGCTTATAGATAACAAAACCAGCTATTGCCGCCAATACAATAATACCTACCTGCATGAAGGCAGTCTGCCATAATACCGTACTCACCAGCGCAAATAAAGCAATGGTTTTTCTATGAATATCAGGAGTTAATTTAGCTGCCATTCCAATTATGGCCTGCGCCACGACAGCCACGGCCACGATTTTTAAACCATGGAGCCAGCCTGCATCATTTATTTGCAAACCTTGAAGGATGATAGCAAAGAGTATTAAGACGATCATTGATGGCGCGGTAAATCCAATGAATGCTAATATTCCGCCTAGAAGGCCGCCACGGATAACACCGACTCCAATCCCAACTTGACTGCTCGCCGGTCCGGGGAGGAATTGACACAAAGCCACTAAGTCCGCATAACTTTTTTCATTGAGCCATTTTTTCCGCCGTACGTATTCTTCATAAAAATAACCTAAATGCGCGATTGGGCCGCCAAAGGAGGTTAAACCGAGTCTCGTTGATACCAAAAGGATTTCAAGGAGCGATTTAAAATTTTTATTGTGGTTCACTATTTTTATCTCCTATTTTTTCGTCTATATGATTGTACTTTTTATATTCGCTGAAAAACTGGGAAAATTCGCTGATAAAAATTTTTAAAGAGCACTTATACTAAAAAACAAAGCGGTTTACATTAAGTATATTAAATTTAAGTAGAAAATCGAGAAAATTGAGTCAGTTTTTCCAATATTTGAAGAAAAAGAAGAACCCCAAAGGCTCTTCTTTTTCAAATCCCACTATTTTTTCACTGCATCATCCTTACCAGCAAGCCAAAAACCCGTGGCAATTGCCGCTATCACAATGATAAACGGTGCATAAAAGATGAAAAAGTTAGTCATCATTCAAAATTCTCCTCACGCATGATCATCCCGTTTCCCTTGTACATACTCCTTGTTAAACAAGAACAGCTTCAAAAGCAGATACAACGATGGCAACAGTAGGCCCAATCCAGCTACAAACGCTATAACCAAGGCAATTGCCATCGATTCATTTGTAAAGCTGTCATAAATGGTCAAATACGGATACATTAAATAAGGATAATGTGAAATGCCATAGGCCAAAAAGGCAAAAGTAAATTGCCCGACCATTAACCAGAAGGCTAATCCATAGGCCTGCCGCTTCCAAATGAAATAAACCGATCCGGCGAAGAAAATAACAGACAGGGCGAACAGCCACCATAGGCTGATCAAGCCCTTGAAATGTTCAGGATTATGAGTCCGCATTTCCACGATAATCCCAGCAGCTGTAATAATCGCTGGCCCCGCCCAGATTAACGCATATTTTCGCAGTAGGTTTGTGGCCTCCTCGTCCTTGGCTTTATGGGCATACCAAGTCAAAAATACCGCAGAAATATACAAAACGGCTGTCAGGCTGAGCACCACAATACTCCATGATAAAGGACTCGTGAACAAGCTCCAATAGTCCAGAACCGGCCGCGCTTCCTCCATCCTCACAAAGCCGCCTTCGGAGATCGTCAAAACAATCGATAAAGAGGCTGGAATAAATAATCCGGTCAGTCCATACAAAATGGTATACCGCTTGTGTTTAAGTCCTCCATAAGTAGAAAACGCATAATATGAACCGCGAATTGCCAGCAGAACGATAGCAATGCTTGCTGGTACCAGCAAGGTTGAACCAAAATAGAAAGCGGTTTTTGGAAAAAAACCGACAATCCCGACAAAGAAAAACACTAAAAAAACATTGGTCACTTCCCAAACAGGTGATAAATAGCGCTGAATGACCTTAGTCAAAATATGCTGCTTGCCTGTGACCGTACTAAAGGCGTTAAAAAAGCCAGCACCAAAATCAATCGAGGCCACGATAATATAGCCAAAGAGAAACATCCCCAACACGGTGATTCCAAGGATTTCAAGCGTCATACCGCTCACCTGCCTTCAAGGAAGCCCGATCGGCCAATTCCTGTTCCACCGTATTTTTGCGGAACATCCTTAGCAGAACGACTACGCTGCCAATTCCCAAAATCAAATAAAGACCGGCAAACAATAGCAGCATGAGATCGACTTGACCACTTGAGGTTGCTGCTTCTTTTGTCCGCATAATTCCCCGTAAAATCCATGGCTGCCGCCCCACTTCATCAAGCCACCAGCCTGTTTCAATCGCCAGAACTGAAAGCGGACCGCCAAGGACAAGGAGCCATCGGAACCATTTCGAATAAATAATATGCCACCTAAGCCAAGTCCCCAGTAAATAGATCAATGATAAACCGGTCAGCCCCATTCCAATCGTCACCATTGCATCAAATAAATAATGGATATAAAGCGGCGGCACTTCATCTTTAGAAAACTGATCCAGTCCAATCACTTCTGCCTGCGGAAGATCTCTAGCTAAAATACTGAGTGCATATGGCACTTTTATCGCATATTTTACTTTTCCATTATCAAGGGCCCCAAACAAAATAAGCGGGGCTCCCTCCTCTGTTTCAAAGTGCCATTCGGCAGCGGCTAATTTTTCAGGCTGATACTCCGCTAAATATTTTCCAGAAAAATCGCCAATTAAAGCGGATGCTACTGAAAAAACGAACCCAAGTTTTAAGGTTAAAAATAACGCTTTTTTATGATACAAATGATCGGAACCTTTCAACAGACGAGAGGCTCCGATAGAAGCAAGCACGAACGCCGAGGTCATATAGGCCGTTACCAGCACATGCGCAACCTTAGTCGGCATGGCCGGATTGAACATCGCAACTATCGGGCTGACATTCACAAGCTGTCCGCCTACGAGATCAAACCCCTGTGGTGCATTCATAAAGGCATTGACAATGGTAATAAAAACGGCGGAAAAGGATGCCCCGATAGCTACAGGAATCAACAGTAAAAGATGCTTTTTCTGATTCTCAAACCGGTCCCACGTATAGATATAAATGCCTAAGAAAATGGCTTCAAAGAAAAAAGCAAAGGTTTCCATAAATAAAGGCAGGGCGATGACGTTGCCTGCCAGCTCCATAAAATGCGGCCACAATAGTGAAAGCTGAAGCCCAATCGCGGTTCCAGTTACTACCCCTACTGCCACGGAAATGACAAAGCCGCGTGTCCAGCGTCTTGCTAATAATATGTAATGTTCATCCTGTTTTTTAATCCCAACCCATTGAGCAATCATAATCATTAGCGGGATTCCGACTCCAATGGTTGCGTAGATAATATGAAAGGATAGCGTTAATTCTGTGAGTATTCGGCTTAATAGAACTGAGTCTTCATTTCCCATTTCACGATTTCCTTTCTTAGCCTGTAAAAATCCTTCCAATTATGGATAGGCCCAAAATAGCAGCGACAATAAAAGCAAGTAAACTTAGCCTTTGTTCTTGTTTTTTGTATATATAAAGTCCCCCCTTTGCTGCTCTTTGTTTATCTTTTCCAATATTTATGTAATTAACAAAAAAAGAAGACCATCAACTGGCCTTCTTTTTTACCCATAGTCTGCTTTCTATTTTTTCATAGAACTCAATTAGTAAATTCACAACTCTGTTTAGTATCTCAGTACGAAGCAATAGCTTATGGACTGCAAACGCTGTGCAGGTCCCAATGATCATCCCAGCAGTTACATCTAAAGGATAATGGACCCCTGTCCACACTCGGGATAGGGCAATACCTGCCGATAGAAGCAGCCACAACCAGCCATCACTTTTCCGCCAAATCCAAATAGCAGTTGCAATCACGAATGCCGCCGTGGCATGGTCGCTAGGAAACGAGGCATTTTTCACATGGGGAATCAGCCAGTTCACATGATGACTGACAAAGGGCCGGTCCCGGTAAAAAAAGTGACCGATCAGCACGTTAACACCTAGGGCAACACATGCGGCAACAATGGATTCTGCCACCATTCTTCGATTTTCTGTTCGATTCCGAGGATAAAACCAATACAAAATTATTCCTGCAAAGAATAAATACTCCGCTTTTTCCGCTAAAAACACCATGAGTGGATTTAAAACTCGCTCACTTATCGCGAGATGATTTATGAATTGAAAGGCTTCAAAGTCAAGATGAAACATTTTCGTGACCTCCTTTGATTGGCACCATCTAACTATAAAGCCACAAGCTGAATTTTTACTTAAAGTATTATTAAAAATGAATTAAGATTTCGGCAAAATCAATTCAACTTCTGTTCCCACACCTTCGGAGCTTTTCACTTTAATTTCCCCGTGATGCTGTTTCATGATATTTTTGGCAATAGCAAGGCCAAGTCCTGTTCCACCAGTCTCACGACTCCGAGCCTTGTCCACCCGGTAAAACCGTTCGAAGATATTATCCATTTCGTACTCCGGTATCCCAATCCCATAATCCTTCACCTTAATCAAGGTAAATTGATCAGTTTCTGATAGATAAACATCTATTTTATCTGTGCTATATTTGATAGCATTATCTATTAAAATAATGATCGCCTGTTTTAGTTTGAGTTCATCCGCAGAGGTGGAAATGGCATCATCCTGGTAATGAAGGTCAATTTCTCGCTTATAAGCACTTGCAATTTGTTTAAGAATATTTCCGCAAAAATGGATTAAATTGATTTCTTTTATTTCTAAAAGATTACCTGATTCAGTATCGGCTAAATCGAGGAATCTTTCCGTCATTTTTTGAATCCGCGTTGCTTCCGAATGAATGGATTCAATGGCATCATGGGCAATCTCTTCATTTTGCAACCCACGTCTCAGCAATAGATCGGCATAGCTTTTGATCACTGTCAGCGGGGTTTTAAGTTCATGAGAGGCATCCGAAATGAATTGCCTTTGTTTTTCAAGGTTGTCCTCTAATCTTCCTATCATTTGATTGAATGTGACGGCCATTTTTTGCAACTCATCCTTTGTTTCATGCTGGATGACGATTTTTTTCGGAATCCCGCTTTGTTCAATGTCCTCCATCGTGTTAATCATATTGGAGATGGGTCTCATAATGAGATTCGAAAGCAATCTGCCGCCAAGCAGCGATAAAAGCGCTCCTAAAAACGTGCAAAAAGCTAAAATCGATAGGAGGACGTCTTTCGCTAATTCCAGTCCTGATAATTTTTCAGCGACTTCAAGTGTTCCTGCGCCAGATGGTATTGGCACCCTGACAATTAAGATTTGTTCCTCCTTATCGTTTCGGATAATCGTCCTTCGTTCCGTCTCCTTTTTGCTGACGAATTTTGGTTTTATTTTTCCGGCCAAGTACTTATCATTTGTTGCCTGATAGGCAATTTGGGAATCGTTCTTTAACGTTCTAATAAAAGAATGGTTGGTTAAATAAGGGGCGAAAATTCCCTTCACCTCGGAAGGGGATTCACCTCTTTCCATTTCCTTTATCAAATTATTCGCTTTTTGAAACAGGTCATTAGTCTCCATATTGACTGTTATTTTCATAAAAGAAAAAAAGACAACCGCATTTACTGCCAGTAAGACACAGAGAATCCAAGCGGTCGTCATCAAATTAATTTTCGTTGTAATCTTCATTTTGTTAATTCTCCCTTACGGTGTAACCGATACCCCTTACCGTCTGTATAATCGTTGGTTCGGGAAAACCTTCCTCTATTTTCTTTCTTAAATGTCTGATAAACACATCAATGACATTGGTTTCGCCTTCATATTCATATTCCCAAACATTTACCAGGATATTTTCCCTTGTGACGACTCTATTTTTATTTGTCAATAAATAGACGAGTAAATCGAATTCCTTAGGTGTTAAGGTAATGGAAGTTTCACCCCGTGTTACCTCTCTAGTATCCAGATTAACGGTTAAATCCTTAAAGGATAAAAGGGGATTCTCCGGTTGTGAAGCTTTAGCAGCAAGGGAATTCTGCCTTAAGCACGACCGAACCCTTGCCAGTAATTCCTCGATTTCAAAGGGCTTTGTAATATAGTCGTTCGCTCCTTGATCGAGCCCCGCAACTTTATCCATCGTCATGTTACGTGCGGTTAATAAAATGACAGGAAGCATGGTATTTTCCTTCCGAATTCTTCTTAGGACCTCTATGCCATTCATTTCAGGCAGCATGACATCCAGTAAGATCAAATCTAATTTTTCATTAAGGGCCGCCTGCAAGCCTGCCTTTCCATCATAGGCAACGGCGACCTCATACCCTTCATACTCGAGTTCGAGCTTTAAGATCTTAGCGATTTGCTTTTCGTCCTCTACAACCAAAATGCGCTGTTTCATAGAATCCCTTCTTTTTTCGAAATGGCCTGTAAATTACTCCCCTACAATTTAGCACTTTTTTCTCTTATATTTCTTTTTTTCATTGAAATTTAATCAAACATTAAGGGCTCTTTTCGTAAACTTTGTTGCTTTTGGAACCTAATAAGATTCATTTACTAAGTTTATAGGCATTTTTCGCAAAAGTGCTTACGAAAAGATGCCACGATGCTTCTAGTTATACGGGTTTATAAAACTTATACGAAAAACTACAATTTATGCGAAAATTGCCAACATTAAAAAACCCCTTCTATTTAATCGAGGGCACTGAAAAAGTCCAATATTTATAAAAGGCAGTTGAAAGTTCAATGAACTTTCAACTGCCTTTTTACTTTA